>QKCJ01000045.1 GCA_003245715.1 bacterium
AAATTGCTTTATCAAGTTCCGCGTCAGCCAATAATCGCTTAAGACTGGCGTTCTCTTTTTCAAGCTCTTTCAACCGCTTGGCCTGATCAGACTTCAGGCCACCGTACTCTTTTCGCCAGCGATAATAGGTCTGTTCAGTGACTCAGATTTGTTTGGATGCATGCGCAACCGACTTGCCTTGCGAGATTAATACCTCGACCTCACGCAGCTTGTTTACAATCTGCTCTGCTGTGTAGCGTTTTGCTGCCATAACCATTTCCTCCATTAAATGAGTCCAATTCTAACTCGAAATTTGGACTATTCCTAGGGGGAAAGGTCAAACCGTTTAGGGGATAAAATTTTATAGTATTTACTTATTTCATCCTTTTTATCTGCTTCATGTAGTTTCTTTGCTATTTTTCTGGGCATTTTGCGTTCCTATAATTTTGACGTACTTTCGTATGTATTAAAAAATCTCTTAGCGATAAACTCCACCGTATCACTCATGGCTTCAGGGATAAGGGCTGCGTAGTAGCGACGGCATATCTCCGGTGAATTACCCATTAGTGTAGCTATTTTATACAGGCTTTCACCTTTCATTGCAAGCTGCGATCCGAAAGTCGCTTAAGTTGACCAAGGTGAACAACATAAACAAGATTACACATACATAAAAAAACCGGAGACCGTAAGTCCATCCGAGGCAATTCTTATAATAATATTATTTTTCATTACTTTGCTCAAAATACATCTTCGCAATACGACTTGCGAATTTATCCCCTTTTAATGTTATAATTTGCTTTGACATCTGCAGCGAGTTATCATTGATTGCTGCTCCCTTGTCTAAAAGATAGTCTGCATTGGTAATTTCTCTTCGCATGATTGATCTATTAAGAGGGGTTATGCCAGATTTATCAACGCAATTAATATCAGCACCTGCATCCAAAAGTAATTTTATCGTTTTCTTATCTGCGTACTGCGCAGCAACATGCAATGGCGCGCCAATCCCTGTGAGAATATTAACATCAGGATTGAGCGTGAGTAAGTAACTCAATATTTTCGTATTTCCTGATTTTACGACTTGATGCAAAACTGTTTCTTGAAATGAATTATACAAATTTAAGTTTAGTCGAGGTGCTAACAATTTTACCGTCTCTATATCATCTTGTTTTACTGCATGATACAGTACTGAATTAATAAATTCTTTGGGATTGTCAATAAGGGATTTATACGATTCTAATTTATCTGAATGGTGATTTTTATAAGGCGCTATAAACGAAGCAAGATAACGTAGTGATTCCATTTCTTTATGGCGATAGCACCAATCCAATGCCAGATATAAATCTTTGTTTGTATAGCCAATGTTTTTGTCAGTAAAAATCGAATTAATCACATCCTTACGGCCTATCTCAACCGCCGTTAGTAATGTCGGCTTTACGTGTTTACGAAATAGATAGTCTATGGTTTGCTGTGAGCCAAATTTGCTCGCAGCTTTAGCAGCATTTAATTTCACAGCAGGATAATTTAACACCTCAGGATATGCTTCTAGCATACGCGAAAGTTGTTCGGTATTTCCATTTTTTGCAGCAGCAATAAAAGTTTGATATTGCTGCACCTTCCGAATTTTCGGCCAAATTTCAATTGTAGCTTGAATGTTGAAATACATAGTTATTGCAACACACGCGAGTATAATAAACAGATATCTTTTACTCAGTCTTAACCCTTGGAAACGCTCATCTTTATTGTGTATTTTTTTTCTTTTTATATTTGGCAACAGGATGGTTATAACAATCAGAGAAATCGAACATAAATGCCACCAACTAAAAGGAGGAGTATAGACCGTAAAAATTGCCTTTTTCGGATCAACAAGACACTCAATCGGGAATTTAAAGAAAAAAAGAAAACCAACGGCATTCATACTTTGCGAATAAGACTGAAGGGCAAGCCTTACGAGTAGATAACTCCAAAAGTTAAAAATTAAAATAGAAGAACTCAGCCCCATGCTTATTGAAAAAACAAGGCGTTGCAGGGTTATGTTTTTTACCAACAGATAGGCGACCCACAAGGAAATAAATCCACCAACCACCATTAAACTTAATAGCTGGAAAAAGATTGCTATTTCTGTTCCATAGTGAGCAGAGCAATGCCCACAAGTAATTAGTGCAATGCTGAAAATTATAGTCACTTTTTTGAAAGTGTTTTTATTCATAAGCAATCTTTAAAAGTTTATCGAATTTACCAAACTCCACCGTATCACTCATGGCTTCGGGGATAAGTGCGGCGTAGTGAAGGCGGCATATGTCCGGTGAATTGCCCATTAGTGTAGCTATTTTATACAGGCTTTCACCTTTCATTGCAAGCTGTGATCCGAAAGTATGGCGAAAATCCAGACACGTCCAGATCAGTCCAGACTTCTTCTGGAAGTATCTCAGGTCGCGGCTGAAATTATCCGGGTCGTACCGCTCGCCCCCTGTTCCGGGGAAATACCAATCGCCCTTATTCGGCAGCGGCGTATACACTTCAAGTATTCTGCGCAGGGTGGTACTGATCGGCACTGCCCGGTTGACCTTGGTCTTAGGTTGCCATGACTCACCGCCAACCTCTTTAGCCCGTATGCGAATCATCCCGTTTGCACCGCTCTTGAAATCAAGATCAGACTTTTGCAGCCATAACGCTTCTTCCCGGCGCAGTCCGGCATAAATATACATTGCAATCATGATTTGGATTTGCTGCTTGAGTCGTTGCCGCTGGCCATCGCAGGAATGAAGATTAATGACCTTGCCTGTCTGCTGCGGCACATGATACGCTGCAAGCTGCTCATCAATCTGGGTAAGGGTAAGGAAGCGAATTTTCGGGGCGTGCTCTTTATAGCGTCCGACTTTGACCACCGGATTTTTGTCTCCCGGCATTTTTACGCCGCGTTCATCCATCGACCAATTGACCAGTCGGCATAATATCTCGCGGTAACGGTTTGCTGTCTTGGGGGCTAGTCCTCGCGCCTGAACTAGTGAAGCGATAAAGCTGGAGACCATCGAGGTATTGATTTGCTCAAGGTAAGATATTTCAATGGTCTGTGGTCTCTTACGTCCATCCATACCGGGCTTGAGTTTTCGCTTGCGGGTTTTTTCGGTGCGCTTGCGTGATGTACACTTCAGCCCTTCGCAGACTTCACCGAATGCTTCACGCAGATAATAAATATCGGTCTGTGCGCTCTTGGGTGTCTTGACGGCTCTGATATGGTTGACGTACTCCTCGACGATATCGCCGATTGGTGTCTTGGTTGGTAACGGGCTATCCTCGCCGCGAAGCATTGCGCTCTCAAGTTTGCGGATTTTTTCTTTGGCGATCTGCTTGGATTCAGTCTCAAGCGATACCCGTCTCTGTTTGCTGCCTACATAATACTGAGCATAATACTTTTTGCCGCGTTTCTTCAAACTTGCCATGATCTCTCCTTTACAGTAAAAAAAGGTAACGAATCATGATGCAAGTGCAGTGTTTCTTGTCATATCTGCCGGAATTTAGGGTACAGTTTAGGGTACAATTTGGCATTTTTAGACAAAAAAAAACAAGGACTCGCATCACTGCAAGTCCTTGATATTGCTATGGTAGCGGGGGCAGGATTTGAACCTACGACCTCCGGGTTATGAGCCCGACGAGCTACCAGACTGCTCTACCCCGCGTTATGGTGTTTTCTCTTACCACTTCTCATAAGCAACATTATGTCATTTACCAATTTCTGGTTTGCCATTGCTTACTCTTATAAAGATACGCATATTATCCCCGCTGTCAATATGCTCCTCGGATTTTTCTGCAATAATCAACCAATCCCGCAAAAATATTAGCAAAAAACACACAATATTACCCTTAATTTAACCTAAATACGTTGCATACTTGTATGGAATTTATTTTTCTGTAAAATCATACTCTTTAAATTTTGTATTTTAATTTTCCGGTCGCAGGCTGAATTTTACCTGCGCCAATGTTTATTTCGGAAAGATTATCATGACACTTATTGAGCTTGCACGTCAGGGAAAGAGTGATGACCGGATGGTCGCCGCGGCAAAAGCGGAAAACAGACCGGTTGAGGATATCATCAAAGGTATTGCCAATGGCACTTATGTCATTCCATGGGCCAAGGGGCATCAACTCGACAATCCCTGCGCGGTCGGTGACGGACTCTCGATAAAGGTCAACGCCAACTTCGGCACCTCGCCTGACCGTTGTGATTTTGAGGATGAGATGCTCAAGATGCAGGCCGCAGTTGACGCCAAGGCTGACGCGGTGATGGATCTCTCCACCGGCGGCAACCTCCGCGAAATCAGAAAACGCGTCCGCGATAACTGCCCGATCTCACTTGGCTCTGTCCCGCTCTATGAAGCTGGACACATGGCTGTTTCACGCGGCCAAGCCTTCAAGGACATGACTGCCGAGGACATGCTTGAGGCGGTTCGCCTGCATATTGAGGACGGGGTTGATTTTATCACCGTTCATTGCGGCATAACCCAGACAGCGGTTAGTTACCTCAAAGAAAAACCAAGAATCTGCGGCGTTGTCAGCCGGGGCGGTTCACTAATCGCGCGCTGGATGGTAGCCAACAATAAACAGAATCCGCTTTACGAGCGCTTTGACGAAGTTATTGCCATGTGCAAAGCCAACGACTGTACTCTCTCACTCGGCGACGCGCTTCGTCCGGGGGCGCTGGCTGACGCCGGTGACCGCGCGCAAATTGAAGAACTCTATACCCTTGGCGAACTTGGACGCCGTGCCCGCGCAGCCGGGGTGCAGGTTATTATCGAAGGTCCGGGGCATGTGCCGTACAACCAGATTCAGGCACAGATGCAGATGGAGAAAAAGGCTTGCGACAATGCTCCTTTCTATGTTCTGGGGCCATTGGTAACTGATATTGCACCAGGTTACGACCACATCGCCTGCGCTATCGGCGGAACTTTAGCTGCAACTTGCGGGGCTAACTTCCTCTGCTACGTCACACCGGCAGAACACCTGCGTCTGCCAAATGCACAGGATGTCCGCGAAGGAGTCATCGCCTCACGAATCGCCGCCCACGCCGCAGATATTGCCAATGGCATACCCGGCGCGCGAGACTGGGACGACGCCATGAGCCGTGCGCGCAAGAGCATGGACTGGAATAAAATGTTCGAGCTTTGCATCGACCCGGTCAAGGCCAAAGCTTCACGCGCGCAGGCAATGCCTGAGGATGAAGGGGTCTGTTCGATGTGTGGCGAGTTCTGCGCGCTCAAAGGTGAAGACTACCTCTGATCGTTTCAAGCAGACTACACAAATAACAGCTACATTAATTATAACAATCTTACTTTTAAATAGCGGCGCACCCGGATATTTATAACGGCAGCGCTACTTTTGGGGGAGGAGCAAATGGCTTCTGGTTTCTGGCAGGACAAACGGGTTATCGTTACAGGCGGGGCAGGATTTCTAGGTTCATTTGTCTGTCAAAAGCTTGACGAGCGCGGCGCAGGCGAGGTAATAGTTCCCCGTAGCGCCGATTATGACCTGCGCGAGAAAGACGCAATCTGCCAGCTGATATCCGATACCAGCAAAAACGGCAAACCGGTAAACCAGATAATCCATCTGGCGGCAAACGTCGGTGGCATCGGCGCAAACCGTGAGCATCCGGGCGAATTCTTTTACGACAACCTGATGATGGGCGTACAGCTTATCCATGAGAGCTACAAAGCCGGCATCGGTAAATTCATCGCGACCGGCACAATCTGCGCTTATCCGAAATTCACCCCCGTACCCTTTAAAGAAGAAGACCTCTGGAGCGGCTACCCCGAAGAAACCAACGCACCTTATGGCCTTGCCAAAAAGATGATGCTCGTACAGAGCCAGGCTTACCGTGAGGAATATGGCTATAATTCGATTTTTATACTGCCGGTAAATCTTTATGGCCCACGGGATAATTTCGATCTCAACAGTTCACACGTTATTCCGGCGATGATCCGCAAATGTATCGAAGCGCGTAACGCTGGTGCTAAGTCGATAACTCTCTGGGGCGACGGCTCACCCTCACGGGAATTTCTCTATGTTGAAGACGCTGCAGAAGGTCTTGTTCTGGCGGCTGAGAAATACAATGAGAGCAACCCGGTCAATCTCGGCTCCGGGCGTGAGATAAAGATCAGAGATCTTGCTGAAATTATTGTCACGGCCACAGGTTTTAAGGGGGAAATAATCTGGGACAGCGGCAAACCTAACGGCCAGCCAAGGCGCTGCCTTGATACACTGAAGGCTCAAGAACTCTTTGGCTTCACAGCGCAAATGCCTTTTGAGGAAGGGGTTAAACGTACAGTCGCCTGGTACGAAGCCAACAAATAATAATTGCAGACCATATTAGCCAATAATTAGCGGAAATATCAATTTACCTCTTGATTTATTTTCCTGCTGACCTAAAATGATTCAGACTTTGGCGGCGTGGCCAAGTGGTAAGGCAAGGGTTTGCAAAACCCTCATTCATCGGTTCAAATCCGGTCGCCGCCTCCAACAAAGATCAAAGCCCTGTAAGGAAACCCTTGCAGGGCTTTTTTGTCCCCTTATCCCCCATTTCACACACGCCAAGCACCGCTGCAGTCTTCTTGAGTCTCAGATTAAATTATTCTCTTACATTTACAATATAATTGACAGAATTTGCAACAGATTATAAAATTTATAACATCAGGGGCAGATGGGAGAAAGCAATGTTTGAACGTTTCTACAAGCCAGACAGTAATTTTGTGTTTGTACGGATTACCGGCACAGTTGATGACAACTCGTTTTACGAGCACTTTAATTCATTTGTCAAAGAACTCAACGGAAGAAGCGGCATACAGCAACTGGTCGATCTGCGGGAAGCGGACTGCAACAAGATTACGGTAAATGCTTGTGTGCAGGTCGGAACGTTTGAAGCCAAGGCAACACATTCCCATAATGCAAAAATCGCCATTTTAGTCTCAACCTCACTACAGTATGGCTTTTCACGTGCATACAGTATGTTTGCATCAGGTATGGGGGAAGGTATTGAAATCTTTCGCGACCTTAATCAGGCGATTGAGTATCTTGAAACAGTTGAGTCTCCAGAGGAGATCATGAGCTATTTGCATAGTCTCCAGAACGATTCCATCGAAATTCCGCATCTACAATCTGACAAGAACAAATAAAAAAAAATCCCCGGCGCAAACGGCGGGGGATTTTCAATTTTATTTACGTGCGATACTTACTCTACTCAACGGTCACGCTCTTGGCAAGATTCTTTGGTTTATCCACATCACAGCCACGGGTATCAGCGATATAATATGCCAGCAACTGCAGCGGCACCGCACAGACAATACTGTTCATTATTCCACTCTCGGCACGGATATAAATAACATCATCCGCAAGCTCGTGGATTGCGTCGTCATCGTGGCTGGCAATGGCAATAACCTTGCCGCCGCGTGCCTTTACCTCCTGAATATTGCTGATAACCTTGTCATAGCGCCGTCCCTTTAGCGCGATAAAGAGACACGGCATATTCTCGTCAATCAGCGCGATCGGCCCGTGCTTCATCTCCGCAGCGTCATAACCTTCCGCATGAATGTAGCTGACTTCCTTGAGTTTGAGCGCACCCTCCATCGCCAGCGGCCAGCCTGTACCACGTCCTAGGAAGAGAAAGTTACCGGCATTTACATAACGCATCGCAATCTGGCGGATATAATTGGCAGTAGCCAGCACCGCCTCAACACGCGGCCCTACCTGCAAAAGGTCCTGACTGCGGCGGCGCAATTCATGCTCGTCAATCGTGCCTCGAACCTGTGCCATATGCAGCGACAGAATATAAAGACTGGCAATCATCGCGGTGAAAGCCTTGGTACTTGCAACCCCGATCTCAGGGCCGCAGTGCATATAAAACACACCGTCAGACTCACGCGCAATTGTTGAGCCGACAGTATTTACAACACTGATAACCTTACAGCCCTTCTCACGCGCACTGCGCACAGCCTGCAGGGTATCCATCGTCTCACCGGATTGAGTAATGGCAATAACCAGAACGCTCGGGTCAAGAATCGGATCACGGTAATGAAAATCAGCCGCGTACTCAGCATAACTCGGAATCACCGCCGTACGCTCAATCAGGTTACGCCCGACCATGCCCGCGTGATATGCCGTTCCCTGCGCAACCAGCACAATCCGGCTAACACCCCTGAAGTACTCGTCATCAATATCAATGCCGGACATGTTTAGAACCGGCTCACCGTTTTTAGGAAGCAGGATGCGCTGATGAACCAGATCGGTCAGACCCTGGGGCTGCTCATAGATTTCCTTGAGCATGAAATGTTTATAGCCGCCCTTCTGGGCCGCTTCCGCACTCCAGTCGATCTCGGTAATATTGTTCTCAATAACCTTGCCGTTTTCACGCACAGTAAGCCCCGTCTTGTCACAGACCGCAACCTGCCCGTCATCAAGGAAGACCACCTTATTGGTATGCGGCAGAATCGGCACCGCGTCTGACCCGACGACAATCGCCTCATCAGCAACCCCGATCGCCAACGGGCTACCCTTACGCGCACAGACCATCCGCTCAGGATTATCCTTGGACATCACGCAAAGCGCGTAAGTACCGTCAAGCCTTGGTAGAACAGCCTCGACCGCGGCAAGCAGATTACCGGTATAGACACTGGCAATCAGGTGCGCAACAACTTCAGAGTCGGTCTCACTCTTGAATTTGCAGTCGCCAAGTGATAAACGCAACTCGGCGAAATTATCGATGATTCCGTTATGAACAAGCACAATTGAGCCGTCCGCAGAGGCGTGGGGGTGGGCGTTTACGTCATTGGGTGCGCCGTGGGTAGCCCAGCGGGTATGCCCGATAGCCAGCTCAGAGCTTATGCCTTCAGGCAGTTTTTCGCGCAGATCGGCAACGCGCCCTTTGGTCTTTACAACTTCAATCCCGCCGTTACTGAAAAATGCCGTACCCGCAGAATCATAACCGCGGTACTCTAGAGTCTCCAACCCGTCAAGGACAGCCGCAACAGCATTGCCCTTCCCGATAAATCCAACAATTCCACACATAGTTAATTCCCTGAATTTTCTGTTGCCAGCAAAACCTCTCTGACAGAAAACAAATTAAAAATAACTTTTACGTAAAGAGATAAATAAATTCCCGCCCAAGAGCAGTAAGAACGGCGTCAGAAATATTGCAGCCAGATAAAATGCTGCTACCGAATCATCCTCCCCCTTAATATGACCACAAAGCACTCTGACAAAACACAAAACATAAAGGATTAACAGAGTCTGCAGAAACTCTGGAGAGCCGCCATGTAGCGGCGTACAACCCAACACCAACACCCATGAAGGCAAGCTCAGATAAAATACTATAAACCAGAAATTAAATATTCTTTTTATAATATTTTGTTTCTTCTCATCCCCCATAGCCACAGCTTTCTGTTACGGATGCGCGCCCGGAGTGTCAAGCCCCATCGTCTCCTCGTAGCCAAACATCACATTAAGATTCTGCAGCGCGCTTCCGGCCTGTCCCTTAACGAGATTATCAATATGGCTCACGACCCTAAACACCCCACTGCGCTCATCACAGGCAACGGTTATCAGGCAGCGGTTACTGCCTCGTACCGAACCGGTAGACGCGGCTTCAGTAAAATCCTTGACCAGCACAAACGGCTCTTTGTCATACATCGCTTTATACGCCTCAAGCACCTGCGCGTGAGTCACGCCCTCCGGCAGACGACCATAAAGACAACTCATAATTCCGCGGCTCATCGGCACAACCTGCGGGGTGAAGGTCAGCTTGATATCCGCGCCGCTAAGCGCACCAAGCTCACGCTCAACCTCCATTACGTGCTGATGACCGGTCAAGCGATAAGCGTTCATATTGTCATAGCGTTCAGGATAATGGAAGCCCGGCGCAGGTTTCTTTCCTGCACCTGAGATACCACTCTTGCAGTCGCAGATAATTCCCGCCCTCTCAACCAGCCCGTTCTTCGCAGCCGGAGCCAGTCCTAAAATGCAGCTCATGGCAAAGCAGCCGGGATTGCCGACAAGATCAGCCTTGGCAATCTCTGCGCGGTGCAGTTCAGTCAGGCCATAGGCGCTGCGCGGAAGAAGTTCAGGCGCTTTATGCACCGGATCTTTACCGATACGGCTGGCATACTCGGAGTAAAGGTCAGTAGTGTTGAAACGATAATCACCTGAATAATCAAGAACTTTGCGCCCCTTATCAAGCTCTGCCGCCGCACCGATCTGTCCAACCCCGTCAGGAGTGGAAAAGACCGTAACATCAGCCTCGCAGGACTGCGCTTCATCACTATCCGGCGTCACAATCGGCAGGTCGCAAAAACCTTCAAGATACGGCCAGACCTCTGAGATCTTCTTGCCCGCATCCTGCGTAGCAATAACACATGAAATCTCAAATCCCGGATGACGGCAGACCTGCTCAATCATCCCAAGACCACCATAGCCAGTAGCGCCGACAAGTTTAATCTTTGTTGCCATTTTATCTATCCTTGATTAACAGTTTTTATAACTTGAATATCAACATTCAAACCAACCGCCAACGGCCAGCTAGTAATAATTCTTCTTGTTGCCATAGCTTGAATCATTCCACCCGCCACGCAGAAAACCATCCCTGTCTTCTTTGGGGCGGATTTCCTTGAACTTAATTTTTTCCTGCTTTTTGGGAGGATACTTTTTATTGTACTGCTCCTCAGTTATATACGCCCCAGCCGGCCACTGGTTCTGCCCCGGAGTCATCCCCATCTCCTCACGCAGGCGCACTACGTCATCAGCCTCATAACCGGTAAAGCCTTCATTAAGCGGCTCATGACGGTACGGCCCGGTTTCAGGTCCGGACTTTGTTTTCCAGACCGGCACCACAATCGGCACATCAGTATAAACCCACTCACCATTCTCATTACGGTGCAAATCCGAACGAGTGTATTCATAACGGTAACCATCAGGAGCCTGATGGCCTGTGGTATTGATGCAGCCGCCAAGAAACAATCCCGAAGCAACCATTGTAATTATTGAAAAGCAACAACAACAGCAGCACCGACAGGCAGCACTGCCCAAAAATTTAACCAGAGTAAAATGGCTGTTATTTTTCATCCTTACCCTTGGAGTTGGTATCAAACTCCACCTCTGGCGCATCCGCCCACATCTCTTCAAGTTCGTAAAAATCACGATACTCCGGATCAAACAGATGCAGCACCATATCGCCGTAATCAGCCAGTACCCAGTTGCCTTCCTGCACTCCACTCTCACCAAGCGGGCGGCACTTTTCCTTGCTCATCTCTTTCTGGATATCCTTGACGATCCCCCGCATCTGCGGACGGCTGGCAGCAGTGGCAATAATAAAGAAATCCGTATAACCGCAAAGCCCGCGCAGATCAAGGATCTTCACATCTTCAGCACGCTTCTGATAGCAAATAGTTGCGATCTTTCTGGCACGGTCAATATAAACCTGTTCAATATCTTTAGTTGTCTTTGTCATCTTAACGCAATTTTCTTTCGTTTTCCAGTTCGGACATAAAATTTTCCATGCTGCTAATTTTATCCATTTACGCCCCTCATTCAATCACTTTATCGCCGCTAATTTATCCGCTATTCTCCTTGAAAATGACCGGTTTGCCCTGTTTGTCCCTTTTCCGCTTAAATACACACACATACATTAATTAATTATGATACTTTTAGTGTCATGCCGGGAAAAGTCTTGCCAAAAGCTGAGATTAATGTAACATTATCTGATGGAGGAATAATGTTTAAGGTTTCAAGTTACTTATCACCCAGACGGCTGGCGGTTATTGACGCAACAAGCAAGACCGCCGCATTCAGGCAGACGCTGGATTTATTCCGCGATTGCCCGTATATACATGATATTGACATATTTGCGACGGAAATTTTCAAGCGTGAGGAAGTACTGGCCACAGGTATCGGCAACGGTATCGGCGTCCCGCACGTACGAAGCATTCAGGTCCGGGAGCCGGTTGCCGCGCTGACAGTACTGCGCAAACCCGTTGATTACGGCAGCATGGATGGCAAACCGGTAAATATTATTATCATGATCGGAATGCCTGACGGCGCTAACGAGTTATATCTTAAATATTTATCAAAGATATCGCTTAAATTCCAGAACGAACAGGTCAGAACCGCCGTTGCCGAGGCAATTAACGTCGAGGATCTCTGCCGCATAATCAGTATGCTCTGAAAAAACACCTAAAAAAGCATTTAGCACAACGAGCAGCTATTTACCGCCTGCAGCATATGCCTTTTATTGCCGAAACCCTCTGTTTTCTCCGCCTGAAACCCGATCCGGGCGAAATTTTCCCGGACAGCCCTGGCGCAAGAATATGTTGCCGCGGTCGTGGTCGGTACTGCCCGGCTTTTTATCGTGTCAAAGACCAAATCAGACCACATCAGGGGATTACGGTCAGGGGCAAACCCGTCGAGATACCAGGCATCTACTCTTCCAGGCAATTTATCAAGATTATCCCGAATATCACCAAACCATAACATCAATTTAATACTGTATTTTTCAAGGTTAAAACATAAATCATGTTTTCCGGTTTTTTTTTGTTTGTAAGCAGACAGGAATTCACCGGCATATTCAGACAAGTCCGGCCAGTGCGGGTATATTTTTTCCATTACCGATGCTTCAAGAGGATAAAGTTCAAAGGAGTGATAGATCAGGGTTGGCTGAGAAATTTCTTCTCCAGCGCAAGTTTTTCCATGTTCTGATTCAGATTTTAACTCAGCTTTTTTCAGGCTTAAAACACTGTCCCAAAGCTGCATAGTAGTCAGAAAATTACGGCCCGTGCCAAACCCGGCTTCGGCGATCACAAACTCCCCGCGAGATCTTCCGCCTTCACCATGCTGACACTCAAAGAGACCGGAAAAACGCTGCGGAAGGTTATTTCCACCGAGAAAAACATGCCTGCTCTCGTCAAGCCCGCCTTGAGGCGAGAAATAAAAATCATTGAACTCGCCAGAAACCAGCTTGCCCTCGTCATCAAAGCTGATATCGCCGCAACTCTTGTCAGAATCAGAGTTTGCGCCATAATCGAAAGACATTGCCATTACTGCTCGTGTGTCTCATTTTCCATCGAGACCACCGTGTTATCCCAGTGATGCCAGCCATTTTTAAAGGTTTCGGCGATAATCTTCTTGCCCTCACCGGGACACTCCAGACCGCGCAGCTCAAGGTCGGCGTCCATCATGATCTTGACCAGCTCAGCATACCTGATTTTCGGAGTCCAGTTGAGGACTTTATTGGCTTTTGACGGATCAGAATGCAGGTAATCCACCTCAGTCGGGCGGAAATATTTCGGGTCAATCTTGACGTAATCATTATAATCAAGGCCGACATAACCAAACGCCGCCTCAAGAAATTCACGGATTGTGTGCGATTCGCCTGTACCAATGACAAAATCATCAGGTTTGTCCTGCTGCATGAGCATCCACATACACTCGACATACTCAGGAGCATACCCCCAGTCACGTTTGGAGTCGAGGTTACCCATATACAAAACTTTCTGCTGCCCGGCCTTGATGTTGGCGACCGCGCGGGTGATCTTTCTGGTCACAAAGGTCTCGCCGCGACGAGGTGATTCATGATTAAAGAGGATACCGTTGGAGGCAAACATCCCGTAACCATCGCGGTAATTCTTGGTCACCCAGTAGCCGTAAAGCTTGGCAACGGCATAGGGGCTTTGCGGTTCAAAAGGTGTCAGCTCGGACTGCGGCGGCTTGGCCGAGCCGAAAAGTTCACTTGTTGAAGCCTGATAAAAGCGGCTCTTAACCCCACTCTGGCGGATCGCTTCGAGGATACGGATAACACTCACCCCGGAAGCGTCGGCAGTATACTCAGGCATATCAAAAGATACCCGCACATGGCTCTGCGCGGCAAGATTATAGATTTCATCAGGTTTGACATTATAAATAATGCTGGTCAGCCCGTCACCACTGGTTATGTCACCGTAATGGAGAAAGAGACGGGTACTCTCATGCGGGTCGCGGTAGAGGTGGTCGATGCGTCTGGTATTAAACGAACTTGAGCGGCGGATAATGCCATGCACTTCATAACCCTTGGCCAGCAGCATTTCTGCCAGATAGGAACCATCCTGTCCGGTGATACCGGTAATCAGAGCTTTCTTCATCTTTAACCCTTATATGTTTATTTAAGATATCAATTTTAGTAATCGCGGGCAGGTAATCAATATTTTTAACAAAAAATTGCCCCGATTACCTGAAAATTGCTCCGGCAACAGGAATATTTCTGATTATAGCAACCCACACCCGAATATAGCCACAGTTAATTATGTCAATTCCTCCAACCAGAACAAGTTCTTTATTCTTGACAGTATCACGAAAATTGATTCTACTTTCATAACTTCACACAATTCCTTTTAAGGCAGGAGGAAATATGGATAAAAATGAAAAGACAGTGGCGAGGCTTATCGTAAAGTGTCTGGAGCAGGAAGGCGTGGAGTACGTCTTCGGTATCCCCGGCGAAGAAAACATCTATCTCATTGACGCGTTGCGCGAGTCATCAATAAGGGTAATTATCACCCGCCATGAACAGGGCGCATCCTGTATGGCTGATATTTACGGGCATCTTACCGGCAAAGCCGGGGTCTGTTTTGCCACACTCGGCCCAGGCGCGCTAAATCTTCCTCTCGGCGTAGCCAATGCCCTGCTTGACCGGCATCCGCTTGTAGCAATCCCCGCACAGGCCAGCCTCAGCCGGCTGCACAAAGAGTCCCATCAGGTCATCGACCTCGTACAGTCCTTCAAGCCGCTCTGCAAATGGGTCGGCCAGTTGTATAACCCAAAAAGCGCAACCGAACTCGTCCGCAAAGCCTTCAAGGTCGCCCAGTCAGACCCTCCAGGCCCAACGGCGTTAATAATCCCTGAGGACATTGAGAAAGCAGAGTTTGATGACACCCCGCTTCAAATTAATGTTCCAACTGAAGAAGCACCAAGCCCCAGACAGCTCCAGCGGGCAGCCGACCTGATTAACAAGGCAGAGAACCCCGTTATCCTGGCTGGTGGCGGGGTATACCGTGCCTGCGCGCATGAAGAACTGCAGGAAATGGCGCACAAGCTCAACATCCCGGTAGCGACAACATTCCTCGGCAAAGGCGCCATGCCCGCGCTTGACCCGCTCTGCATGGGGTCACTCGGTTTCATGGTCAACGACTACAGCAATGTCGGCTTTGATATGGCTGACCTTGTAATAACTGTCGGTTACGATCTTGTTGAGTATTCACCGGCAAAGTGGAACCGTAACCGTGACAAAACCATAATCCACATCAACCATGAAGTGGCGGAGGTTGATGGCGCGTATAATGTTTCAGTCGGTATTGAAGGCAATATCAGCCAGACGCTGCAGGAACTTGCGGGGATGGTCAAGACGCGTGTGGGTAAGCTTGACGAGAGCTGGTTCCGCTTCAAAAAAGCCTGGCTTGACGAGCTTGAAAAAGGAAGCATTGATGACCGCTGCCCGCTCAATCCACGCCGCGTAGTCTCGGATATCCGCAAGGTGATGGCTGAGGATGATATTGTAATCTGTGACACCGGTGCGCTTAAAATGTGGATGTCACGCCTTTATGCCTGCCATATCCCGGGAAGCTTTATTATCTCAAACGGTCTTTCACCAATGGGGTTTGCCCTGCCGGGTGCGCTTGGCGCAAAGCTTGCCCGCCCCAAGAGCAAGGTACTCTCGGTCATGGGCGACGGATCATTTCTGATGAACAGCCAGGAGATCGAAACGGCGATGCGCGAGAATATCCCCTTTGTCATCCTGATCTGGGTGGATGATGCTTACGGACTGATTGAGTGGAAGCAGAATCTTGAATTCGGCCGCAGTTCATACATAAAATTCACTAACCCCGATTTTGTCAAATACGCTGAAAGTTTCGGCGCCAAAGGCTACAATATCACCTCCGCAGATGAACTTGCTCCGACACTGGAAAAAGCCCTCAATGACGACACAGTCTCAATCATCGCCTGCCCGGTTGACTACTCAGACAACAGCAAGCTGACCGATATGCTCAAGGTCTGGACAAATACTTAATGGCAAAATAATCACAAATATAACATCTAAAAAAAACAGGCCCCGCATTCAAAATTTAATGCAGGGCCTGCTGATATTTTAGAGCTTCGAAATTAAGCTACCATTCTATTTCTCAAGCGCGCCGACAAGCTCAGAAACTTTAGTCTTATGCTCCTTGCACCACTGCGCCAACTCTTCGATAAGACGTATTGTAATCGCCGGCTCAGTAAAGTTCATCATCCCGACCTCAACCGCCGATGCCCCGGCAAGCAGAAAAGCAATCAGTTCGCGGATTGAACTAACCCCGCCCGACGCAATCACCGGACACTTCACCGCACTTGCAACCTGATAAACGCAGCGCAATGACAGCGGGTGAATCGCCGGACCAGACAAACCACCAGTGACATTAGCCAGAATCGGCCTGCGCTTTTCAATATCAATTGCCATACCCAGAAATGTATTGGCCGCCACAATCGCATCCGCACCCGCCGCCTCAACCTCACGCGCGATTGCCGCAATGTCAGTCACGTTAGGCGAAAGTTTTATCCAGAGCGGTAGTTTCGTTAGCTTCTTTAATTTCTCAACAAGTCTGGCTGAGGACTTGCCGCAGACACCAAAGGCCATTCCGCCTTCTTTCACGTTAGGACATGAGATGTTGATCTCAAGCCCGTCCACACCGGATTTATTCAGTCCCTTGACGACTTCGATATAATCATCCTCGCACTTGCCAGCGACATTGACAATAATCTTGTCCGCTTTTTTCTTCAGCGGCGGCAGCAGGTTCTCAATAAAATAGCCGATGCCCTCATTCTGCAGACCAATGGCGTTAAGCATGCCGGAAGCCGTCTCAACCACCCGCGGCGGAGGATTGCCTCTCGTCGGCTTGAGGGTAACAGACTTGGTCACAACGGCGCCAAGTTTTTTCAGGCTCAGAAAATCATCATACTCCTTGCCACTGCCGTAAGTGCCGGAAGCAGTAAAGACCGGATTATTGAATTTCAATTTACCAATTTTTGTTTCAAGCATCTCTGATTTACGCATTTTGTGTGTTTCTGTTTATCTCTAAAAGAATAATCTGGAAAAAATAAAAACGGAATAATAACAGGTGCGTGGCGCGTGGTCAAACCGTCGCTAAAGGCTAAAGCGAGCAGCCATCCTCAGCCTTGACAGAATCAGCACAGCTCTCTGTTTTTTTCTGAGAGTCGATAAATATGCTCCAGGAGCCGTAGATCACCACCCCCACAACAATCGCGACGTCTGCGATATTATAGACCGGCCAGTCATACACGCCAGGGACACTCATGTCAATAAAATCCCGCACGCCGGAAATCGGCTGCGTCGCATAATCAAGCTTTACCGTAGTAAAAACCCGATCATACAAATTGCCAAACGCCCCGCCAAGCAACAAGCCAAGCGCCCACCGTGGAGCGTTCCGGCACGGGTATGAATACGCCATAATCACCACCGCCGGAATAATCAGCGCCGTAACTATCAGAAGCAGGTCAGGATATTCATTACCAAGCCCCCAGACCGCACCTTCATTAATATGCAGGTTAAAGCTCAGCCAGCCGTCTATAAAATCAATTCCCTGGCCGGGTTTGTCCGCCAGCCAGGAGAAAACAAAATGCTTGCTCAACAAATCAGCAGCACATGAGATGGCCGCCACTATCCAGAACGCTTTCAGTTTGGTGCCCTTCCTTTTTTCTTCAGCGCCTTGACCGATTCCTCAAAGGAGCTGAAAATATCAACAAATGTATTAAGCCCGAGCTGGTGCATGATCCGCCGACAACTCGGACGCTCAACCCAGATCGCCAGCTGCCCGCCCGTTTCATCAATCCGAGCAGCAAGCTTGGCAACCGAGCCGACAAACATCGAACTGACCCAGTCTGTGCGCACCATCAGGCAGACCTTCTTACAGCGCATCACCGGAAAAATATCAACCCAGCGGCGGAACTCTTCAGTCAGCGCCATATCACCCTTGCCGCGGATATCGGCAAAGTGAATATCATCCCGTCTCTCCTCAAAGATGCCACTCCCCCGGCTCTTGCGGTACAAAACCGCCTTCACCCGGTTTCCTTCGTCATTATATTCAAGAATATCAACGATCTGCAATAGCTGAATCAACCCGCGCTGGCGCTCACGGTCCGGCGGGGCGTTACGCAGTTTCTCGAGCATTTTATTAGCCGCAAAACCCTTGCCGTCATCCTCGACCTCAAGACGAAAGAAGGCTTTATTAAGCTCAAGGCGCAATTTGATAATCCCCCGCCCGCCCTGACAGCCATGGTCAAAGGCGTTTGAGACAAGCTCGGTGAATGTTGTCTGGATATACCCCTGAAACTCGGGATTGGCCTCCTGTTGCTCAAGACGGTCAGCAATCTCCTGCGCGATCAGGTGCATATACTCGCGCCATTCCTTCTTGAGCACAACCTCCGTCGGCTGTACGCCCTGCCAATGCTCAAGCTGCTCCATAACCGGCATAATGTCTTCAATATCATTATCCGGCGTGAAACTGACATTCTGCAGCGCCTCAAAGACCTCAACCGGTTCCTGAAAGCGGCGGTTGGGGTTGCGATGGGTCATCTTCTTGATGATCTGCTTGAGGGTCGATGAAACATCATCACGCTTTATCGGCGGAAAATTATGATTTAGGTGCATTGAAATAGTCTCAAGCGCCGACTCACCCTGAAATGGCGGTTTGCCGCTTAACATCTCAAAAAATACGCAGCCAAGGCTGTAAATGTCGGTGCGGATATCAACCTTCTTTCGCCCGAGCGCCTGCTCCGGCGAAATATACGCAGGAGTACCGACAGCCGTCCCAGTATCATCACTTCTGCGCGCACCGCCGACATTTTTGGCCAGACCAAGGTCAATAAGTTTCGGCGTATGGTCTTTACGCACGATAATATTTTTAGGCGAAATATCGCGGTGAATAATGCCGATCTCATGCGCGTACTGCAGAGCCTGGCAGACCTTGCTGATAATCGCGCACGATTCCTTCTGCGGCATCGGCCCTTCCTGACGGATAATCTCAGAAAGCGTCCGCCCCTCAATAAGCTCCATCGCCAGAAAATACTGCCCGCCCGATGAACCTACTTCATAGGCCGTGGCGATATTTTCATGGTTAAGCTTTGCCGCCAGCCGCGCTTCACGCATAAAACGGCGCACATACTCCGGGTCCTGCGAGAACCGTGGCAGCAAGACCTTCAGCGCCAGAATACGGTCAAGCGAGATCTGCCGCGCACGGTAGGTTGTACCCATGCTGCCGCTGCCGAGCTTCTCAAGTATTTCATAACCGGCGAGAATATTCTGATTGGGCTGCGCCTGCACCAGACACGACAATGACGAACGCTGCCCCGGCGTTATCCAGCCAAGGCGCTGCAATTTCCCCGGTATGTCATAAGATGCCGAGGGGTGTTCTCTAATGTCTGAAAGGCAACGCTCTGCCTGTTGGGTGGTGATAAGGTCCTGGTCACGCGCCAGACGGATTGCATAAAGCACTCGCGGACGGGGTATTTTCTTATAGCCAGAAAGGGTAGCATCAGAGACATGATCAATTACAGGGGTAACATCAGAGTTATCGCTGTCAGCCAGTGTGGACAAAAAGTGCGCAGGCAACCAGTCGTCGCTGGTCATTGCCCAGACCGGCGTATCGTCTTTAATATCACCATTCTTAATGCTGGCAATAAGCTCCGCATTATCAACAGGCCCGTGAAGCCAATCTGCATCATAATAATATATTTCCATTGCGTTATTTTACATAAACTGCTGCAAATTCAATAAGAAAAAAAATCTTATCTTAAATTTTAACAGTTGCTAAAAATTGTGAATAAAATTATTATTACAGAAATCTAGCCATTAAGGCAGGAAGGGTATAACTCTTTATTTATACAATAGTATATAGGGTAAATCTATGGCGGCAGGTAATGACCTGACAGACAGTCTGTTCAAAAAGATTGCAAAATATGTTTATGATGTATGCGGAATTAACCTGACCGAACGCAAGCGGGAACTTGTAAGCACCAGAATCGGCAAGGTGATACGTCAGAAAAAACTCGCCGGTTTTCAGGAATATTACGACTATCTGATAAATGACCAGACCGGTGAGGCGGTGGCTGAGTTGATGAACGCCATCTCAACCAACCTGACCTCATTCTTCCGCGAACCCAAACACTTTGACTTCCTCAAGTCTGATATTCTGCCAGAACTTGTTGAAAAAGCCAGAAAAACCGGCGACCACCATCTGCGCGGCTGGAGCGCAGGCTGCAGTACTGGCGCAGAGGCCTACACCATAGCCATGACCCTTGCCAACTCAATCCCCGAGATTTTCAGCTGGAATGCGCGAATACTAGCCACCGACATCGACACCAATGTGATGGATACCGGCAGCCGGGGTGTATATAATATGGATATGCTCAAGCAGATACCGCCGCTAATGGCCAAGAAATTCCTTCAACGCTCCAAAGACGGCGCGAACTTCCGCGTCAAAGCACAACTGCGCAACCTTGTCAAATTCAAATACCTAAACCTGATTGAGCCATTCCCCCTCAAGGGAAAATTTGATTTCATCTTCTGCCGCAATGTCATGATCTACTTTGACCGCCCTACCCAGCAGAATCTGATCGATAAATTCAGTGCTTTCCTCAAACCCGGCGGCTACCTGTTTATTGGCCATTCCGAGGGTTTAAGCGCTGTTGAGCATAATCTCAAGTACGTCAGACCGACGATTTATCAAAAAAAATAAGCAATATAACCCATTACAAAACAACATATTGCACGCTATTGTACCGGTTACTAAAAAAAAATCCTAAAAAAAGACTAACACTTTCGCAGGATTTGTGGCATAGTATCACACTCAAAGAGTATAAACGCAAGTGTTTTGCGTTTGATAGATATTTATTGTTTTTTTGTTTATTTCATTTTTTATTTCTATTTTGGCTGGGAGATAATGAATTATGGATTCCAGAGACAGGTGGGTCAATTGGGACCAACTTGCCGTTGGTGAAGATTTTTGGGATATGATGGAAGAAGTTGACGAAAAGCGTCTCGGTGAAATCCGCGAACATCGTCAGATGGACGAGATCCGCAGAGTCCATGAACGCCGTCTCTCAAAAATGAAAATTGACCGCGAGAAGTTTATGAGCGAAGAACCTTACTCATTCATGTGTAAGATACCAGTTAGCTGAAAACCTCGGCAAGCTGAATCTTGCAGGGGGGATTGAGTATAAGATTTTTCCGGGGCCTGTCCAAAGCGGACAGGCTCCTTTTCTTTCCTAATTATGCAAATTAACCAAATTTTACCCATAAAGCAGATATTTAACCGATTTTGCATTGCAAATGACTTCCCGCCTGCTAAAATTTCATCTCTCTGATTTTTGCGCCAAACCACTCAGCTACAGACCGGCAAAAATCAGCCAATACGATTAAAGTTGATAGCACTATATAATGTATAGGAGAATTATGGGGTTACCCCGTTTTTACATAGAGAGCCTCACAAGCGGCCTGATCGAATTGAGTGGTGACGAAGCGCGGCATGCGTCTGGTGCGCGGCGTTTGCGTGTTGGTGACGGTGTTGAACTTTTTAATGGTCTTGGCGGGGTTGCGGCAGCAGAAATTACTGAAATCTCCTCCCGCCGGGTCTATCTGCAGGTTTCAGAGATCACTCAGCAAATAAAGCCAGAGAACCTCCCGGAGATCGCCGTTGCTGTTCCCAAGGGTAAACGCCTGCAGACAATGGTAGAGAAGCTTACAGAGTGCGCAATCGGGGTTATTCAGCCCATTAAGTTTGATCGCAGCGTCTCTGAAGGCGGGGAACCGGAGAAAAAGTGGGAACGCTGGGCAATTGAGGCCTGCAAACAGTGCCGACGCAACTGGCTGCCTGAGATTCGACAGGCCATTAAACTAAGTGATTTTCTTCAGCAGACTACAAGCGATTTATTTCTCGCCGATATCTCGGGAAGCCGCCCTGAATTTGCCCCGGGGCGTACAAGCTGCTGCATAATCGGCCCTGAGGGTGGGCTGAGTGAACAGGAATTCACCCTTTGCGCGGCTGCGGGCGTGAGAAATATCCGCCTTGGCACGCATATTTTACGGACAGAGACGGCCGCTATTGCTTATGCAACGCTGGCCGGAGCTGAGCGTTAACGATCATTTTCATTCGACAATACCGTGAATTTACGGATAAAGTTGATTAATAATCAGACAGGGAAACAAGTGCATAATAAAAAGAGCGTAAAAGATATCATCATACTCGTCTGCAAGCTCCTGCTGGTTGTGGGAGCGTTTACCTATCTTATTGCCACTGGCAAGCTGACCTACAGCGACCTTGCACGGTCATTTGAACATCCTGGTTTTTTGTTTTTGGGCATTATAGGCGCGTTTGTACCGATGCTGCTGTGTTTTGTGCGTTATCATCTGCTGCTGCTGGCACTTGATATTGACCTTGGCCTGCGCGAGGTCTTCAGGCTCGGTTTTATCGGTTGCTTCTTTAACACCTTCATGCTTGGCGGGATGGGTGGCGACGTTGTCAAGGTTGCCTACATAATGCGCGACACCGGCAAGAAAGCTCCGGTTATCGCCAGCGCGACTGTTGACCGTGTGCTTGGATTATCCGGCATGATTATCATCGGCGGCCTGGCGATGCTGCTGGCGCTTGACGATGTACTGGCTACGCCCTCTCTGCACAAGCTGGTAGTTGCGGTATTCTCGGTGCTTGCGGTACTGATACTCTGCTCAATCACCAGTATCGCCACCCTGCTGCGAAACCGCAAATGGGGGGCGATTGTCTGGGGAATGATTCTTGTTGGCGGGGTGTATGCTATCTACAAGCTGCTGAATGGCATTGAGTTCAACCCGGTAAAAAGCCCCGGCGAGATTGTCAGTGACGAAGTCCTGATGCGCGGCCGCATTACTCTGGCTATCGCAGGCGGACTCTTCACCTCGCTTCTGTGTATCTTCATCATGCCAAGCCTCCAGCCCGGAAGAAGCCTTGAGCGCTTCATCAGCAACAAAATCCCCCTTGGCAGCAACCTGATGAGCTTTATCAAGTCATTGCTTGAGTATCAGAACAACCTCGGCACGCTTGCAATATCGATGATTCTCTCGCTCTTCACTCACGGCACCAATATGACCGCGCTCTACTTCTTCAGCCGCGCCGTTGACCTTGAGCAGGCGCCATCATTTGCCGATATCTTCTTTGCCGCACCGGTTGCCTTTGTCGCTAACGCCCTGCCGGTTCCCGGCGGTGGTGCGGGCATTGGTGAGACCGTATTCAACGAACTGCTTGAACTTTGTCGTTCTGATGCGGGTCTGCCAATTGTGGGGGGCGCGTCGATCTTTGTCCTCTGGCGTGTCTGGTATATCCTGCTTGGCCTTATCGGCCTGCCGATCTATCTCAAGGGTAAGAGTAAGATCATTGCGGCAGAAGAAGAATATGAAGCAGAGATGGAAGAGGCTAAGGCTGCGGAAAATCAGAGTGACGCCTGATAGATTTGTGGCGGCGAGAGCAATGATATAAGTTCGCCCTTATAACGGCAGACCCCGGCAGTGACCAAATTTGCCAGTGAGTTCTCTTCAGTGCAGTTACTCTCCGGCTCCCACTTGTCAATGTCTTTACTGCTGACTTCAGTTATCTCACGCAGCGAATCAACATAAACGCCAAAAGACTCGCCGGCCGAATCCTTGAAGTAAACGATCAACCCCTTGGTGTCAAGTTTTTCGTCACGACCATGCAGAATCCGTGACAGGCTCAGCACCTGATGGATCTCGCCGCGGACATTAATATAACCGATCACCGGATACTTCGCGTGCGGTATCGGGGTGATATCAGTCACCGAATGCAATTCTTTAACGACAAGAATATGTGCGACATCAATACCGTAAGGCTTGTCGTCGACAGTGAAGATGTAAATTGTATGCTTGTCCGGGTGTTTGAATTTCTCAGACATTATTCCTCGCAGTTATGATAAATATTTCCGTAAAGTTTTCAGCAGCAGTTCGCGGTTAAGCTTGACCATGTACTCATCAAAGCCCGCCTCCAGACATTGCCGTTTGTCCTCCTCTGTGTCGAGCGAGGTCAGCGCCACAATCGGCATCTTCCCCGCACCGATATTTGAAGAGCGTACCCGGCGCGCCAGCTCCAGCCCGTCAAGCACCGGCATCTCGATATCAGAGAGCAGCAGATCATACTCATTATTCTGCAGATACTCAAGAGCCTCCGCACCATTGGCCGCTGTTTCGATAATCAGGTTTTCCCGGCGCATATAGTTTGAGATAAGCTGTCGGAAAAACGGCGCGTCCTCAGCCAGAAGAACCCTCTTCCTGCTTCCGTCACTTGAAGGGGCGATCTGCTTGTGCGCAGTAACCTTGTTATCCGGATTACCCGCAACCTCGCAGATATGATAGATGTCAGGAAATATCGTCGTCACCCCATCAACCGAGGCCGTACCAAGAAGCCCAGTCTGTTTCTGCGGGATCTCTGAGAAATCCACCGCCAGATTGGTAATGCCGCAGATCTTTGAAGCGAGAACACCACAGCCACGGTTACCATAGCGCGGCATAATCAGGTACATTTCCTCAAGCACATCGGTCTTGCTCACATCAATGGTCTCTTCAATGCGCGCGATAGTCACAGGCTTATTATTGAGCAGTGTATACCACTGGTCGCCGATCTTCTGGATATCACTGCGACGGATATTATAGATGCGGCGGATAAAAGCCAGACCTATCGCAAAGCGTTCATTACGCGCGCACTCAAAGAGCAGCATCTTCTGCGCGTCGTCAGAGCGCGCGGCAAACTTTTCATGCTCATGCTTCTTGTCGTCAACATAATGCAGGTCACCAAGCGCATGCTTGGCAATCCCCTCAACATCAAGAATTGGCGCAACCTTGCCATCACCAGTAACCGTCGCACCAAGAAAAATGCCAATTGATTTCTGCGCAGGGTGCATGGGCTTGACCACGATCTCTTCCATATCAAGTGTCTGGTCAACCACCAGGCCAAAACGGTACTCGCCAACCCGCACAACAGCAATATTCATCGTCGGAATGCCGCCGGCAGCCATCAGCGCGTCAGTTGACTGACGATGCTCAAGGGCAATCTCCTCGCGGGTACGGTGATTGAATTTTTCTTTATGATTAAAGACCTCGCCAAGACGGACAAGTTGTAAGAGACTACGGTGGTAACTCATCACCTCCTGACCGTTGACAACCTGCACCTTCTCACTGACCTCTTCACCAGCAAGATTGATAACCTCTTCAAGGTTGATGCGCGGGATAACATAACGGATATTATTGCGTGTCACAATCAGACTCTGAATGATCGCCAGTGTCAGCGGCAAGCGCAGAAGAATTGCCGAGCCACGCCCCGCAACCGAGTCAATTTCAATACTGCCGCCAAGCTTTTCAATAGAGGACTTGACAACATCCATGCCAACCCCCCGGCCAGAGATATTACTCACACTCGCAGCAGTAGAAAAACCGGGCAGCATAATCAGGCTGAGCTTGCGACGGATATCCATCTTCGCAACTTCCTCAGCACTGACCAGTCCCTTCTCAACTGCCTTGCCAGCAATCACCTCAGGATCAATCCCCTTACCGTCATCGCTTACTTTGATGAGAATCTGTCCGCTCTCGTGGCTGGCGTTTACTATAACCGTACCTGCAGGCATCTTTGAATTTCTGCGCCGTGTTTCCGGGTCTTCAATACCATGGTCGCAACTATTGCGCAGAAGGTGCGTCAGCGGGTCTGCCAGTGATTCAAGGATAGCGCGGTCAACCTCAACCTCGCCGCCGTTGATCTCAAGATTGATCTCCTTACCAAGCTGGCGCGCGACCTCACGCACCAGACGCGGGAGCTTGGCAAAGACCCGCTCAAGGGGTTGCATACGCGTCTTCATGATTGCCGTCTGCAGCTCGGTAGTCACGGTATCAAGACGCTGTGAAATTTCCCTTCCGGTTCCGTCCTGATTATTACCAGCCCAGCGCAGATGACGATTACGCACCAGCACCAGCTCACCCGCCAGAGACATTAGCTGTTCAAGAAGCTGAATATCGACGCGGATAGTACTCTCGGCTTTATTGCCATTAGCTGTAGAAGCACCAACCTTGCTCTCGGCAACTTCGTTTTTGTTCTCCTGCGGTTTTTCACTGACCGGCGCAACCTGACTTTCGGCCTTAACCGCCGGCATCGTCTCAGGCTTTTGCTCTGCAGTTTTCACCTGCGCACTGCCAACGGGGCAATTGTCACGCTTCGCCAGAAGCTTCTGGCTGAACATCTGATAATCTTTGGGACTGAGACGGGTAACCTTCACTTCAAACTCACTGAGCGCCGCATTAATCAGATCCGGCTCCAGCACACTGCGCCCCATGATGAAACTCCCGCTCTGCAGATCAATCTCCGCAAGCGTCGACATATCACTCTTTATTTCCTCTTCATTACCGCGCAAAATCTTCACGCAGTAACAGTAATCACTGCTCACAGGCTTTACCGCCGGCAATTTTTGCGCCGGTTTTTCAACGACCTTCTCTGCCGGAGTACAGGTCAAAGCCGACAGGTCATTAAGTATCAGAGAGATCTCCGTGCTCTCGCCATGGTCATCCATTTCAAGCATACCCCGCAGAACATCAACCGCGCGAAACATCACATCCGCGCACTCACCAGAAGGTGCCTGCCTGGCTTCGCGGAGCTTGCCGAAAATGTTTTCCATATAATGTGTAAGCTCGGTAATGCGGTTAAACTCCAGAAAACCCGCCGCACCCTTGATTGAATGTACCGCACGGAAAAGTATATTTAAAATCTCCGAGGTTTCATCTGCGCCGGCAGTCTTCTCAAGCGCCAACAGCTGCTGCTCTACAGTATCAAGATGTTCCTGCGACTCGGCCAGAAAATCCTCAAGTACCTCTTCTTCCATAATCATTTTTTCTCTCTGATTTTTATCTTTAAAAAGCTACCGCCGCTCAACCCAGAAACGGGCGCAGAACGTGTGCCGTCCAGCCCAACCCCTCATACTCGCGGTAACCCTTGGTCTTTGACGAACCGATAATGTAGCATGAATCTTCACTGCGGAAAAATCCCGAATACGAAGCACCGGCCTTGAGCTGGTGACAGATATCTTCAAGCTGCTGATTGCGGTAATTGACGGGGAAATGCTCCTGGTCGGTGGTCTCGATAATTACCCCCTGAGCATTGGTATAAAACGCCGCGCTGCCCTCGATAAACTCACCGTTGTTGTCACACGGCAGGCACTTCTCAAGCATATTCTGAGCTTCGGTATCCCAGTCAAAAAGAACGCCAAGAACACCGATACTGTCACCACTTGATGCACCCTGCCTGCGAACGCCGCCAGAATAAATCAGTGTGCATTCCTTGCTCTTTTCAAGCTCAGAGCGGCGCACATCCTGCACCACATACTCAGTTGCGTCCTGCGTCTGCACCCCGCGCTGGAACCAGTCATGCCCCGAAACATTAATCTCGCGCAGCTGGTTGAAACTCGCCGGACGGGAGCAGGCCACAACCTTGCCGGAAGCATCCGCCAGAATCAGGTTGCGGTACATCGTATAACTGTTGTTGATAACCTTCAGACGCTCGCTTGCCTCAAGGAATTTTTCATCCGAAGGGCTCTGCAGCGCCTCCCAGAAATACTTATCAGTCGACCACCAGCGAATATCAGCCGAACGCTCAAAGAGGTTGCGATCAATCAGATCAATTGCCTGCTTGCTGAAAAGCTTCAGAGTCTGGAAGTTCAGATTAAGCGCATCTGCGGCCATTTCCTGCAGAAGGTCTTCCATACAGTTGGTGGCAAAATCACCGGTCTTGGTTATCTGCTCGAATACCGGGCTGAGTGACTGCCCGCGCAGGCCAAGGTCAGCGGCAAAGAGCATACCGTTAGTCGAGATAAGCTGCAGAGCGCGTTTATCCTTCTGCACATTCGAGTAAGTACTCTTGTTGATATCAGGGATCAATTTGGAATTGAGCAGCTCATCCATATTGAGGTTTTTAGAAGACTTGATATCATGCCGGCGGAAAATATCACTGCGCGGAAGGACCAGATGCGAGCTCCAGCCAAGCCCTTGATAATCAAGATAACCGTCAGTCTTGGCCGAGAAGAGAGCGCCGTCCTGAGCGGTATAAACGCCATAACTGCCGCTAGCCTTACCCGGTTCAAGGTCACGATGGCTGCGCGGAATCGGCGGCTTCTGCCCGACAGCAAATGAACTGCTGTCACTTGAAGCGATAACCTCGCCGTCTTTATTAGTCAGGAAGCTGCACCAGCCTTCGCTGATACTGCCGCTCTTCTCAGATGGCATATAGTCCTTGAGGATAATCCCCGCCTCACCCTGAAAATCAAAGTAAATACCCATCGCGCCGATTGCGGGATTGTTCTCACGTCCGTCTTTACGGATGGCCGTAGAATAAACCAGCGAGAGCTGCTCTTCGACCTTTGAATGCGCCAGATCCTGCGCGTAATATTCAGTACCGTCTTTGGTCTGCATCGCCTGGGCAAACCATTTTTCATCCGCCACATTGAGGCCGAGAACCGTCTCACGCACCGCAGGATTCGAGTTGGCAATAACATAACCCTTCTCGTCACAGATAACCAGGTCGCGGTATAATGTGTAAGAGCTGTTGATGGTTTGCAGACGGTCACAGGCGAAATCAATCATCGGGCTAAGCGCCCGGATATTGTCGCGCAGGCGATGGATGGCATCGGCGATATTCTTTTCCTTGCCAATGTTGCCAAGTTTTGAACAGACAACCTGAACTGAATTGCCAAAACGCTCAAAACTCTTTTTGTTGACCATTACCTGTACGCCGCCCAGATGCTTTCTGAACTCGACCAGCGCCTCAACCTTCGCGTTAAGCTCGGGCAGTTCATTATTATTGGCTCTGCCAAAGATATAGCGCCACACCGAGGTCGAACTCTCAGAGAGACGCTGCTTCTGCAACTGCAGATCCTGCAGGTATTTTCCGATAAGCTCCTCAGTCTGATGCAAGTTGGCCCGCACGGTATTAAAGTTCTCAATGCAACTGCAGAAAGCTGTTTCAAGCGCCCACCAACGAACATCACAGGTGCGCTCAAGCAAGTTGCGGTCAATAAGATTAATCTTGACATATGCAACCGTCGACTGGATCATCCGGTGAAAACTCTCCTTTGACTGGTAGAACTGGTCAAAGAGCTTCTTCGTTCCCTCCAATAACTCTCCACGAAACTGTTCAACCCGCTGCATCAGTTCGCGGATGGTTTCCTGTTCGGCCGGATTGCGGCTGATCTCAATTGCCAGACATTTACCCTGATTGCAGATTGGCAGGATAACATTCAACTCGTTTACAATCTGCTCATAAAATTCCCTATGCTCATATGCGATAACGGGATCAAAAATACTAAACTTGCTCTGCTGCACGTGAACTTCCTTTGCTAATAAAAAATTTCCAGACCTCATAATAAGTAAACAATCATTATACCAAATAAGCATAATGTCCGATAATTTTGACAATTTAGTTAGTTTTTTGTGGATAAGCTACAGAAACGTTGTTACTCAAGGACTTTAAGTAGGTCTCAAGTACGATCCCCAAATGAAGCCCACGCAAGCCATACCAATTAGTAGGAAAGCCCTACCTATATGTCGAAACAACATTAAGTGCTTTACTGAAAATGAGTTACATCGAAAAATATCTTCATGACAACCTTGTCGGCAAGTATTAGCAAGATTAAACTACACACATGTATTATCCTTATACTATCTCGATAAATTCCGACAATTTCGTATACTTGCGCAAATCCGGTCAGCCTTCAGAAAAATTGATCTTTTCACCGCAGAAAATACCATTGAAAAAGATTTTATTTACAAAATCAACTAAGATTCATTGTAAAAAGCAGCAATTCCCATTAAAATTTACACTATTACAATAATTCTTGAACATTGCTGGCAGGCAGGGGATATATAATGAAAATAAAATTTAAATTGATAATTGCGGCTGTGGTTTTTGTTGTGATCGTTGCTGCGGCAATCGGCGGCTCCAGCCTCTGGTCAATTTTCAGCCTTGAAAAAGCGGTTACAGAATATACCAGCGAAGGCCTCAAAAAACAGGCATTTGATGTTTTGTCATCAGGTATCCAGAGCGATATCAAATTACTAAAACTCCAGCTCTCGGCCGTACGTAATGACACGAAAAAACTCGCTATGTCCAGCAGCCTGTATAATTATTATGACGCACAAAAAGGCCGCAGCAAGGAGTACAGTCAAGTTGTAATCAGTCAGGGCCAGAAGATTGTTGAAGGTGTTTACAATTTACTCCAGACACAAAACGATCTCCTGCACAAAAAGCTGAGCGTCGATATCGCCCTGGCAACAGACATGGCAACCATTGCCGGCGACTTCTCCCTCTCGGATGCGGATAAAGTCACCTGGCAGGCAACCGACCAGTTCACCAAAGAGACAACAAATCTGACCATCCCCGCAATGATGCTTGGGCAGAATGTTATCCAGAAGAACAGCAGCTTTGCCCAAAGCACCATCTTTGTTGATGAGCTTGTCGCGCGCGTCGGTGGAACGGCAACAGTATTCCAGAAAATGAACGAACGGGGGGATATGCTGCGCATCGCCACAACCGTGCGCAAACTTGACGGTACCCGCGCTATCGGCACTTACATCCCGGCGGTCGGCAAAGACAACGTCCCCAATAAAGTCGTCCAGACCCTTCTTGCCGGCAAGACCTTCTTTGGCCGCGCGTATGTTGTCAATAACTGGTACATGACCGTATATAAGCCTCTTCTTGATGAATCCGGAAAGGTTATCGGCGCAGTTTATGTCGGGATCCGTGAATCCGAGAACAAATTCCTAGATGATTATCTCAAAGGAGCCTCTATCGGCGCCAGCGGCTATGTCTTTATCATGGACAACACCGGCGACCTCATCATGCACCCTAAAGACCATACCATTGTCGGCAAGAATATTATCAAAGATCTTAAACTCAATGATCTCGGCACAATTTTAAAGAACATCCAACCAGGAAAAATTAAGGAAGTCAATTACAGTTTTAGAGGCAGGGAAAAATTCTGTGTTTACACTTACTTTGAACCCTGGAACTGGATTGTGTGCGGCAGCGGCTATCTTGATGATGTCTCCAACCTTGCGCTTGACCGTTATTCATCATTCCTGAAAGACGAGATGCTCGCCCTGCGCCACGCCATATCCTTTGAAGCGCGCGATCTTACAAATACCCCAATGTACTCCCAGATCCGTCTGGTCGCACTTGACGGAAAAACAATCTTCAGATTAAAGGACGAACAGGTCGAAGATGGCGGGCGCGATCTATCCACCACCGCGTGGTTTCAAAACGCGCTTAAACTCAAGCCCGGAGAAGTTGGTCTCTCAACCGTCGAGTTAGCCAAGAATACCGGGCTCGCCGAGATCCGCTCCTGCGCCAAGATAACTCATAACGGCAAAGAGGTGGGTGTCGTTATTATTAACATGAACTGGGATATGATAAGATATCTCTTCCGGGACCGGGTTTACGGTCAAACCGGCTACCCCTATATCGTCAACGATTCCGGCATTCTGATTTCACACCCCAAGTATGCCCTGGCAGACGGCTACGACCTGACCAACCCCAAACACGGTACAGAACTGGCCAAACTTGTCAAGGAACAAATCCTTGTGCAGAAAATCCGTGGTACCGGCCGTTACAGTTTTGAGGGCATCGACAAATTTGTTGCCTACACTCCATTTGAGCTTCAGGGCCTCAAATACTACCTCGTTGCCACCGCCCCCGTCAAGGAATTCATGAGTGTCTTCAATACCGTAAAGAAGTCAGTCGTGGAGCGCACCAATGAAATCGTCGTGCAGATTATCAGCATTTCTATAGCGCTGATGGTTCTCGTTATTCTGATAACGTTATTCATAAGCCTGCGCTTCACCCGTCCGATAATTGCCATGACCGATGCGCTGGTACGTATCGCCAATGGTGATCTGGAGCAGACCTTTGATTACAGATCCAGAGATGAAATCGGGACCATGGCCGAGGCATACCGCAACATGCTAAACTCACAGATGCTCAAGAGTAACCTCGCCGGCGCAATTGCCGATGGCGACCTCACCAGAACCGTACACCTTGAATCTGAGAAAGACACCCTCGGCAAGGCCCTTAAAGTCATGAACGAACGTCTGCGCGACCTCATTGGCCAGATCCAGATGTCAGGCATCCAGATCGCCTCCGGCGCTTCACAGATATCGGCAACCAGCCAGGACCTTTCACAGGGCGCCAGTTCACAGGCCGCAAGTCTTGAGGAGGTTACAAGTGCGTTATCTGAGTTTGGCAACCATATAAAAGAGAACGCCAAGAACTCGCAGCTGGCCAGCGGACTGGCCGCAGATGCCCGTCTGGCCGCGCAGAGGGGTAACACCGAAATGGAGGACATGGTCAAGGCCATGGAGGATATCGGCAGTTCAAGCGCACAGGTGACGCGCATCATCAAGGTCATTAACGATATCGCTTTCCAGACCAACCTGCTGGCGCTCAACGCTGCCGTTGAAGCCGCCCGCGCCGGCCGCCACGGCAAGGGCTTTGCCGTTGTCGCGCAGGAAGTGAGAAACCTCTCCTCACGCAGTTCAAAAGCCGCCAAAGAATCCGAAGCGCTTATTGCCGGTAATGATGAGAATATTAAAAACGGTGTTGAGCGTGCCGAGAAGACCTCCGAGATTCTGCGTGAAATTGTCGATGCCATCAACAAGGTCAATGACATTGCGCAGGAAATTTCTGATTCTTCAAACGAACAGGCGCAGAGCATTACCCAGATCAATCAGGCGCTGCAGCAGGTTGACAACGTCACCCAGCGCAACACCGCCAGCTCTGAAGAGATGGCTTCCTCAGCACATGAACTTTCCGGTCAGGCCGACAATCTCCAGACATTGCTGAGTGTCTTCCATCTCGGCACAGACAATAAAAACCTGTCAAATACCTGGAATGCAGGCAAGCACCATTTGCCGCAGAGTACATCAAGGGAAAAATCAACCAATACTCCCAAAGCCCTCAGCGACAAAATAATACCGGCACTCGCAGAACCGCTGGCTGAACCGGAACTCAACGACGATGATGACGACGATGATGATGATTTCTGGGGAAATGGCAGCAATAAATAATCCGCTGGCAATTTCAGATTAACATCAGAATGAATGAACAAGATTTTATTTCCTGTAACGGTTTGGCGCCGCAATCAGAAAATGATATGGCAAAACGCAATCTCTTTGCACGCTTATGCTATTTCTTCTCTTTCACGGGTATCTGGCCGCTATTGCCCTTTCTCGCACCGCTTGCGCTGGTGTTCGGATTTATTGCTCTGAAGCAGATAAAAAATGGTGGCTACCATGAGTATGACCGCAAACTGGCGATTAACGGGATTACCACTTCACTGACAGTGCTTGCAGTTCTTCTGGCACTGGTCATTTCGGTTTGGGCGTATTATGAATGAGTCTGGAAAACGAAATACCTATGCTGTTTTATGCCTGTGTTTTTCACTGGCAGGCATAATCATAGAGCCATTGCTACTGGTTTCTTTCATCTTTGGAGGTATCGCCATAAAGCAGGTCAAGCAGGGAAATGGTGATTCTGTTGACCGCATAATTGCGCGTATTGGCCGTGCCGTATCGCTGACATTTATGATTCTGTATTTTCTGCTGCTTGTGCTTTTCTTTCTCTTGCGTACCAACACAATTGAAATCCCCTGGCTCTGATTGCGGAGGTTTTTAATTGCATTTCCTTTCGCAGGGCACTGGCTGCCTGAAAAAAAACCGGAGAACTCAGTACGAGTCTCCGGTTTTTAATTTGTATAACACGTCAACTTTTAATAAAGCAAAGGTAACTGAATTTATTATTCAGCGTTTTCTGCTTCACTTGCTGCTGCGGCGGCTTCCTGTGCCTTCTGCTTGGCGAGGAACTCTTCGTCTACGTCGTGAGTAGCGCGAAGTGAAAGACCGATCTTGCGTTCAGTTGTATCAACGTTGATAATCATCACTGTTACGCGCTGACCAACCTTGACAACATCTTCAGGCTTTTCAACCTTGTGATCTGAAAGCTCAGAGATGTGCAGCAGTCCTTCAAGCTCGTCACCGATTTCAACAAATGCACCGAAGTTTGTAAGCTTGGTTACAACACCTTCGATGATGTCGCCGGCGTGGAACTTTGACGGGATGTCATCAACCCATGGATCGCTCTCAAGCTGCTTGAGACCAAGAGCAACACGACGCTTTTCCTGATCGACGCTGAGAACAACCGCGCGGACTTCCTGATCCTTGGTCAGCATTGCTGATGGGTGATTGATCTTCTTGGTCCAGCTCATGTCGTTGATGTGCAGGAGGCCATCGATACCTTCTTCAAGCTCAATGAATGCACCGTAGTTGGTCATGTTACGAACCTTGCCCTGAACGTAGCTTCCGGGAGGGTACTTACCTTCAACCTGCGCCCATGGATTTTCCTCAGTCTGCTTCATGCCGAGGCTGAGTTCCTGCTTGTCCTTGTTGATGTCAAGAATAACAACGTCAACCTCGTCACCGATTGAAACCATCTCTGACGGGTGGCTGACCTGCTTGGTCCAGCTCATCTCGCTGATGTGGACAAGACCTTCAATGCCGTCTTCAAGCTTGACAAACGCGCCATAAGGCATGATATTGACAACCGGGCCGGTTGCGTGTGAACCGATCGGGTACTTCTGGTCGATGGTTTCCCATGGGTTGTCTGAAATCTGCTTGAGGCCGAGTGAAATACGTTCACGGTCAAGATCAAAGTCAAGAACGCGTACGTCAATTTCCTGATCAATTGTAACAACTTCTGAAGGATGTGAAACGCGGCCCCAGCTCATGTCTGTAATGTGCAGGAGACCATCAATTCCACCAAGGTCAACAAACGCACCAAAGTCGGTGATGTTCTTGACAATACCCTTGCGGACTTCGCCCTTGACCAGAGTCTTGAGCACGTCTGTCTTCTTTGAGTCGCGGGCTTCTTCAAGAAGCTTACGGCGTGAGAGGACAATGTTGCGGCGTTCGCGGTCGATCTTGATGATCTTGCACTCAAGGTCACGGCCGATGTACTCGCCAACGTCACCGATGCGGCGGATGTCAACCTGGCTGGCAGGAAGGAATACCGGCACACCGATATCAACGAGCAGACCACCCTTGATCTTGCGGATAGCCTTACCAACGATGACGTCGCCGACATCGTGTTCGTTCATGATCTTTTCCCAGCCGCGGATGCGATCAGCCTTGCGCTTGCTGAGGATAACTTCACCTTCGTCCTCGTCGATCTCTTCGAGGAATACTTCAATCTCATCGCCGATACCAGGTTCTTCACCAAGTGAGAACTCAACCAGCGGAATGAAACCTTCGGACTTGTAATTAATGTCAACAACAACATCATCGTTGTCGATGCGGCGAACCACACCCTTGAGGATTTCACCGACCTTGAACTCGCGGTCGTCGATCATGCTTTCAAGGCTGTCAACACTCGCTTCACCCATAGCCGCCTTAACCTTGGCTTCAAGATCCGCTTCAGAGATAACGCCGTTAACCAGCCCGTATCTTCCGGGTCTTACCATAATAAACCTAACCTTTCCAGGAATTTGCTCCGGCCTGAATGCGCCCCGGTGACGCTTCTTGCCGCCAGCCAATCCCTACAAACAAAAATAAAAAAAACTTCCGCCCCATCACATAGAGCGGCAAAGAGTTACATATCTTACGCATAAGCGCCCCCCTGACAATAGGATAATCCGGATTTTTACGCCCTTTTTTCTTCCACTTTCACCGAATACGCATCATGCTTGATTATCCCCAATGCCCTGCTTTTACAGATACCAGATAAATTACCCGCATCCGGTATCTTTTTAATTGAGAAAAAATAAAACATCTGCTAACATTTTTAATAGGGAAGGTTGCGTTGAAAGGCTTAACGTATTTACCAATCAATAGATACATATAATTTATATTAAAGAATGGAGGGTGGTATCATGGCAGATTTTGAAGCTTTAGAGGGTAACAAGTGCTGCGCAAAATATTCATGGTCAGTCAGTTTCGGCCTTTTTCTTATCCGCGTTGGCATCGGTCTGGCGTTTGTTCTGGTCTACGGTTACGCCAAGATCACCGGCGGCCCCGAAGCGTGGGAAGGCATCGGCAAGGCCATGGGAACGCTTGGCATCACCTTTATGCCTGTTTTCTGGGGTTTTATGGCCGCATTTGCCGAATTTGTCGGCGGCATTTTGCTTATACTGGGTCTATTCTTCAGACCGGCGGCCTTTCTGATGTTCTTTACAATGCTTGTTGCAACGATCATGAAAATGGGCGGCGACGGCGGCTATTTGAGCTACTCCCACCCGATTGAACTCTGCATCCTTTTCTTTGGCCTGATCTTCACCGGAGCAGGAAAAATATCACTCGGTTATGCTATCCCCGCCCTTCGCAACCGCTGTTGGCGTTAGGATTTACAATGCTAGACAACCATATCGAGCTTATCAATACCGGACTTGCCCAGGCTCTTGAGCCTCTGCATGAACTGGGGCATTCTACCGAGTGCGGTCATCCCGGGCTGACTTCTTTTGCCCAGATTGCTGGTATTGCCGATCTGCGCGGGCTTTACAAACTCATCAATAATTACATCCTCTCGGGCGGCAAACGCATCCGTCCGCTGACTTATCTGTTAGTCTATGAAGGCTATGCCGGTGCAGAGACAGATTTAAAAAAGGTTCTTCCCGGCGCACTGGCGCTTGAGCTGATGCACAACTTTGCGCTTATCCACGATGACCTTATTGACCGCAGTATCACCCGCCGCGGACACGCCGCCCTGCAGGTATCCTTCTCGTCATATCTTGCTGAAAATGGCCGTCCCAGCGATTCAGGCCCGGATCTGGCGATTCTTGCCGGCGATATTGTCTACTCACTGGCACTTGAGAACTGCCTGAAACTTGAACCAGAGCTGCCCAACCGTGACGCGGCGATACACGAATTGTTATCGACTGCCGTACGTACCGGTTGCGGAGCATTCAATGAAATCTGGCTGCGCAGCGGCAGCGGAGTACTCGGAGAGGAGGAGATTCTCCGGCTGTATAATGAAAAAACAGCCAACTACAGCTTCGCCTGCCCGCTTAAAATGGGAGCGCTGCTTGCCGGAGCCGACTGCACCGAGATCAACAAACTCGGAGAATTTGCCCGGCTGGTTGGGCAGGCGTACCAGATTTATGATGACATCAAAGATATGAAAGCGATCATCATAAATCTTCCCACAGCCCACAGCACCCATCTGCGTGAGCTACGGACAATGCTGCCGTACCATTATCTGTATTCCACCGGATCAGACCGTGACCGCAAGATAATGTCCTGCGCGCTGCGTGGCGAGACGTCCCTGCACAGAAAATTCATGGAAATCCTCGACAAGAGTCCAGCCTGCGATATGGCCTCAGTTCAGGCAGAAGATTTGCTCAATACCGCCCGGGAAATCTTTGATTCACTAAAAACAAACCAGACCGTCGCCGAAAGAATCAACTCATTACTTCTGAAGTTTTTCAACGCCGAGACCAGCGCAGTATGATTTTCCGGCAGTAACTGAAAGGGCGATGCAACACCCGTACCGGACGCTTAGTAACAACGTTAGAGGCTATTATTAAACGTGCCATAATTTTAGGTATCTGGGGAGCGGGTAACACCGCAAAATTAATTACAGGGAATTTTTCAAACATGAAACCCGCAACCTATATCCGTGCAATGCGCCTGCCCTTTGTCGGGGCGAGCGCCCTGCCCTTTATCTTCGGCACTTTCACCGGCAGCGGCGAGACCAACTGGTTCGTCTTTCTGCTGGGTCTTATCGCTGTAGTCAGTACACACCTATCTGCCAACCTCATCAACGACTACGCCGACAACCAGAGCGGCGCAGATTGTCAGGACCAGAATTACTACACCTTCTTCGGCGGTTCCAAACTGATTCAGGAAGGCGTGCTTTCTCCGAGCTTTTACCTCAAGCTCTCAATCTGTTTTGCCTTTCTTGCCATAATCTCGCTTATAGGGCTTTTGCTGACCCTTGCCAACTTCTGGCTGGTAATCATTATTTCAGGCGCACTCTTTCTCGCGCTGCAATACTCCTGCCAGCCTCTGGCTCTCAGCTACCACGGATTAGGAGAAACAGTCATCATGTTTCTCTTCGGCCCGTTCTGCGTGCTGGGAGGGGCATATCTTCAAAACAGCGGCGGAGTAAATATCAACACCTTCGCAATTTCCTTTATCTACGGCCTGCTCACCGCCGCCATCCTGATCTCAAACGAAATTCCCGACGCCGCGACCGACGCCGCCAGTAAAAAGAACACGCTTGTGGTTATCCTCGGCGCTGATAAAGGCTGGCTTCTCTACCTCGCAAGCGTTGCTCTTGCCTATATCCTGCTCATTGGCGCAATCCTCAGCGGCGCGTTCAACTGGTTTTCAGTTCTTGCCATTCCCGCTATAATATTACCGATAAAAGCCGTGCAGATAATGCGGCAAAGCGGCAGCGACAAGTTCGCCCTGACCGAATCCTCAAGGCTTGTAATCCTCCACCAGATGGTGGTAGGAATAATCCTGATAATTGCACTGGTATAAAATATGAAAGAGCGAATTGTTATTGCCGGCGGCGGCTTTGCCGGACTCAGCGCCATCCGCGCCCTGAAATCCTCGACCGACAAATTCGAGGTAGTCCTGATTGACCGGCGTCCCAATCAGGAATTTCTTCCGCTGCTGCCGGATATCATCGGCAAGGACTTCGCGCCTGAAGCCATGCGCGTCAACCTGCCCGAAGAATGTCAGCGCTGCGGGGCGATCTTCCGTGAAGAGGAGATCATCTCAATTCAACCAGACAAAAAGCGCGTCCTGACCTCAACCACCGCCTACCCCTACAGCTACCTGATAATCGGCATGGGCGCGGTTACAAATTACTACGGAAATAATGATATTGCCAAAACCGCCTTTGAGATCAAGTCAGTCAACAGCGCGCAGGCAGTACGCAAAGCCGCACTAACCGGCAAGGAAGACGAGATCGTTGTATGCGGCGGGGGATATACCGGGATTGAAGCAGTCACCGCACTCTGGCTGGCCCTGAAGAATGCCGGCCTGCGCAAGAAACTTACCATCCTCAACATCGCGCCAAAACTCTGCGCGGCACTACCGGAAAAATTCTCGGACTATATCATAAACGAGGTCGCAGGCCTCGGCATCAATATCGAAAACAACAACACCGTCGAGTCCTTTACAGACAAGTGCATCACCCTCAAAAACGGCCGCCAGATCAGTAACGCAATGCTTGTCTGGGTTGCCGGGGTCAAGACCCCAGACTGCGTCAGCCGCATCAACACCGAACCAACTGCACAGGGACGTCTGCCGGTCAATGAGTTTTTGCAGTTCTCAGAAAACATCTACGCCGCCGGTGACTGCGCCGCGTTTACCGGAGCAGACGGGATTCTGCGGATGTCAGTCCAGAACGCTCTGGCTGAAGGAACGCTTGCCGCAAGAAACATCGTCCGCCAGTCGGCAAATAAAAAACTCGCTCGCTACAAGCCCTTTGACCCCGGCTACATCGTCCCGCTCTCAAGCGGCAGATCCTGCGGTAAGGTCATGGGCTTCCGCTTCTTCGGCAAGATACCAAGCTGGCTGCATTATCTGGTCTGCGCCACCCGCTCAAGCAACTTCACTAACGGTATGGGCATCTTTAAAGAGTGGATGAAAAAATAAAAAACGCAGAGTCCACCCACCAGACACGCACAATTATCGGCACTCTTTTGGCAAGCAGCCGGTGTATTTTTAAGGATACGCCTTAAGTAACTCGGGGCATTATCGCCGCACTCCCGCGCAACCAGCGCGTCGCTTTTTGGCGTACTCTTTATCAGATCAGACGCGCGCAGAAACATTCCGTACGCCTTCTCTTCAGCCAGCAGAAATTCCGCCGCATCCAGCGACTCAATAGTCCTGATAATCTCAGCAAAACTCTGGTGGCTATTCAAAATGCTATAAGCCGGAATATATTGCCAAAAGATATTAAGCCAGCGAAATGGCATGAGAAGCGTCAGAACTCCTCATGCCATTTATTATTGATTATCGGGAATCAGTACGCTCTTATCGAAAAGACCTCTGCGTGGTCATGCCCCCAGCTTTCAGTTATGGTTAATTTTAGTTTCCTGACTTTCACCGGCGCAAAGTCAAAAGTTCGAAAACGGATAAAGTTATTATTGTCTGCAGCAAGTTCGATATTATCTTCATTAGCAATTGCTTCAAGCCTGAAACTCTTAACCAGCAGGCTGCAGACATCGAGATCAATCATATGATCCACGTCCTGATCCGAATTAAAGACGAGTTCAATTCTGGAAATTTCGGTTTCATTTTCGAACTCAAACTCAATACTCTGCGCTCCGTCTTTAAGACTGCCTGAAGACCAGACATGCGGGAGAGATAATGGGCGAATATAACCGTCAGTAACACTCTCTGCAGCAAAGAGATCCTGCTCTGGACTGATCTTAAATAGCGGAGTAAGGTTATTAACTTTATAAGGTGTCTCATAGCAGGGAATGGTCTCTTTGTTATCAGTTTCAAAGGTTACTGGCAACACCGAAGTGAGCCTGTCTTCACTGGCTTTGAGGCTGACGCCAACAGCCGGAAGAATTACGCAGATTATTTTCTGACCCGCCCCCGGTTTAATACCAAGAGCAATTTTCTGCCAGCCACTTTCTTTTATTTCAAACGCTTTTTCGCAGATCAGATTATTAAGGCGATAATTTCTGTCGCGGTTACAGGTGTAGAAGGCAAGCTTGATTTCAGCGGGTTTATCGGTTTCAAAAAACAATTCCACCTCGTTTACCACATCGGCTGAGTTGGGAATGAATACCCCCTGAGCTTTTTCAAGGGGGATGCTTTGGTTGCCGGCAGTAAGAGAGAAAGGCCGCACTGATGAGGCCGAAACTTTTGCTTTCTGCAGAAGATCATCCCTGATGGTGTAACCATGTATTGAGCAGTCGCTGCGCAGTAAAAGCTGCTGAACTTTTTTAACCTGACCACCGGTCAGTTTACCTGGCATTGTGTTTTCGCTGGTACAAATTTTAGCCGCATGGGCAATTGACTGGCCGGTAACCGCACAAGTTCCGGCAACACGGGTCGACCCCATTCCCTGCTGGGTGGTACTGATATTTCGCCCGGCCATAAAGAGATTCGGGATATTCCTTGAATACAAACTGCGCAAAGGGATGTCGGAAGCCCCCGGCTGAAAACGATGGACACTTCCCGCCCAGTTAGGGTTCTTATAACCTCCTGCCGGATGGACGTCAATCATGTAACCGGTAAAACCTACCGCATCTGTAAAATCATTCTGCTCCCAGAGGTCGTTTTCATTGATGATATAATCACCAAGCAGACGGCGTGACTCGCGCTTTCCAGGTAGGGCTGCCATCCAGTCGATATATTGTTCCTCGACCTTCTGAAACTTGCCGCTGTTTTTAATATAGTCCCAAATCCCCAACACGACTTTGCGGCACTCCAGCTCAATATCAGGTGCTGAAGAAATCTGATTAATAAGCCCGCCAACCTCAGCCCACCAGAGCATGCCAAATTCTCCATCCGGCCTCTGACTCCACGCCTTGCCGACATACGGGAAGTCTTCAGGTTTCCAGTCATGAAAATTGATCGCACCTTTAACGGGTACAAAATCAACCGGTTTTCCGGCAGAGCGGGAAGAGAAGCAGAGAGTTGCTCCCATGGTTGTCGAGTCTTCTTTTTCCGGCGCGCCGGGTTCGTTGAATTCATTTTTAGCTTCCCGGCCAAGCCTGAAGTCTGCTCCAGCAAGATAACCTACCGTACTGTCACCAGTACAATCGGCAAAAAGCGGGGCTTTAATCGTATAATGCTTCTCTGAGCGTGACTGGTTACCGCTTACTGATACAATCCGACCTGCATTATCAAGTTCAACGTCATTAATGAGTGTATTGAAAATAACTCTCAGGTTATCCTCCGCGTCAATCATTTCGCCGTATACAATATCCATATCAATCCAGTTTTTCAGGCCATTGGCACACCGGCTGCGATACCCCCAGCGCTGCAACGCCTCATGCATTACGCCCGTCTCATCAGTGTAGCGCATCCATGGACGATGACCTGCACCACTGATGCAGACGCGGACTTCCTGACCATGGTTTCCGCCGATTGCTGGGCGGTCTGTGACAAGAATTGTTTTCATTCCCAGACGTGACGCACTTACGGCAGAGGCAAAACCGGCAGGACCGCCTCCGATAACAGCAAAGTCACATTCCAAAATCACCTGTTCGAATGAATTTTTCATCTGTAAAATCTCCAAAGTTCTATATATTAACGTTAACCACAATCAATTTACCTCCTTGACGTTATTCACACAATGCAGTTTGATGCCAAAGAAATACATAATTAAGCTATATTTAACATAGTTTGCTGAAATATTCTTTATGGAACTCTTGCTTTTGAGTGCGATCTACCCGGCAAGAAATGGACAGTGACCGGAAGGAGCCTATAACTACTGATTACCTTTCAGGATATCTGTTTGTGGCTAAAAAAGAGCCTATTCAGACGTGTTTATATTTGAATAGGGAAACCTGATTATTCTGCTGGGGTAACATCTTCAAATTCTGTACTGGCTGTAATGGTCAGCACAATTTCAATTTGTCTGATTTTTTTTACACTTTTTACAACAATCATCTCGTGCTCATGGAATAGCTGGTGAATATCCATCGTATGGTCATGTGCAACTTCCCGGACAACAGTTACCGGTTCTGAGGATTGAATATTCAAACTTATTGCAGGAGTGGAAACTTCCTCCGGTCCGAAATCCTTAACCCATTGTTCCTCCTGCAGAAAAACCCAGTCCACACCACCACGTTCCGCTGTTTTCATAATACCAGACGGAATCAATACCGCGTAGCCAGTATCAGGAGTGCCCATTATCTGCGCGATCTGTTCTGAACCCAGATGCCAATAGACTGAAATATCCTCCTCGGCGTTAAGAATAATTTTATCAGTCACAACAAGCTGTTTCCTGTCCCATTTAACATGGCGCAGACATTTTTTGGCATTACTGTAAACAGACGTCGTATCGACAACCGTCTCGCCACCATTTTCATCAACCTTTATCTGTGAAAGAGGAGCGTCAACATTGCGCAATCCAACCGCATTTTCTCCGAATGCCACGGTATTATGCCCCTTTAAAGACCGATAGGTCTCAAGTTCCGGCAAGCTGTAATCAATTGTTCCTGATTCCATCAGAACAAGTTGTCCGTCTTTGATATAATTAACATGCCCTGCGTCGTGATGATCGTGAAAATCGAGATGATGTTTTCCGCGCACCCATACACCGTCAGCTTTTTCATCCCAGCTACTGCGCCAGCTCAGCCACGGCGCATGCTTGAAGCTTGAATATAACGGAGGACACGCGGTTTCTTCCTCGGTTATATTCAAGCATAAAAGGCCAAAAAGCGTCGGTGGAAGCCACCGGTGTTTATTACGCACAATCCAGCATAACTGCGGGTTTTGGGTAAGTATTGCGATCTGCGCAATATAAGCGCCTTTATTTATATCAACCGCGCCACGACAACCCGACCACCAGTCAAAAGCGTTGATGCAATAACGTCCCGGCTGATAACACTGTACCAGCCACCCTGGCAAGTTCATGAAAAATTCATTCTTCCAAAGCGAACTGTCTCCGGCCTTATTACGAAAGTATCCTTCAAGCAGAAGACAGGTAGCAGTCCAGGATACCGCATAGTCAAAGCCTTCCGGAACGGCACCCTCTGTGCCCAGTTTTTCCATGGTCAGAGCCGTGTTATTAACACCAAGACAATATCTCTCGCTGGTAATATCTCCCACCATCGCACCGACAATAGTCAAGGCACTGTTAGGCACAATCCATTGATTTGATTGTACCATGTGCTGCTGGATGTACCAACCGACCTTATTATGCCAATCGGACTCTACTAATTTTTGCTCACGCAGTAAGAGGGAATTTATTTTTTGCTGCAATGACTCAGGAAGAGTGCCTTCAGGCAAGGCTTCAAGCGTCAGTGCTATCGCCTGAATTATAGTGCCGGTTGCAAGCCATACGCCATCAGGACTCGACATTGTCGGTGATCCTTCGCGCAATGTCCAACCCGGGCGCTGGAGCGGATTCCAGCCTGAGATTTCATCAAGCTGCTCAACAATTGCCGCAAGTATTTTTCGGTCATAGCTTAAACAATAAGCGCCAGCCAAAAACGGCAACTCTGCCAACAATAAACGCGACACCCGACTATCCTGCAAGGCCCCGGCATGATGATTGGCATTGACCTTGTCTGTCATAAAATTACAGCGCCTGATATAACTCATTTTTCTGCCGTAAACATCATCAAGCTTCACATATTCATCAAGCGTGAAAACTCGACGCCACGGCGCAAGAGCAGAAATTTCACGCGCCAGCTCAATCATGTTCTTTACTTTCTCACCTAAGTGAGGTTCACATGCGGCTCTTGCGGCAAGCTGATCAAGTTTATTGGCCAGATTAATTGAAGGTAAGCAGTCCATGTCGTTTCCTGTTCATTTAAAATATAGAATACCGAATTGACGTCTATCCTTGTGGGAAGTTCCGGTTGAATTCCAGCGCAGTTGGTTTACATCAGCCTTATTGCCGTCAACACTGTCAACAAGCACCTCAAAGCCAAGACATTTACCAGATGGATCACCACTGATACCAAGCTGTTTTAACGGTATACTGATCTTGACGACATATCCGTCATTTTTGATCTGGGTTTCTGCTTTTATATAGAACGAAGGAAGGCCGCGACGCCAGATCATTACTTTTTTATTATCATACGGAAGCACAAAAATCCGGGGAAGTTTATCATGATGAGCAACCGGTGATTTAACCAGATATTCCTCAGGCGCTGTATCAATCAACAACTCTACACAGTCCTGCATCCACGGCTTGCGCGCATTAGCCGAGCCAGACGGCGTACTGTCCTTGACCTCCACCTCAATCAGCAAATTATTCTTATTATAACTCCCTCTGAAACTCGCTTCAGTCTTATCCTCTGCATTCTCTCTGCCGGAGTTGAGCCAGATTAACGCACCAGGTTTTCCATCGACACGATAGACCTTCTGCTGCGGGTAGATCTGGTCAATAATGAACTTTTGCTTTTTATTGTTAATCACAACTTCCGCATCAATTGCAGATGGCAACACGCCATTAAAGGAAACAGGAAAAGCGACGGAACCTTCGCTGCTTGCCGGCAAAGAAAATTTTTCCTGCTCAGAAAAAACAAGCCCATTTGCTTTCAGTGAGATGCTGCCGTTAACAGCCTTTGCGGATTCATTAGCAACACCCAACACACCCCTCCAGCCCTCGGCACTGGCCAACAAACGAAATGCACCAAGTGAGAATAAATTATCTCCATTGATTTGCGCATTCTGTAACGCCGTCATTACACGGGCATTATCAGTATCAGACCATGAAAAATATATCGGCTTTGAGCTGATAGAAATCCCGGCCGGCTTAACTGTTTCTGAATTGCCGAACATGTCCATGACTTCTATCTGTTCATTATCAAGCGCAAGGGTAAGTTTAAGATTATTATACTTTCCATAATGCCAGAGGGCGGCGATATTTTTTGAGCCATTGCGGTAGACATAACAAACCGATTGCACAGGCCAGCGGATTTTTTTTACCGGTGTAGCGCCATTAAACAGACTGGCCAGAGTATTATACGCGGCCACCCTACCGTCCGGGAAAACTAGTGGTTCGCTTGCCAGCGACTGATAGTATTGCAAACGTGGCTGAAGAATGCTGTCAGTCGTTACGCACATCGAAGCGGCAACACCTTCGCCAAGATCAGTCAGGAATCTGTGGGCATAGTACTGCGGTTGGTAATCCCCGCTGTCATCACCTTCCTTGATGTAAAACAATTCTGTATTCCACAATGGCATATCACCCTTGCCGTATTTTTCAAGCAATGCCTTTGCATTTGCTATCATTTCATCTGCCGGTTTTGGTGAAGCAAGGCTGCGCGAGTGGTAAGGATGAAAAGCCACAATATCCGCGTAACCAAGCCCGCCCAGACTGAAGGCTTCACCAAGAAAACTGTCTACCGACCCGCCCAAATCACCAGTAGCACAGAAGCCGACTACTCTGTTATTGGAGTCAACCTCCTTTAATGTCTGATAAGCGGCCTTAAGATAGAGCAGATAATCAGTAGCGATAATAAAGAGATTTGGTTCATTCATTATCTCCCAATAAGTTATCCGTCCCTTATAACGCTGCGCCAGAGCACGAACATAGCGCTGCCATAGTTCAACGGGAGGCAAGTGAATAAACTGCTGACCATATTTTCTCAGCATCGGAGGGTATTTGGATTTTTCACTTTTTTTCTGCAACCATTCAGGAAGCTGGCTTTTGATATTACGTCCCCATGAGCGCGGCATGAACTCCATCTCTCCCAGACACGGCGCCAGCTTGATGCCATATTTTTCAGCCGCCGCAACAATCCTGTCTGAATGGGCAAAATTAAATTTACCCTCTTGTGGCTCAATCACACTCCAGGCAAATGAATTAGGAAACACACGCAGCAACTTGCAGCCGATTTTAGCCAAACGCGCAAACCTCTCATCCGGTGAAACATCAGTTGTAGAAAATCCGGCCTGAAAGGTGTCTACCTCTGCACTCTTATAGGGATATTCACGCCAGCCGAGTGTTCCATCAAAGGCAACGCTGAACCCGCTTTTTTTGTCTTCCGGCAACTGTTTCGACACTGCATGAATCACAGCCAGAGCATTACCCACAGACCTCTGAGGCTGATCGTTACCAGCCTTGACATCAAGCCGGTAGGCGCCGAATTTATCAAACTTCAATGTGTATTTTTTTTCCCATAGTGAACCTGCAGCAACTACAACCTCTTTATCTTCTGCACCGACAGATTGCCTGCCATAAGGATCGGTAATATTCAGACAGACATCGGTCTTAATTGCCTTAGCTGAAGAATTATGGATTTTAACCAACGCCCCGGCAGTTGCGCTATCACCACTGCGCGCTATCATTTTATTGTCTTCCGCCACGTTAACCGCCAACTCCAGCGGACTCCCCGGTTCATATGCCGACGAATCACCTTCGCGCACGGAAATGTTATCAAGCCACAGATCTGAGGCAAAAGGCTCAACAAAAACATTCTCCTCTGTAAGTTTCTTGCCGTTATCTAAACGCAGATAATAATAACGCAAATCATCTTTATCAAAGGCGGTGAACTTGAATGAATAACGCTTCCATTCGTTATTTACCGATAATTCTTTCTGATGCTTTACAGTCCTGCGCCGGTACGGCCGCGTTGCAATCATATTCAAGGTAACCGGGAAATTATCGACCGAACTTTTCATATCAAGAGAAACGGTGTACGTTTTCCCCGGCACAAGCGGAAACTCCTTTGATTGTAAATTATAAGACTCCGCATACGGATTTGTAATTTTCAATGACTGCTGTCCACCGGTAAAAGTACTCAGGTCAACAAGCGGGAGCAATAATTCTAGATCTTTATTTTTTTGTGGGCGCAAGTATTTATTGCAAACAAATCCGTCCGTTCCCAACTCAAAACCTGAATTAAAAACCAGATTTTCCGCCTTTGCTTCTAACGCCAGAACAAATACCGACAGAGTACAAATTGTCAATATATACCGAAACGGTAATATCATGCGATGTCCTTTCTCTGTAACAGAAAAATATGATGAGTTGCATAATCAAATGCGATATGATATTTTTATACGACTACGGCGTCCAGAAAACACCGTTCTGGTCATTAAGAGGCACACTCTGAAATGGATTGAGAGACGAATTCCAGATATAACGATCGCCAACTACTGACAACGCAACCGAAGAACAATGTCCATCCAGATAAAGCGTATTCATTGCACTGTTATGCCTTGGATCAGGAATACCCCAGTTGGCGCTTGAAGGGTAACGATTAATAGCCATATAATACCCGTTGTTCGGGTCAGATTTATTAAAGACATCAATAACATTCGAAGTACGTGAAGGCGAACGCACAGAAGCTAACCGTGAGTCAAATACCACAACAGAAAGATTATTGTTCATGCCGTAACAGGTGAACGCATATTTGGAAAGTTCCTGACCGTCTTTCAATAATTGCACATTCGCTTCTGAAGTAAAAAAATCCCGGTAAATATAACTTTCAAACCCGGGACAGAAAAGCAACTGTGGCGGTAAACCACTATATAATACCATCATCGAACTCCAACGATATTTAGTGGCGCTTCCCTCCATTGTATATGATGGAGGGATACTGCCATTAAAGTCATTGGCATAAGAATTAAACGATACTCCAACCTGCTTTAATGAGTTCAGACAACTCATCGAGTATGCACTACTGATTGCAGTTCGCAATGAAGGCAAAAGCATCGCAGACAGGATACCGATAATTGCAATCACCACCAGCATTTCAATAAGGGTAAACCAACTAACCCTCCGATGCAGTTTGATAGCCATCAAATTTCTCCACTATCCAGTTTGGATGTTATTTCAGAACAGGTATCGACCAACGCACCAATTACAACATTTTGTTCTACCTCAGTACTAAAACGCATCATCGGAATTATCATTCCAAGTGACCCGGTAACGACATTGCCCTGCCGAATGGGTGCCGCCATACTAACTACCCCTTGAATTCTCTTGAGCGAATCCTTTTCCTGAGGCCAGAGAATACAGATACCCTCAAAACGGATTTTATCACACTCATTATCAAAACCAGCAAAATCAGTAAGGCTAAGGCAATTTTCCCCTTCGTATTCATCCCAATACTCTTTTCGCTCTTCACGTGATTTATCTGACAGAATAACACACCCCGTTGGGCTCATCATCAGATTCTCAAGTGACTCCGGTGGATTAATCCGAATGTGATTACTGCTTTCCATACGCATAAGCTCGCAACGCTTACGCTCATGCTCAACAACCAGCACCACCAACTCATTGGTCTCTTCAGACAGGCGGGTTATGTAAGGGCGGGTCACCGCTATCAGGTCTTGCCTGAAAGCACCGTTTCGCGCTATGAAATATGGCGTATCCCCCAAGACATAACCAAGCTTCGGACCAAGCTGACGCAGATACCCAAGCTCCACCATCGTACGAACAATATTTGAACACGCCGGTACGGATATTTCAAGCATCGCAGCCAAATGCCCCATAGGACAACCCCTTCCACCGCTTCTTGCCACCGCCAAGATAATCCTGTGAAAACGCTTGATAACCTGAATCACGCCGCACCTCCATATCAATATTATTGACTAGTGTTATTAATATTTATATTATACCATGCAAACAATCCTTGTCAAATTTTTAATAGTTTCTTTATTGGCAAGAGGGATAGGGAATAATTTAATCGCCATGAGACTCAATAGAGCGCAGATTTAGAATATCTGCAGCGATAATCCCCTCCTGAAATTACAATTTACTTCCTGATGAATATTTAACTTTTGGCTTAACCGATTTCAATTTTTCTAATTTGCCAAACGATTTTCAGCAATATTATTATCCCACACCCCCATTTTCCCCCTTATATAATTAAAGAATTCAAAATATTCACATTTCTGGAAAAGGATAACTTGACAAAGAAAATTCCGGGTGTATATTACACAACATTACAGACATTACAGGATATTTCAGATGTCAGAAGAAATCTTTTTCCTAACTAATACCGATAAAATTGCAGAAGACCTCAGTAAGCGCATCACTGGCGGGGAATTTCCTTTGGGCCACAAACTGCCAAGTTTTCGCGCTCTTGCCAGTGAATATGATGTAAGCAGCCAGGTAATTCAATCTGCATCAAAAATACTGATTGAACAGGGCATTCTGATGTCCATGCCACGTATCGGCCTATTTGTCAGGCCTGACACAGAAGTAGCCCAAAGAAAGAAAATGGCGGTTCTGAGCCATTATTTCGGAACATACGAACGCAGTTACTTATGGTCTGTACTACAGCTTAACTCCAATGAACTCTGGTCTGGAATCAAACAGCAGCATTATTTTCTGCCGAGTTGTGAAAGCGCCTCGTATGATTGCAAGTCACTTCAATACGAATTGGACTGTATTATGCAGGACAGGCCCGATATTATGCTTGTGGACTTAATGCAGCTGGAATGTGAGGCGATTGAACTTCTTCAAAACCTGCCCATTCCTGTAGTCTTTATTGGTGACCTTAATTTTGATTTTCCATTAACGATAAAAAATCAAATTGTCGAAGACACTCCGGCCCGTGCCGAGTTTTATATCAAGACAGCCAAAAAACTCGGAGCTGAGTCAGTGTCTCTGGTCGGGGGGGCTCTTTCAGTCCTCTATTGCGCCCAGATCAATGAGACGGCGAAAAAACATGCTAAAAAGAATGGCATCCGTTACCGTTATTACTCAAGACGGGGATATGATTCAGACAACCTGCATGATATTTATCAAGTTCATCAGCAAACGGCAAGGGAACTTTCTGCTCAAGGAGGGTTTGACGACATTATTATATTTGACGGTATGGTTCGTCTTGACTTCTTTATCGAATTACTGAATAACTCTGAGTACAATAAACTCAAAAAGCCGGAGATCATTTCTCCAGCTGAAATCACATCAGGGTTAATTTCAATCCATACTGACTACAGCAAATTCAGTGCAAAAGCTGCTGAACTGATTCGCGGACTTATGGATAATCCGGGTAAATCACTTGGCAAGAAGGTGCTTGACGGGCTAATACAACGTAAAGCATTTCGCATTTCAGATATATAATTCAGGTTATGGCAGGAGGCATCAGAATAATGCAGAAAGCACACAAACCTCAGGTCGGCTTCACACTTATTGAGATGCTGGTTGTAATTGCCATCATTGGCATTCTTTCATCAATATTGATGCCATCATTGCGCAGCGCCCTTGAGTCCTCGAAGTCTGCATCCTGTTCTTCACAGTTGCGGCAGATGGGGATTGCCACTAGCATGTACTCAAATGATAATAATATTTTTTTTCCAAGCGTATACTGGATTATTGGTTCAAGTCAGATTACCTGGGATGATTTGCTTTCAAACTATGACGGGCGTAATTTAACCGATAGCCAGAAAAACAGTCAACTGATAAACGTAAGTAAACAGGGGATCTATCGCTGCCCTGCCGATGAGCGGGTTAAAACTTACGCCATAAGATCCTATGCCATAAATAAAGGTTATTATTCAGGATATGGAACAGCGCCGTCTGATGCGCCGGCAAATATATGGGGTGTAGCGTCTGGCAGTTGGTCTGCGAGGTTATCCAATGTAAAAAAGCCCGGATTATTAATTACAATTGCCGACAACTCCCGTGATGGCAATTTATTGGGAAATGCATCCTGCTCGCAGTTTTCTGCACCAGAGGACTACTATAATTATGCTCTGGCATTGCATAATGGAAACATAAATTTCCTTTTGCTTGATGGGCATGTTCAAAGTTCTTTACCAGAAGCAACAATACAGGACGGCGCAACACTTCATAAACCTGGAGGACTCTGGGCACGGCAATAGTGTAATTTATCCTCAACATTAAAACATTCATGTTCACAGCACCCGACATAAAACAGGATGGGGGTTGTGTCACATACTAAAATTTTTGATTACAAGGAAGGTCAGCGATGAACCCGAAATATTACCAACTCACTTTTGCGACTGTAATACTTATAATGTTATTCTTTAACAGCTACAGTTATTGCGCTGAAGGCAAAGTGATTTTGCAGAACAATTTTGAAGGCAAGTATATTAAAAATATGCATGGAGATATTATCCTTGATGGTTGCACCAATAATTACGAGTGGGGGATCAAGGACATGAGCCTGTTTGTAAATGAAGGTGATCCGGTTCATGGCAACTCACAGGGATTTAAAATTCGCGGCATCAGTTCCGGGCAGATGCAGTACTTCATTCCCGGCATTAAACTCAAGCGGGGAAGATATTACCGGATTACATTTTGGGCAA
>QKCJ01000003.1 GCA_003245715.1 bacterium
GCATACTGTTATGGGAAAAAATTCGATTCTTCTGGGTTTTATCATTTTGGCGTTCTCGTTTACATTACATGCCGATGAGCAGATTAAGGTCTGGGATTATACTGGTGGTAAGGATGTGCAGCTTGGGGCGCAGAATGGTTGCGAGGCAAAGAAACAGCTTACAGATTCGATAAAGACTCCGGCTGGGGAAAAGTGTCTGGAGGTTGAGCTGATTAAAGCTCCTGCGGAAGCTTCATACTGGAGTGTGCAGCTTAAGTATGATTATAAGGGCGGGCTTAAAAAGAGCGAGGAGTATGAGATCCGTTTCATGTGTAAAGCCACCCAGGGCGGGGTTCTGAAATCTGTCTGCGCGTTAAATCAGAGTCCGTGGTCACAGATTCCAAAGACAAATAGATCAACCGAAATCGGTACCGATTGGAAAGAGGTAACGTATACTTTTACTGCCGATAAAGATTATAGCGAGGCTTTGGCGCTGCCGCGTTTGATGCTGGCGAGATTTGGTGAGAGTGCAAAAATTTATTTTGGTCCAATCTCGTTGAGACGTAAGGGAAGTGGCGCCGGGGTCAGAGCCCGAAATGAAAATAATCTGTTCTTTAATTCAGGTTTTGAAATGGGAACTGATGGTTACAGCACGTTGAAATATCTGCGGATTGATTCGAATAAGGATTTGGTTTTTGAGAAAGCAGTTATTGATAATACAACTTCGGTTTCCGGTAAACAGTCCCTGCGCATCCCAAACCGTTTTAGGGAAGAGGTACTGGTCTATCCATGGGAAGCCAAACTGCAGCCGAAAAAGGAGTATCATTTTTCGATCTGGATGAAAGCCGGAGCTGATAAATTAAGCGTCAACGCCTGGATCTGTAACCGCAACTGGCGCGGCGGAATGAGCACCTTTACTGTCGGCAGGGAATGGAAGGAATATAAGCTCTCATTTATTTCGCAGGATGATCCGCAGAGCAGGAATAATTATTACCACCTTGCGTTGCGCTTTGGCAGGGCTGAGAATGTTGCGGCGACGGATTTATGGCTGGATAATCTGCAGCTTACCTCTAATAAAACCGGTTACGCGGGCCGGGATGGCTATGCTCCGGCAGCGGATGTTGAGATCACTGCCCGCACCCAGAAGATCTATATTTCTGAAGACGCAAGTGCTGAGGCCGTTATTGAGAGCAGGCTGATAAATAACACGGACAAAGCTGTTAGCGCGGAGTTGGTTTTAAAGGTATTTGATGATTACACCGGCAGGATGGTAGGAGAGAAAAAGTCGGCTGTTACTCTTGCTGCAGGTGAGGTTAAAAGTGAGAAGTCGACATTTGCTGTGAACAGGTATGGAGTGTACCGGGTTGAGCCTGCGCTTTCGGATTACAGTTCATTTGTTGCGCTGCCGAATTATTTCACGGTAATCGGCAAGTATCAGAGCAGGCCGATAAATTACAGGAAGATTTTTGTGTTGGCCTTGATGAAGCTGGCGGGCTTACTACCGACAGGCGGATAAAGAGCGGCCTTGAAATGTATGGTGGGGTCTCGCGTGAGGAGTATGCCGGGCTTCTGAGTAAAATGGGTTGCCGGCTGATGCGCGACCATTCAATTATCAAATGGATTGAGCTTGAGCCGGAGAAGGGAAAGTATGATTTCCGGATAAGTGACTATATCGTTAAAACATACGGCGCGAATAATCTTGGGCTTATGCCGGTTGTTCTCGGGACTGACTTCCGTTTTTACGCCAAGGGGTTGAGTGACCCAAACGGTTACTATAAAGGAGGTCTTCCCAAGTGGCTGCGGGAGATCAGTGCGAAGAAGGATATCTGGCTTAACTGCAATCATCACAGTAATAACAGTGCGAGTCTACTCGATAAATATTATCTGACTCTTCCGCCAGAGAATATCTTCCGGGGTTTTCTCACGGAATTGGCCACAAGGTATAAGGGCAGGATAATGCAGTATGAAATTATGAATGAGCCCAATCTGTATTTATCACCGGATGATTACATGAAATATCTTAAGCCTGCAAGTGACGCCCTGCATAAGGTTGACAAAGATATCAACGTTGTGGGGTTTTGTGTCACGGGTGATCTGGCGGGTAAGGGTAAGAGCGCGGAGTATTTGCTGCCGTGTTTTGAGCAGGGCGGACTCAACGACGCAGACACACTTTCATTTCATCCTTATGACTCAAGACAGCTTTCATCACAGAACGCGGCTGATAAGATGATCGGCGTTTACCGCTCACTAATGAAGAAATTCGGCAAGCAGATACCGCTATGGAATACCGAGTTGTTCTTCCTTAGTGAGGGCAGTTCTGATGACAAACAATTTGATCTTCCGCAGGCAGCAAAACGTTTTCTGATTGATCTTGGAGAAGGGGTAGGGCAGTCAACCTGTATTCAGGCCGAGAAAATTTTCAAACCTCGATTACTGGCGAACAGCTACCGTTCTGAAAACAGGCATTATGTCGAGAGCATACCCTCACCGGTGTATGTAATGTATAACGCGCTGGCCAGAATGTTTGAAGGGGCAAAACCGGTTGACAAAATACGTTGGCCTGGTGATTGTATCTGTTATATCTATGAGCGGGACGGAAAATATATTGCGGCTTTCTGGCGGTATGGTCAGACGAAACATCTTAAAGTCAAACTGCCGTTTGCTGTGGCCGGAATTGAATTGTATGATTTGTTTGGTAATAAACTGCCAGTTGATGGTAAGCCGTTATTAATGAGTGATGATCCATATTATATTGTCTGCAGAGGTGAAACAGATAAAGACAGGGCGAACTTTCTGGCTGCTCTGCGCAAGCCGCCTGTTGAGAGCGATATTGCCAACACAATAAAATTGCGCAGGATACTGCCAAGCGCTGATGGGCTGGTGGCGTATGTCGATATCTCCAATTTTTCTGGTGGCGAATTGACGGGGGTGACTGAGATTCTGGGCGGTAATAAGCAGAGTGATAATGGCGCGCAATTCAGGATACTGCAGTATAAGACTGAGACGGTAAAAATACCGGTGCAAATAAAATCCGGTACGTTGCCTGAGAGAATAATCCTGCAGGTTAAAACTGCGAAAGAAACTGTTGAAAAAGTACTTGGCATACCGCCGTTACTTATTGCAAAATCAGACAAGGGCGAAAAGACTGAACTTAAAAGAATTGGACGTGGTCATAAAATAAAACCGCAGATTAAGGCGGAGTTCAGAGTGTGGCATGACGATAAAAATATCCGCTTTGAAATAGTGGTTAATGACAAAACACCTTCGGGAGAATCGGGCGCACGAATGAACTGGCAGCAGGACAGCCTTGAATTTTTTATCGACCCATATCCGGCTAATCTTGACGGGGAAATTTCACAGGCCAGTCAATACAACGGTAAAATGGCGATAATCAGTGTTCTGCCTTATGCAAAAGATGGTGGTAAAATAGTGGTTGGCAAAAACGCAAAAGATTTGACGATGCTTAAAGCTGAGAATCTAGAAATGACTTCGGTTGTTACTGCTGAGGGGTATAAAATCAATCTTACAATTCCAGTCAAGGTCTTTGGTTATGATTCGGTCACGCCGGGGCTAGCGATGGGTTTTGATCTGGGGGTTAACGATGCTGTTGGTTCGAAGAACTCTGTTTCACAGCTTACCTGGAGTACATGGGGAAGCCATTATCGTGACCGGTTGAGTTTGGGTGTGATTAAATTTGAATAAAATAATCAGGGTTTAAAACTTGTTGTTAAGAGAAACAAACAATATCCCGCAGGCTATACGCTTGCGGGATATAGCTATATCATTGACCCTCAATAAGTCAACGCCAGATTGCTTCGCAGAATGGTACGAGCTTTTCACTGTTTGATGGTTTGAACTCAGTCAGCCATGGTGCTGAAGAATTTTCCGTGAATATGGTTTTTCCAAATATTCTCCCGCAGGTGGTATAGCGTATAAGCTTCAATTCTACTTCCTTCCCACAATACTCTTGCGGTATTTTCCAAAAGAAAGGCCCCCACAGGCATTTGCCCAGCAAGACGCCGTTTATCAGTAATTCCGCGGGAAGCTGTTGCGTTTCAAAAGAAACCATGCTCGTTTCGCGCGGTATGGTTAGCGTTGCGTGTTGCGATACCGAACCGGCATAGCTGTCCAGTCCCAATCCGTCATTGTTGTATGGAGAGATTGTTTGGTGATTGTGGCAGGAAAATTCACCGGTTAGCCATAACAATGGCAAATATGGCAGATCCTCTACGTCGTTTTCAAGTTCAATCGCATGTGTTCCCGGAGCCAGTGAGATCATATTACTGGTGAGATATATTTCATTAAATCCCTGTGGAAATTCAGTGCATTGGTCTTCAGCGGAAACCTTTTTGCCATCAAGAATAATTTCAGGTTTGCCCGCGTAATTACGCAGAGCCAGACGAACATTTATGGTTTGCCCGGTAACGGTGAATGTGAATCTGTTATCAGTGAAATGCGGTCGCAGAGTATTGGGGCGGTCAAGTTTAACCTCCCATCCGGGAAAGACCATTACCCCTCCGGCAGTGAGCGTGAATTTTGAGCTTACGCCTTTACGCTTGAGAATAAGTTCGCGGCTATTTTCCGAAAAATCAATAACAATGCAGGTGCCGTCAGTAAAGGTCCGCAAAAATATATCGCGGACAGGCGCAGTGTTTTCAGCTGAAATCCATGCAGAGCGCAGATTTTTTTTCGATAGAAGATCATGCTCCAGTCTTTGGAAATCAAAAAAGGTTTTATTTGTTTTTTCTTCACGTATACCGCCATTCTCCGCAACCAGCACAATCTCGCATTCCGTTTCTTCATCAGGAGCAATCAGCGACCATGCGTATTGCTCCTGAGTAAGATGTTTTAACAGATCGGTGAGTGGCGCGGGGGTATAGGGATAGCGGACGGCAATTTTTTTTTCGCGCGTTTTGGTTGCAAAAGAAGCAGCTTTTGCTGCGTCCTCTCCGAGCTTGTCGTAAAGGCTAAACCATGGCTGTGTTCTGCTGAAAGGGTTGAAGTAGATGCTTTTTTCAGCATTGCCGCGATGATCGAGTGCTGCTACTGCCATTGCATATTTATTGATGCCAAACATTGCAGCAAGCCAGATTTGCCGACGTATCTGGCTTGGCGTGAGGTCGCAAGGACCCAGCGCGAATAATTCGGCAAGGCCGCCTTTGTTGCCATTATTTTCAATTGCGTTCATTGCTGTGCCGAAGGTCAGCCATTCAATTGATTCAATTTTCTGATGGGTGAAAATTTCATCAATACCCGGTAATGAAAATTCCCTGAGAACTACTAACGGGTGTCCGTTACACTTTAACGCTTTTTCGCTTGAGAATTCATTCATCAGATGCCCGGTCAGAACCATGTTGTATTTGGCGCACCATGCGGATATTTTTTTTGCAAAGTTAAGGCGAAACTTTTCTGCGCATAACCGGTTGGTGGTGTGCTGGTAAAAATCAGAATTATTTTTTAGTCCTGAAATTATATCTTCATGAAGTTCGTTACCTGTTTCGTTGAAATAATCATTTTCCAGCCCGTTATAATAGGGCAGGCGCAGAACATCTTCCTTGTTTTCATACGAGAAAAATGCAATGTCTGGCTCATCGGTAAAGAATCCTTTAATCAGTGACCCCATATACTCTCCAAAGTGTCTGGCATAAAGTTCATGAGTCATTTCAATAAAACAGTCAACCGCTTCGGGATTCATCAGGTCGGTCATGTTTTTGTTTTTGCGCACGATAAAGTTATACTTATCATCCTCTTTATATATGCACAACTGATTCATCGCGTATTCAGGATGTTTTTGCGGGATAGCTTTATTGCAGGTTCCGCTTGGCCAGTTGAATTCATCGTAAATCCAGATGGAAGTGAAACCAGCCTGCTGCGCTTCTTCAATTATGTTCCTGCAGGCAAGAAACCATTCTTCACTCAGATATTCAAGCTCGCAACCGGATCTTGGATATATCATAAACTGCGTAATGCCTTTTTCACGGTAGGCCCGGAGGTTTTCCGCGATGGCGTCTCTTTTCGGTTTTCCGGTTATTGCGCCCATTGGTATGAGCGGGTTTTCAGGTGTAGCCATTAGTCTTCTCCGATTTATAAGGCAAGGCATATGATGCCAAGTAATGCCAGTATCATCCCGGTAATTTCAACTCTATTTAGTTTCTCTTTAAGGATAGTCAGGCTGTATAAAATAAAACCGATGATGTTGCTGCCGACGATTAAAGGGATACCGATATTTCCAAGTCCAACCTGACTGAGTGAGTCAAGTGCTAGAAAAAATATTTTCAAACTTATCAATGAAAGTAATGACATGAAAAATGCCAGATAAATCGTGTGCCGATCATAACGGAGTTTCTTGTGCTTGTAACCTTTGACAATCAACCAGCCGCTGAAACCGCCAAGCGATGCCAACGTCGGTCGTAGGCCGGTGTTGTCTGTAAAGTCAGGCAGCATTGACGGTGACAGATAAAGTGTCTGGACTATGCCAAACATAAAAAATGCGATCAATGTCGGTAGTAACCAGTTTTTGAGATTACCGAATTTTCTGAGTACCGGGAAAATAATTCCGCCAAGAATCAATAATGTCCCCAGCCATTGCCCGACCGTCCCGTGGCTGTCCCAGATCAGCACCCCGGCAAGAAAGGGGATAATCAGTGCTGATTGTGAGATAGCCCACACAGGGCCGTGGTTGCTTTTACTCATGGCCACCTTTACCACCTTTTGGGCGATGGCATTGAGCAGGCCGGCAGTGAAGACAAAAGCCAGAAGAATGTAAATGTTGCCGGTATTGATTTCAGCAGGTTTGACATAGATAAAAAAAGAGGCAATGGCGGTAATCAAGGTCTGTGCCAAGCTGTAGGAAACGACATCAAAGCTTTCCCTGGCGCATCTGCTCAGAACAACCCCGATAGCAGTCCAAGTCAATCCTGTCAGGACTGCCAGAATAAATCCGGTCATCATTTCAGTTCCGCTCCATTTTAGCTGCCGCATCTTTGAGTAGCTGCAATTTTTCTGCTGTGTGTATTTGACACCATTTTTCATTTTTCCCGGACAGCGCCAGCGCGGCAAATACCTTACCGTTAATGTCATGCAGTGGTATTGCAAGTGATGAAACTCCTTCACGTGATTCATCCCTGATCTGGCAATATCCGGCCTCGGCCACTTTTTTGCAGATATTATCAAGTTTGTCTGCGTCGATGATTGTGCTGCCGGTTATTTTTTTTCGTGAGTTTCTGGCGAAAATTTTTGCCCGTTCCTTGTCCGGCAGGAAAGCGAGCAAAAGCCTTCCGCTGGCTGTCGAGTGCAGTTCTTCCCACCATGATTGCTCTGGCGGTGTAACAGTCATGTTCTCTGGGGAAATTTTGGCAACGCTTAATAGGCGGTCATTTTCGATAACACCGACAAAGCCGGTCAAGCCGGACGCCTTTACCATCTCCCTGAGCTGCGGCGCGATGATATTTCTGGTATGCTGCCAACGGTCCGCAAAACTTCCCAAATAGAAACACTGCGGCCCTAACCGGTAACTGCGCGAAGAATCCTGCGACACATAACCGCGCTGATAAAGCGTCCTGAGAAGATTGTTTATTGTCTGCAGACTCACGCCAAGCCTGTCGGCAATGTCTGTAGAACGAATCGGCTCTGAAGACGTGGCCAGCATCTCAAGAACATCAAATGTCCGGTCAATTACATGTATAGTATTATTATTACTCATTTTTACTCCATAATATTGTATTTTAATATTAAAGTACAATATTGCTGTAGTTAGTCAAGATGTTCTTTGAAATTAAGTTTTTTAATTACAATCTCTAAAAGAAAAATTTCTTGCTTAAGAAAGAACCATACGGTACTATCTTTCTATAAGGACAGATTATGAAGCGTAATTATGAGCGAAAAGATGTTGTAATGCAGAAATTTGACAGTTTTTTGCATGAGATGAGGGCTTCGGGGCAGCTTATTCTGCCTGGCGAGCGTGAGCTGGCTCAGGTGCTTGGTTGCAGCCGGAATCTTGTGCGCGAGATTCTCACGCAGAATAAAGAGGATGGCCTGATTATTCATAAAGGGCGTCACAGAAGCCTTTCGATGGAGAAGGCGACCGGTGAAAAGGTTATCGGGAGTTTTTTATATGTTGCTAGTGGTGAGGGTGATGTGGCAAATCCGGCGTGGAGTATGCTCTGGCGGCGCACGCAGGAACTGGCGCAGAGGCGGAACATCAAGCCGGAGTTATGTCTGATTTCCCATAATGATTCTGAAAATAAATTTCTTCAGAAGATTGAGGACGGTCCGGAAATTGTCCTGGTTGCCAGTACTCCTTCTTCTGAGATTCTGCGGTTGATTAAGACGATAAAAGGCAAGCACTTCATTTATCTTGATGAGAATCTCTGTTCGCCCGAGGATGATCTGGTTGTCGTAGATAATTATGAAGCGGGCTGGATGGCTGCCAGGGAATTTGCGGAAAAAGGCTATACCCGGCCGGCGATACTGATGCATAAATTGATTATCAATGGACGGCCGTATCTGATGTTTGAAAACCGGGCCAAAGGATTCCGGGCAGGCTGCAGGAGATTCGGCATTAATTTTCAGCAAAGTGACGAGTACTGGGTCGAAGCGGACAACCGTTTTCAGTATATGCTTCGTATTGCCAAAATGGTCCGTGAGATAGTCGCCAACGGTCATGACTGTGCTTATGTCTTCAGTGACAATGAAATAGATTTTATATACTGCGCATTTCTGGAAGAAGGGGTGTCCATTCCGGAGGATTTCGGTTTGATGACAAAGAATAGTTTTAATGTGGCAATGTCACACAATCCGCCGATTTCCTCGGTCGGCAATACCCCGAATGGTGTTTCGGCGAGTCTGGTTGAACTACTGTACAAGCTGCTGTGCGGGGAAATAAAGAAGTGCGGAAGGTGTTATGTCAAGCCTGATTTTTTGCCGGGCAAAACATTGAGAAATAAAAAAGCTGAATAGCAAATGCCAGGGCGGTAACAGAAAAATAAAACATATGGTTTGGTGTGCATGGGGTTGTCAGGGATAAGAAGGCATATGATAAAACATAAGAATGATTATTATGAGGAGGCGACCAGTCTTTTTACGCTGATTGAGATGTTGGTGGTTATTGCGATTATTGCGATTCTGTCTTCCATGATTATGCCTTCCATTCAATCGTCTCTGGCAACAGCCAAGTCGGTTAGCTGTTCAAATAATCTCAAGCAGAGCTATTATATTCTGCTGAATTATGAAAATGACAATAATTATATGCCGCCGGCCTCGGATACTGATCTTCCTTACGGTAATAACCGGTTTTGGACGGGAAAACTGGCAATCAACGGTTATCTTTCGCTTACGGGGACAGATTATTGGGGCGCCAGCAGTGAAAATTGCCCGATACTGGAAGATCCGGAACCAAACAAAAATACCGTGCTCTGGGATTACGCAATGAATATTACACATGGACGGTATTTGGGTATTCCTGCCAACGCAAATTATTACAGTTGGCAAAAGTCGGTCTTTAAAACCAGTCAAATATCACGACCGAGCAAGCGATATTTTCTGGGAGATGCCTATATGAATTCAGCTCCGATCGTTTGGGGTGTTCCTGACGGAGCGGCGGATGGGGTTGCGTCCTACAGGCATAATAACAGGATGAATGTTTTGTATCTGGATGGACATATACAGAGTTTTGAATGCTTTGGGATATCGCATAGTGAAATGATGTTTATGTTTTATTACTGGTAATATTCACTTCCTTAATTGAATTTTATCATTTTATTTTTGAATGGCTGAAGTCAGGGTGGCTAATCCCTGAATGGGGAAGCATATATTTTTGCGAGAATAAAAACAATTTGCGGTTTGCCGATACATGGTTTTATCTAAGGGGCTGTTATGAAGAAAATAAATTTTGCATTAATGTTTTGGGTCGGTTTTCTGGTTTTAAACTTTGCCGGAAATTCTGAGGTGTATTGCGAAGATGTGGTCGTCAAACCAATATATCCAAGCCCCGAACAGTTGAAAGAAGATAAACTTAAAAACAAGAAAAAGCTCGAAATACTTGATCCGGCCAATAACCGCTGGCGGGCAATGCGTATCGGTATCGTTGGCAATAAGCAGGCCGCGACAATAAAGAAGTATTATAAAAAGCCCTGGGATTTTTCCGATGGTATTCCGCAAATTATGAAGGGGCAAAAGAATGTAAGTAATCTTAAAGTCGAAGAAGGTATTCTGAAATATACCTCAGACGGCAATGGCGAAATCTTTTGGGGAAACCATTACGTTGGTAATCCGGAATATGGCGAACTGACTATTGGTGACGAGTGGTGGAGCCACTGGATGCCAATCTATCTGAAGTTAAGGATAAAGCAGTCTCTGGTAAGCTCAGACTGGACGGTTTCAATGAGACCGGTGGGCAGCAGATACGCTTACCGGAACGTTAAAAAATTTACGCTTAAGGGTAAGGAGTGGCAGGAGGTGGAACTTAATCTCGCTGATTCACGGGTCGGTTATGCGACATTGAGCCTCGAATGTTTGCAGGCGGGAAATAATATTGAAATAGATTCAGTGAGCATTTACACGCCAAGCCTCACCAGAGTTTATCAGAAAGAATTGATGATAAATTCAGAGATAGAAAAAGCGGCTTTCTGTATTAACACCGCCCCGGAATTCCGTGTTGAGATAAATGGCAAAGAGGTTTGCTCGCAGGATGGTAATCACCAGATGGCAAGCGTTCTTTACAGTTATGATGATATGGGAAAGTATTTCCAGAAGGGGAAAAACACAATCCGGGTATATGCGGAAGAATATAATTGGCAGGGAATGTATGAGTCAATTGTGATGGAAGGGGTTGTCTATGGAAAGGATGGCAGCCTTACGCCGATAGAAACGGATGCCGGTTGGCTGGGGCAATATCTTCTGGCTGACAACAAGGTGGACAATAATAATTGGAAGCCGGTAAAGGTATTGGGGCGAAATTCAGGGCGCTTCGGTTATTCTGAGAGTGGCGCGTATTATCTCAACCCTCCGTATTACGGCAGGATAATTGCCAAACCGGCAAACCGGAAATTGCCGATATTCAGGCCTGGCGAGAAAATTGAATTTGCTCTCGAGCTGTTTGATAAGGGACTGGATGATTCGGTAAGGCTGGAATGGGAGGTAAAGGATTCATTCAATAAAGACGCTACTGTTCTTGCCGTGAATAATATATCGCATGAAAAAGGCAAGAGCTGCAAAGCCATATTTGCACCACAAAAACCAGGTGTATATGATCTGGTGTTTCAGTTAACCGATTCGGCTAGTGGCAAGGTTATTGACAGACATGTCTGTGAGGCTGTTTCGGTTGGGCGAATTGAGCAAAAGGAAATTTCAGGAACAAGTGCAAACGAGGGGCTGAAACTAAAAGAGCTTGAAACTATCGATTGCACAGCATTAGACAGGCCGTTTGTTTCATATACCCGTGATGGCAAAGAGTTGCCGGCGCAAATTATAACCAGGCCCTGGGGAAAATATTTACAGGGTGGGGTTGGCAAGTGTTCATTTCTTTCATGGAAGCTAGAGTTTCCAAATTATCAGAAACCGGTATTGCTTGAGATTGAATATCCTGACGATGCCGAAAGAATAATGGGGTTGTCAGTTGGCACAAACTCTTATTTTGGCCGCATCAGCAATGACCATGGTGACCGTGAATGGCCATGCGGCGTCGGGGGAATCTATACCGGATATCAGAATGAAATAACCAATAAAATGCGTACAACGCGGATGGTATTTTTCCCGTCCGCACGCGTTTGTTCAATTACGGTAATGAATGCCGATGCGATTAATCCGGTAGCAATCAGCAAGATAAAAGTCTTTGAAATAGAGAATGACCTTCCGGCGGTAAAGTTCTATAAGAAGCCAGAAAGGCTTACCGGTGTCCATGCTGAAAGAATAACCGAGATACCCAACAGCTTTTACAATGGCGAGATGAATTCAGTATTCAGCGGCGGTCATTTGATGGCGGTCAGAGAGTTTGACCATTTTTACCGTGAGTGGTATCTGACAAATTCCAACCTTATCAAGTATATGCGTTTTTGCGGTGAGAATATGCTGATCGCTGGAATGCACATGTATATTGTGGCTAATTATCCGACGCGTAATCCGGATGACTTGAAGGTTAATTCTGCGCAGGCTGATGTTGCCGCGTTACTTGGTGAAATGTTTGCGGCAAATGATTTGAATCTTATTCTTGGTGTTGAGTTTGCAAATCCCGCGCCATTAAGATCACTCAGCAGAAAAACCGATGAGCAGGTCGCTGCTGGCGCAAAGACTTATCTTGAGGTTGACAGGCATGGTAAGCAGATTGTTTCATGGCATAAGATTGCGAATGTAAATGACAATGAGGTGCAGAGCAGATTCTACGAAGTTATCGCAGATTTATGCCAGCTGTACAAAAACAATCCCGGCGTCAAGGGGGTATTGTTGCAGCAAGGGCGCAGCAGTTTTCATCCGGTTTTCCCGCAGACACCAAATCTTACCGGCCCACTCGATTCTGGTTACAGTGATACGACTATTGAGGTCTTTGAAAATGAAACAGGAATCAAGATCCCTGTTGATTATAAAGATCCGCAGCGTTTCAGTAAACGCTATGACTGGTTGATGAAGAATAAAAAGGCGGAATGGATAAAGTGGCGCGCCAGAAAAATGTTTAACCTTAATAAAAAAGCTGCTGACATGATAAAGGCGGCAAATCCGAACTGGCTGATGTATATAATCTACAATACCAGACTTAATTGGCTCTTCGACAGCAAGTTGACCTTTACTGAATATCTGGTTCGTTCGGGTTTTGATCCTGCGTTGTACAATGATCCGGCTTTTTGTATCGGCAGGGAATATCCGGAAACTGTACGGGATCAGGCAAACGAGTATGGCAAATATTCAGCAATGCAGATATTTAACGCATCACCTGAAATTATAAAGCTGTATACAGATCGGAAGCCGCAGACCTGTGTCCAGACTGGTCCGCAGTTTTTTGAACCGCACCTTAGAATACCAAAGGATAAATGGTATTGGGATTCGCAGCTTAACGGTTCCTATGCCATGCCGACTGATGAAAATGTATTGCGCCTGTATAACAGGATACTGGCACGACAGACTCCGGAGATGATTGCTCAGTATTGGACAGACATGAATCTACCAAACGGTTCCGAGCAGCCGCGGCGGGATTTTAACCGGGCATTTCTTGCTATTCCAGAAGGCAATTATGAAACACTGAAAGGAAATGGTTTTGATGATAATACCGTTGTTAGAAAGAGCGGTTCGGCCTTTTATATAGTAAACCTGCTGGGAGAAGAATTGACATTGCAGTTGAGTTTTAACGCGGCCAAAGACATTGTAGATCTGGTCTCGGGAGATAAGTTGCAGGTTAAAAACGGCAGTGTGGGTTTGCTTATTGCGCCATACGGGATGAGAGTATTTGGTATGGAAAATGGAAGTCTGCAGAAAGCTACTTCAAGTTCTTCAAAAGAGTTTGTTGAGGGGATGAAAAATTCTATCAGCAAATTGTTAAGTGTAAACGCGCAGGCGAAGACGACATTGGTGAGTGTCGATAAAAAATCGGATAATTATTCAGCGCTCGAAGAATATATTGAGACATCAGATCAGATCATCTCCGCTTACAGGGCAAAAGCATATGGCAGGGCTTTTTCAATGTATAGAGGGTACAAAATGAAAAGGCTTATGGCATTGACCAAAGACATGGTCGCGCCTATAAGCTGGAAACTGATTGGCCCGTTTGCAAACAGCAACCGTGAAAATTTTGACAAGGTACTGGATGTCGAGAGCGATTTGCTTAATGGGGTAATGAAGAAAAGCTACAGCGGTGTTGACGGTAAAACAGTGACGTGGCAGAAAATCCAAACACAAAGTAATGGCGATTATAGAGGTATAATTAACTTGTGCGAAATTTATGGAAACGACTCGATGTTTTTAATCGCGTATGCAGTCACAAGCGTATATGTGAAGGACGCGACCCAGGCTTGCATGCTCTTGGGCAGTGATGATGGCCTTAAAGTTTGGATTAATGGTAAACAGGTATTCAGAATAAAGCCTGCGCGTGGACTTACTCCCGGAGAGGATAGCGTGGTCACCGATTTAAAGGCTGGCTGGAATACTGTAATCCTGAAGCTGGAAAATAATATTGGCGCATGGGGGGCATCTTTCGAATTGAAGCAACTGGATGGCACGGAGATTCCGGGATTGCGTTATTCCTTTAATAATTGAGTTTATGTTTTGGTTGTATTTATTGGTCGTATTAAGAGATTAGGAGTAGAGATGAAAATTTCAAAGATTATTCTGGCGCTTGCGGTTTTGTTTTTGGGTGTATGTGTTGCTGCTGAAAAAGATGACCCCGACAGTGGCATGACAGTTATTGGCGATGCTGCGCCTTATGGTAATTTTGACTGGCCGCTTGAGGACTGTGAGGTCAATGCGAGTCTTAAAGATAATATTTACAAGTGCGCGATGTTTCTGAAAATTGCGGATGATCCTAAAAAAGTTTTCATCTCGTATTATGCTGAACGTAATATTGAGAAGGCTGAAAATCAGCCGGAAATAAGTCTGGATGATAAAGTCGTCTATGAATCGGCAAAAGAGTCAATTAAGTGTGACTTCTCAAAAGTAACCGGAAATGCTCTTCGTAGATTTAGTTTGTTTACCAAAACTCCCGTTGTTATGGAGAAAGGGTTTATGTATACGGCAACGGTTTATCTTAAGGCTGGTGAACCGGATTATAATTTAAAAGCGTCGCTCATGGGTAAAAGCAAGATAGAAGGCGTGATTAAGGAAGCAGGTATTCATAATTTCACGAATAAAGCCGCATCAAATTTCTGGCAACCTGTTGAGATCAACCTTACACTCAATCACAATGCAAAAATTGAAAGTGGTGAGTTTAATCGTATTGCCATAGATATTGTCAAGCCCGGTATTTTCTGGATCGGAAAAGTTGTTATCAGCAAACGTCCGCTCAAGCCGAACGAAAAGATTGTCTATGGCAAGTACTGATTTGTTGTGTTGAATATTTTTTATACTGGAAGCGACTGTCATGAAACATATCTGTAAAATATTTATCGCCTTGACGGTGTTGATTGCCTCGCATCATTTGCTGGCGGAAGATTCTGTTGCCCTGAAAGACATACCCGTTATGGCAAGCGGACCGGTTTGGACTGTATGGGGATCAAGAGAACCTGTTTTCAACAAGAACCATCAGGGCAATGCGGTGCATATTGCCGGAAAAAAATATGATGATGCTCTGGTAGGACATATGGGGATGAGTTTAGTTTATAACTTGTCTGCAAATGCTAAAACTTTTAAGGGGCTTGTTGGTATTGAAGATGAAACCCCTGTAAAGCTCAAGGTTGAAAAAGGCGCTACTTGCACGTCTGATCTGGTTATTCTTGTGGATAGGAAAGAGGTTTTGCGGCAACCGGTAACATTGGGGAATATTGCTGTTCCTTTCTCGGTAGACCTTAAGGGAAAAATGCAGCTTGAAATTAGAGCTGAATGCGGACTTGATTCAAGGCAGTTCGTATTAAAAAGGCTGACGCTGGCTGATCCGGTAATTGTTACTGACAACAAAGACAAATTACTCGCTTGTGCTGCTTCATGGAAGGCATTATATGACGGCGAGCTTAATAAGAAATTATCCTATCCGCCTGCCCCGAAGTGGAACGGTTTTGTCTGTAGTAAGGTTAAAATCCCCGGTTATGACAATGCGTATAAGATTGACAATGGTGTATTGGAAATGATTGTTTCGCCTGAATGTGGCGGAAAGATCTTTGAGCTAAAGCTTAAGGGCGGGGAAAATGTTTTGCAGAATAAGCCGGAATTACTGAAGGGAAAAATTCCGGCAAGAGGGAAGATGATTTATATCGGCGGCTTCTTTACTAATCCCGAGCCCAGAAATTATAATCTTGCCGCTGATCCGGCGCTTGCTTATGGGAGATACAAGATTGAATTCCCGGTGGACGGGGAAATTGTTCTGACCTCACCTGATAGTTGGGTGTTTTTTCTGCAGTCCATGATAAAAATTAAACTGCAGCCCGGCAGTCCGCAATTGCAAGTTGAAACCTCCTATAAAAATATTGCGGATTTTAATAACCTGAGCGGCATCTGGTCTTTGACTGCGGTGGAAAATAAATTGCTGGATGAAATCCTGATCCCTGACAATTCAGAAGGGATAAAAAATAATCCGCTGTATACCAGAGGGCGTCTTGATCCGGTAATGAAAAAAGAAAATGGCTGGATTGCGTTTCGTTTTACGAGGGATTTTTTTGCTTCTCTGGGAAAATATGAAGGGGTGCAATGGGAGTCGTATAGTGTCAATAATGAATTGCACGCGCTGATTGCAGATACCTGGTTTATCAAGAAAACTGAGAGTCAGGTTTTTCCGGTTAGCGATATGGGCGGGTTTTATCCGCTCCATTTTTATCTGGGGAAAAGGACCTGTGAGCTGGAATTTCACAGCCCGCTGAAAAACCTGAAACCTGGTGAGAAAGTAAGTTTTGTTGAGTATTGGCATTTGAAAAAGAAATGATTTGTGCGTATAAATTGTTGCTGAATATTATTGTTGGCAGTCGGTTTTTTTCGGTGTTGTTGTTTGGGTATGTAAAAACAAGGTGGCTTTTATGAAAGAACGTATTTCCCGGAAATTCAGTCCTGATTGGTGTCCTGAGCCTGTTGTCGATGATTTTCCAGATTTTGTTAATCTGTACTGGAAGGCCTGGGCGCTTGCCTGGGATCATGTCAAAAAATGTGAAGGGATGCCGCAATCCCCTTTTATGGATGAAGGCTTTGCAAATGACCGGATCTGGATTTGGGATACATGCTTTATGGTGCATTTTTGTAAATATGCGCCGGACTATTTCCCCGGTATAGAGAGCTTTGATAACTTTTATCAGGCAATGCATGACGGGGTTGTGATTCCGCTTAAGATGCAGCACCCCGATAACCCTCCTCTCTTTGCCTGGATAGAGTATGAGTATTACAAGCTTACTGGTGACGCCTCGCGGATATCCGGAATTTTACTCGACAAGCAGTACCTCCAGAAGCATTATGAGTTTATTGAAAATGTCCGCAGCGGACAGAAACCTGATTACGCTGTCTGTGAAATGACTGCCCAGAAAGAAGAGTTCGGTTTCCGCTGGACGGGTTGTCCTAACGGCATGGATAATACGCCGCGCGGCCGTGATGATTATGACTTGATATTGTGGGTTGATCTTATGGCGCAACAGGCCCTGTCTGCGGACTGTATTTCACGGCTGGCTGAAACTATCGGTGCGGATGATATTGCCGGGGAGTACCGCCAAAAGTCTCAGCAATATTTCAAGATCCTCAATGAAATGTACTGGGATGATGAGGATGGCTGTTATTATGACATTAAGCTCCAGGCGCCGTATGATAAGGTGAAAATCAAGACTCCTGCATCGTTCTGGCCGATGATTGCCGGAGCGGTGAACTCTGAACAGGCGCAGAAACTTGAGGCTTTGGCAAAAGACAGGGATGTTTTCGGCGGTGCTATGCCCTGGCCGAGTATCGCCAGAAATGATGAAGATTTTTGTGATGATGGCCGGTACTGGCGGGGAGGAATCTGGCTGCCTACAGCCTACATGGCAACCAAGGCTCTCAACCGCTATGGTTTCCTCGATACCGCTTCAGAGTTGGCGCAAAATCTCCTTTCTCATATGAGTAAGACTTATATTTCATATGAGCCGCACACTATATGGGAATGCTACAGCCCTACCAGCCCGACCCCATCATCAGCCAAGGCTAAGGAACAGGTCTGCCGTCCTGACTTCTGCGGCTGGTCGGCTCTGGGGCCGATTTCAATGCTTATTGAGGATGTAATCGGTTTTTATGATATTGACGCGATCAAGAATCAGATCAGCTGGAATAAGCATTTGCCTGGCCGCCATGGCATCAGACGCCTTAAGTTTGGCGGTACAATTACCGACATAATTGCTGATGGCAACCAGATCAGTGTTTCATCAACACAAGATTATTCGCTGGTTATCAATGGTAAAGTGTATGAAGTCAAAAAAGGCGAACAGACCTTTGTACTATAATTTTTCTGCATAAAATAATTAATAACGATGGGAGCGTTTGGGGCGGATTTGCCCTGAACGCTCCTTTTAAATCGCTTGCAATTGAATTACCGTTTATGCCAGTTGGAGGATTTGCGTCCAGGTGCTGAGACAATTATGAAATCCGCCTGGGCCGTCACCGGTCGCAAAGACCATATGTGTTGCCTGTCCATTCTCAAATATGAGTTGCGGACGTTCCAGAGAACCTTGCACCGTCTCACCACCATCCGCCCATTTCAGCTGTCGTGAATACGCTTTTGGGGTGCTGGTGGTTTTCCAGGTTAATCCGTCATCCGAGTAGGCAAATATACCGGCGTGGTACTCACCCGTGATGCTGCCGGTCATGTCTTTGGCAAGCATCTTGTACTGGCCATTATCCAGCCAGACAAAGGGGTCTTCGATATGTCCGCCGTTTTCAAATGAAATAACCGGCTCATCCACAACGCGTTCATATTTTCCGTTATATTCAGATGCCTGCGCCAGTCCGATGCGCAAGCCCTCTGGTGTGTTTGAGCGGTAATATAGCCTTACCTGTCCATCAGGCGTAAGGCAAGGGGCGGGATTGGTCACTACAGCCTGATCCCACTTGCCGGGCCGTCTTTCGAGGATCGGTTTTTCCGGCCTTTCCCACGGACCGGTCAGGCTGTCAGCACTGGCGACACCGATCGCGTACTGGGTGCGGGTCTGCCAGAACGGAATGGATTTATCCTCTTTTGCCAGCTCTTCCGGCGTCGGGTCATCGCCCTGATAGGTTGAGCCGATGTAGAAGAGCACATACTTTTCACCGATTTTCATAATGGAGGGGTTATGGGTCATCCTTCCATCCCAGTACTGACTGCCTCTGGCCGGAAGTACGCTCTCGCAGTATTCATATGGCCCTTCCGGGGTATCGGAGACAGCCCGGACAATTTCCGAGTATGCTACGTAACCGTTAAAGAAGGGGTATTTCTTAGGCCAGCGTGAAGAAAACATATGGTATTTTCCGTCATCACCTTTGATGACAGAGCCGCACCACACCCAGTAATCATCCATACTGAATGAATTCTTTTTATCTGCCGGTAATATTCTTTCCAAGAAGTTCATAATCTTTTCTACCTGTTCTGTATAAATATCAAAAATATAACATTTGCTTATTTGGCAATTAACAAATAAAATCTACCATATTGTTATTCAGATTACTTCAGATATTATTTATTGTCAAATAATATTTGAAGATGTCTTGTGTTTTATTTGTTGTATATATTGTTAATGCGTTGCAATAGAAGTATTTAATTGGTTTTTGTTGTATTTTATTTTTAAAATATTGGGATAAATTATATCCCTTGAATGGTGGTTATGAAAACGATCACAGATTATATGAGAGCCAGGCACTACATCTTGCATGAGCTCAAATCCCATGATAATTTGGAAGAGCCGATAAAGTCCGAGAGGGAGTTTGCCGGGATGATCGGGGTTTCTCGTATTGTTGTGCGGTATGCTTTGCGAGGATTGATAAGTGAAGGCATCATCATATCTGGAAAGACCAGGGGTAATTTTATAAGTCCGGGTCATTTTCAGAGTATAACAACTAAGAAGCGGGAGCTTTATAATGTGATGGTTTTGTTTGGCGGAGGCAAACAGCTTGGGCTGGACGGTTTTTATTCGTCGATTCTTGAAGGGATTTGTGCGGTTTATAAGCATATTCCGGTATCGCTTCAGAGCGTATCCCTTAATGGCCGGATAGAAGAATTTTATAATGAAATAATGATGTATTTTCCGGATGGCATAATATGGGTCAGGCCGGAGGGCAAGATGACGCCGGTTATTGCGGCGCTTCGCGAGTCTGTTCCGGTCTGCTGCCTTGGGGATAAACCGGGTGGGGATATTTTTGCGGTTACGGCTGATTATCTGCAGGCCGGACGAATTGTCGGCAAGTGGATTATTGATAATGGTTACAGATATCCAGCGTTTGCCGGTTATAACACAATATCCCCGATCCGCCGAGAGATTTATCATGGATGGGCTGGTTTTTTGGTGGAGCAGGGGGTAAAGCATGATAATATCGAGACGATAAGCAGTCAGGAAAAAGTAACAGCTAGGGTTGCTTCTCTGCTGGATTCTGGAGTGGATTGCATCTTCTCGTTGGCTTCTGATTTTATCGTAATTGATTTGGCATTAAGGGCGTTGCGCAGGAGGTGCGCGGTAATTGTGGATGAGAATTATTTTGGTGATTACGGCGCTGTAAACCCGATTTCTGCGATGGTTGAACTGTTTCCGCCCGAGATAGCCACAACTGCAGCCGCGGAAATGTTCCGAGTCCTTGAAAAGTCGGGTGAGCTGCCGGGAGAGATTGTAATTTCCCCCAGAATAATTAAAACGCCGCGGACAAAAAATATCTGGCTCAAATATCTGTATGGCTGTAATGAGGTTATTAAAGATTAATTATTTATGGTGAAAGCTGTTGTTTTATTCCTGGCTCTGGCAATAATCTGTAAGAATGTGAAAAGAGTGATTTTTGTTCTCTGTCTTTGAGCAAAAATTCTGTTTCCTGAAAAATCTTGTAAGAACATTAAAGAATAACCGAGTATAGCAATGGATTCTATTATCAGGCTCTCGCGCCAGGCCAGAATGAAGGCTCAACGGCTGTGTATAATACAGAATTTCTGGAACGGCCTTGGGGTTAGTTTTGTAATCGGGGATATCATAGCTCTGTTTGCGCTTTTTTATAACGCCAACAGTCTGCAGATGGTACTGCTCTTCAGCGCACTTTATGCGTCATTCCCGGCGGCTCTTCTGGCACCGAAATTTCTTCATGGCAGGGACTGTTCATCGATCTGGCGCTGGATGTGGGTGGTTAGGTCGGCGTCGATACCGGCATATTTTTTCATACCCTATCTCCCAGAAAATTACCGGGCATGGGCTGTGGTACTTGTGTATTTTCTGTTCTGCGCGATGCGTTCTGTCGGGGTCTCTGCGTCCATACCGGTATTGCAGGTAATAACTTCAGAGAGTGAACGCCCAGCTTTTATGGGAAAGACAATCCGCTCCTTTACCGTTGCCTACGCACTGGTTGTTGTCGCCTCGTATTTCATCCTCAGGTATGGTGTCTTTGATACCGATCAATATAACTACCACCTGTTGGTTGCCCTTGGTCTGCTATTCTCTGCAGTCTCCTGTTTATATCTCTTCTTTCTTCCCTCTACCGGCGCGTTGCAGAGGACGAGCATAAGTGATATTTTCCGGGTAGGAAAAAGTGCGCTTGGCAACTGGCTTTGCCGCCGGGTGATGATCCTGACGATGATAAATACGGTGATAATCATTCTCTGTAGTTATACTGTGCCGTATATGAAAGAGTTTATGCAGTTAAGTAGCGGCAATGTGGTGCTGATGTCAATTATCGGCTTGTCGGGTGCAATTGTTGCCACCCAGATGCTGCAGATAATCGGGCGCAGGATTTCCTCCTGGGGGCTTATTCTTGCTGCGCACCTGCTTATCGGGGTTGGTGTTCTGTTCTTTGCGATTTCCGCGCCGTTTGCTTCCGTCAATTATATGTTTTTCTTTGCACCGGCGATAATTCTTATTTATTTCGGCCGACAGGCGGGGATTGCGATAATTCTCAAGGTTCAGACTGACGCCATACCGCAGGAAGACCGGTATGCTTTCTCGACAGTTTTCCAGTTATCCGGCGTTGTTTCAAGTATTCTGGCGATTGGCTATATAAAGATCTGCGAAAACTGGCTGCAGTATTTTGCGGTATTCAATGGCAACAAGTACACCCCTATTTTTATCTCATGCGCGGTTTTCTGCGTTATTAGCTGTGCGATTGTGCTGGCCTGCCACGGCATTTTCCGCACAACAGCCGACCTGAAATTACTGGCTCCGCGGAGCCTGTTCACCTTTATCCAAATGCACGTGCTCTCGGCACGCGAGGACAGAATCTCGCGTATGCACGGCTATGAAGAGCTGATGGCTAAAGACAATTCCCTCAGTCGCTCGCTTATTATGGAGTTTCTCAAGGGCAACGATTTTCATCACCAGAATTCAGCTATCCGTAGTTTGTTTGTGCAGCAGATAGATGAGAGCCGTCCTTATCTGATGAAATACTCGTTACTCAAAGATTCGCCGCTACGTGACATCGCCATTACCGCCCTTGGTCTGCAGAAACCGGAAAAAGAGTATCTGCCGAAATTACTTGAGCTGCTTAAAGAGCAATCAGGTGCAGTCCGCTCTACAGCACTTAAAACGCTCTTTCGTTACGGGTATGTTGTTGACGCGGCAGAATTCTCGCAGCTTTATACTGGTTTTTCTGATTCGATGCAAAGGCTTGATGCTCTGATTGGATTATCCACTTCCGACCAGACGGAGCTGATTGCACCGGTTTTGGATTATGAAAAAAACAGCGCTGAAGAGTGGCTGGTGGTGGTTTATCAGATACTGAGCGATATGTTTCTGAAGCGTGCGGAAATGATGGAGCTGATTAACGAAACTATGGAAGACTGCAATGAGGGTGCGCAGATATTGCATGAAATCATCGAGGACAAGCAATGGCTTGAAGAACACACGCGTGATAAGGGACTTGTTGGAGTGAAAAATATTTCAGCTTATTGCTCAACATATATAGCTTATCTTGTGTACCTTAAGAAAAGTTTGAATAATGATTGATGAGCGCTCTTTTTTTTAAAAATATTTAATGTTTATTGTACTGTTTTTGTCATTACCCGGGTACCACCAGAGGAAATATTATGTCATATGATATAAGTGTAATGTCCACCCATGATATTGGTTTTGCCGAGCTTAATGAAGCAGTCAGGTTTTTCCCGACCGTTATCTTTGAGAGTACTGCTCTTATCGGTGCCGAAATTAACTGGGAGCTGTGGGAGAACAACACAACCTGTCTTGATTCAGGCAAAATCAGTTTCACCAATTCTGCCCAGTATATTGAATGCACTTCGGATAAACCGGCGGTAATCCGCTGTAAGGTATTTTTTATTACTCCGCAGGGCGAGACTCTGACCAAGGAGCTTGGCGTGGCGTTTGCTGCTCTGGAGATAAAACCGTCTTTAGGGCTTCCGGCTGATTTTGATGAGTTCTGGCAAAAGCAACTTTCAAAGCTCGAGGGTGTTGCAATAAATCCCGAATTAATAGAGCTTGACTCGCATGCGGATTTTACTTTTTTCAATATAACTTGTGGTTGTGTTGGCGAGACTCCGGTATCAGGAATGCTGGCAAAGCCAAAGTGTGGCGGGAAAATGCCGGCAATTCTCAAGGTGCAGGGAGCTGGTGTGCGGTCAACCAGTGCCAATGGAATCGGCAAGTGGGCATCTCTTGGTTATCTGGCAATGGAAATCAATGCCCATGGCCTTGAAAACAATAAAGACAGCGGTTTTTATACCGCACTTTCATCGGGTTCGCTTGAGGATTACAGAAGGCGTGGATTTATCTCCGGTGAGCCGGAGAAGGTCTATTTTCTGAATATGTTTATGCGGGTAAAAAGGGCGCTTGATTATCTCAAGACTCTTCCGGAGTGGGACGGCAAGAACCTTGTCATTGACGGCACAAGTCAGGGTGGTTTGCAGGCGCTTGCCGGGGCGTATCTCGAAAAGAAAGTTTCGGCAATTACCGCTCTGGTCTCGGCCGGCTCTGATATGTATTCAGGCGGTTGGCCTTTTTGCTCAGACGCCCCTGCAAGATTTTCAGACGAAGACGCCGCCGCCTGCCGCAAGACAATCCCGTATTTTGATGGTACAAGCCTGGCGCAGAAGAATACCGTTCCGGCAATATTTGTTGTCGGCCTTGTTGATATGGCGTGCAAACCTGACGGCGTGCTTGCCGTGCATAACTCATATAACGGACCTAAAGAATTGCTCTGCTGTCCTTCAATGGCTCACCCCGTTGATTTTCACGCTCAGGCAAAGTCTATCGCGTTTCTGCTTGATAAAACCGTTAAGGCGTAATTTACCCGGCAATCTGAGCTTTGCCGTGCTTGTGGCATGGTCAACAAAATTAAAAGCAGTGGGGATATCCTTGGGGGTATCCCCTTTAAAATTTTATTTCTTCAGGTCTTTTATCTGTTTTGTCATACGGCTTGACATCTGGACAAATCCGGTGTCGTTGGGGTGTACAGCGATCTGGTCAAATAATTTTTCATCATGGTCTATCAGCTCGTCGCCGTTAATTAAAAACAGATTTGCATCATTGGTCTGGATTTGAGTTATCAGCTCTTTTAATTCTTTGCGGTAGTCCTCTAAAGGATACTTGGCGCAGATTTTTTTGCCCCAGAAATCTGCGACCCATAACGGGCTTATTATGTATACCGGCGTCTCCGGGTTTTTTTTGCGGATTTTCTCAATGAATGTTTTCATATTGTTTCTGTATTCCTGCGGCGGACGTTTGCCTTGCCAGTCATTGACACCGATAGCGACAACGAGAATATCAAATTCAAGTTTATTGAGCAGTCCGGCGTCTTCTGGCGAACTGCGGGAAGACTGCCCGCCGATAGCAATATTAAGAAGCTCCCAGTCTTTTTGTAAAGAAACCAGATACGGGTAAGTGTGGCGTATTTCTGAAGCAGTAAAACCATGTGTGACAGAGTCGCCATAAAAGAGCGCTCTGGTTTTGGGTCTGGCCGGTGGCTTTTGAAATGTAGCTGTATCATTAACATCTATGCCAGCAAAATCAACTGAATCTCCATAGGGCATAATCAGCTCATACGTGTGAAATTCCCCGTCACTCTTTGCCGGCAGAGAAAAAACCACTTCGCCCGCCGGACGTGGCGTGGATTTGGCTGGCATGAAGGTCCACTCCGGTTTGGTCACACCGTCGATGTAGAAAGCGCCGACACTGTTGTGAGCGCGTTTAGGATCGTGCTTGTCGGTGTATACCAGTCTCACTGTGATTGATTTTGCATTTGTTTTCCAGCGAACCCGTGCCCCGGGGTTGTCCCAACCATAGCCTTTTCCGGTCAGAACATAACCGCGGTTAAAGCGGATGGTTGTGCCTTTTCCTGATTTTGGGGTGATGAACTCTTTGTAGATATAATCGGAATACTGCAGGAAATCCGATGCGGCGTCATGAAATATTTCTCCGGCTGAAACTGTTGATAGTGTTGATAAAAAAACTGCGAAAATAAAGTTCTTTAAAATAAAAGTTGAATTTGCTGGCATATATATCCCTTCCACTGTGCAGAATTTATTCTGTCTGGCTGATGTCCTTTTACGCAGTATACCATAGGAAAAATTTCAGGTCTTGGAATTTATTGATCTTGCCCGCAGACGACAGACGGGTGTTGATATTCCCCAAAGAAAATAATGTGCCTAGCGTTTGTGTTTTTTTGCTGCAACCATGCTCAGCGTGCATGGTACTGAGCTATTTGTAGCGGTGTTTTTTTCTGAATGTTCCCGGATTGCTGCCCATCTCTTCCTTGAAACAGCGGTAAAAATAACTCAGATCATTGAAGCCGCAATAAAAACAGATCGTAGATATCAGTTCGTTTGTATGCAGCAGAAGTTTTTCCGCTTCAGCGATACGTTTTCTTTTTAATACAGTAAGAATGGTTGTTCCTGTGGTTTCATTGAATATGCGGCAGAGGTGATTCTTGCTGATGCCGATCTGCTGGCAGATATATTCAAGATTAAATTCTTCGGTGTAGTATTCGTTGATGATATGCAGTACGTATTCTGTTATGACTTTTGGCGAATTGATTTTTTTGCGAGGGCGGAATTTCCTGTCCATTGCAACAAGCAGCTGCGAGAGACAGGATTTGATGGCTATGCGGTAGTTCTTGTTTTTGTTGGTGTATTCGTCTTCCAGGGTGCGAACCAGCTTTTTTATCGTGCTGTCTGATTTTTCAATATAAAGAACCTCGGCCATAGACCTGCTTGGGTTAAGGCCTGCCTGCAGAGACGAGAAGAATCCGAAATCGTCATTAAGCTCTGTCAGGGTGTTTTCAATGAGTCGGGGGGTGAATAAAAAATTACAGATGGTTATGGTTTTGGTGCGAATTTCAAAAGCAGTTACATCTTCCGGGCGTATGAGAAAAATGCTTCCCTTGGAGAATGGGTAGACTTCATTGTTAATGAACTTCTCGCCTGCACCGTCCTCGACAAAAACTATCTTCCAGAATTCCCTGCGGTGTAGAATGTTTTTATTGTATTGTTGTGGAGTATGAATGAACCTTCTGAATACAAAATCAAAGCTGTCAGAAAAAAACAGGCTGCTCTGGTAGATCTGGATCTGCTGTTCTGCAGGCTCTGTTTTATCAAGGTAATACCTGATATTTTTTTTGTTATTCATAGTTGCCTGTTAACCGAAAATGGTGGATATTAATAAGCTCAGTTTTGTTATTATCCATATCTTTTATTTTCCTGCAATAACTTCGTAAACAAATACGATGCTTCTTAAATAAAATCAGCCGTATGTGAAGGGACATCTTCACATACGGCTGGTTAATTGTTATGGGGAATGCTTATTGCTTACCGGATTAAATTAAGTGCAGGATTATGGCTATGCTTCAGGCATGAAGCCTCCTGTCTCGCGTATTTTATTCTGGATTTTTTTAACGTCAACCTTACGAACATCTGCAGCAGTGTTTTTTGCTGCATCAGCCGCCGCAATACCTGCCGCTTCCCCCATCGACATGCAGGAAGGCATTATTCTGACTGCGCTGTTTGCAGCGCGGTCGGTACTTATTGAACGCCCGGCAACAAGCAGATTGCTGACACCTTTTGGAAGTAACGAGCGGTACGGGATGCCATGGAACTCGCCCTTACTGTAGCTGTTTTCCTGCATCTCCGTGTGCCATTTCCATGTACCTGCCCTCTCCATTTCGCGTTTTTTAAGCGACGGGTGGATATCGACCATAAAGCAGTTAAAGGCGATTTCATCTGAGAAACGCTGGCGGTTTTTATGATCCTGCCAGTTGAGTAAATAGTCGCCGACAATGCGTCTGGTTTCGCGTATCCCCATCAGCGGGGCGGTGCAGAAAATCGAGGCATTGGCGAAGGCTTTGGGGAAGGTTTCTTTCAGTAAGGTCAGAATTTCAACAGCCAGTTCACGTCCATCAATCAGGGCCTTGGTTATGTTTCTGGGGTCGGTGTTGTCGACATTCCATAAATGACCGGAATTACAAACCCATAGGTTGTCAAATATTTTATTGCCAAGGCCAAGGTAGTTGTCCTTTATGCGCGGATAGGCCGGGTTGTTCCAGACATTACCCCTCCAGTCGCCGGCTTTTTCCTGTTCCTCTTTGAGTGCAGCTTCGTTAATATTTACCAGAGTATAACAATGGCTGGCCGGCTGTACATCTCCGGTTTCATCGCCATACTCAAACTCTGCACCCGCCCAGGCCGCCAGATCCGCATCGCCCGTGCAGTCGATAAACACTGAAGCTTCAATTACGCTGATACCGGCTTTGTTGGCAACGTGTACTGAAGTTAGCCGAGTCTGTCCTGATGCCTGCTCACAATCTTTGCTGATACCGGCAACAGTCGTGTTAAAGAGAAATTCGACCCCGTTGTCGCTAAGCATACGGTCGCAGACCAGTTTTAATTTTTCCGGGTTTATATAAAGATTTTTCTGCAAACAGTCTTTCTCGGCATTACCCTCCCAGCAATCATCAATGATTTTGCGGCACAGGCCAGAGTGGATAATCTCCTGTTGGTTATGGGCGCCACACCACACCGGGACAAGCCCCATCGTCGCCATTCCGCCCAGAGCGCCTGTCGCTTCAAGCAGTAATACCCGACTGCCTTCGCGGGCTGCACCAACTGCCGCGCAGACACCGGTAAGCCCCCCGCCTGCCACAATAACATCATATTTATCCGCCGAAACCTGCACATTAATTGTCTGCTGAGCCATTGTTTTATCCTTGTTATATTATTTGAAATTTAAACCGAAATTAAATAATTATCTTTCCTGCTGTATTTATACAACAATCCGGACGCTTTTTGTTAGAAACCAGACGCTGATCTTATTGACTGAGACGCTAATTTAAGGTAAGATAAGTTCATGGAAAATTATTCGCAAGAAATGATAAGGCAGATTATTTCTCTGCTGGAAGACGGCAGCAAGGTGATTGGGCTAAAGCTCTGTTTCCGGCATATTGACCTTACCATGGGGCTGCCGGCAAAGTGGCGTCTTCATGTTGTTCCAGCCTGTCTTGTACATAAGAATAATCCTGCTGAAGAGGGTACCTGCATTAATTTTGCCGAGGATGCCACCAACCGCGACATGGCACTTAACCCTGATGGCATGCTCCGTAAATGTCCCTTTGGCTATCTTGATATTCTTACACCTGTTATTGTTGACGGGATTTATGCCGGTCCGCTTTTTGCCGGGCCGTGCTGGCTTGAGGACGCTCCGCCGCCTCATGAATCGCTGGTTGTTCCACCGGACAAGGCGTGGCTTTTGCAACGGCTTAGTATGCTTAACTGTATAGCCATGCGTATTGCTCATATTATGCGCTCTGTTGACAGTACGCCAAAGTTAAAACGCAGGCAGGTTATAATTGGTTATATTCAGGAGCATCTGCATGAGGAGGTTACTCTTGAGGGTATGGCCGGGGCATTGAATCTTTCGCCTTCACGGACTACTCACTTAGTGAAAGAGATCTTCGATACTAGTTTACCGCTTCTGGCCAGGCAGCAGAAGTTATTGAGTTCACTTGCTGACCTGGTTTCTACAGATCAGCCAATTGGTGATATTTCGCGTAAATATGGTTTTCTGGATCAGAATTATTTTTCGCGGATTTTCAGTGAAAGCTTTGGTCTGAGTCCCAAAAAATACCGCCTGACCCACAACAATGATGCCTGAGTTTATGTTGCAGGTACCGGTTTGATCTGTATTATCAGATACCGTTCTGTTCTTGAATTACTCAGCCTTTTGCGCGATAACTGAAACGCCGTCAGGGATAACGGCGATGGAAGCCTGAACGCCGGCTAGCTCGTCAGCCCGCTTCAGGGCTTCAGGCATGGTCGCGGCGTATTCCATGTGCATATCCCTGATAATTCCTGCCTGTTCGGGTTCACTTACCATAATGACTTTGAACTTGCTGAGTATCCGTGCCAGCACCTGCGCCTCCCACTGGTCGGCAACGGTCTCATCCTGTGGTACGGCTTCAATCTCTTTGAGAAGCTTGGCTGGCGTCTCTGCTTCAGCCAACTGCCTGTAAAAAGACTTGCCGCCATGCCCGTCAGCACATGAAGCGCACATGATAATAACCCCGCCCTCGCGGCACACGCTCTCAGCCGCGCTCATGCCTTTTACCGACTGGTAAATGTTCTGGTCAAGCGGATAGCCACCGTTACTGGTTATAACAATATCAGATTCAGGAACTTTTATGCGGCAGAGGTCTTTGAGAAACTCACAACCAGAGAGATGCGCTTTTTCAGGATCACCGGCAACTGCGTGAATGACTTTTTTCTCTGAGTCGATTATGACGTTGATAATGAATCTGAGCTTGGCGGCCTGAGCTGCAAAGAGCATATCCCGGTGTAGCGGATTATTCTCCAGAATCCCGGCGCGTGCATAGGGACTGGCTATAAATTTCGCGCAGTGGTTGCCCATGACCGTGCGTTCTGAGGCAATGCCCGGAAGAATGCTTTTGCGCCCGCCGGAGAAACCGGCAAAGAAGTGCGGCTCGATAAATCCTTCAGAGATAAGAAGATCTGTTTCTACTGCCGCGCGGTTGATTTTAAGCTCCCCACCGGAAGGCAGGGTGCCAAGCGACCGCATATTATCTTCATCCTGACAGTCGTGGATGATGAACTTTTCCCGCTTTACAATATCCTCGCCGAATTTATGGACAAGTTCTTCAACTGTGGTTCCCCGGTGGCAGCCGGTGGCGATGAGGATCTTGATCTCAATCTCCGGATTGGCGGTGCGCAGCCTCTTTAGCAGTTCGGGAAATATAACCTTGCTTGGGACGGGGCGGGTATGGTCGCTGGCAATAATAACAGCATTTTTTGCTTTTGCGGCAAGCTCTTCAACCGGGCATGACGCGACAGGATTTGTAAACGCTACGGAAACCAGTTCAGTCTCTGATTTGTCAGCGCAAAATTCACCCGCGCCCGATTCATAAATTCCTTTCAGGCGGCTGGCATCAGCTTCACCGGTGATCTCACTCTTGCCAAAAGGTAAAGAAAAAACTGTCTTGCTCATACCATTCTCCGTTATTCTGGTTGTATTGGGGAGGTATGGCGTTTAACAGGTTGAAACCTCAAATATTTGCCCGCGTTGTCCTGCCCGTGTGAAAAACTAATTTGCCTGCACAGAAAATATTATATCTTGCCCTTGGGGTAAGTCAATGATTGCCTGCTATCTGGTTATCATTAATCGTTTGTTTTGCACTGTTTATACGGGGCTAATTTATTGTAATATGATAAAAGCTGGTGGCGTTCAGGCTTTTGCCAGTTGTGCCTTGTAGTTGCGTTGTTTGAGAATCAGCCAGAAGATGCCGATTGCGCCGGCGATGATATCTGTTGCGAGCCTGAATTCAAAGACGCCGCTGATCCCCCAAAAATATCCGCCAATATAGGTAAGCGGGATCATCAGCACAACTACCCGCAGAGCATTGAGCAGTGCTGAGGATATCGGGTTGTGCATTCCGTTAAGGAAGAAAGTGCAGTAGCGGTGCGTCTCAACCATACCATAGCCAAAGGAAACGATGCGCAGATAATGGATGAGGGTTTTGGCAACTTTCGGGTCATCAGTGAAAATCGCCGCCATCCAGGGCGCGGCAATGATGAAAAACACCGTTGTCAGTGCACCGTAGACAAGGGCAAAGGTTATCGAAAACTTCTGCGCTTCATGTACACGGTCGAGACGGTTGGCGCCAAAGTTCTGACTGATAAAAGGCGTAAGGGACATTCCCAGCGCCATAGGGATCATAAAGGCAAACATTTCAAGACGGCTGGCTGCGCCGGTTGCGGCAACTGCAATCACGCCGTACTGGCTGATGATTTTGGTAACGACCATTACTGAGGCCGGGGTCATGACCATACTGGCAATACCGGGAATTGCAAAGAGCATGATCCGGCGGAAGGTCTTGTAGTAGCGGGAGAGTCTGATATCTGGCCAGGCCAGCAGAGGGTGTTTTTTGGTCAGAAGGTATATCATGTAGATTGCCGTGATGGCGTGGGAGATGCTTGTAGCCAGCGCCGCTCCGCGGATACCCATTTGCGGAAAACCAAAGTAGCCGAAGATCAGTAGCGGATCAAGGATGAGGTTTATGACTGTGCCTATTATCATGATTATACTTGCATACTTTGAGCTGCCAACAGACATTAAAATGCCGCCGCCCAGAACCGGAACAACCATAAATAATGCGCCCGGAAACCAGTAGTACATATATTCGCGCACCAGCGGCAGGACTTCAGGTGTTACGCCAAGGAGGAGAAAAAGGTTGTCAATCAAGACCGCACATACCGCCACAAGCAGCGCCATGCAGAGCATGGTGAAGACCAAGCCGTGGGTTAGGAGTTTGGACGCTTCTTTAGTATTGCTTTTGCCGAGTTCAAATGAGGACAGGGTTGTGACGCTGGAACTTACTCCGCGTACAACACAGTTAAGAAGCATCACAACAGGGAATGAGAATCCCATTGCCGCCAGTGGCAGTGTCCCGAGCCGGGCGACAAACCAGGTATCAGCAAGGTTGTAGGCGTTCATGGCAAAGGTTCCGGCCAGCATTGGAACAGCCATCGAGAGCAAGGTTTTCGGAACGCTTTTGTGGGTTAGTACGGCCATTATCAGTCTGTTTCTTTCTCTGCGCGTTTGCGCAGCTGGAGTATTCCGGCGTAACTGAAATTAAAAATATGCTCGGCTATTTCCTCAATATCACCCTCGACAGGAGGACGATGTGAAACTTGCTGCGTCGGCTTTTTATTTAGGCCGATATCAATGCACTGGGACTTGATACTCAGGCAGCAGAGTTTGATGTCTTTCAAGGCTACCTTGCTGCCGGCAATTTCCCTGACAATCCCTTCAAGATGCTCGCGGACAGGATCCAGAGATTTCTTCATTACTTCCCTGAGAATCATCTCGACATCACTTTTGTTGTTCTTGACAATATCAAATTCACGGTTTTGCGGATCAGCCACACGCCTGAAAAAAGATTGAATATGCCCCCTTAAACGTTCAGCAGCCGGAGCGTTCTGAGCAACACCGCCATCAACGGGGTACTTCTTTATCGCTTCAGTAAACTCTTTGCGCCAGGCTTTCTGGTAAAGTTTTTCCTTGCTGCCAAAATAATAATTGATCGCCGCCTTGTTTGCACCAGCCAGACCTGTTATCTCGGCAACGCTACAGTCCGTGTAGCCTTTCTGGGCAAACATCTCACACGCAGCCTCAAGCAATCTCTCTTTAGTGTCTTTGCCCCCTGCTTCTTCCTGCATCTTCTACCTTTCGCAAATAGATATTTGAAACGATCATTTAAAATAACTGTACGATATATTTTATGGTTTGTCAAGGCTAAATAAGTTCAGGGTTTTTGCTGTTGACTGCGGCAGTGTTTGTTTGCATTAAAATGTAGCCGGGCGATAAATCTGCCGGTTTTTTATCGTGTTTGGCACATTTTTCCGTTTGTCTGAGCGGACTTAAGGAGGGATTGCGGGAATATATATTTTATTTAACACAAGGGGGTGTTTAAGTAACCTCCGAGCAGACAAGCGGTTATGTGTTGTTGCCGTGGAGCTGGATATGCTGGAGGACTATTTCCGGCAGAGGCTGAACTTGTTGGTACTGTTATTGATAAATGAATGGAAACGTATTGACGTCAGGTGGTTATGTCTGAAAGAAAGGAATTATCATGACAGCAGCAATCTCAGGCAGTAACAGTGTTACTCTGACCCAGCAGGCCGCGGCAATTGACGAGAGTTTGTCGCAGCGTGTCGGGGTTTTATTAAAGCGCGCCGGAATCAGCATTGAGGGCGATGGGCCGGTTGAGCTGAGCCTTGACAGTAGCGGGGAGTTGATTGTCGGCGGTGATGTTACCAATAAGGACGCAATTTTTTCTGCTCTTGGTGATGATACGCGTCTTAAGAATCTTCTGAAAGCGCAGATGATTACTCAGGAGCAGCAGGCTGAAAGTTCTGACAGTGCTGTTGATGACGGAAGTGTTGCCGGTGTTAGTAAAGAAGCTCTTGCGGAACTTTGGAGTACGATTAAAGAGGATCCTGACGGTGAGGAAATTCTTGAGAAGGTTGTGACCAAGTTGCAGGTGCTTGATGCTCTGGGGGTGGATTATGAAGGCGAGGTTGATGTGCAGTCGATTCTCTCAAGTAACAGCGACAAGGAATACTACAAGAGTCTGGCAATGTCTTTGCAAGCAAGTACGCCATCAATTGTAAGTTATTTATCAGACAGCTCGGCAAGTGGAAGTTATTCTCTGGTTGATTACATGGGTTCTTCGCAAAACTCCGATCAGATGCTTGATTTTCTGACAATGGATACCAACGCCGCCGTGGCCAAGGCTTACAGCCGGATCAATGCCGCATCGCAGAGTATTTCTACAATTAATTTTGATGCGTAGTTTCTCTCAGAATACAGCTGATAAAAATGCCCGGTCTTGTTCCGGGCTTTTTTTATTGGTCTGCAGTATCCTCAGTGGCTTGTATGCGGCGGCGCAGCATTGCTGACGATGGAAGCTTTTCGCCCTCATAGCCGACGGCACATTCATTCTCCGGCCTGGCAACTTCCCAGGTTTTACCGGTTACCGATTCGGTTGAGGTAATTGTGATTTGTCCGCTCAAGCCCGCCGGCGCAATCCATTCAAGGATTTCTCCAACCCGGAACGGGTTTTTGACAAAGATATTGCCATTCTCAAGCACATAGCCGCAGAACTCATGTGTCATCATGTATCCGTTAGGTGTCTGCAGGTCTTCCGGCGAATCAGCAGGATAGCCAAAGGCAAAGCCGGTCGAGAACGCGCGATGGCTGACAGCCTGCAGCTCGTTAATCAGGCTCAGGTCAAAGCAGTAATTCTCAGGATCGGCGGAGTAGCTGTCGAGTGCGGTGCGGTAGGCGCGGACAACCGTTGCCACATAATACTCGCTCTTCATCCGGCCTTCAATTTTCAGTGAGCAGACACCGCTCTTTATTATTTCCGGGATGTGTTCAATCAGGCAGAGGTCTTTACTGCCGAGCAAAACAGTCTCACGGCCGTTTTCAATCACCGGGATATATTCATTGGGGCGCTTCTTCTCGACAAGATGGTAATCCCAGCGGCAGGCGTGTTTGCATTTGCCGCGGGAACCGCTGTGGCCGGTCATGTAGGCTGAAAGCAGGCAGCGCCCGGAGACAGCCACGCACATTGCGCCGTGAATAAAAATCTCAACCTCGGTCTGTGCTTTGTCGGCGATTTCATATGCCATTGAAAGTTCGCACTCACGCGCTAGAACCACCCGTTCAGCGCCCGCATCCTTCCAGAACTTTGCCGCCCGCCAGTTGGCAACGCCCATCTGGGTAGAAATATGAACCGGTATCTGCGGAGCAAATTCCTTAATCAGCGAAATAACCCCGGCATCACCGGCAATTATCGCGTCAATGCCAAGATCGGCAACCGCCTTAAGCCACTCGGTTATCGCTTCAAGTTCATTATTGAAAGCCATGATATTGAGCGCGATATAAAGTTTTTTGCCGCGTTCATTTTTCAGGGCGACCGCTTTTTTAAGGTCTGCAAGATCAAGCGCCGCTCCGTCAGGACGCATCGAAAAACCCGCCGCCCCGGCGTATACCGCATCCGCGCCATAATCAAAAGCAACCTGCATCTTGCGAAAAGTTCCGGCCGGAGCCAGTAGTTCCGGGATATTCATAAAAACCTTTTTTAATTCCACATAATACGGTTAAACAAATTTTAAAATACAAGCCGCACATTCTACTGCGGCGGGATATTTTCAGCCGTTAATAAGTTTATACGCCTGCGCCAGTCTGGCAAGACCTTCGTCAATACTAATTTCAGGATTCCAGCCAAGGTCATTTCTGGCCCTTGTTATGTCAAAGTAATGGCTGGTGGCTAATTGCAGCGCTAGAAAGCGGGTCATTGGCGGCTCCCAGGACGGTGCGAGCATTCCGGCATATTCAAGGATCGCGCCAAGACGGTAAGCGGATTTGAATGAAATGGTTTTACTCACAGCCCGAGCGCCAAGTCTGTCGATAATATTGTGGATAAAGTCCCAGCAATTGACCGGCTCAGGCTCGTTAATGAAATATGCCTTGCCGCAGACGGGTGAATTTTTCTCAAGCCTGTCACAGGCCAGCAGGTGTGCGTCGGCACAGTTCTCGACATAACTAACACTCACCAGATTCTCGCCACTGCCAACCTGCATCAGTTTGCCGGCTTTGGCTTTGGCGATAATGCGCGGAATCAGATTAGTATCCCCCGGCCCCCAGATAAGATGCGGGCGAAGCGCACAGGTAAAAAGGTTCGCCCCGCCATTTGCGTCCAGAACCATTAGCTCTGCCTCTGCCTTGGTGCTGGCATAAGGCGTCAGATAAATTTCAGGGTAGGGCAGTTCTTCATTGCCATTAATTATCTCCTCGCGACCATAAACAACGCTTGGCGTACTGGTGTAAACCATCCTGGTCACGCCCGCAGCCTTGCAGGCGTTGATGATATTGCGTGTACCGGTTACATTGGTGTTATAGTAATCTCGGTAACGGCCGGAGATGCCGGTTTTTGAGGCGACGTGAAACACCCCGGCCACGCCCCTGCAGGCTTCGCTGATGGCGTGGCTGTCGGCCAGATCTGCCTGCACACATTCAATGCCACAGCGTACAAGATCAGGATAATCTCGGCGCCCGACAATACGCACCTCATCACCACGCGCAAGAAGTTTATCCGCAATATGCCTGCCGAGAAAACCACCGCCGCCAGTTACCAGATACTTCATTAACTATCTCCATTATAAATACAGTCAATAGGCTGTTTGAATATTTCGGGCATCAAGCCATATTTTTCAGCCTGATGCCCCGTCTGTTTCAGATTGTTTGGTAGCTGCTATTTCCGTCTGCCGATAGTCGCGCCGTATTTCTGCAGTTCACGGGAGAAATCAGACTGACCCGAAAGCATGGCAATGTCAAGCGGGGTCTGGCCGGAGCTGTTTGGCGTGTTGATAAACTGCTGGAAGAACTGGATCATGTCGCGGCGGCCGCGGCGGGCAGCATAATGCAGCGGGGTATTGCCCTGTTTATCAACCTGATTAACCTGCGCACCTGCACCAAGAAGAACCTGAACCAGTTTACTGTTGCCCCTCTCGGCAGCGTACATCAGAGGTGTTGTACCGTTGGCGTCGGCGACATTGATTCTTGCCCCGCCACCGATAAGTATCTCAACCAGATCAGGCTTACCCTTGTCACTGGCGATCAGGAGTGGAGTACGTCCGCCCTTGTCGGCGATATTCGGATCGGCCTTGGCTTGCAGCAGGAGTTGTGTGTTGTCATTATATGTGCCCAGAGCCGCGTAAATAAGCGGTGTCTGCCCACCGATAGTCTGGGCATTGACATCAGGATTATAGGCCAGAATAATCTGGACAATCCTGTAATCCCCTTGCCCGGAGGCATAGTGGATGAGCATACGCCCGGAAGTATCTTTTTCCTTAATCAGCGATCCGTCTGTATTAGCCAGAAGCATATTCTGAACCATTGCTACATCCCGGTTGCGGATAGCCTCAACAATAGCTGAAAAAGCCGGGCTGGCCTGCACCTGTGGGCATATCAGCATGATGGCAAGTAAAAACAGCATTGACAGATATTTATAATTTTTCATAAACTTTCCCCTTTCTTATTACGTTTAGACCATTACCGAAAGTAAGTGTAAAATTGATTGCCAAAAATACAAAAATCAACTATGATTTCAGCTTTATATGGTTACTAGCCTTACATGTATTTTAACATAATATAAATAAGTGTAAAGCATCAATTTATCTGAAAGGGAAATAGTTGCAGATAATAGGTGGTTCTGCCAAGGGCGTTCCGATCATGGTGAGTGGTACTGCTAGGCCGTATCTTGCTAAAACCAGAGGTGCGATTTTTAATTCGCTCTGTGCTGATATCCCGCAGGCGCGGGTGCTTGATCTTTATGCCGGGAGCGGTTCGGTCGGTATCGAGGCGTTGAGCCGTGGGGCTGAACACTGCACGTTTGTTGAGCGTGACAAGGTTTCCGCAGAGACCATAAAAGCTAATCTGATAAAATGCCGCCTTGAAGACAGGGCGCGGATTATGAAGATGAATGTTTCGGGGTTCTGCCAGTCATGCAGTGAGAAATTTGATGTGATATTCCTTGATCCGCCATTTCCGGATAATGAAAAGTGGAATGAATCGCAGGAGAATATTGATCTTATGCATGATACTGCCGGGATGCTTAGCGAGGACGGGGTACTTGTGTTTCGCTTTGAATTCCGTAAACTTGAACCTCCCCAGTGGGCAGGACTGGAACTCAAAAAAGATAAAACATACGGCCGCAGCCGGGTGCTTTTTTATAGCCACAGCCAGCAGTAGTGCTGCCGGTGGAGCAATGTTTTTGGTTTGAATAATTCAGGTATGGGTAATGTCTGAGAAAATCGACAATCTTGAAGCTGAGAAGATGACTCTAGCCGCCGAATTTGAGGCAGCCAGAGAGAGTGGCGATGATAAAAAAATATCAGGTCTTACCAGTAAGCTTGAATTATTGTACTGGAAATTTGTCGAGGAAATTCTGGTTGAGCGTATCTGTAGTGACCGTGACGAGCTTGAGTTTACCGAGCAGGATAAATTGCTGATTAATATGGGGCTTCTTGATGAATCGTTTGTCGTTGGCTGTAAACCAGGCTTGCGCCAGCGACTGCTTGAAGAAATGGCAATTACCGGGCAGATAAACCACTTCTATCTTACCGAATGGCTTGAAGACCGTTTTCGCAGATTCAAGATTAATGAGTCTGTCGCTGGCGAGCGTAATAATGATGATATCAATTCTTCAAAATTTGAAACTTCAAGATTGCGTATCCTTGAACGGCTTGCTCCCTTTATCAAGGGCTTGCAGGGTGTGACCGAAGACGTTGCGGCGGCGATTTGTACAGGGCGGCTTGACTCGCAGATTCTCAATATGGGGGAGGGATTGCTGCAGAACCGTTTGCGGCGTGATCTGATGACCAGACACCGGCTCTGGGATCTACGCCGTCAGGTTTTAAACCGCGCCAAGGCTAATGCCAACGATAAACGTAACCTGAAATTTTTTGATGTTCTTGATAATCTTTACCGGATGGAGTGGCGTGAAATTTATCAGGACGCCCAGTCGTCACCAAATAGTACTGTAGAGGAACGGCGGGAGAGGAAAATTACCGAGATGTTGCGGGCTGAAAAGATTGCCGCACAGAAAAAGGCCAAGGATTTTCTTATTGGTGAGTTGCGCTTCATTAAAAGTCTCCTTCCGCTCGGCTCACTTGCGGGTGGTATTCTCCGCGCGTACGCTGTAATGACTGTGGAAACGCCGCGGGTAACCAAGAAAGACACCGCCAAGATTCTGGATAATGCCGCAGTCTGTGACCGCAATTTCGGCGCGTCACCGGTTGTCCTGATTGCGCCGTTCAAGGGGCGCGGAATTTATGAATGGGATCGTGACAGTCTGGTAATCAGCCTTAACCCGGTAAGTACGCCTGAGGACTCTGCCGCTAACTCAATTGCCAACTATACCATGATGATTGACAGCCTGCAGAAAGATGGCAATATCAAAAATGCCTATAAGCTCAGTTTTCCCTCGGCCAATTATCAGAAGGATTTTCAGTCTGATTACCGTCAGTGGATGTGCGAGGTTGGTGAGGGGGAGATTGAGGCCATGCCTGAGGAAAAGCTGGACTTTTTCCGCAATAATGTCGGTCTTGATTTATCGATTTCCCCGGCGGTATCGCTTGCACCTGTGGAGATGCGTTTTCTAACTTCCCAGGCTCGGGGAATAATCCGCAATCAGCTGCGCAGACAGGTTGCCAGTGCCAAGGATAGTTGGGCTGCCCGCTGGCGGCTTGGCCTGCTTTCCTGGATGGATGATGACCTTGAAGAGGCGGTAAAAGAAATTACCCATGCGGCCAAACTTGTCCCGCAGCAGACGCCGCAGCTTTTTGGTGTCGGTTTGTTGCTGCTTGAGAGTGGCCGGGTCAATCAGGCCGAGCAGATCCTTAATATCTGTCTGAAACGCGGTAAAAATACAATTTGGCGGTTATATGCAGCTGATGCCTTGAAGCGTCTGGAGACAACCAACACATAATTGATGCATGATTCCCCCTCCCCCGAAACAGCCGGTCGAGTTATTTTGCGAAGTTTCGCATAACACGCTGTTTGTGCCTGTCGAAATCTTTCTTCTTCAGACTTTCACGTTTATCATGGGTAGCCTTGCCCCGCGCCAGAGCAATTTCCACTTTAACCTTGCCACGCTTGAAATACATACTCAGCGGTACAACCGTCTGCCCCTTTGCTTCCATCGCCATTGCCAGTTTGTTGATCTCACGGCGGTGAGCGAGGAGTTTTCTCTGGCGTACGGAAGGGTGGTTGAAGCGGTTGGCCATGCGGTATTCGGAGATATTCAGCCCAAGCAGGATAAGCTCATTTTTCAGTACACGCACATAACTGTCGGCAAAAGAGACTCTGCCATCACGCAGGCTCTTGACTTCGCTGCCCTGAAGAGCAATTCCGCACTCAATTTTTTCCAGTATCTCATACTCATGTGTCGCCTTTTTATTTCTGGCGATCAGTTTTGTGCCATCAGATACCGGGGCTTTCTTTTTTTCTTCGTTCTTCTTGGCCACTTGGCTGCACTCCTTTTCTGTATTGTATAGAATAAGGGCATCAGGGCAAATTGTCAACCAGCAAATCAGAAAGACCGTTGTGCGTTAAATGGGATAAAAAAAACAGCCTGCCCTAAACAGGCAGGCTGTACAGGAGTTTTCAGCTTTACGGGCTGAAAGTTTAAACGCTTTTAGCCAGAGCAGCAGCTTCTTTGCTGATAGCTGTGATTTCATCGAATTTCTTGCCGGTGATAAGCTCACCCTTGACCATCCAGCTGCCGCCACAGGCAATTACTTTGTTGAAGGCGAGATATTCGGTGACGTTCTTGGTTGTGATTCCGCCGGTTGGCATGAACTTCATCTTTGTGTACGGTGCGGCAAGTGCCTTGAGCGTGCTGAGGCCGCCGTAGCTTTCTGCCGGGAAGAACTTGACAACTTCAAGTCCGAAATCAACAGCCATCTGAATATCCGTTGGGGTGCAGGTTCCAGGAGTTACCGGAACATTGTTGTCCAGACACCACTGCACGACTTTAGGGGAGAAGCCTGGTGAAACAATGAATTTTGCTCCGCAGTCTACAGCCTGTTTGGCCTGATCGATAGACAGGACGGTTCCTGCGCCAACGAGCATGTCCGGGTTCTTGGCTGCGATTCTGATTGCTTCAGGGGCTGCGGCTGTACGGAAGGTGATTTCAGCGCAGGGAATGTCACCGGCAACCAGAGCGGAACAGAGTCCTTCAGTGTCATCAGCGTTATCAATAGCAACTACCGGCACCAGACGAATCTGCTGGATTTTTTCGAGAATTGGGTCCATGATTAATTTCCTTTATAATATTAAGATAAAACCACAAATTAAACTAAATTGAAAATAGAACGCTTTATTTGTAAATCTTTCCTTCGCGGTACTCTGCCCACGCGGTCTCAAACCAATCGACGGTTTCAGGTATCGCACGCCGCTCTATCCACTTGCTCTTTGGGCATTCATTGACAATGCGTGTTTCAAGGACTTTATCTCTGAAGCTTTCATCCTCAGGGAGAAAACGCCAGGAATCATCAAGTGCGGTATGGGCTTTCTGGCCATTAGCCGCGACCACCAGAGCAGAGCCCCGGCTTCCCGCCCCGCTCTCAATCTGCGCAGCGATTGCTTCAATATAAACAAGCTGGGCGAAACATAGCTGACGGTTACGCAGCGATTCGGCCATTCCTTTGGGATTGCTGAAGCTGCCGCCACCGTTTTCCTTTATACGTTTCCACTGCTTTATTGCGGCGGCAAGAGCCTGTCGGAGAGATTCTTCTGAACGTATATGCGCAGCAAAAGAGCTCATTCTGAGCTGTAGTTCATCACGTTCCTGACGCCAGCTGTTTTCAGCACTTTCGGCGGCTTTGATTGCTTCCTGAATTTTCTTGTGCTCAATTTTAAGCGCCATTTTCGCCTGCACCAGCGACAGATCATTTTTGCTGTACTCATTGGCAATAAACTCTGCCGCACGAATTGAGCCGACCTGTCCTGAATTAAGCGCTGATCCTCCGGGACGGTACACGCCGTGTGAGCCGTTTACTTCGCCAACCGGGAACAGGTGCGAGATGTTGAGTGACTGCCACCAATGGTTAGCCGCAAGGCCGCCGTTATTATGCTGGGCGCAGACAGCGATCTCCAGCGGTTCTCTAGTGATGTCAATCTTGTGGTCTTTGTAAAGCTCGATTGCGCCGGGGTTCATGGCTTTGAGACGCTTGAGTGGGGTGTCAAGCCCGGCCACGCCCGAGTTCTCAAGGTACTCACGCGCTTCCTTTGACATCGCCGTGAAATCATAATCCTCAGGGTTGCTGCGGAAGTCAAGCCAGACCCTGCGCCCTTTGACGACGGTTTCGATATAAACCAGAATGTCAATAATTGAAGAACCGCCGCTGACCTTACGCGGGTCAAAAGGCCATTGATAGCCTTTGAGAAAGACCATACTGTTCATCTCTGCGACGTTTTTGAAGTATGGTCGCATGAACTCTGTTTCATCTTTGCCGTTTGCGTCAGTTGAGATAAAGCGCGGGATTACCTGCATGTATGTGCCGCTGACATTCCAGCGGAATTTTGTTGAAGCCAGACCGTACTGTGCTTCGGGGAGGCTCTGACAGGTGGCACCCGCAAGCATCGCCAGGCCAATTGCCCCGGTATGCACCGCCGGATAAACACTGGTTTTATACAGGCCACCAAAACCACCGGTCGCAAAGATGACATTCGCCGCGGCGTAATCTTCAAGTTCGCCCTCAGCATTGACCGCGATAGCTCCGGCGATACGTTTGCCTGCGCCGCTTCCGGTCGTTGCCAGTGAGACGACATTGCGTTTTTCACGCACTTCAATATTGCGCCTTTTAACTTCCTCAATCAGCGCCAGGCACATATCCCTTGAGGTGTAGGGGCCAACCGAGGTCGCACGCTTGCGTGGGTCGTGATCGGTTTTATAGCCGACAAACTGGCCGAACCTGTCCTGCGGGAATTTTACCCCAAGACCAACCAGATTAAGAAAAGCCTGCGCGGAAAGTGAAGCCTCTACCAGTGCAAGATCACCGTGCATTGAGCCGCCGGAAAAATAATTTTCAGCCATCAGTCGCGGCGCGTCAGCATCATCACCGCACATTGAAAGCTTATAGTAAGTCTGTTTGTCACTGCCGGTATTGATCGACGTGCCTTTATTCAGACCTTCAGTGAGAATGAGGATATCGGTTATGCCTTTTTTATGCAGCTGTACTGCGGCATTAAGACCGGCTGCCCCTGAGCCGATAATAAGCGTGTGAACTTTTGTAAATGCAGCTTTACTCTTCTCACCCATATTTTTTATCCTAACCTTTTTATGCGCAACCCGGAAAATGAATATCAGAGAACCTGTGTTGTCAAGCCGCCGTCAACATTGATGACTGAGCCGGTGGAATAGGGCAGCATTCCTGAGGCCATGGCGTAAGCGACCTTGCCTATATCTTCAGGGAATCCCCAGCGCTTGTCGAGAGTAAGCCCTTCTTCGATCAGCTTGTCATACTTGCTGGTTACGCCGCTGGTCATGTCTGTTTTGATAACACCAGGGCGAATCTCGTAGACATTGACCCCGTACTCAGCCATGCGCGCAGCATAAAGTTTTGCCGCCATTGACAGGCCGGCTTTGCTGAGACAATAATCACCACGGTTGACTGAAGCCACTGTCGCAGAGCATGAGGTGACGAAAATTATTGTCCCGGTGTAATCTGAGTTTTCCTTCTTCTGCTCAGCCATGTAATTGGCTACTGTCTGAGTGAGGAAGTAGGCGCCCTTTAGATTGATATTAATAATAAAATCAAATGACTCTTCACCGGCCTCAAGCATGTCCGCGCGCACCTTTGGCGCTACGCCGGCGTTATTGACCAGACAGTCAAGGCGGCCAACCTGCGACTTGATTTCATTTACAAGATTCTTGCGCTGCTCATCAGATGAGATATCACAACTGATATAAGTGACTTTAGCGCCAAGTTTCTCAAGCTCGGCAATCGGCCCGGCAACTGAGTCCGCACCCTTGCGCCCACAAAGAATCAGATCAAATCCGCCCTTTGCCAGTTCACATGAAACTCCGAAGCCAATGCCCTGCGCTCCGCCAGTAACCAGCGCAACCTTCTTGTCGTTATTGTCAGTCATTGTGATACCTTTTCATGTTTTATCTTTAGTCAGTGATTAATATCATTCTTTGTTTTTGTGCTGTCTTGCAATATTTACGCAAGTCCTTTAGCCTTTGCCGCGTCGCGTCCCTTCTTCAGCTCAGCACCATAAATCTCTTTGTCGCGCATCGGACAACCATTGCGGCCGACAACGTCTTTCATGATCTGCGAACACATCGAGCAGGTAATGCAGCATTTTGCCGGATCCATCTTGCCATTATTGAGAATATCGTTTACTGAATCAGGATAAGCAAATGCTCCACGTCCCTGTCCGATAAGTGATGCCCAACCTTCCTTGACCAGACCAGCAGCAACATACGGCATCAGGTGACGCAACCAGGCAAGAGCTGCTGTAGCCATTGGAACATCGCCAACAACCTTCTGGGTCTCACGGGCGATATTCTGGAAGCGGACAATACCCTCAAGCGGATGCTCCGGCGGCTTTGGTGCGCCGACTAATGAGTTGTCATGCGGACGGTTCATGTATGGTGCAAAGCGGGGATAGCCGATTGAGAAGTTGAATACCGGCATATTCCCAAGCTCACACAACTCTCTGGCAAAGCGCTTTGGCTCGGTCAGGTCGATTTCAGTGCTGCCGTCTTCAGGTTTTACGCCCCAGCCGTAAGGATAGGCGGAAGGTTCGTGCATGGTAAGGCGGGCGGTGGCAAAGTGGTCGGACCCCATTACGCTGGCAGCCCCCCTTGTTATGTCGCGGACAAAACGTGTACGGTTCTCATAGCTTCCGCCATATTTTCCTTCACGGGTATGCGCGCAGAGCATCTCGCCGGTGAAGTAGCCGTGAACAGCCTTCATCTCAACTCCGTCGAAGCCTGCCTTGGCAGAAAGCTCAGCGGTGCGGATAAACTTGTCCTGTAAGGCATCAAGATACTCGTCTGTAACCAGAGGATAGGTCTCATCAATGCCAAGAGCCTTGTCTAGTACCGGGTTGTGATGGATAAGTTTCGGCTCTGGCTTGCCGCTTGGCTTGCTCCAGCGTCCGGAGTGGGTGATCTGCACAACCGTTACAATTTCATGCTTGTTGGCTTTATAGGCTATCTCACGGGTTTCATCGATAAGACGTTTGTATTCGTCAAGGTTCTTTTCCGTTAACGCAAGCTGGCGGGGGTTACTGCGGCCGTCCTCAGAAGCAACAATCGCCTCAAACCAGATCAGCCCTGAACCACCCTCGGCAAAACGATGGTAACGGCGGAAAGTCAGATCCGACGGTGCGCCAGTTGCTTCAACCGCGTCAACACCTTCCATCGGCTGCACGATAAAACGGTTCGGCAATTCCCATTTGCCCATTTTAACTTTTTCACCAAGAACGGAAAGATCCTCAGAAACAGGAAGATAAAGTTCAAGTCTGTCAAGTTCGTTTTTAAGGTCTTCAATGGTTTTAAGGTTGAATCTTACGTGTTCAGACATAATATATACTCCGCAAATGGTTTAAAAGTCCTGGTTGCTGCGGCTGCTCTTTACGATACATTGTGTATCAATAAAAAATAGACCTTGCCAACGTTGGCACATTTAAGCTATATTTTGCCCTAAGATGGTAGGTAGTCAAGAACAATTTTTAAATTTTACGAATTTTGTATAAAGAAACGGAAGATCGATAATGTTGAATGTTTGCAGAAGCCTCGTCCTTGTAACCATACTGGTATGTGGCGGTTTATATTCATCCGAGGAGCTTTACAGGCTCGTTGACATGGCCTGTGATATAACCAATATCCCTGAATCCAGCCGGCAGGCGGCGCAGGACAGGCTGGTTTCCTACGGGGCGCAGATTGTGCCGATTCTGCTGGGCAGTTATAAGGAGAGTGATTTCGGGCGCAGGCAGATTCTTTTGCGGCTGCTTGCCAAGGTCGGGCGGGTTTCAGAGGAGGGCTTTTTACTGAATGAGTTTAAAAATGGCGACTTCTTTGTGCAGAACGCCGTACGCCAGTCCATGCCGGATTTATATGCCCGCTTCCCGGTTTCCGAATTGCTCAAACGCCTCTCGTCCACTCAGGATAAATACCTGCTACTGGCGCAATTGTATGGGGTATTTCTCCAGACGCGCGGGGCTGACGGTCTTGATCCGGCCTTGGAGGGGGCGGTTGTTGATATTCTTAATAATAATCCCGATCCGCAGATTAAAACGGCGTGTGTGACGATCCTGCGTTATGCCCGGACTCAACCGGCGGTATCGGCGCTGCTTGGAGCAATTAACGTAAGCTCTGATAAGCAGCTACTTATTGAAATATGCTCAGCCGTAAGTTATATACGTCCGCGCGGCGAGGCTAAAGAGCTTGAGAAGCTTGCCAGTAGTGGTGATCCGGAAATAGAGGTGAATGCTCTCGGGGCGCTTGCCGGGATGGGGTATGACAATATTGAAAAGGCATTGGTTGTTTTATGCACAGACAAATCAATTGCTGTCAGGGTTAGGGCTTTTGAGCTTCTGGGGCATTATGGCGGCATTAAATATATAAAAGAATTGGCAACAGGTCTCAAAGATTCTGATCCGGTTGTAAGGCTCAGCGTGGTCAAGGCGCTTGGTGAGTTGTCAAGCCCGCAGACATCAGCCTATCTCAGGCCGCTTATGGGAGAGGGAGGTGATCCTGTTGCCGAGGTCAGGGCTGCGGCGGCAATCGCGTTTCACCGGGGAAACCGTATCGGTGCTTCGGGGCCGCTTATTCGTGATGCGGCAAATATTAAGCCGGGGTATAAGAAATTTCGGATAGAAGCCATCAGGGCGTTAGGGGGTATTAAGGCACGTGAGTCCTTAAGGGTCTTGTATGAAGCTCTTGAAAGTCAGGATGTTCAGGTAGCTTCAGCGGCGGCGAAAGCGCTTGGGGATATTGGCGATAAATCTGCAATTTCGGTATTAAAGGCCAGAAAGGCTGGCGCCGAGGAGCAGATAGGAGTCAGTATTGATATGGCAATAAATAAATTGAATATATCAAAATAAGCGGGAATAAATCAGCGGATTTAAGAGGAGGCTTTGTGATAAGATCAGAGTTGTTAGGTACTTGGGAAAATATTTCAAAAAAGTTAGTAAATTAGCAGAAATGGTATAGACATAAGGGGATGAAAGGGTATAATCTTCATCCGCTTGAGACATTCCCCTGTAGCTCAGTTGGTAGAGCAATGGACTGTTAATCCATGTGTCGCTGGTTCGAGCCCAGCCGGGGGAGCCAATAAAATCACAGCCGTCCATTGGGCGGCTTTTTTATTAACACTATGCTGTTATTACGTTACTACTGAAAACACTAAATATAACGTATTGTTATTGAATATGTTACGACTGACACTTCTCCCGCTTCCTCTTCCAGAGACAGTCCGGTTATACCCCAACGCCAGCCCCTTTTCGCCGTCTCGCCCCAAAAATCTCTCAAAAGTCTCAGCAAAATTGGTTAACAGTAGGGCTTGGTTAACACTGTTTTGAGTCAAATTAACAGCCCGTTTGAGGTGGGCTACCGGAATGGACTCGAACATCCAATTTCTCTAGAGAAAACCACAACCACTTATTGTAATATGGCTTCTGTTTTATCTAGGGCGCTTACTATGGCGTCACAAATAGATAAGGCAATCAAGATCAGTGACAACACGCAGGAACAAGCCAAGCCGAAGGATAGCTCGGTTCCTTTTTAAGGCTACCATCCCGCTAATCAAGGAATCTGCTCACTCATGCTTCTGTCAAAAAATATCTTGACAAAATGTCTCTTACTGAGTGTAATACTTGTTCGCTTATTCTGATGGGTAAAATTTTATTGATATATTATATAACGTATATTTGGGTATTGTAAGGATGATTAGATGCGTGTGATCGGAATACACATTGCGACAGGTCAATTTCGGTATTCGGTGCTTGAGGGAACAAAAGCAGCACCTATACTTATCTCCAAGGATCGTCTTCTCACGCCAGACCCACAGAACGCACCAGCACTGATGGACTGGTATGACACGCAGTTTTCACTGATCCTTGATCAGACGCAACCAAATCGAATCGCATATCGCTTAACATTGGAGCCAACCAAAGATCAGCTTGTTACGTCTTCTTTTCCGCTGGGTATTCTGAATCTCCTTGCGCACCGACGCACATTACCCATAACGGGTTATGTTGCAAGAAACTACGTAGCATCACGGTTGGGCCTTGCCAAAGGAACAGATATCTATACGTACTGCGATTCAGTATTTGGTTCACATCCTCCTTACTGGGATAAAAACCAGAAGCATTCAGTCATCGCTGCATGGTTTGAGCTACCATGATTACACCTATACCAGCAGCAATCGACAAGTATCAAGTGATCTCCCCGCTTGGCGGCGGCAACTTTGGGCAAGTGTTTCATGTGTTTGACCGGGCACTTGGTACAGAAAAGGCAGTCAAGGTACTTCTCGCAACCGATCCTGCAAAATTCATGCAACATTTGCAAGAAGCTCAGATTCTAAATAAGTGCCAGCACAAGCATATCGTGACCATTAACGAAGCTAATATTTTCCCTGTAAATGGAACACCCCGTATTGTTCTCGACCTCGAATATATCGCAGAGGGATCGCTGGAGAAGGCTTTATCGTCTCGGTGGGTGTCCGTGCGCGAAGGTGTGGGATACGTTCGCGGAGCATTGCACGGTTTGGAATATGCGCATGCACAAGGTTTTTTGCATCGTGATGTGAAGCCAGGGAATATCTTGTTGACCCCTATGATGCCAAAACTTTCGGATTTTGGACTTGCAACCGATACTGGCTCCTCATTAATCGGTTCCGCTAAGGGGTATAGACCACATTTGCCACCCGAGTACTACTCAACCGCATCAACAACACAACAGACAGATGTGTTTGCAATGGGGGTAACGCTTTTTCGAGCACTGTCAAACATCGCGGACTGGCGGGCAGTGATATCCGCTGTTCCTAACCTACCACAACATTACCAAGCAGGTACGCTCCTTCAACGTATTGGGTTTGAAAATCACATACCTGATTCCCTGCAACGGATTGTAAGGAAGGCTTGCCATCCTGACCCGGCGAGGAGGTTTCCGTCTGCCCACGCTATGGGGCAACGCCTTGACGCTCTTCGGTTCGGAATAGACTGGATACGACTCTCGGACATCGAATGGCGAGGGTTCTGCGGTGAAGGAAAACAGCACTCGTGTATGGTTGATCAGACAAAGAATGAACTGACTGTTACCGTAAATAGGCGAAGAATAAAAGCAGAGTGCAAGCGATTCGCATGTCTTGCACAGGCGATGGCTCAGATGAATGCTTATGTGGCAAATACAACACTCACATAGGATACTAAAACTAAGCCTCACGTGTATTATTAATCTGCTTAAAACTCGGAGCGGTGACGTTCAATGGAAGATACTTTGCCTTCCCCAGTCCGCCTCCAGCGCCACGGTTTGCAGATCGCGCAGTTGTAGGTCATCCTTGGCGTTAGATACGCGCTCTTGGAAGATAAGCTGTTCCTGAATACTCGGTGCCAAGAGGCGTAAATTCATAATTTGCGTTATTCGAGCACGCGACACGCCACCCAGCCGGGCAAGGTCAGCGTAATCCTTAACGGTGCCATTGTTAAGCAACTCCTCAAACCGGATGGCCAACGCCATGAGTCTGGTAACACGTGGCAGCCGCCCGGGCTTTACTTTGGGGGCTTTGGGCTTGGGGCCGGGGCGCAGTTTTTCTTTACCACGCTGTACCGTGGCGAAATGCACAGTTCGGCGAACGGTGCGGTCTTCTTCAGGCATGGTTATCCTCCTGTGCGGTTTCATCTTCTGTGTCAATTGCTTGGCTGTCCAAGAGATCCCGGATTCCCGTCTCCCGGAAGGTTATGGCAACAGAGCTGGTTTCTGCGTCATACACAATTTTCTCAATGAGCAAATTTAGCGCCTTAACTTGTTCATGGCTGGTCAGGTGCTGCCAGACCGGGTCGAAAAGCGATAGGGTGCGCGCCACATCGGTTCTGTCAATCATCTCCCGCTGGAGCAACATAACCTTCTGCCGTGTTTGGGTGATTTCCTGCTCAAGCTCAACAATGCGATCCTGCAAGGCGGCAAGCGTTTTTGGCGGAGTTTTGTTATTCCCGGCAATGCGCTGCAGTTTCTCTGTACATTGAATCAGCTGCTCGCGTAGACGTTCCTCTTCTTCGGCCAGCTCATCAGCCTGCCGGTTGGCTACTGCCCCGACCGCCTCAAACGTTTCTTCAACCAGACCTTCATCCTTGCCGATACGGCGAATTTCCTCAACGACATACCGCTCAATCTCAGCTGCGGGGATAGACTTTACCGGGCAGACATCCCAGCCCTCCTTTTGAGCGCGACCGCACACATAGTACCTGTAGCGGCAATTATTTTTCTTTTTCGTCCAGGTATGAACCATCGCTACTTTACAGGAACCGCAGAACAACAGGCCTTTCAGAAGCGCCCCCTGCGTATTGCGTACGGTTGAACCGTTATTCAAACGGTTACGCTTCAAAATATTCTGCACACAATGCCAGATTGACTCGTCCACGATGGGGTCATGTTGGCCTTCGTATACCTCTTTTTTATGCCTGACCTTGCCTATATAGAGCGGGTTTGTTAGAAGATTGTATAGCGCGTTTTTATTAAACGGCTTTCCCTGATGAACCGTATTTTTCTTTGTTGTCCACGTTTTGTTCGTCACGCCTTTATCGCGCAATACGCGTACTACCGGCATAAGTGATTCCAATTCAATGTAGCAGGAATATATTTCCCGAACAATTATCGCTTCCTTTTCATTCACCACAAGCTTGCCGCCGTTGGGGTGGACATCGTAGCCAAGAACCTGCGCCCCACCAACCCAGCGGCCCTGCTTGCGCGCGGCGGACATTTTATCCCGTGTGCGTTCGGCAATAATCTCCCGCTCGAATTGGGCGAAGGACAGGAGGATATTCAGTGTCAGCCTGCCCATACTATCGGCGGTAGAGAAATTCTGCGTTACGGAGACAAAAGAGCAGTTATGCTCATTCAGCGTATTAATGATCCGGGCGAAATCGAGCAGCGATCGGCTAAGTCGGTCAACCTTATAAACAACAATACAGTCTACTTTGCCCGCTTCTATATCCTGCATCAGCCTTTGCAGGGCCGGACGGTCCATATTTCCGCCTGTAAAGCCGCCGTCATCGTATTCATCAGGCAGTGCCACCCAGCCTTCGCCCTTTTGGCTGGCAATATAGTTTTCCGCAGCCAGTCGCTGAGCGTCAAGGGTATTGAATTCCGCCTCCAGTCCTTCGCTCGTGCTTTTTCGAGTGTAGATGGCGCAACGGATGCGTTTTTGTGGCGCCGGCTCCTTCTGTTTACTCACGCCGCATCACCTCCTTCCGTTAACCCAAAGAAGCGAAAGCCGTTCCAATGGCTGCCGGTCACTTCCTTGGCTATAGCTGACAACGAAGGGAATAGCTTGTCTTTATAGCGAAAACCGTCCATTTCAATACTGACCTCCACCAACGCCCCTTTATACTTTCTTGCGATAATCGTCCCTACCGATGGCAGCCGTGGGTCATGTTGGCGTTTGGGGGCTGGCGGAGCTTTCTCCTTTACCTCGCCCGGCATACGGGCTGGCGCACGCAGCCGCAAGTCCGCATCGTTGGCTATTTCCAGAGCACGTTTGCGCGCTCGTTCAGAAATGTCGCCATATTCATTACACTGCATCCGCCACAGGATACGTTTGATCAGAAATGGTTTGCTCGTCGATTGCGTGGTTTCTCCGTAAAGTTCGGCGTATTCCACACGCAATTCCGGCACCGTCATTCCCTTGAGCCGCCGCTCCTCCTTCTGGACATTTACTGGCATAATTTTTCCTCCTTAAGCTCTTTGTCCGTTAACTCACGTGACAATGAGCCATGGCCGGAAAAAAACAGCAAGTCGTTTTTTGATGCTTGATTACTGGCTGTTATTGTGGCTGACTGTGAAAGTCGAATATAGCGGAGAACACCTTTTGCAAGGATTACTGCAAGATCATTGATCGGTTGTGAATTGCGGTATCCATCATTATAATCATGCATATTCCTTCGCCTCCGCTATTCCACAGGAGGAATTGTTAGAAGACCATAATGACAACAGCGTCCTGCGGGTTTTTACTTCATTTTTTTTGGCAGCGTTATTGAGCCCCCATCGATCACCGAGAACGATTACGTGCTTCGCTGCACGGGTGACAGCCGTATACAGCCAGTTGCGGTCAGCAAAATAATGAGATTTGTGGCAGAGGACCACCACGCATGGAAATTCGCTGCCCTGCGCTTTATGAGCCGTCAATGCATACGCCAGCTGCAGATTTCCCTGCTTGTCCTGCTCGATGACTTTTGACTCTTCACCATCAAAGCCGACGGTGATCCCTTCTTTATCAATATCCAGCACCCGACCCTGATGGCCGTTCATGATGCCGAGGTTATAATCGTTGACCGTTTGGATGACCTTGTCGCCAATAGCAAAGCGGCCATGGACCTCCCCCTGAATGAGG
>QKCJ01000005.1 GCA_003245715.1 bacterium
GCAATCCGATAAATGCGTGTATGGAAATTCATTCATTACCAAACACTCAAGGCACGGCAAGAGTAATGGTATAGAATTTTTTTTGGTGAGGAACTTGTGAAGCAATCCATACCCTTTAAGACTAATGAAAAAGGTATCGGAGCGTTTGCTATACCTCTTGACGGGAAGTTACCTAAGGGACTGTTTGTAATCAGAACAGATTACAAGACTTCAACAGGAAAAGAATGCTATGATCAGCATCGTATTGCCATTGCTGATTTCCTTGAAAACAAGCATCGTTTGAAAAATATCTTTACCAAGCAGTATGGTGGAGATGCGAACTGCCATGATTTGAAACGTAAACTGGAGCGGTTCAAAAAAGTTGGAATTGGCAAAGAAACCCATGCAGGTCTTGATTCAAAAGATGTGTATGACGTATATCAGTCATATGGAGTTGAGGTTGCTGACTGCAATATAATCAGTCGATTATATAAACTAGGCACAAGACAAAAAGCCGGATTCGAAATTTTAAAAGAAATTAAACATAAAACTTATCCTTATGCTGATGATGCTGATAATATCCTTGTGCGGGATTTCAAGCTGGATTCAAATGGTAAAATAACTCCGGAGTACCTTGAAAAATTCAAACATGCGGTAAGCGAATTCGTAAAGGCGCGTCCATGGGTAAGACTATGGCGTCCACTTCACGAGTTTTATGCCGCATTCCCGGTAAGCTGGTGGAGCGAGACGAATGATCCGGAAGAAGCTGCTTACAAATTTGCTCAACTCCAAAAAGCTTTTGTTGAAGGAGTGCGCGAAGTCAACCCTAAAGCGCTGGTAAGTCAGGATTCACCATGCAACATGGCTCCTGCTTCAGGAATTGCCGAAACAGACCGTCTCAATGCAGCCTGCAATAAATTGGGTGTAAAATTCGACATAATAGGTTTTCATCCATATCGCTATCCCAACCGGAAGTATTTCACGAATAACAATTGGCTCAGTTATCTGCCCGTATATAGCGCGGAAATTCTGCGACTTACTCTTATCCTTAGGATTGATATTTGAAAATAATATTCATAAAAGCAACAACTATTGAAATATTTCCAAGCATGGGTATCCTCAGGTTCTTACAATGACAGCAGGTATAGTCTTTGTGTATCTAAAAATCAGTAAAAACACATTCTTGTTTTTATGCGATGAAACTCTAGTTAAAAATGATAATTAAACAAACTGGGTATATTTCTAATCATTATCATAAAGTCAATTGTCTTCAGCATGCTCATATGTTCACATGTTTGCTTCCTTAGGCAGGTTGAATTTGCGCGACAGGTTGAATTTTCTCAAAACCTATTGACAGTTAAAGCGTTATCAATATTATTCGTTTCCGTTTTGGGAATTTTACAGGTTAATTATGGAGTTTTATTTTTTATGATCCGCAAAAAACTGACCAAGGTCATTGCTACAATTTCAGACAGGCGTTGTGAGCCTGAATTTATCGAGCAGCTGCATGAAGCGGGAATGAATGTTGTACGTCTCAATACTGCACATCAGACACAGGAAGAGACCCTAAAGGTTATCAAGAATATCAGAAGAGTCTCTGAGGGTATTGCCATTCTGTTGGACACAAAGGGGCCTGAGATCCGTACCTCTGATATCTCTGAGGATATCAACGTCATCACCGGTGATGAGGTTGTGATAGGAACCGGGGATGGTGCCAATGTCTTTAATACTACCTACAAGAATCTGGTCACGGATGTTCATGTCGGTTCGACCATACTTATTGATGACGGACTTGTTGAGCTTGAGGTTATCTCTGTTTCTGACTCGGCACTTATCTGCCGTGCGATGAATGATGGTGTCATCGGTAATAAGAAGAGCGTAAATGTTCCGGGAGTCCATATCAATCTGCCTTCCCTCTCAGCCAAAGATCGTGATTACATAAAATTTGCTGTCGAAAATGATATTGATTTCATTGCCCACTCGTTTGTCCGTAACCGTGATGATGTCATGGCTGTGCAAAGTATTCTTGATACCTATAATTCCAAAGTCAAAATCATTGCCAAAATTGAGAATCGCGAAGGCGTTGAAAATATCGGCGAAATCCTTGACTGCGTTTACGGTATCATGGTTGCCCGTGGAGACCTTGGCGTTGAAATCCCGCTTGAACAGGTTCCGCTTATTCAGAAGAAACTGATAAAAGAATGTATCAAGCGCGCAAAACCGGTTATTACTGCAACCCAGATGCTGCATTCGATGATTGAAAACCCACGGCCTACCCGTGCTGAAGTCAGTGATATTGCAACGGCTATCCTTGATGGTACAGATGCGGTGATGCTCAGTGGTGAAACTGCCTACGGTAAATATCCTCTTGAGGCTGTCAAGGCAATGCGCAGCGTTGCTATCAATGTCGAGGCTCAGCACCCGCCAATGGCCGGTTACCCGGTTGAGGTCAATGAATATCAGGTTGGTAACTATCTGGCCCGTACAGCCGTCAGCGGTGCGATCGAACTTGGCGCCAAGCTTATTCTTTGTGATACCGAGACCGGCTTCTCAGCGCGTGTCATATCTTCTTACCGCGGTCGTATTCCGGTTCATGCCTGTACGCATGATATGCGCGTTAAAAGGGAACTGGCACTCAGTTATGGCGTTTATGCTTCCTGTGTCGGACGCAGCGCAAATACTGATGAGATGGTTCGCGCAGAATTTAAGGTTCTCATTGATTATAATCTGATTGATCCTGATGACCTTGTGGTTATTCTTGCTTCGACTCCAGATAAGAAATCCGGGGCGAATCTGCTGGAAGTTAATACTGCTCGGGAATGCATTTAATCCTGCATTTTATAAATTTGAAAATTTTTTTTTAAAAAACACCCTGTATATTTTATAGAGTGTTTTTTTATATAATGTTACATTGATGTTACGATAGTCTCGTTTGCTGCATAAAATTGTTGTTTTTTATGATTTTTTTGGTTTTTTCGCTTAAATTTTATCTATATTATAATAGAATGTGTTTAAAGAATTAGATTTACTACTTTTTATTGTGTCAAATTTGCATAAGCCTAATAACATTGTGTATAATATGCACATGTTGCAATCACAGATATGTCCTGGGCAGACTAAAATCGTGAGTGTCATAATGGGGCTGCAATATTTTGTTAGGAGGGGATTAATGTCGGAAGCTACTAAAATTATTGGCAGTAACATACGTCTTAGGAGGGAAGAACTAAGACTGCCTTCGGTTGAACTTGCAAATCTGCTTGGGCGATCACAGGCGACAATTTCCAGAATGGAAAATGGTAAAATTGAGATTACCGTGAGTCAGTTGGTTAAAATTGCGGGAATTCTCAAGACCACGCCAGCCAGGTTATTTCCTCATTTTGATTCAATGGTTACTTTTGATGCGGTTACTGTTGATATGGGATGTGATTCAACGGGCTGTGGCAATGAAGATCAGGTCAATACCTCAAGCCCGATTAATAGCTGATAAGCGTATTATACTGAAAAAACTTTTTTGATTTCAATGGCAAGTTCTTTACTTTTAAAGGGCTTGCCAATAAAACTTATAACCCCGCAGTCGATAAGTTTCTGTGCTTCACCGTTTAGACTGTAGCCTGATGAAATGATTGCTTTTACTTTTGGATTGATTTTTTTCATCTGAACAAAAGTTTCATAACCGCTGATAACAGGCATAATCATATCAAGTATTACTAAGTCGATTTTGTCATAATTATTTTTGTAATACTCTAATGCTTCCTCCCCGTCAGTGCAGGTTGTTACCGTGCAGTTGAGATCAACAAGCATTTCTGTGCAGATTTTTCTCAGCATTGCCTCATCGTCAACCACCAGAATATTAAGTTTGGCGGGTAGTTCATTATCCGTCGGCATGGTAACCGGTATTGCGCTGGTATGCCTTGACGTCGGCAGGAAAAGTGTAAATGTCGTGCCAAAATCAGGCTCACTAAAGACCGATACTGCCCCGCCATGATTTTTGATTGTACCATAGGCACTTGCCAGCCCCATTCCAGTACCCTTGCCGTTGGGTTTTGTGGTAAAGAATGGCTCAAAAATACGGTCCTGGATATCACTGCTGATGCCGTGTCCGGTATCCTTGATCTGTATTTGAGTATACTCCCCTGGAGCGAGCGAACTGTTTGCAACTTCAACATAATCATCATCAATATTGGTGTCAAATGTTGTGAAGGTGAGTGTCCCGCCGTCAGGCATCGCGTCTCGTGCATTCAGCGCAAGATTGAGCAGGACATTCTGAATCTGCGAGGGATCACCGGTACACACAGGGGTTTCTGAGTTCAAGTTGCGTACGATAGTAATCTTTTTATCAATACTATGTTCAAGTATTGCGGTAATTTCATTTATGGTATCGTGAATATTAACCGGGATACTGAGGTATTTGCCTTTTCGGCTGAAGGCGAGGAGTTTGCTTGTCAGGTCTGCCGCGTGTTCGGTTGCCAGAGCAATATTTTTAAGGTACTCTTCATTTTTGTGGTTTTTCAATTTTGGCAAAAGCAACTCTGTATAGCCGCTTATTACAGACAACTGGTTATTGAAGTCATGGGCTATTCCACCTGCGAGTTGCCCAATGGCCTGCATTTTCTCAGATTGTCTTAGTTGCTCGGAGATTTTTTTTGTCTCGGTGATATCAATAAGGATGCAGTGGTATTTCCTGAAGAATCCGTCGTCATCAAAGGATAATTTGCTGCTGAGCGAGGTGTCTATCCATTTGCCGGATTTATGCAGGATTCGGAGTTCATCGACTTTTAGTTCGGAGCAGGAGATGATATTATTGAAGATAGATGCTGATTCTTCATCAGAGGCGATAAATTTCTTGAAACTATTACCGATAACCTCGTCTTTTTTGTAACCGAAAGTATCAAGCCATGTTTGGTTAACGTCAAGAAATCTTCCCCTGTTGTCGATTGACTGATAGGCAAGGGGGGCTTTGTCAAAAAGTTCCTGATAGCGTTTTTCACTGTTCTGGAGTTCTTTTAACATCATAACCCGGTTCTTCACATCGACCCATGTGGTAACTGTATTGGTAAGTACGTTAGTGCTGTCAAAAATCGGGAAAATTGTTATGTCGGCGATAACGGAATTACTGCCTGTAAGGTCTGCAACATGGTATTCGTTGCCATCCCATATGCAGGTGAAATGCACGGTGCGTCCGTCTTTGAATACGGATTTAACTAGTTCGGAGAAGCCTTGTCGCTCCAGAATGGGATCACTGATAAGATTATAGTTGCCGATCAGTTGTTCATCGGTGAGATTTAGCTGTTCTTTCAACGATTCATTGGCTCGGATCAGAGTCCCTTTTTCGTCAGTTATAAAGGCGGCAAATGGTGATAAATTGAAGATCCGGTCCAAAAATTTCTGGTTGGAAATATTGGCTGATTGCTCCTCATTGAGTTGGTCTATTGCCTTGTTGAGTTTTTTGTTCTGGGATTTAAGCTTCAGCTGCAGCCAGACAAACCATGGAAAAAAGATCATCGCAAGCAGGAAGATGGAAAAAATTATGATAAAAAGTGTAATGGGCAGATTTTCATTTATCTGATTCAGGGAATAATAGACGTCTTGGAGCTTTTCTTTAAAATCACGGAACTCATCAGAATGCAATATAATTGCATCTGGCATGAAGTAAAACGAAATTGCGCAAATATTCAAGATCATTATATGCCCTCATCTTATAATGATATAGTGCAAAATAAATTCTGTCAACGTGCATATTCAAAAATCTCTTAGATTAAAATTTGACATTCATGCAAATGCTGTAAATAAATTCATATGCTCATGTTTGTTTTCTTGACAAATTCTCATATCTCTGCTAATAATCAATAAAAATATTTTTGTTTTGAGTTAGTCCTTTGGGCGGCTCAATGATGTCGATAGAGGAATTTGCATGAAACTTAAACTCAAATGGAAGATTATTATTCCGGTAGCCCTGATAACCCTGTTATGTTTTGCTGCTGTTGCTTTTGTCTCGGCGCTTTTGGTGCGCGTCAGTAATCAGGACGGTGTTGAGCGGAATCTTAAAAGCACCTCAACCATTATAAATGATATGTTTGTTTCTTATTTTGAGGATATAGAGAACCAGGCTCAATTCATCGCCAGTTTGCCTTTGACGACAGGTATTCTTAAGCAGTCTGCAAATCTCGATTTTACCGCAAAAGAAATATTGGGGAAATTTGCCACAAGTAATGAAATTCTCCGTATCAACCGTATTATCGACTCAGTTATCAAGTCTTTTGCCCTGAACACGGTGTTTCTTCTTGATGCCAAGGGGGTAATTGTTGCAAATCCTGATGAGAAACGAATCGGTGTTTCGATTGCCCAGCGGGATTATTACAAAAGTTTTGATCCGGCAAAAGGCCCGTTTTTTAGCGAGGTCTTTGAGTCATATGTTACCCACCGTCCAACGATTGTTTATATTTATCCGCTCAAGGGCAGTACTGGCGAGTTCATTGGCAGTTTGCTTTTTTCTCTCGATTTTACCGCCTTTTATGATGCTCATATCAAGTCCATTGATGTTGGTGATGGCGGTTATTCCTTTGTAATGTCGCCAGACGGCAGGATTATCGCACACCCTGACGCCGGCAAGATGGTTGATCTTAAAAATCCTTCCACTTTGCCATTGATTCTCGACATGATAAAGCTCCGAAATGGAATTCTCTATTATGAATTTCCTGCGGGCAATAACAAAGTGGCCAATGTATTTACTGTTGGCCAGACCGGTTGGGTTTGTTCGGTAACAACTAATCTTGCCCCTTTTACCGAGATCGCCAATCAGATTGCGCTTTATATCTCCATGGCCGCAATTGTTGCGGTTGTTATTGTTTCCATGTTGTTGTACTTTATCATTCTCTATCAGGTTGACAAACCTTTTAACTGTATCGAAAAACACCTCGTTCTTTTCGCCAAAGGCCAGATGGAGATATTGCCTGAGTATCATGATTATGTGGTAAATGTACTGCTCAAACGCAGGGATGAGCTTGGTAATATTTCTCGGGCGATTAACGGCCTGCAGAATTATGTGATACGCATGGGTGATATGGCTCGTGAAATAGCCGGTAGAAACCTTGATATTGAGGTTGAGTTGGCTGGTGAAAACGACAGCCTTGGTCTGGCTTTTTGTCAGATGGTTGAAAACCTTAATGCTGCTTTTGAGCAGGCTCAGGCCACTGCTCTTGAAGTTACCGGCTCATCAAATGAAGTCAGCTCTGCTTCCGCCAGCCTCTCTTCCGGTGCCACACGGCAGGCTTCATCGCTGGAGGAGATAACTGCCAGCATCGTTGAGATGGGTAATAGAGCCAGAAATAATGCTGAGAGCGCCGATATCGCTAATGACCTTTCAGAAAAATCCAAAATGAGCGCTGATGCGGGAAGTGAGCAGATGAAAAAACTCAGCGCCAGTATGCTTGACATAACCCGTGAAGCTGAAGAAGTTGTCAAGATCAACAAGGTTATTGATGATATCGCATTTCAGACCAATCTGCTGGCTCTGAATGCAGCGGTGGAGGCCGCCAGAGCCGGACGCAGTGGCAAGGGCTTTGCGGTTGTTGCTGAAGAAGTGAGAAATCTTGCCGCCAGATCAGCAAAAGCCGCTTCAGAGACCCGCAACATGATTGATACTGTCGTTGAGCATATTAAAAACGGAAACAAACTTTCAGTATCAACTTCCGAGAAGCTTGAAGAGATCACAGTCAATATCGGGCAGACTAGCGATCTGGTAAAAGAGATCGCTATTGCCTCCAACAGTCAGGCGCAGGGCGTTATGGAAATCAAGGCAGGTCTTGAGCAGATCGATCAGGTTACCCAGCAAAATACCGCAAGCGCCGAGCAGACTGCTTCAGCTAGTCAGGAAATGAATTCTCAGGCGAAGAAACTGCAGAATCTGGTTGATGAATATAATATCAAGAACAATACCACCCGGCATCTGGCAGCTAATCATAAGATAAGTTCAGGCGGGCAGGGTGCTGGGCGGTTCATATCGCTGGATTCTCTTGATGATTAAATTTTCGCTGTCAAATTTGAAATCAACTATAAAGGCTGCCATCATCAGGCAGCCTTTAATTATAGTCAGAACAGGTCGATAATGTTTATCCACTCCGCGTCTGGGTCCGCAGAAATCCGTTCAAGTTTTTCCTCAAACTGATTCCATAATAACTCGTCATTCATCATTTCGTATGAATGCCCCCAGAAATAAAATACCCCGTCCTGTTCTTTGACTTTTTCGTATTTATCCCAGAAATCATCATGCATAAAATGGCAGTGTGAGTGTAACGCCATCGGATCATGCAGAGGAAGGGCGTCCGCGACGTTTACTGTAGTTCTGGCATACGCATATCCGGCAGAGCTGATTGCTTCTTTTACTGCGTCGTTATATCTTCCGCAGGGATAGGCGAAACCGCATTTCTCCTGCTTGAATTTCTCGGAAATAAAATCTTTGCAGATTGTAAGTTCATCCTTGAGTGTTTTCTCATCAAGATCCGGCAGGTTGGGGTGGGTCATGCTATGGCCGGCAATGCAGAAACCTTCATAGACATCAATCATTTCTTCAATGGTCAGACGGTCAACGCGAAAGATTCCGCGGAAAACATAGTTACCGGCCTGACGTGCATTAGGGTGGGCAAGTCCCGGATTGATATTAAAAGTGGATTTGGCTGAATAACGCTTTAGTAACTGTACCAATCTGATATCTGTAACAACCGCATCATCCCAGCACTGCATGACTTTCATTTTAATTTCTCCGATATAAATGATATTACAGGATTTATATACAAAAAGCGTATGTGTTCAAGTGTTTAATGTAATATTTATATCGGTTTGAGGGTGGGGGATTTCTCATTAGCTGATTTTATATTCTGTAATCTACGCTGCATTGTTTTCTTATGATTTTGGGTAGACAAGTTTGGTCTTTACTTCTACAAATGGCAATGCAAAATACAAAAAGGTAAACGGCGAAAGTAATGCTAATCCCAAAAACATTCCGCATGCTCCGAAAACGTCTCCGATGATTTTTTCAAAGAAGCAAGCTTTTTTCTTTATAGTTCTGAATTTATCAGGGCAAGGGATCTTTCTGTATCTTTTGGTAATATGTAATGCTTTTACGATGTCTATATATCTTATAAATGGATAGATGTCATAATCATTTTGTTCTGGTTGCTTGGAAATTAATTTGTCGATTGATTTACTTCTGAAGCCTGAAATGAAATATATAATAAGGCCAAATATAATTGCTGCAAAAATTGAAGAGAAAGTATAGCCATCATTATAAAAAATAGAGATTTCTGTAATAAAAAGTATTAGCGAGATGCTTTGATAAATTGGCATCCAGTGCCTGGTTTTTTTAGTTTCAAATTCAGCATCTGTTTTGAGTAAAAGGCGGATTCGTTTAAGATAATCCCAGCCTTCTTTGCTGATACCATATAGAGTTTTGTTTTTCATACCATCAGTGAATTCATCAAGCTCTTCAATGAATTCACTGACCATTTGGTCATTTGTACTCTCATCCAATTTGTAAATTCTTTGTAAAAAATCTCCTGTTTTAGATTCTTCACCAGTAAATTTATCCAGTATCTCAATTAGCGTGTCTCTGTCTTCTCGTGAAACCATAATTTTCCTCCTGCCATATTTGTATTATTATATAAAAAATTTATGGCATGGGCAAATTATATGTAAAATGTAAGTAAAAAAAGAAACCTCAGAGCCGAACTCTGAGGTTTCTAATATGGCATCCCTAAGGGGATTCGAACCCCTGTTGCCAGAATGAAAATCTGGTGTCCTAGACCAGGCTAGACGATAGGGACTTAGGTTTTGTCATAACATTTCGAACGGGACCATTTGGTAGGGGCGGGGGGACTCGAACCCACGACCATCGCCTTAAAAAGGCGGTGCTCTACCAACTGAGCTACGCCCCTATTCTCATGTCGCGAATTATATTACCCGTATCTGAATTTAAATCAAGACGTTTTTACGAATAATTATAAAATATTTATTACATTTGCATTAGCCGCCAGTTTATTTGCCGTGTAACTACCAACTATCATAGGGGTTAAGTTCCTCATTATTATTCTTCAATAAGTGCAATAATGTCCTCTTCGAGGCTCTCTGGAGTGGTTGCGGGCGCATAACGGGTGACTTTTTCACCATCACGGCTGATTAAAAATTTTGTAAAATTCCACTTTATTGCCTTTGTTCCCAATACCCCTGGCGCAGTTTTTTTCAATTCCTGATAAAACGGGTCTGTATTATCTCCGTTTACCTCAATCTTGGCAAACATAGGAAAGCTGACTCCGTAGGTTAATCTGCAGAACTCTTTTATTTCCTTTGTATCACCCGGCTCCTGCGACTTGAACTGGTTACAGGGAAACCCCAGGATCTCAAAACCTTTGTCTTTATATTTCCTATATAATTCTTCCAGACCTTCATATTGTGGGGTAAAGCCGCACTTGCTTGCGGTATTGACAATCAGCAAAACCTTGCCTGTGTATTGTGTAAGGTTAACCATGTCGCCATCAATCGTTTTAACATCATAATCTAAAACTGACATTTTATATCCTTATGAAAGCAGATTAACAAATCGCGTGAGAATGAATAATTGTATGAAATATTAATCAGTATTTACCATATTCATCATCATCAAGCTTGATAATGTCTGAAGGTTTGATGATTTTTGTGTTCTGGGCAATCCCCCAATCAGCATCTTTTGTATGGTTGTCTTCTTTGGGGGGCGTCTTTGCTGTCTTTGGTGGTTCTTCTGTTTTTATGTTTTGCTTTTTCGCAGTATCATGTGTTTTGAACAGGCTTTTTGAATCAGAGTTAAAGCCTCGCGCTGGCGTTGGGGCAGCGATCTGGGGAGCTTTAGGTTTTTGGTGGAGTGATTTTGTTGCGTCATGGCCTGCTTTTTTGGCGGGTGTATCATTGGCCTGCAGGGTGAAGCCGTTGATTAGCCGGCTTAGTTCTGTGGTCTGGCTAAACATCTCCGTTGCCGAGCTGGCGGTTTCTTCAGCGCTGGCGGTGTTCTGCTCTGTCACTTTACTTATCTGGTCAAGGCCGATATTTACCTGACTTACGCCTTGCGCCTGTTCATTGCTTGCCGCAGAGATTTCCTTTACGATGTCAGTCGTTTTGATCGAGTACTCGGCGATGTCGTTGAGTGCGTGCGCGGTTGATTCCGCAAGATCGGCGCCGACATTAATCTGTTTGGTTGATCCTTCAATCAGGTCGGATGTTTCACGCGCCGCTTTTGCTGAGCGTGAGGCGAGGTTTCGCACTTCTTCAGCAACAACCGCAAAGCCCTTGCCGTGTGCTCCGGCCCGGGCTGCCTCCACAGCAGCATTCAGAGCCAGCAGATTTGTCTGGAAAGCAATATCATCAATCACCTTGATTACGTTCATGATTTTGCTGCCGTTTGCCGAAATTCCTTTCATGGCTTCGGTCAGTTCCTGCATGCGGATTTTACCGGTTCCGGCGGCTTCGTTGGCCTGGTTGACAATATGCTCTGCTTCTATGGCGTTTTCAGCGTTACGTTTGGTCTGGCTTGCCAGTTCGGCCATGTTGGCGGTGATTTCCTCGATACTTGCGGCCTGTTCGGTTGCCCCCTGAGAAAGAGATTGGCTGGCATCATTGATCTGAGTCGCACCGAGATTTACAAGAGTCGTTGCTGATTTTACCTGAGAGAGTGCCTTGTTGAGGTTGTCAAGCATTTCACGAAAGGTCTTGCTGAAGATATCGTTTTCTGAAGACAGGTTGACCTTTACCGCCATGTTGCCGCGAGCTGCTTCATTAAGAATCCTGCTCTTGTCAAGGAAATACTCTCTGAGGTTTCTCAGACTAGTTGTCAACTCCCCAAGTTCGTCATTTCGAACATAGAGATCATTTTTAATGTAATCCCCCCACTCGTCCATTGGTTTAATATAACCTGTTGAGTAGCGGTGCAGGTGTGCGGTCAGGCAGCGGATTGGCTTGGTTATGATCCTTGTTATATAGATTCCAAGCAGAGTCAGTAATAGCAGAATGAAGGCGAGAAAACCAATCTGCATATACCAGAAGTTGTTAATCTCTTCTTTTGCCCTGTTCTCGATTTTTTTATTGGAGGCTGTTATTATCCCGCGAAGTTGCGTAATCTGTTTTGAGATGTCGGTATTAAGCGCGGACTGTTTCTTCATCAGATTATCCGCCGCGGCTTTTTCCTCAACTTCAATATCGTCAATATAGCGACCTGTTCCGACAAACATATCCGTACCGGGAATCATCATTGAGTAGCCAAGTTTGGGTGCGATAGTTGTTACATTATTAACTGTTTTATCGAAGTAATAGGTAAGAAAATCACCGCCTTTCTGGGCATTTTCAGAAAGGAGAACAACTATCTTTTGATTTTTCTTATCAATCATGTCCGACTTGTCAACACCTGTAAAGTCTTCATGCCCAGGAACGTTTACTCCATATCCTTTGGTCGTATACACGAAAAAATAACCGGTCTTGTCATCGTAAAATCTTACGGCATTTGTAATACCGGTTATTAACTTTTTCTGCTCATCAAGCGGTTTGTCTTTTACCAGTTCACCAAGGGCAATAGCCTGCGCCACGACCAGAGCCTTAAGTTCACGCTTGGTATCCTGCAGCATCACGCTGTTGAGCAGCACTGGCATGTCTTTAGTGATGATTTTGGTAAAGTGAGGCATGATCCCTTCTCTAATTGTGTTTTCAACTGAAGGAATAATAACCTCGTCTACATTTCCATCATAAGTGTTTACTAAATCCTGATTGATAACTTTACTTGTTGAGTAGGATTGAAAAGCAAATTGACCGCCAAGGGCAAGAAGCGCGATAATCACCAGTATTGTCAGCTTCCACTTGATTTTGATATTTTTCATATTTGTCGACCTTGTATAATTAAGGTAATAAGCGATTTAAAGTTTACAAAAATCATTTATCGAAAGGATATATTACATTTTATAGCATATTTTTTACGTCCCTAAAACTAAAAAAATGTTAAAAAAACGATAATTTAATGTGATATACTTCGGTTATTATGCTTTTTGCTTATTGACACGTTGGCCTGATTACATATTATTTCAGGTAAATATGGAATTTGGGTCGGACCTGGCAATTTCATGGCTGTGAACCGGGTCAGGCCTTGACGGGAGCAGCCCTAAGCTGACCGTGGGATGTGCTGGTTTATCCGGCCCTTTTTTCTTATTTTTAACCATAACCAAAATTGCAGATTTTACCACATACAGTCACGGATAAATACTGACAGTCGCATGAGTTTTATTCGGTGGCTGACGGGCTTTATCGGTGACTGTAATTTTTTTGCATATTTTGACATACATTACTTTTTTTGTTTTGTACTGGTATTTGATAACCGGGTGAGGATTCGCAGATATGGCATATGAGGCAATGGCTCGGCGTTACCGCCCCAGAACCTTTGATGATGTGGTCGGTCAGGAGCATGTGGCGCAGACCCTGAAGAATGCGATTCTTACCGAGAGGGTTGCCCACGCCTACCTTTTCTGCGGCCCGCATGGTTGCGGTAAAACCTCCATGGCCCGTATTTTTGCCTGTTCACTCGTTTGTCAGAACGGGCCAACCGCTGAGCCTTGCGGCAAGTGCGATATCTGTAACGATGTTCTGCGCGGTCAGGATATGGATGTGCAAGAGATTGACGGTGCGTCCAATAACGGCGTTGAGCAGGTACGTGTTCTGCGCGAGCAGGCGGGCTATATTCCAACTCGCGCACGTTTTAAAGTCTATATCATCGACGAAGTGCATATGCTCTCGACTGCGGCGTTTAATGCGCTGCTTAAAACCCTTGAAGAACCACCGGCGCACGTCAAGTTCATCCTCGCCACAACCGATCCTCACAAGATCCTCGGAACCATTCTTTCACGTTGTCAGCGTTTTGATTTCCGCCTGGTTCCTCCACCCAAAATGTCCGCTTTTTTCAGCAAGCTTATTGCGCAGGAGAACGCCGAGATTACCTCTGAAGCGCTTGATGCGGTTGCGGCTTTCAGCGGCGGTTCAGTCCGTGACGGACTGGTACTGCTTGACCAACTTGTAAGCTATTCGCAGGGCAAGGTTACGCGTGAGGATGTTGAGCGGGTGCGTGGTGTTGCCGGTGCTGAAGCGGTTGCTGGTATTTATGAAGCTATACTTTCACGTAAAGTTGCTGACGCGCTCAAGATTGTTGACGAGGTTGCCAGTAAAGGGACCAATACCGGCGATTTTCTTGACCAGCTTATCGAGTATGGCCGTGATGTGATGATGGTTATTGCTACCGGCACTGCAGAAGGTGTTACCGCTTACGGCCCGGCACGCAGTATCTTGCTTGATATCGCCAATTCAATCAGCCTCGATCAGGCTCTGCTGATGCTTGATGTTTTTGCGCAGGCTCGGACACGGGTGCGCAGCCGAGCGCTTAGTAATACGCTTGTCCCTCTTGAGATGGCCGTTGCCAGACTTGCCGGCCTTGATTCTCTTGCTCCGGTCTCTGACATTTTGCGCACAGTTGACGCTTATGCCCGTGGCGCGCCGCTGCCTGAACCGGTACACGCTGCCGGGGCTAAAATTATTACAAATAATCCACCTGCTACTCAGGTGACTGCTGTAGTTGAAACGCAGCGGGAATCTTACGCGCAGACACCGCAGACTATGCGTAATGTGCATGATTCTGGCAGTGCGAAACATGAAAATTATCAATCATCAGGTGCTGAAAGCGTGGATTTATCTGCCGCTGAAAACTTAGTTAGTGCTGCTCATCCATCTGAAGATGCACCGCAGCCCCCTGTTAAAACGCCGCCGTGGGAAGAGGTCGCGCAGCGTGAAGTTATTGCCGATGATACCCCGGCGCAGGATTTTTACTCTGAAGATACAGTAAGTGATAATGATCTTTCGCCAGAGTCTTCCTCTGGGGGCGATGACGATTTTACTGCGCCTGTAACTGCTGCGACTGAACAGTATTATGATAATGCGACTGGTGCCGATAATGCTGCGACGGCTACTGTGGTGGAGCCGGTTACTGATCGGGCGACACGTGAGCCGCTTGCGGCGCCGGCGCCTGAAGTTGCTGTCAGTATCGAGAAAATTTGGCAGGAAATCAAAGGACTTCTCGCCCAGAGCAGCCCTGCGGATAACTCTTTGCTTGCTGATGTTTATATCGACCGGATTGAGCCTGAAGCGGTTTATCTTTCTGTTCCAGGTGGTGGGTCGTTTATCTTTGAACAGCTTGAGGACAAGCACCGCAAGGCGCGTCTGGCTGGTTGTGCGAGTGAGGTTTTAAAGCGTAATGTCTGTGTTCATTTGACTTTGCGTGACGCGATAACCCCTGTCGCCCAGCGGACGGAGCCGCGACGCAGTGCCAGTGCCAGGGCGCGTGAGCAGGCCGAGCATGATCCGGGCGTGCGGCTGATTGTGAGTACTTTTAATGCAGAAATCAAGAATATAGAGGAAAAGCGCTGATGCGCATTTTAAAGACTATTACCGATAAAGACGAGGCGTTACTGCTTGGTGCTTATCTTCTGACGGCAGGTATTGACTGCCGGGTTGAGGAGTCTCGAAGCGGCAAATTCGAGGTATGGGGGCTTGAGGAAGACAAGCTTGAAGACGCAAACCATAAAATTGAAATTTTTTATCAGGAAGAGGATAGGACTAAATTTTCCGGAGCGCTGGAGCAGGCCAAGCAAATAACCGAGAAGATCAGGCAGGAGCAGGAAAGGGCGGCGCGGAATTTTGTCGATGCCCGCGAACGTTACAGCGTTCTGAGCGGCCCGGCGCCGGTTACGGTTATTTTTATTGTCATCTGTGTTGCGCTTTGGGCGCTTGAAGCAATTAATGAAAATTATATTCTTCTGTTTCAGAAGTGGCTTTTCATTGCTGCTCCGGGTACGGACTTTATGGAAAATATTCTCTCAGGACAGGTCTGGCGACTGATTACTCCGTCTTTTCTTCATGCAACACTTGCCGGTAATGGGTTGATGGGGGTCTTGCATATACTCTTTAATATGCTTTGGATGAAAGACTTAGGGCCTATCATTGAACGCCGGGAGTATAGTCTGAAGCTGGTAATCCTGATTCTGATTACGGCTGTAGTCTCCAATTTTGCCCAGTATTATATGGTCGACTATCGTTTTGTCGGCGCTTCAGGGGTCGTCTATGGCCTGCTTGGTTATTTATGGATGCGCAGTAAATATGACCGCCGCTATGGTATCAGGTTGAATTCCGGGGTGGTCTGGTTTATGCTGGTCTGGCTTGTCTTCGGTTTTATAAGTGCTGGGCCGGTTGCCAATTACGGGCATTTGTTCGGTCTTCTCAGCGGCGGAGTTTTTGGCTTTTTAAATGCAAAATATGCTAACAGAAGATAGGAAAAGCCGATATAATGAATTATAAATATTTGTTTTCAGAGGATATATATTTAAAAGGAATTTAACTATGGATTTGTCAATGCTGATGCAGCAGGCTCAGGCCATGAGCCAGAAAGTCAAGGAACAGCAGCAGGAACTCAAGAAGCTGAAGTTTGAGGGGTCTGCTGGTGGTGATATGGTCAAGGCGGTTGTTAATGGCGAAGCTGCGCTGATTGGTCTTGATATCGACAAGAGCGTTATCGACCCGGAAGACCCAGAAATGCTGGCTGATCTTATTATCGCTGCTGTCAATGACGCGCAGAAGAAGATCGGTGACAAGAAGTCTGACGCGTTAAAGGAAATGACCGGCGGTATGGATCTTTCTTCACTCGGAATCGACCTCAACGGGATTTTTTAATCTTTTATAAATGTGTCTGTGCTATATCAAGTCCGGTGACGGTCTTGGTTTGTATTATTATATGAATGGAAAATATCATGGCTTTTGCCACAATTGACGAGGTGATTGAGGACCTCAAGGCCGGGAAGATGATTGTCCTGGTTGATGATGAGAATCGTGAGAATGAGGGTGATCTGGTTGCGGCTGGTTATAATATCACGGCTGAGTCGATTAACTTTATGGCGACTGAAGGCCGGGGCTGGATTTGTCTGGCGCTGGATGGGGAGTCATGCGATCGTCTCAACCTTCCGCAGATGACTTCAAATAATGAATCAGCTTTTACCACTGCGTTTACCATTACGGTTGAAGCACGTGATGGTGTTTCTACGGGTATCAGCGCTGCCGACCGGGCGCGTACTATCCGTATTGCCTCAGATCCTAAATCTGTCGCGCATGATCTGGTTCGTCCGGGGCATGTCCAGCCGATTCGCGCGCGCGAGGGTGGGGTGCTTGTACGTACGGGGCAGACTGAAGGCTCGGTTGACCTGATGAAGCTGGCGGGGCTGCCGCCGGCTGGTGTTATCTGTGAAATCATGAATGAAGACGGCACGATGTCACGTGTTCCTGACCTTGAAGTCTTCTGCAAAAAACATAACATAAAAATGTGCAGCGTTGCGCAGATAATCGAGTATCGCAACAAGACCCAGAAGCTTGTGGAGTGCGTCAGCAGTGTAAAATTGCCGACTGACTGCGGCGATTTTGATCTGCATTGCTATAACTGCGAAATTACTAAAGAAACGCACCTTGCTCTGACTCTTGGGGATATCAAACCAGGTGGCCCGAAAATTGACCGTCCGGTGATGGTGCGTGTGCATAGCGAGTGTTTGACTGGTGATGTTTTTCATTCCTGCCGTTGTGACTGCGGACAGCAGCTGCACCGGGCGATGGAAGTAATTCAGCAGGAAGGGTACGGGGCGATTATCTATATGCGTCAGGAAGGGCGTGGGATCGGGCTTGATAACAAGCTGCGTGCTTATGCTCTGCAGGAGCAGGGAATGGATACTGTGGAGGCTAATATTGCCCTTGGCTTTGCGGCTGATCTGCGTGATTATGGCCTTGGCGCGCAGATTATTAACGACCTTGGTATCCGCCGGATGCGCCTGCTGACCAATAACCCCAGAAAGATTACCGGACTTTCCGGTTACGGTCTTGAGATTATGGAACGCGTACCGATTGAGTTTACCCCAAAGGCCAGTAATCGCAAATACCTTGAGGCAAAAAAGACGCGCCTCGGACATATGCTGAAAAGTGATTTTGAACAAGAATAATTTTAATATATCGGAGAAATATTATGGCAAAGCTTTATGAAGGCTCAATGAATGCAGCCGGAAAGAAATTTGTTATCGTCGTCAGTCGCTTTAACAGCTTTATCTGCGACAGGCTGGTTGAAGGGGCGATTGACACGATCGTCCGCCACGGCGGAAAGGAACCTGATGTTGTCAAGGTTCCGGGAGCTTTCGAGCTTCCGCAGGTCACCAAGCGCGTCGCACTGAGCGGCAAGTATGACGGTGTAGTCGTACTCGGCGCTGTTATCCGCGGCTCAACCCCGCACTTTGATTACGTTTCGGCTGAAGCGTCAAAGGGTATTGCGCACGTATCTATGGAAGCTGACTGTGCGGTTTCTTTCGGGGTGCTTACCTGCGATACAATTGAGCAGGCAATTGAACGCGCCGGAACCAAGGCCGGCAACAAAGGTGCTGAGGCTGCGATGGCTGTTCTTGAGATGGCCAACCTTTACGGAGAACTCGGAAAGTGATAAGACCGAGAACATTAGCCAGGCGCCTTGCTTTTCAATACTGCTTTATGTGCGATCAGAATGATGACTGGGATGGATTGCCTCTTCAGGAGTTTATGACTGAGCATTGTGACCGGCCTGAAAGCTGGAATTTTGCTACGGATCTGGTTGCATTCGTCAGGTTGCGCCGCGCTGATATTGACAATTATCTTTGCCAGTGTGCGGATAACTGGTCACTGGGGCGTATCGCGGCAGTTGAGCGTAATATCCTGCGGGTTGCGACTGCGGAGCTGCTAGAAAACACCTTATCACCGAAGATTGTTATCAGTGAAGCGATTTCGATGTCAAAGAAATTCGGCTCCAAGGATTCTCCGCGTTTTGTGAACGGAATCCTTGACAAGGTTGCCCGTCTTCTCAAGGAGGTCGGGTGATGGGGGATAGTCTGGCTGAGCCGAAGGTAGATCTTCACACACACAGCATTTTTTCTGATGGCAAGCTGACGCCAGAGCAGCTACTTGAAGAGGCGCAGTGGGCTGCTCTTTCGGCAATTGCTTTGACTGACCATGACAACACTGACGGTCTTGCAAGAGCGATTGCGGCCGGTAATGAGCGCTCGATTGAGGTTATTTCTGGTGTTGAACTTTCCTGCGTCCATGACAATAAAGAAGTTCATCTTCTGGGGCTGCTTATTGAACCGAATGAGAAAATGAGCGTCGAAATGAAGAAGATGCGCGATAACCGAGAGTCCCGGATGCAGCTGATGCTAGATAAGCTTGAGGCAATGAATATCCATATAACCATGGATGAGTTACCCCTCTCTGAGACCAATTCGCTTGGTCGCCCGCATCTTGCGCGTGTGATGGTTAAAAAGGGTTATGTCAAAAATATTTCCGAGGCTTTTGAGCATTATATCGGAGATGAAGGGCCGGGATATGTTGCCAAGGAGCGCTGGAGTATTTCCGAGGGGCTTGAGCTTATTCACAAGGCTAAAGGCATTTCATTTCTCGCGCATCCAGGAGCAAGCGGTCTTGTTGATTATATCGACGAGTTTGTACGTCTTGGCATGATGGGGGTTGAAGTTTATTATGCAAAGCACTCGCCTGAACTTGAAAAACGGCTGGTAGAAAAATGTGCTGAGCAGAATCTGCTTGTCTGTGGCGGTAGTGATTATCATTCGGCTGAAGCAGGCCCTAGCCTCGGCATTCCATTTATCTCGTATGATATTCTTAAAAAGATCAAAAAGCGAAAGGATGAGTTATGGCCGGTTTCCTGAGTAAGCTCAAAGCTGGTTTACAGAAAACCGCTTCGATTTTTACCCCTGTCAGTGATCTGATTAAGGGTGAGCGTAAAGTCGACGAGAGTTTCTGGGAAGATCTTGAGGAGGCGCTGATTGTCTCTGATATCGGTCCGGCTGTTGCCATTGAGATGGTTGAAAAACTCCGCCTAATGCATGAAGACGGCGCGGTTACCTCTTCTCCTGAAGTGCTGTCTGCGCTTAAAAAACTGCTGGTTATGGGGATACCGTCTGTCTATGAGATGAAGCTCGGTAAGAATGAAAACGGGCCGACGGTTATTCTTATGGTCGGGGTCAACGGTACCGGCAAGACGACAACAACCGCCAAGCTTGCGCGTTTTATTGTTGATAATGGTAAAAGCGTATTGCTTGCGGCGGCTGACACTTTCCGCGCGGCAGCCGGTGAGCAGCTTGATATCTGGGCTAACCGGATTGGGGTTGATATTGTCCGCCATGCTGACGGGGCTGATCCGGCGGCGGTGGTCTTTGATGCCTGCGAGGCGGCAATTGCCAGAAATGTCGATTATGTTATTGTTGATACTGCGGGGCGGATTCATACCAAAGACAATCTGATGCAGCAGCTTGAGAAGATTTACCGTATTGCCGGTAAAAAGATTGAAGGCGCGCCGCATGAGGTCTTGCTGGTTCTTGACGCGACTACCGGGCAGAATGCGCTTTCTCAGGCTCAGAAATTCACCGGCGGGGCGAATGTCACCGGGCTTGTCCTGACCAAGCTTGACGGTACGGCCAAGGGCGGGATTGTTCTGGCGATTAACCGTGAAATCCGTCTGCCGATCAAGTTTATCGGAACCGGCGAGAAGGAAGTTGACTTTGCGCCGTTTGATCCGGAAGAATTCTGCGAAGCGCTCTTTGAGGATCTGGCTGAAGCGTAATTAATAATTTATTCTGATCTTGAAAAAAGCCGCCGGAAAGTGATATCCGGCGGCTTTAAAATTTGTCTGACTGATCTTCCGGTTAGAATTTGACCGTGATCTCATCCTGGTTTTCGTACTTCATGTAGGGATATTTTTTCATAGCTTCATGAGTCTTTGCCCGGTCGCTTGGCGGGGTCTTTGAAAATTCGTCAATCGCCGCGCCATCATTAATCAGCTTGCCGAAGGCGATCTCGGTCAGAACGATTCCATCCTTGCCCGGAAGCTGATAATAAGCGTTGGTAGAAGAAATCTTCTTCTCGGTTTTTAGGATAACGGAGATGAACATATCCTTGAGCATTTCCTTCATCTGCGGCGGGATTTGCTTCATCTGCTGCATACGCGCCATTTCTTTCTGGTCGTTTGCCTTGTTTTCAGGGATTTTAATAATCAGTTCATTGCCACTGTATTTAAAGGTTGTCGGTGCGCCAGTTTCGTCTCCCGGCTGTGACCCCGGATTATCCGGCGCCAAAATGACTTCGTTTATATCCTTAAATCCGTAGATGGCTTTGCGCCCCTTGGTGCCATCGGGCTTGTTGAAGACCTCCACTTTTTCGAGGGTAATATTCTTGCCCCATTTTACCGCCTGAGCTGTAAGCTGCTTTTGGTTGGTGCTGAGCATCTGCTCCATCATCGGCGTCACAGCCGCGGCCTGCGGACCGGCTTGTTCGAGCATTTTCTGACCAGCGCCACTGATACTTTCGGTGACAGTTATCGTGCCACTGCCATCGCCCTTAAGGTAAATTACCGTTTCACTCCTGATGCAGCCGGCAGTAAACAGCAGGCAAAAGCTGCACAATGACAATAGTAGTAATCTCATTACATTAAACCTTTCAACAAGTTATCTTTGTATGTCCCGAACACCCTGATTGTGTAATACCGATTGGTTATTGAGGGCAGGATACTGCCGGCGCGAAAAAAGCCATTTTTGCCCCCCGCTTGGCGAATTATTCACAATTAGAGCCAGACTATAAATATAAGTCAAGAAAATTTATAGTCTGGCGTCAAAATACTTTTTTCGTGAATAATTAAATTTAGCGATCATTATAATTCATGCTTGACCCGTAAGCGTTCTGCGGTATCATTAGCTTTTTACCTTGTTATAGGGATAAACAATTATGGATAAATCCTTTGACTTTAACGGAATAACCCTTGGCGGCGGAGCCCCTCTGGTGCTTCTGGCCGGCCCCTGTGTTATTGAGTCGCCTGAGCATCCGCTGAAAATGGCAAGGGCTATTTCAGAGATAACAATGCGCCTTGGTATTCCTTATGTTTTCAAGGCTTCATATGACAAGGCCAACCGCTCAAGCGTTACCAATTTTCGTGGTCCCGGCCTCAAAGACGGGCTGGCGATTTTGAAATCAGTCAAGGATGAAACAGGTCTGCCTATCGTCACCGATTTTCACGGAGTTGAGGAAATCGCTGCGGTTGCAGAAGTCGCTGACATTCTGCAGGTACCGGCTTTTTTGTCACGTCAGACGGATATTCTCGTTGAGGCGGCAAAAACCAATAAGGTTGTAAATATCAAGAAGGGGCAGTTTCTGGCTCCCTGGGATATGAAAAATGCCGTTGCCAAGGCTGCATCAACCGGTAATGATAAAATTTGTATAACTGAGCGCGGCGCGTCTTTTGGTTATAATAATCTCGTCAGTGATATGCGCGGCTTGCCGCTTATGCGGGATTTTGCGCCGGTTATCTTTGACGCAACCCATAGCGCCCAGCTTCCAGGCGGGCAGGGCAGTTGCAGTGGCGGCGACAGTGCGATGGCTGAAGTATTGGCCAGAGCCGCTGTTGCAGCGGGAATTGACGGCATCTTTCTTGAGGTTCATGATGATCCGGCAAGTGCCTTGTGTGACGGGCCGAATATGATTGCACTGGACAGGCTTGAAGGGCTGCTTACGACCTTGCTCAAGATTAACGACGCAGTTAAGTAGAAATTGTTTTTAAGCACAAATAACACGAAAAAAATAATCAGGAAATTTGCAATGCATATATTACCAGCAGTTGATATTAAAGGCGGCAAGGCTGTGCGCCTCTTTCAGGGTGAGAAGGACAAGGAAACGGTTTATGCCGATTCTCCGGTAGCGGCGGCAGAGCAATGGCTGGAGCAGGGGGCTACATATCTGCATATTGTTGACCTTGACGGAGCCTTTGACGGTGTTTCCGAGAATGAAAAATTCATCGCAGAGATTGCTAAAATAAGCCCGGTGCCGATTGAAGTCGGTGGTGGAATCAGAACCCTTGAGAAAGCGCAACGTCTTGTTGATTTTGGCGTGGCGCGGATAATCATCGGTACAAAAGCGCTTGAGGACCGCAAACTGCTTGATACCATGATTGAAAAGCTGCCTGGGCATGTCAATGTTGGTGTTGATGCCAGAGACGGTTATGTTTCTGTAAAGGGCTGGACTGAGACCTCACAGACTAAGGCTGAGGATATGCTTGCAGAGCTTTCCGGCAGTGGTGTTGCGGCGATCATTTATACGGATATCTCCCGGGATGGTGCGCTTGTGGGGGTTAATTATGAAGCGATGAAAAAAGCTACTGAAGTAACGGACGTGCCGATTATCGCTTCTGGTGGTGTGACCAGTGTTGAGGATATCATTAAACTGCGTGACCTGCCACTCTTTGGCATAATTTCCGGTAAGGCTCTTTATGATGGTCGTCTGAGCCTGAAAGATGCAATGGACGCGCTCAATAAATAATTTGAATTTATTATAATATATTACCAGCAGGAAATTAATTATGATTGATATGAAGCTGTTTCGTGAAGAGCCTGAAAAGCTGCGCAAAACCTGTAAGTTAAAACGCGTTGATATCGATATAGACAAAGGCATCAGTCTTGATGACAAGCGTCGGGAAGTGATTGCCGAGCTTGAAGGGTTGCTCGCTGAGCGTAATGCCGTAAGCAAGGAAGTCGGCACGAAGAAGAAGGCCGGCGAAGATGCTACTGAGCTTATGGAAAAGGTCAAGTCTATTGGTGGCCGTATCGGTGAGCTTGAGAATGAGAAAAAATCTGTCGAAGAGGCTCTGCATGAATTAATGCTGAGTATCCCTAACCACCCTGCTGAAGATGTGCCCGAAGGTGATGGCGAGAATGAAAATCTTGAGATTGATTCATGGGGGGAGAAGCCTGTCTTTGATTTTGAGCCTAAAGCGCACTGGGAACTCTGCGAGGAGCTTGATATTATTGATTTCAAGCGTGGTACTAAGTTGTCCGGTAGCGGCTTTATCCTTTATAAAGGTCTGGGCGCACGCCTTGAGCGCGCGCTGATTAATTTCTTTCTTGATCTGCACACGACTGAACATGGCTATACAGAGTGGTTTCCGCCGATGCTGGTCAACCGCGATTCCATGATCGGTACGGGGCAGATTCCGAAAATGGAAGAGGATATGTACCACTGCGACAAGGATGACGACCTGTTCCTCATTCCGACAGCGGAAGTTCCGATTACCAATATTCACCGTAGCGAGATGCTTGAGCGTGAAGAGTTACCGCTTTATTATACGGCTTATTCTGCCTGTTTTCGTCGCGAGGCCGGTGCTGCCGGTAAGGATACCCGCGGGCTGTTGCGCGTTCATGAATTTAACAAGGTTGAGATGGTAAAATTCTGCGAGCCTGAAACTAGTTATGATGAGCTTGAAAAACTCAGGGCAAATGCTGAAGCTTGTCTGCAGAAGCTTGGTCTGCATTACCGCACGCTGAAACTTTGTACTGGTGACTTGTCGTTTGCGGCTGCAAAATGTTATGACTTTGAAGCTTATGCTGCCGGTGTTGGTAAATATCTTGAAGTTTCAAGCTGTTCAAACTTTGAGGATTTCCAGGCCAGGCGCGCTAATATCCGTTATAAAAACGCAGACAAGAAGACCTGTTTCATTCACACGCTCAATTCGTCCGGTCTTGCGTTGCCGCGTACCATGGTTGCGATTATCGAGAACTATCAGCAGGCTGACGGCTCGATTGTTGTTCCTGAGGTTCTTCGCTCATATATGGGTGGTGTTGCCGTTATAACCAGAAAATAATTTATCCGCGATTATTAGGTGCAAATTTTAATGATATTCATAAGACGGGATTTATCCCGTCTTTTTTCTGGTCTCATGCGGAAAAAAGAATAAAATAAATCGATATAAAGACTAATAATGAAAATTATGATATGGAGGATGTTATGCTTCTCAAGCGTTTTTGTGTTTTGATTTTTTTAATGGCTATTTCCCTGTCCTTTGCCGGTGAGGAAGCAGTCAAGTCGGGAGTTTCCAGTGAAGTAAGCAATAAATTCATCAAGGAAATCGAGACCGCTGATATCGCAGGATTCAATAATTTTGTTGAAACAAATTCAGATGTGATTAACGGCATTATCGAGGGGCGTCCGGCTCTCTTCTGGTGTATCAGCAAAGATAAACCTGATAAGTTCAGACAGCTGCTCAGTCACGGCGCAAATGTCAATGTAAAAGATAACCGGGGAAGGACTGCTCTTATCTATGCTGCTTATGAACTTCGGCCTGAATTTGTTAAAATTATACTTTCCAATCCAAATTTTCAGAGTTATCTCCGTGATGACAGCGGACGGGACGCATTGGATTACGTCAATAATTTTGACTTGTCCAAGGCTGAGGAGTATAAACGCCTGCGTAACCGTGATGAGACGTCAACGGAGCTTCTATCTGCGGCCAACACCATTAAACATGAAATTGAACGCTACCGCAACAATGCTGTAATTTCTGAGGATATGGTCCTTGATGTTGTCCCGAAGTCTTTGCATAAATATGTAAAAATGAATTTTCTGGGGCGTGCGCTATGGCAGTATGTGGCCGCGTTTATTATTATTATCCTTGTTCTTCTGGTCAATGCTGTAGCGATGTACCAGATTCGTAAGACTTCAGAGAAGCTTGATTCGCTTGAGGCTAATCAGCGCAAGAGTTTTATCGGCATGTCGATAATGGCAGGGCGCAGGGCGTTTAAATTTGTGACCTGGGCGTTTGGTTTATATTTTGTTGTGATGCTGATAACTCCGTTTCTGCTTGACTCGATGCAGTGGATGATGGGGGTACTCTTCAGTATCGCGTTTGCGCTGTTTGTTTATGATTATGCCGAGGTCTTTGAGTATTATCTTGCGCAATGGGCGAGTAAGACCGAAAACACGCTTGACGATACGCTGGTTCTGCTCTTCCGCCGCGCCATCCGGATTATGGTTGTCGTTGTGGCGGTGCTTCATATTTATCAGGCTATCACCAATAACCCGATTACAACAATTATTGCCGGCCTTGGTATTGGTGGTATGGCTGTGGCTTTGGCGGCTACAGATACGCTCAAAAATTTTATCGGTTTCATCATGATTATTCTCGATAAGCCTTTTGCCATTGGGGAGCGCATCAGTTTTGACGGGCATGATGGCACTATTGAAATGATTGGTCTGCGAACCACCAAGATGCGTCGCCTTGACGGGCATGAGGTTTCTATTCCCAATTCAAAAGCGGTTGACAGTGTTCTGCACAATGTCGGCAGGAGGATTTTTCTCAAGCGCACGATTTCGGTTACTGTGACCTATGATACGCCGGTTGTGAAGGTTGAGAAGGCGCTGCAGATTGTCAAAGACATCCTCGATAATCATAAGGGGATGCGCGAGTCAAACCCGCCCCGGGTATATTTTGCGGAGATGAATTCAGATAATCTTGAGATTAAGGCAACTTACTGGTACTTCCCGGCTGATGACTGGTGGGGCTTCTGTGAGTTGAATGAATATATTAATTTTGAACTGATGAAACGCTTTGAGGCGGAAGGGATTGATTTTGCCTTCCCGACGCAGACCGTTTATCTGGCTGATGATCCTAATCGTCGTCTTACAATTCGTAATGAAGATATTAAAGAGAGCACGAATAAATAACTGGAGCATAAAATGGCTGGACTGATAATCGATGAAATTAATAGTATGCGTGTTGAAAATGGGCAGTTGCATTTTTGGTGGCTTGGGCAGCAGAGCTGGGTTATCAAGACTGCCCGTTCGATAATTTATATTGACCCATATCTGACACCACGCGAAAAACGGAATACCCCGCCATTTTTTACGCCCGAGCAGATGATTAATGCGGATTATATTTTCGGTACTCACGACCATAGCGATCATATAGACCATCCGTCAATAGCCGGCATGATGAATGCTTCGCCGAATGCAAAATTGATAACCCCTGAAGTCGCCCGCCAGAAGCTTTTGGATGAGGGGCTTGAATCATCGCGTATTATCTCACTTGGGCGCCATATGGAGTTTAGTGATGACCGTATCAAGGTGACGGCCCTTAAAGCCAAGCATGAGTTTTTTGATTTTTCGCGCGTAACCGGCTTTCCTTTTTTGCAATATATTATCGAACTTGACGGTGTGGTTGTTTATACTGCCGGTGACACTCTCTGTTATGACGGTCTGCAGATGGAACTTTCACAGTGGCCTATTACTCTGGCCTTGGTTCCGATAAACGGGCGGGACGCGAAGCGTTACTTGCGTGGCTGCATGGGTAACATGACCTGGCAGGAGGCTGTTGACCTTGCCGGTGAACTGCATCCTGTGCTGGTCTGTCCGGCTCACTATGAGATGTTTTCCGATAACAGCGAAGATCCGCAAAAATTTGTAGACTATCTGGAAGCCAAATTCCCGGATCAGCAATGCTGGGTCGGTATGCCTGGCGACGGTGCGCTGGTCAGTGGCTGAGTTGTTTTCTCATATCCGGTTTATTCTTTAATCGCACTATTTTTTGGCAAGCACAAGTCTGACCCCGATGAAATTATAATTGCTGTCGCTGTTGGCGTAGCTGCGGTGCGCGCTTCTGCAATGTGCTTCAAGGTTTGTCCATGATCCGCCGCGTACGATTTTCTTCTTTATTTTTTTGTTTGCGGCATTATTTACAATCAATGGATTTTCGACGGTTCTGTCGCCGGTGAGGTACGCGTCAGCCGAGTAATCATCCTGACACCATTCAGCCACATTTCCGTGCATATCGAAAAGCCCCCAGGCGTTTGGTTGTTTTACGCCAACTTTCTGCGCGCTGATAAGGTTATCCTGACCAGTAAAGCCTGCCTTCTCCAGATCCTGTTTTTCATTGCCGGTATTATAGGCCGTATTTGTACCCGCCCGGCAAGCCCATTCCCACTCTGCCTCGGTTGGCAGGCGGAAGGTCCAGCCCTGTGGTGCGTACTTGTTTATTGCCGGCAAGAGTTTTTTCTGAACGTCATCCCAGCTTATATTCCATTTCGGATAATTGCCCTCACTCTGCGACTTGTCGCCGGTAAGCGCTCCCCACTGTTTGCCGGTAAGTTCATACTTTGCCATATAAAACGGTGCTGTAAGATGAACGCGATGCAGATTTTCCTCACTCAAGCGGTTATTCTCGGTAATAACGCTTCCCATCGCAAACGTTCCATCCGGAATCAGTACAAGGTCCATCCGGGCATCGTCATTAAACTTTATCAGTCTTTCTGCCGGGAGTTTATCTTTTTGCGCAGACTCTGTTTGTTTGTTTCTGGCATTATCGTTCTGGAAAATCCACCATTTATTCTCGGCAAGCTCTTCCCGGTTTTTTATGATTTTCTTGGTTTTTATTGATTCAACTTCGGCAGCCTTGCGCAGAGCTATCTGGAGCTGTTCACTGGTTTTGGCTTTCACCAGATCATCCAGCGCTTTTACCGCTTTCTTTTCATTGGTGTTGGCGCGCTTGCTCTCTGCTTTAGCCAGAAGTTCGTTCTTTTCCGCCCGGTTACGCTCTTCAAGCGCCTGAGTTCTGGCGGAATTAATAAGAACAGATGCCGTGATAGAGCCGATAATAATTATTACGCTCATCGCAACAAGGGTGCGTTTGAATAATTTATGACGTGCCTGCTGGCGCAGACGCAACTCTTTGAGTTTTTCAATCTCAATGCGAAGTTCAGCGCAATCGGAAAAGTTGTCTTTGTCAATCAGGGAGATTGCCAGATCATAATCACCATTATCGCGCGCCGCTTGTGCATAAGCTATGGTTGACAGTTTTATCCCGCATAATGCCTGTTCGTTTTCTTTCCACAGTTCGTATGACTGGCGGTAGCCAAAAACCGCCGTAGAGAAATCGTCATACTGCTTTGAGATTCTCGCTTTGGCAAAATCAGACTCGGCTTTTTCGCAGAGGAGAATTGATTCTGCGTGTGAAAGGTATTCACGAATTGCTTTCTGAAATTCCTTGACGTTGGCATAACGCTGGTGAATATCAGTACTCATTGCCTTCATCGCAATGGACAAAAGCTCGCCAGATGCACCGGTTTCAACAATCACATTGTCGGCGGCATTCTTCAGGCACATGCTGATGTTTTTGCCGTTGTGCGGGCGTTTACCGGTGATAATCTCAAACAGGATTGCACCAAGAAGATAAATATCACTATGGCCGCCAACATCCATCCAGCGCCTTGGGTTAGCCATTTCCGGAGCAAGGTAGGCCGGTGTTCCGGCAATCCCGGTTTTCTCGTTGAGCTTTTCCGCTTTACCTTTATCACTGATAGCAACCGCCAGCCCCCAGTCCATAACCAGAACCTCGCCATATGAACCAAGCATGATGTTTTCCGGCTTGAGGTCACGGTGGATAATGCCTTTTGAGTGGGCAAACGCGATGGCATCAGCGGTTCGCAGAAGTATATCAATATTTTCATTACGGCTAAGCTCATCAATCTGCTCCGCCCATTCTTTGCCGGCAACTTTCTTCATTGCGTAAAAGACACAACCATCACTGTCAATGCCGAGGTCGTGGATTGTGACAATATTTGGGTGTTCAAGATCACCGGTAACAACCGCCTCCTGCAGGAATTTGTTTTTAACCCTGATGTCATTGATTGCCCGGCCCTTAATCATTTTCAGCGCAATCGGCCGGTCGATGGAACTTTGCCTCGCACTGTAAACTACCCCCATACCGCCTTCGCCGAGTTTCTTGATTATTTCAAAATCAGCTCTGCCTTTCTCGCTGATTTTTGATTTAGAAGTTTCGCCTGATGCGTCAAGGCTGCTGCTTATGCTCCTTGGGCGCAGGTTAATGGAGATTGAATTATTGCCGACAGTCAGTTCGGTACTGTGCAGGACGGAATTGTCATGTGGTATGTTTTGCGTCTGCTGGGTTGGTTCCTGAATCTGGGTCTGTTGTTGATTTTCTATAAGCATTGTCGCGTCGACAGTCTTGTCTGATTCAGAATCAGGCGAGGGGATGGTCTTCGGCGGTTCTGTAATTAATGTCATATCGTTATCGGGAGAGGACAGGAGATTGCCAGCCTGAATAGTTGCTTGGGCATCAATCAGCAGTGTATTATCATTGCTCACAGCCTCAAGAGGCACCTTTATTGTCGCATCAATGTCAGTACGGTTTTGAGTGATTGCGTCGAGAAAAACGGTAACATCATATTCTGCAGTGCGGGGGGCTTTGTTCTGGGTTTTTGCGTTGTCACTATTCATTATCAGTAGTACCTGCTTCCTTGTTTGCCGTGCTTTGAGCCAGCAATGCTTTGTTGAATTGAATGTTTGCCCTGACCTTATCTGGTCTTGCGATGTCCCCGCGTTCACAGACTTTGCCAAAAGCCTCAACGACCTTTGGGTCAAACTGGGTTCCCGAACATTTATTGATGATGTCAAGCGCCAGTTCAGTGGTCTGTCCCTTGCGGTAGGTTCGTGTGCTTGTGATTGCGTCGAAGGTGTCGGCAACGGCAAGGATACGCGATATCAGCGGGATCTTCTCGCCACACAATTTGTCAGGATATCCGCTTCCGTCAAATTTTTCATGATGGTGTCTGGCGCCGTTTGCGACTTCCTTCACAGAGGCGAGTCTGGAAAGTTCCGGCATCTTAAGAATTATTTCCGCGCCACGGTCGGGATGCTCCTGCATTAACTTGAATTCTTCATCACCAAGTTTGCTGGTGCTGCACAAAACCCCTTCCGGGATTGCAATTTTTCCGACATCATGCAGTAAGCCAGCGAGTTCAGTTACTGACCTTTCCTTTTCATCAAGCCCTAATTCGTCAGCTATCATCAGGCTGTAACAGGTGACCCGTTCAGAGTGGCCGCGCGTGTAGCGGTCCTTCGCTTCAATTGAAGCCGCCAGCGCGTGGATTGAGCCGAAGAATAAACGCTTTAAATCTTTTACCAGACTTAGCCTCTCGACAGCTACGGCAGACTGGTGTCCGACTACGGCCATTATCGCCAGTGCCTCTTCATCAAAGGAGTTGTAGCCGTCAGTGTTGTCGGCATAGAGTGTGCCGATTACATTTTCCTGACCGATAAGCGGAACGCACATTACACTGGAAATATTCTGCGCAGAAATTGAAGCGCCAAGCATAAACCGGTCGTCATCTGCGGTATTGGTTGAGATTATCGATTCTCCGGATGAGATGACGTGCCGGACAATAGTTGTGCTTACCGGGAATTTTCCCTGGTGCTGGAATTCATCAGAACACTTGAAGGTTACAGGGTCCAGCAGGTTGCTAGAGATATCAAGCAGAATCGCCGAGCATCTTTGCGCTCCGGTTATATCGAGAACCGCCTCAACCGCCGCCGCCAACACCTCTTTGGAATCAGCCATGGCAAGAATTCTGCTGGAAAAGGTGCAGATGTCATTTACTCTTCTGGTTATGGTCTGGAGCTGATGGTCAAGTTTCTCGGTGGTCCTCAGCGGGCCTTGCGTAAAATCAAATTTCTGGGAATAGCTGATGGCGTTAATGTCAAAATCACTATCAGCATCGCTGAGGTCGATTGTTGTCTCAAGGACGTCAGACAGGATGGGATTATCAGCCACTTTGGTCTTCTGGTTAAATTCCGTGCTGAATACATGGCTGCCGATAGTTATGGTGTTGTGGCCGTTAAGAAGAAAATCAGCATCAATTCTCTCTTCATTGACCATTGTTCCGTTACTGGAATTCAGATCACGCAGAACCGGTGTGTCATTGGTGTAGTCGATCTCACAGTGAACGCGTGAGGCGGTCTGATCGTTTAGCTGTATATCCGCTTCAGGACTTCTGCCAAAACTTACCTTGTCGCCCATTGGTATCTCAAAATCAGCTAGCTGACTTTGCCCATGGATTAATTTGATTTTTAATTTCATCGTTTCCGTACAAACCTTTAAATTGTTTTAGTGGATCGCGCTGAGCTGGGTGTCTGTGGCGGCTATGGAAACAACCGGACTCAGACCTAGTTGCGAACGCCAACTTGAGAGCATGGTAACAATTTGCCCTTCGATATTGCTGCTATTCTCTGCTGAGGCATTCTGGAGCCTTCTGGTCAGCGCCTCAAGAACTTCTTCCCCGGCCCTGTCTGAGCGTTGTGTTATCAGATGCGCCCGGCCAAGTGCGTCCTGTCTGATTGCAGGGATGATTTTTTCAAGCTCAACTGCCGTGACCTCAACCCCCATATTGGTCTTGTCTTTTATATATTTCATCAGATTATTTGATACTTCGTATTCGACCGTAAGTTCCTCATTGGCGCGTACAAATTTATTCAGGCCGGAAGCAAAAGAGTTCTCGGCAATCCGGTCCGAGAAATCAGTGATACTTAAGGATAAAATTCTCAGCAGGTCATTAGCTTCAAGCGCTCTGGCTCTGGCCTTGATGAGTTGTTTCTGCGTGCTTTTTAAGATATCGCTGAGATCCGCAGCTGCAGCAGTAAAACCATTGCCTTCATTGGTGTAGTACTCTGCCTGAGATGGGTTCTGCCGCTGGTCGATATCCTTTAAAAGGTTGTTGATTGATGACAGCGTTTGGTCGGTATTAAGTGACAGAACGCTGAGGATTATTGTCTGGCTGGCGGCCTGTGAACCAAGCTGGCTTATATTACTGTTTGCGGTGTTGTCTGAAAGTATCTTGAAGGTCGCAAACGAACCCTCAATGGAGACCTTGATAATAAAGCCGGCGCCGACAATGGTATTATTGTAGATCGAATTATTGAATGATTTGAGGTTGCCCGCAAGCGTGTTTCTTGCCGCGGCATTATTCTGCGCACCGTTATCCGGGGTCCTTTCCCCGTTGTTCTGTTGGGGTTGCCCCTGTTGCTGACCGGGGGCAGGCTCACCAGGTGTTGCCGGCGCTGGTGCATCACCTTCATTACCGGCTTCTGCCAGTGCCTGTAAATTTTGTCCTTCCAGATCAAGCGCGGTATCATCGACACTCAGCAGTGCAAGCAGCAGGTCATTGGCAAGATCTGAAAGTGTAGGCGCATCACCGCTCTCTGGAGGCAGTGGCGGAGGCGGTAGTGTACTATCGCCTGGTATATGGGTTAATACGTCTTCAATTATCGGTGCGGCTTCCTGTGCGACAGGCGGGATATATTCAAAGGCCCCCATAAACGGTTTTTCTATTGACCTCGCTGAACCAATTATGTCTTTGGCGATTACTTCCGTGGAAACACTGCTTACTACATTTGAGGCCATATCGACATAATCAGCGCCATTATAAAAGTAGAAATAATCAGTCGCGGTATCAAAGAAAGCGTCTGCACCAACGTTATAATAATAAACCGCTGCACCGGCATTGGCTGGCGAAGAGGCGCTTACAGTAAGATAAGGTATTGTTCCAGCCAAGGAGCCTAATGTTGCCAGACTGGTTGCAGAGTTGTCCAGGACATTGCCGTTGAGCCCGTCGGTTATGCTTCCTGAGAGGTCGGTTCCTATCCAGCTGTAATGGAAATTCATTGATGATCCGGCAAGGTCATTAACGGAGTTGGCGGCAACGATGCTGCTCAAAAAGTCCACAGTCCCAGAATTTGAATATACGCCCCCTCCACTGATTGAGGCCGTGTTGTAAGCTATTGTCGTGTAAACTCCCTGAACCTTGCCGCTGTTGATATAAATTCCAGCGCCATTTTCCGCAGTGTTTCCGGAGATATTTGTATTTATCAGCGTAACACTTGCCAGAGCACCGTTTACATACAGGCCACCACCATTCCCATACATTGCATTATTGCCATAAATGGAAGAACAGTTGATTGTTATATAAATATTTCCGGATGACGCAAGCAGGTCAATACCTCCACCTGAGCCGTTGCTGTTGGTGTTGTCGGCAATAACGGATTTGTTTATAAAGGCATTTGTCAAACTGGTGTTATTTACCAGACTTATTCCTCCGCCGCTAGCGGCATTACCGGTGTTATTCTTTATGGTGCTTGCGATGATATTTACGTTTGTATTGTTCTGGATATAAATACCGCCAGTACCAGCAGAAGCGGAGTTGCCTGAAAAGGTGCTTCCCTGAATTGTGGTGCTGCCGTTTTCAATATAAAGCGCACCGCCGGATTTACTGCTGCTGTTTGAATAAATATTGGAAGCGAGGATCATTACAGTCTGACCGGTAAATGAAGAATAAAGCGCAGCACCAGATCCCGTGGCGGTATTGTTGTACATGGATACGCCATTTAAGGTGATGGATGAGGTCGCAGAGTAGATAGCACCGCCTTTGCCATAACCGGCAATTGTTGAGGTCGTACTGTTATCATGCAGAGAGCCGCCATTAATTACCAGCGCGCCGGCAGTAGTGGATTCAAAGAAAATTGCTCCGCCATCGGCGTCACTAACTGAGTTTGATTTAAATTCCGAGGTATTTATTGTCAGGTTGCTGTCTATCGACTTTATCGCACCGCCGTATTGCGTGGCGGTATTTCCGTCAAATAAGGCGCCGGTTAAGGACAGGTTGCTTGTTCCGTATAAATAGAGTGCGCCGCCATAAGTTGAAGCGGAATTATCCTGGAATGTAAGCCCGCTGAAATTCTTGGTATAGCCCATGGAGTCTATATAAAGTGCGCCGCCGATACCAGAGGAGTTGTTACTGAACATTGTATTGCTGAGGTCAAGATTGGTGGCGTTTGCGTAAACTGCACCTCCCTGGCCGCTTGTTGAGGAGGTTGTATTGTAATTAAAAAAGGAGTCTGTGATGCTGAGCCCTGTAGAAGCATCCGAATAAATTGCTCCTCCGTTGACATAAGCTGTGTTATTATTGAAGATACAGTTCTGGATTGTTGCTGCGGCACCGACACCGGTGTTGCCTATTGCGCCGCCATAAGAAACTGAGGAATTGTTGGCGAATGTGGAGTCTTTCACTGTCAGGCTGCCGGTTGATACGTATTTGTTGTATACGGCACCGCCATCACTGGTACTTACATTATTTTCAAAGACACAGTTGTCAATGGTAACAACCTCACCATCATTATAAATTGCAGCACCATGCCCCTGATCGTCAACACTGACATCAGAAAAACCGTTTACCAATTTAAGTCCGGTGAACTCAACTGTAATAGTGTCTGTACTGTCATTGACATAAAACAGGCGTGTTCCGCTCGCAGAACCTGTTTCGTCTATATCTAGTATGCCGTCGGAGTCTGTATCACTCCATTCCACGCCCCCATCAATAGTGACATCATAATTGCCATCACCGTCAATATCACCGTTTATGGTTACATCGGTATTAATTTCTAGTTCGGGCTTTTGACCTGAGGTGTAGCCGCTGCCAACCAGATCAGCGTTGTCGACAGTACCATCACCCGTGCTGTCGCCAAGAAGAATGGTATATTTACCGCTTGACTCTTTAACCGTAAAGTTGAAGGTAATAGTCGTGCTGAGGTCATTGCTTGGATCTGCATCGCTGTTAGCATCATTTATATACATCAATGCTTCACGCAAGGAGATTTCGCCATCAGTGTCGTCAACCAGATCAATGGTTGTCGTGACAATATTGCTCGGTGTCTCCGTACCCGCAAGAGTAGAGGTGAAGTATGTAATCTCTGTACTGTCAAAATAGATGGACTTCGCGTCTATGTTGTTGCTCTCAAGAATCCAGTCGCCCCCATTTTCAGCTGAACCGGTTGCGTCATCACTACCGGCGACGTCATGACCGGTTATGCTCTCAAGGTTGTCAATAAGGCGCTGTCCCTGTTCCCCGGCAGCGCTGAAGCAGGAGAGAAGGTCAAGTCGGCCGTCTGCTGAAATGAAATCACCAAGCGAGGCAAAGAAATGCTGCTGGTCGGAATCTGTCTGTAATGAATCTGCCGATACATGCTCGGAATTGGTCAGAAGAATGTTGCCGTCAGTGTCACTGTGGCTGGCGATGGCGATACTGTCATAGACCGTGTCATCAAGCTGCTGTATCTGGTTGATAATGCTCTGCAGGTCATCGGTATCAGCGTCATAAACAACCGTCACAACGCTTTCGAGACTGGCATCGACAAGTTTTTGATAATCCTCAATATCGCTGTTGACAAGCAGCAGTGAATGGCTGGCTGTATTTAGCGCGCTGCCTGATGCGGAGTCTTTTACGCTCTCACCGGCGGAACCGGCTTCGGTGTCTTGATCTGTATTATCAGGCGCAGACGGGTCATTTGCGTTTTCGGCAGAATCTGCAGCCGCTGTATCCTGCTGCTGTGTCTCTGCCTTTGCTTCTGTTGAGGAATTGCTGTCTGCTGAATCTGTGTGGATTACCGCATCCAGCACAATTCTTTCTTCGAGCTTAAGAAGTCTGCCTAACATAAATACTCTCACTATTGATAGAATAATAAGTGCAAAAGTACTCTAAATTGTTACTACCCATTTGATATAATTTTAACACAAAATATATGATTTACAAGCAAAATCAACCACAACTGTACATTTAATATCCTCATTTTTAAAAGGTAAGATTGGCGGTAAAATTGTTGATTTTTTGTAATTATTTGTGGATTTTGTGGGTGAAAATTTTATAATCCAATAAAATGTGAGTTTCGTCGGTGGTTTTTTACTTCAAGTAAAATAAATGCAGTCATTCAATCTGCATTTAAAATAAAATATACTGGGGCTACACTTTGGGTAAGTATTATCTAATATTATTTGCAGTTATTCTGCCGTTGTGCGGCTGTGTTGAAACTGGTAACGTCCTTGATGATATTGGGTTGCGTAAAAGTAATTCAGTCATTGATGTCCAGGCATACAACTCGATAAAACCTGAACTTTCTGGCGGGCTGACAATCGACCGCGCCATCGAGCTGGCACTTAAATACAATATTGATCTCTGGCTGGCCCGGCAGGAAGAGCTTATTCAGAAAGAAATCAAGACCTCGTCTTTCCTGAAAATGTTGCCACGCCTTACCTTTGATTATAATGCCGAGATGCGCGATTCATATGACGCCAGCAGCTCGGTGGGGCTCTTTACCGGTGAAGAGGCGCAGTTGACCAAGTATTCATACAGTTCTGAAAAGCAGCAGTATTATGGCGGTCTGAAACTTTTGTGGAATGCTCTGGATTTCGGTGTTTCCTACTTTAAGGCCAAGCAGGAGCAGAACCGTCAGAAACAGGGACTGCATTCGATAAGGCGCGTACGCCAGAAAATTGCCCTTGATGTTGCCGCGGCGTACTGGCAATGTGTATCGCTGATGAAAGTGGTTGAAAAAGCTGAAGTTATTGAGCAGGAGTTCGACGCTGAACTGGCTTCTATCAAGGAAAGTGTCAGTAAGGGCGCGCTTTCTGACAGTGCGGGTCTGGAGCGTAGCTACAATATAAAAAGTCAGAAGGTAAAGATCCGCGAGATGTCTGAAAAATATAATTCAGCCAAGGTCAACCTTCTGCGGCTGATGGGGTTACCGCTTGACTCGGAATTTTCCCTTGTTGCGCCCAGTCCGGTTTTATCCCGTGAGAATTTTGACATTGATGAACTTGAAGATCTTGCGCTTAATAACCGGCCGGAGTTTTTCCAGCAGGATCTTGAGGTCAAGATTACCCGTGACGAAGCGCGCGCCACGTTGCTTCGTATTCTGCCAAGTCCGCAGTTGTTTGTCAATCCGCAGGCTAATGGCAACAAGTATCTTTATTATAACTCCTGGTTCAGCGCCGGTCTTAATGTCAGCTGGAATTTGCTTGAGTCGCCAAGCCGTATTTTTGAGGCCAAGTCAAACTTCAAGCGCATTGATTTTCTGCGCATAAAGCGGATGGCGCTGGCTGCGGCTGTGATTACCCAGGTTCGTCTGGCGGTTATCGAATATGACTGTGCGGTTGATAAATTCAAAATGCTTGGCGACCTTAAAACCGACAGTGACAAGCTTGTTGAAAATCTTGCGAAATCCGTCGATTCCGGGCGTGAGCGCAAGAGTAAGGTGACTGCGCAGAAGGTGCGCAATATCGAGGACCTTTCAAAGTATATGGAAGCTTATGTCAGTCTGATGGTGGCAAAGGCTAAAATCTATAACAGTGCCGGGCTTGACCCGGTTTCCGGTAGTGGCGGCGTACAGTTTAACACCTTCAGCCAGAGTAGCAGCATACCTACGAATAGTTCCGCAACACTCATCGAGGAGAAGACTGTCCCTCTGGAGGTTGAACCGGTTGTCGTCAATGAAAATGAAGGCACCAGCAGCCAGTATGTTTATACTCTTGATGCTTCTGGCAAAGTGGTGGCACATAAAATTGACGGCTTAAACTATGTACAGGATTCTTCTGAGGTTTTGGGGCAGTAGCCTGGAGGGCGTTTATTAAGGGGCAGGCTTGACTGGTTTTTGGGTGCCTGTTTTAGGGATACTCAACTATGTCGGCTAAATTTTTTACTCGTTTTATCTGCTGCTCTTTTTTGCCTTTTGGCCAGTTCAGGCAAATGTCTTCTTTTCTGCTGGTTATAACCATTTTATCAATAACAACTATTCAGGCTGCTGAGGATGTCGATTCCTCAAAAACAGTAACAAAAACCCCTGTGGTATCCCTTAATACAGACCAGAATATCCAACAGATTGATGATGAAATATCGGGGAAGGTGTTTCGTATCGTCCTCCTGCCGGTTCGTGAAGCGCTTTTGTCTTCAGAGATTAACGGCAAGGTCATAGCGATTAATTTCAGGCTTGGCAAGTCTTTTAAAAAAGGCGATGAATTAATCAAGCTTGATGATGTTGTGTATAAGGCGTCGCTGGAAAAAGCGCTGGCTGCTTATGACGCGTCCAAACTTTCTCTTGCGGCGGCAAAAGATCTGCGTTCCCGTAACGATGCTTCACTGGTTGATCTGGCGAATGCGCAGCGCGAATTTGCTTCTGCCCAGGCTGAAAAAACTTTTGCCGAGCGTAATTTTTCTGCCTGCCATCTTCTGGCGCCGTTTGACGGGAAGGTCGCAGGCGTTTACACCAGAGAATCCGAGCTTATTGAGGCTGGTGTTCCGGTAATCAAGGTTATTGACGACAGTACTCTGCTTGGTCATATCGTTTTGCCGGGTTATCTTTATTCTAAAATCAAGGACGGCATGAATGTCAGGCTGCGTTCTGGTTCGGGTGGGCAAAAGGTTAGTGCGGTTTTCACCAGAATAGCCCCGGCGATCAACCCCTCAAGTGGTATGTTTGAAGCTTATCTGCAGATTCCCAATAATAACGGCGTGCTGAAAGCTGGTGAGAACAGTTGGCTTGCTGTGGAGGAACTTGATGCCAGATGATTTTTCTGCCGCCGCGTCAGAAGTAATTCAGCAGACCCTGCGTACGCTTGCAGCGCAAAACCGTCTGCTGTTGCAAGCCTCCTCATGCAAAAACCGTCAGGAGCTGAAATTCCATATCCTTAATAATACGGTTTCATTTATCAAGTATGACCGGGCCATTCTTCTTGAATCCTGTGGCAGCGGTTTTAAGTTGCTTGGTGTTTCCGGGACTGTCAGCCCTGATGTCAGTGAAAATTTTTCAACCCTCTGGCAGGCGCTGGCTTCATTATATGATAGTCAAAAAAAATATTCCCGCATAAGGACTACCGAGCTTTCCGCTACAGGAAATATTGATGAGAATTGTCTTGTTGCCTATAATTCCCAATCTGGCGGGGCTGACGTTCTTGTTTTTCAGATGGGGGCTGCCTCGGAAGGGCTTTGTCTCCTGCTGGAGCGGTGGGGCGAGAAAAACTGGCGCGATAAAGAGTCGGAGGCATTTTTACCGTTACTTGACGGTTACGCTGGTTTGTGGTCGTTATATACCAAAGCCGAGCATTCTTTTTTCAGCCGTGCTGCACAGCGTCTGAGTAGGAAACTGATTCTAAAAATTGCCGTGGTTCTGATGGTCTGCCTGCTTATTCCGTTAAGGCTGCGTATTGTCGCGCCCTGTGAAATTGTAGCCCGTCATCCGGTATCGGTCGCTTCAAAAATTGATGGCGTTATTGAGTCTATTCCCGTGCATGCCGGACAGAAGGTCAGGCATGGGGACATTCTTATAAAAATGGCTCCAGAGGTTATTTCTGAAGAATATATTGCAGCCTTGCAGTCATTTCATGAGACGTACGCCAAGTATGTTTCGGTGCGGGCGGGCGTAGTTAATGACCCTGATAAGATGGGGCAGCTTGTCGAGCTTACCAGTCAGCTCCGTCAGGACAAGGCACGGTTGAAGGTGGCGGAGTACCGCAGGGATAACCTGATTGTCCGCTCGCCAACTGACGGGTCGGTTATTGTTACAGACCCGCATGAGCTGGAGGGCAGGCCGGTTGTTATTGGTGAAAAGATAATGCAGATAACCGACCCGACCGATACGATGGTGCGTATTTATCTGCCGCAGGATGACCGTATTGATTTTCCCGGGGATGCGGCGGTCAGTGTGATCCTTAATAATTCTGCGACCTCATCTTATCCGGCATTGTTATACTATGTATCCGCGCAGGCGGTTGGCTCGGTTCACGGCGGCAGCGCTTTTATCGCCGAGGCTTACTGGAAAGAGCAGAATAAGCACTCTTCTTTGGGCGCGGAAGGTACGGCAATAATTTACGGTTCGCGTGTTCCGCTTTTCTACTGGCTGCTGCGCCGGCCGCTTTCTGTCCTGCGAAGTCGTCTGGGGGTATGATAAGTCATGCCAGAATCGGAGATGGATAGCAGTTCTCTTGATATTCCACTGCTCAGGTCTGATCTTGAGTTTTTTCCCGCACCCGCGGCCGAAGGTGGTGAGCCGGTTTGGACAGTCTTCGATCCGGTGAATTCCGAGTACCTCAAGGCCGACTGGCAGCATTATCAGATTCTTATCAGACTTGACCGGGAACAGACCCTTGGTGCGCTTATTGACCGTATAGAGCGGGAGACGACTATCCGCGTAAGTCAGCATGACATGGTTGATTTTCTGGTTGATTTAAACCGCCTGCGTCTCCTTAATAATTCACTGCATATTTCCTCAGGCCAACTCTCACGAGAATCAGAGCGCAAGCGCCAATCGGCATTTCAGTGGTTGATTCATCATTACCTGTATTTTCGTCTGCCGTTAATCAGACCCGACAGCTTCCTCAATAAAGCCTTGCCGTATGTCACTAAACTTGTGACACTGCCGGCGTTGGTCTTTTATGCTTTTATCGCCATTATTGGCTTATACTTTCTCTGCTTCCGGTTTGATGAATATGTAGCGACACTGACGGATTTTCTCAACTGGAAGGGGGCGCTTGCCTATGGCGTTGCCATAACACTGTTAAAGTGCGTCCATGAATTCGCACATGCTTTTACCGCCAAGAAAATGGGCAACCGTGTCAAGACCATGGGCGTGGCGTTTATTGTCATGTGGCCGGTACCGTACTGTGATGTGACTGACAGCTGGCGGATGTCTTCACGGAAAAAACGCCTTTTGATAAGTTTTGCCGGGGTGCTTGCGGAGTTGACGATTGCCGCGTTTGCCCTTGTAATCTGGGGCGTCAGCGAGGGGCAGATTACAAGAAGCGTCTGCTTTGTTCTCTCTTCTGTCAGTCTGGCCGGAACGCTGATGATTAACCTCAATCCGGTGATGCGCTTTGACGGGTATTACATTCTCTCGGATCTGCTTGGCATTGATAATCTTTTCCCGCGTGCCAGAGTCTACCTGCGCTGGTTTTACCGATACAAACTTCTGGGAATCTCCGCGCCTGACCCTGAGCGGAAAATGTCTGAACATTCCCGGCGCCTTCTACTGATATATTCCGTTTCATCCTGGATTTATCGGTTCTTTCTTTATACCGGTATCGCGATTCTGGTTTATTACTCATTTCCCAAAATTATCGGTATTGTCTTATTTACAATCGAGATTACGGCATTTATCCTCTTCCCGGCAGTTACTGAAATCGTCTGGTTATGGAATAACCGCAAGGCGATAACTCTCGGCAGAAATACGTGGATCATTATAATCATTTTTGCTATTGCGGCATTGTGGTTCTCACTGCCGCTTCCGCGCAGACTGCAACTTCCGGCTCAGGTAAAGGCCGTGCAGCGCCAGATTCTTTATGCTCCCATTTCAGGCGTGCTTACAACCCTGTATGTCAAGTCTGGTGATAAAGTCAAAAAGGGCGAATTACTGCTCTCAATGGCGTCAGTCTCTCTTGAAAAAGAAATTGAAGTACTGCGTAACTACAAGGCAGTTCTTCTCTCAAGAATAAACAGTGAAATTGCCTCCACAACAAAGGCCGGCAGCGGCGTCGGACTTCAGCAGACCGCACTCTCACAGGTTGATTCAAAACTTAAATCCCTGCTCGAGCAGTTACGGCGCTGCTCTGTCTATGCCCAGTTCCCCGGCTTTATTGAAAACCTTGATAACTCTCTGCAGGTTAATTCGGCTCTCTATAAAGGGCAGGAGGTGGCTCTGCTGATTAACATAAATAAGAGCGAGGTCGTTGCACTATTGCCGCATGAGGATCTTGGTTATCTCAAAACCGGTAAGGACGCCAGTTTTCTCCCGGCCGGCTCCGGCGGTACAATTAACTGTAAAATTACCAAATTATCTGATTACCGACAACAGGTTCTTGATAATCCCGCTCTGGCATCTCTGCATGGCGGCCCTGTTTTCGCTACTAACGACCATAAGAACAGACTCAGAATAACCGGAGTTTATTATCCCGTTTACGCCGAAATTGAAACAGATAACTTGCGCTCGGGACAGACCGGATCGCTGATAGTTTACTCTTCCGGAAAATCATATCTCTACTCAGTTGTATTGCTTGTTTGGCGGACAATATTGAGAGAATCGGGACTTTGAGGTCTATATATGCGGTGGATTACGCAATTAGTTGAAAAAAATCACCGTATATTGTGATTTTGGTTTGCGAATATGAAAGTCATATGGTATGCTGTAACAAAAGTTAGAGGGTTTGTAAAGTAATAGATCGGGGGCTACTATGGGAATAGAGCGCAGAGAATCTGAAAGATATACAGTCGATTTACCGGCTAGAATTAAATGTTGTTGTGATGATGCGAGGGTTTTGAACCTCTCGCTTAAAGGTGCATTGCTTCTTGCCTGTGCCGAGTGCAGTATTTGGGATGAAGTAACGGTGGATATTGATTTTACTGACAGTTGTAAAAAAACACTGAAGGCATCTGTTGCTTGGTCTGAAGGTGGGATAATGGGCGTTTCCTTCGCATTATCAAGTAGTGAAGAGCAGAAATTTCTTGAGAACTACCTCTCTGATCTGGCACGTCAACAGGAACCTGAGGCGGAGTTTTGCGCCTGATAAGTTTTTACTGTTCAACGGGATTGGTTGAAAAATATTTTATTTAATCTTCAAATAACCTGTTGCATCCTTCCTTAAATTCAGTACTATTCAATTCTTAAGACAACGCGCGGCTTTAATCGGCCGCGCTTCATATTGTGGATTTCCGGTTCCGAATTGCGCTGTAAGTCTTTATCGGCTTACATTTTAGGAGTGGTTATGTCAATCCCGACACGCGCGGTTGTTCTTGCTGCAGGCAAGGGCACCCGAATGGGAGGCGACCGCCCGAAGGTGCTCTTTCAGGCAGGTGGTAAAGCACTGCTTGGTTGGGTATTAAAAGCGCTATCGGCAGCATCGGTGGACGGCGTATGTGCCGTTGTTGGCTTCAAGAAAGAAGAAGTCATCCGAGAGTTGCCGACTGGTGTTCTTTGGGTTGAGCAATCGCCTCAACTTGGGACCGGGCATGCTGTGATGTGTGCCCGTTCTTTATTTGAGTCACATGACTGGCCGGCTGAATTATGCGGCTCGCCGATAATTGTGACCTGCGGTGATATGCCGCTGCTCTCTTCCGAGAGCTTTAAAAAGGTTGTTGCGCTTCGTGACAGTGAAGACGCGGCCTGTTGTGTTCTGACTGTTGCGATACCGGCTGAGAGTTCCTTTGGCCGTATTATCCGTGATGAAAAAGGCGAGGTTGCCCGGATTGTCGAGGTCAAGGATGCAAGTGACACAGAGAAGGCGGTGCTTGAAGGTAACACCGGGGTTTACTGTTTCTCTGAAGATGCCTTGTGGAGTGCGCTTGACAAGGTCGGTAATAACAACTCGCAGGGTGAGTATTACCTGACTGATGTTATTCCGTTTCTGATCTCTGAGGGCAGGAAAGTTGTTGCTGTCAAGTGTGAGAACCCGATTGAGGCGCTTGGCGTGAATACGCCTGATGATCTTAAATTGGTTGAGGAAAACCTGTAGAGGATTGAGTCTTCAGCCGATAAACATGATTCATGAATTTGAGTTTTAACGAAAGAGGAAATAGATGAGAGTTTTTTGTGGTCGCGCTCATACAGAACTTGGCGATGAAATTTGCAGGCACCTGCAGGTTGCTCCGGGTATGTGTGAGGTCAAGTCTTTTGCTGATGGTGAAGCGCAGGTTAAGATCCTTGACGATGTTCGCGGGCTTGATGTTTTTATTGTTCAGCCGACCTGTCCTCCGGTCAATGAAGCGCTGATGGAATTGCTGGTTATGGTTGATGCGCTGCGCCGTTCTTCTGCCCGGCGGATTACTGCGGTTGTGCCTTACTATGGTTACGCCCGTCAGGACCGCAAGCACGAAGGGCGTGTGCCGATTACCGCCAAACTGGTTGCAAATCTTTTTGCTACTGCCGGTGTTGATCGTATGCTTTGCATGGACCTGCACGCGCAGCAGATTCAGGGTTTCTTTGATATTCCTGTAGACCATCTGATTGCCAAGCCGGTGATTGCCAATTACCTCAAGAAAAGTGAGCTTGACAATCTGGTTATCGTCAGCCCTGACGTTGGCAGCGTAAAGCTTGCTGACGGATTTTCACGTATCTTCAATTGTGATTTTGCCATTATCGAAAAGCGCCGCAAGAGTGATACCGAGATTGAGCACGGTCATGTTATCGGTAATATTTCAGGCAAGAACGTGATTATCGTTGATGACATGATTTCTACTGCCGGAAGTATGGCAAGTGCAATTGAGATAGCCAGAGAGCATGGCGCCAAGAGTGTCAGGATAGCAGCTTCGCATGGCCTGTTTGTCGGCCCTGCCTGGGAGCGTCTGGCTGCTGCCGGTGCGGACGAGATTATTGTCACCAACTCTGTACCGCAGAATATTCAGGCGGTTCCAGAGAGTGTCAATTTTACAGTTCTGTCTGTTGCGCCGACTTTGGCAGAGGCGATTATCCGAATTCACCATGACAAGTCGATGAGTCCGCTCTTTGAGCCGGGGTATCTGTCCTGAGCTTGAGCGTTTTTTTTCTATAAATAATGGTAACATTTTTAATACAATAAGGAGAAACGAAGTGGCTGTACTTAAAGCTGAAAAACGAGAAGGTACCGGTAAGTATGTTGCATTTGATCTGCGCAAGGAAGGCATGCTTCCTGCTGTTTATTACGGCAAAGGCGTGGAGAATATGAATCTTGCTGTTAACGAGAAGGAACTTTACGAACTGATTATTTCTGGTGAACGTATTGTTGATCTTGATATTGCTGGCGAAATGAAGAAGGCGGTTTTGAAGGATGTTCAGCACGAATCTATCGGTGAAGGTCTGCTTCACGCTGATTTCCGTGCTATCGATGAAAATACTGCCGTTCACGTTGATGTTTCTGTTGAACTGGTTGGTGAAGCCAAGGGGGCTGGTCTTGGCGGTGTTGTTGAGCTTGAGCTTCACACAGTTTCAGTTGAATGTCTTCCGGCAAACCTTCCGGAAGTTGTTAATCTTGACATCTCAACACTTGGCCTCAACGAAGTATGGCACGTTACCAACCTTCCTGCGCTCAAGGGTGTTAAATATATGACCTCTGCTGACAGTGTTGTTGTTACCTGCCACGCTCCGCACAAGCAGGAAGAAGCGGCTGAAAGTGAAACAGCTGCTGAGTAGTGTTGCATGAAGATAATTGTCTGTCTGGGTAATCCCGGTAGTAAATACGAGAATACCCGCCATAATATTGGTTTTATGGTTGCTGATCGGATGGCTGATGATTCCGGTTTAAAGTGGCAGGCGGGGGTTAACTCACATTTTATCCGACTTGGTGAGATGCTGATAGTAAAACCCATGACTTATATGAATAATTCCGGTGAGATATTTGCACATCTGCCGGAATTTCCTGAGCCTGAAAGTGTGCTGGTTGTGGTGGATGAGGTTAATCTGTCTCTTGGACGGATGCGCTTTCGGGGGAGTGGTTCTGACGGCGGGCATAACGGCCTTAAGTCAATAGAGTGGTCGCTGGAGTCGCGAAAATATCATCGCTTGCGAATTGGTGTTGGAGCAGACGAACCTGTTACCGGTGAAGAGTTGATTGATTTTGTCCTTGGTGATTTTTATGAGGATGAAAGAGAACTTCTTACAAAGGTTATCGGTGTGGCGGCTGAGAGTATTTCTGTCTGGGAGCGTGAGGGGGTAATTACAGCTCAGGACAGGTATAACGGACTTGATCTGCATGAAGCGAAAAGCAGTGGGTCTTAATTAGGAATTTAAAATTAATTTATTTTACTCTGATAAATGGAGGAAGTGCGGTGGCGCAGAAATTGTATGAAGCTATGTTTATTGTTGACAGCAACAAGGCTCGTGAAGACTATTCAAAGATGGAAGAGATCTGCCTTAGCACAATCACCCGTCACGGCGGTGAGATTGTAAAGGCTGTCAAGTGGGATGACCGTCGTCTGGCTTATGAGATCGAAAAGGTCAAGCGCGGTACTTATATTCTTGTTCACTTCAACGGTGAAGGCGAGGCTCTTGCCAAGATCGACCGTCAGGTTCAGCTTAACGACCAGATTCTGCGTTGCCTGATTACCATTGACGAAGATGGCATCGAGACTGAAACCGGTTCACAGGCCAAGGAAGAGACTGCCTGAGTCTGAGTCCTGTTATTTTTATTCTAAATTCAGGGATTATGGCAGAAGGAGGAGAGTGTGGCCGGATATTTTAATAAAGTAATATTGATGGGCAATCTGGTTCGCGACCCTGAGCTTCGCTATACCCCTCAGGGAACTGCGGTAACTGACATTACTCTGGCAATCAATGATACCCGCTCCAAGAACAATCAGAATAATAGTGCAACATTTGTTGATGTTACACTGTGGGACAGGGCGGCGGAGGTTGTTTGCGAGTATATGCACAAGGGTAGCTCGATACTTGTTGAAGGACGTCTGGTTACAGACCGCTGGGAGGATCGCGAGAGCGGTAAGCGTATGAGCAAGCTGAAAGTTGTTGCCAATACCTTCCAGTTTACAGACAGTAAAGGTGGTGGTTCTGATGAATATGGCGCGCCAGCCCCTTCCGGTGGCGGATACCAGCGCAGTAATCAGCAACAAGGCCGTCCGCAGCAGAGAGGTGGCGGCGGAGACTATATGCCTCCGCAGTCACACCCTGATGATGACTTTGATCCTTCAGGTTTTTCAGACGGTGGCGACGATATACCGTTTTAACAAATATAAACTTGTCAGGTTTTATGCAGTTCAAACTTAAGCCCTGGCAGATATGAATTAAATTTAACATTTTTAAAATATTATTTTGGAGGAATTATCATGGCAAAAGACTTTGAACCGGTAAGAGACCGTCTGGACGGGGTCGAGATCAATTACAAGGACATCAACCTGCTTAACAAGTATGTCTCTTCACAGGGTAAAATCTTTGATGCAAAGCGCACAGGCACCAGCTCAAAGCACCAGCGTCGTCTGGCTCAGGCCGTAAAGCGTGCACGTTTTCTGGCTTTGATGAAGTACAGCGGCTGAGAATTTCAAGGTTAATAATTAATTATAAAGGATATAGCGATGAAATTATTGCTTAAGAGTGAGGTTAAAAACCTGGGACGCGCCGGGGATATTGTCGAGGTAAAAGACGGCTATGGTCGTAATTTTCTTGTTCCGCAGGGACTTGCCATGCAGGTTACTGCAGCCAACATCAAGACTATTGAAGCTGAGAAGGCTCGTCTGAAGGCTGTTGAAGCTGAACTTGTTGTCAAGCTCAAGGAAGTTGCTGAGCGCATCAACAATGTTGATATTACCATTTCTGCACTGGTATCAGATGGCGAGAGCCTTTATGGTGCAGTTCAGCCACGCGAGATTTGCGATGCTCTCATGGCTGAAGGCATCGAGATTGATTCAGATTACATTTCACCTGATAAACCTCTCAAGAAACTTGGCGTACACCGCGTACCGGTCAAGCTTCATCCAGAGGTTATTGCCGAGCTTAAGGTCTGGGTTGTTGAGAAGAAAGACCCTAACGCAAAGGTTGAAGAGGATGAAGTTGCTGAAGAGGCAACTGAAGCTGCAGAATAGTTTCTTCTGTAAAATTATAATTGCCTGTTTCCGGTTAACCTGCCTTGCAGGTGATACTTGCAGGTATCATTAAATACTCCGGCTCTGATTGCCGGAGTATTTTTTTAACTTTGCCTTTACAACAAACGCTCTTGCGATATATTTAATGTATTACTGGGATCAGGAAGATTAAATGGAAGATAATAACGAAGACGCCGGGCTAAAACGCTTGCCGCATAACCTTGAGGCAGAGCAGGGGGTAATTGGCGGTCTGCTTTTATCACCAGACCGTTTTGATTCCATTGAAGGCCGGGTTGAACCTGATGACTTTTATAATAAAGCCTATGGTATAATCTTCGACACAATGCTGGAGATGAATAAAGCCGGAAAGCCTATTGACATTCTTCTTCTTCGCGATGAACTTGAGCGCAAGAATCAGCTTCAGCTTGCCGGCGGCGCGGCAGGGCTTGCGTCTTTAACTGACTCAGTTCCTACCGGCGCCAACGTTGAGTATTACGGCGGGATTGTTCGAGACTACTCTAATCGCCGGCGACTTATCAAAGCGGCGACAGATATTGTCGAAAGCGCTACAAGCGGGGCAGGTGGCGGCAGTGACGATCTTCTTGATAATGCGGAACGTTCAATCTTTCAGATTGCTGAACGTGGCACAACCAATGAACCTGACCCGATGTCAAATATCATCAAGGAAGCGTGGGCGCGGATTGAAGCTTACGCCAACAGCCGTGATGCGGTGCATGGGGTTATGACCAACTACTTCGAGCTTGACCAGATGCTTACCGGCCTGCATGGAGGTGAAATGCTTATCATTGCGGGGCGTCCGTCTATGGGTAAGAGTACCTTTGCGCTTAATCTGGGGCGCAAGGTTGCAGTTGAGAATAATCAGGCGGTTGCGATCTATTCGCTGGAAATGACCGCCGTTAACATGGCAACCAACATTTTGTCAGCCCACGCAAAAATTGACGCACAGAAAATGCGTAAGGGTGAGATGAATGCAGAAGAGTATGCCCACCTCGGGCGCAGTATTAGCTCGCTGGCGCACGCTCCGATCTTTATCGATGATTCCTCGCTTCTGACAATTTCCGAACTGCGCGGCAAGACCAGACGACTCAAGAAAAAACATGATATCCAGATGGTGGTTATCGACTATCTGCAGTTGATGACCGGTTCTTCTGCGGCACAATCGCGAAGCCGTGAGCAGGAAGTCAGTGAAATCTCGCGTGGTATCAAGGCTCTGGCGAAAGAACTTGATATCCCGATTATCGCACTTTCACAGCTCAGCCGTAAACCTGAAGGCCGTTCAACGCCACGACCAATTATGTCCGACCTTCGAGAATCTGGTGCTATCGAACAGGATGCCGACGTTATCATGCTTCTGCACCGCCCAGATTATTACAATCCGGAAGATGCTCCCGGGCAGGCTGAGGTTATTATCGCCAAGCAGCGTAATGGGCCGACTGGAACGGTAAATCTCGCCTTTATCAAAAATCAGCTGCGCTTTGAACCATTGAGCTTGAGACCTGAGGATGGGATTACAGCAGATGAGTTGTAAAATTATATCTAGTTTGTGAATTATTTTTTTTCAGATAAAAATGTTTTTATTGATAAAAAATACTCGACGAAAATTTTTCAAAAATTATAATGCATTTATATTCAGTGTTAATATATCATTTTTTATGTCAATCTTAGTGCTACACATTAATATTGTGCCAGGTTCATAATTCAGGGGGCAAGTTGATTATGGCTTCAAATCCTACTGAGCAGAGCGGTGAAAATACTGTTGCTGAATTTTCCCGTGGGGGAAAGTATCTGACCTTTGCGTTGGCAGATGAGGATTATGGTGTTGAGATAATGTTGGTCCGGGAAATTCTCGGCATTCTTCCAATAACCCTCGTACCTCAGACACCTCCTTTTGTCCGTGGTGTCATCAATCTCCGTGGCAAAGTTATTCCGGTGATTGACCTGAGGGTGAAGTTCGGTATGCCAGCGCGGGAATACGACAAAGAGACCTGTGTTATTGTGGTTGAAGTCAGCGGTGTTCAAATGGGTGTTATCGTTGACAGGGTGCAGGAGGTTATCGATATTGAGGAGAGTGAGATTGAGAACTCGCCTAATTTCGGCCTCAAGATTGATACCGAGCTGATTCTCGGTATGGGCAAGAAGAATGGTGAAGTTAAGATCCTGCTCGACATTCAACGGGTTATTAACAGTGAGGATCTTGTATGGGGGCATAAATCTTCAGGTGAATAGCCGATGTGAATTGTAATTTATTTCTGATTTTTTTCAGAATTTTTATATTTTAAGGAGTTGTTAATGAAACTCGGTACAAAAATAATTCTTGGATTTCTCGGTGTGGTCCTGATTGCAATTATTCTCGGTGTTATAGCAATATACCAGATGAGTTTGGTAACGGAGCGTTCAACAATCCTGTCACAGCAGTATATACCGGAAGTCAATCATATGTCAGGCATCACTCGCAGTGTTTATGAGATGCGCATGGATTTTATCCGCCTTATGCTGACACGTGATAAAGAGTATTACGATTCACTGGCAAAGAAGCACGCCGCAATCACGGGGCAGCTTAGTGATTTTGATGCTCTTCTGGATAAATCGCCTGATCTTGTAAAAGGTAAAATCGCCAGTGATAAACTCGAAAAAGAGACCAGCAACTACTGGAAATCCACAGTTGAGATGAATAACAATGCTCAGAAGATGAATGAAAACTTCCAGACACTTGTAAAAGAAGGCGGAATATACATTGCTAATTGTGAAGAGCTAATCAAACGCAAATATAATTATCTTGAATCAATCACAAAAGACACAGACCCAATGGAAGTCAAGCCTGTCACTCATATTCTTAAACTTGCCGAGACGGTAAGAAATCTTGGCATGAGCATGCGTCTGGCTTCAGCATCAGCGATGTATAATAATGACCCGGACAGGTTGGCTGAGGCGAAGGTTGAAAACTTCAAGAAGATTGATGAAGCAGTTGCGGAATTACTCCAGATTGCTACAGATAAGAATGACATCAGCAACGTCGAGACTCTTAAAACAGCGGCTGCGGGCTACTCCAAGGGTCTTACCGATTTTCTTTCAAACTGGAAAAAGGTCTTCCTTGCCCGTGACAAGGCAACTGCTGCAGGTAATGAGGTGATGTCGGTTACTCTTGATACATCAAATGCGGCCGCTGATGGCTGTACAAAGATGTCAAAGGAGGCTATTGACGCACTTGCTCAAGCCAGAATTGTTCTTATCATTGGGCTTGCTGCTGCAGCTGTTATTGGTTTACTCCTTGCCCTTGGCATCACCAGCGGCATTACCAAACCGATCAACCGCATTATCATGAATCTCAACGAAGCCGGTGAACAGGTTGCGGCTGCATCCGGTCAGATTTCTTCTGCCAGCCAGAGCCTTGCCGAGGGGGCAACTCAACAGGCCGCCTCACTTGAGGAAAGCTCATCTGCTCTTGAAGAGATGGCCTCAATGACCCGCCAGAATGCCGATAATGCCGGTAACGCCAACCAGATGATGAGTGAAACTCAGAATCAGGTCTCAAATGGTGCAGATGCTGTCCGCAATATGTCAAAAGCTATGGACGAGATCAACGACTCATCCGAACAGATCAGCCGCATCATTAAAACAATTGAAGAAATCGCGTTCCAGACCAATCTGCTTGCTCTTAACGCAGCTGTTGAAGCTGCGCGTGCCGGTGATGCAGGTAAGGGTTTTGCGGTTGTTGCTGATGAAGTCCGCAACCTTGCTCAGCGTTCAGCTCAGGCTGCCCGTGATACGGCTGAGCTTATTGAAAGTACCGTTGCCAGAGTTAAGAATGGTACTGAGATCGTTCAGCAGCTTCAGGAAAGTTTTGGTGAGGTTGAGACGGCTTCGGGGTCTGTTGCTGATCTTATCAATGAAATCAGTGCGGCTTCAAATGAACAGGCACAGGGGGTTGACCAGGTTAACACAGCTGTTGCCCAGATGGACAAAGTTACACAGACAAACGCTGCTAATGCTGAAGAGTCTGCTTCTGCGTCTGAAGAGCTTAATGCTCAGGCAGAACAGCTTAAGAGCCTTGTCGCCGAGCTTGTAGTCCTCGTTCAGGGGGCAGGGCAGGAGGTTGCAAGCCATACACGTTTGGCCCCTGTCGTAAAGTCTGCACCGGTACGAGCAAGAATCGCCTCAACATCAACAGCCAAGCATATTTCACACAGACCCTCATCCGCAGCTCCGGTAAAGCCCGTTAAGTCCGGCCCCAATCTGGTCAAGCCAAATCAGGTTATTCCGTTTGATGATGATGATGATTTTGAAGATTTCTAAGGATACCTTTGACCTTTTGCCGATAAATTCATACTGAGGTAAAAATGCAAGATGTAAATCGCGGCTGGTATTGCGATGACAGTTTCTGGAAAGAGTTTCACGAATATATTTTCGATGAACAGAAGGAACTAAATGCCAGAATTGAAGTTGACTCGATTATCGAACTGACAGGGGTCAGATCTGGCTCACTGCTTGATATGCCCTGCGGACCAGGGCGTCATAGTGTCATCTTTGCCGGTTACGGTTTCAAAGTTACCGGTGTTGATATCAATAACCGCTTACTTGATCTTGCTTCAGAACGTGCTAGGCGCAACAAATGCGTAATTGATCTTATTCAGGCTGATATGCGAAATCTAGAGCTTGAAGATGAATTTGATCTTGCAATAAATATGTTTACTTCGCTCGGTTATTACAATGACTATCAGGAAGACCTTAAGGTTGTCCGCAATATCCGTAATAGCCTTAAATCTGGCGGTATCGCTTTTTTCGAGATGTCAGGGCGTGAAGTATTGAAGCGTAATTTTCGGCCGCTGATTGTTGAGCGCGGCAAGAGCGGTGTCAGAGTTGAGAAGAATATTGAATCCTCGCTCGACTGGAAAAAAGTCAGAAATACCTGGGTCCTGTATTATCCCGGCGGTAAACAAACGCGTTGCTGTTTTGAACAGACTATTTATTCTGCTGATGAACTTCAGGCACTTCTGAATGATGCCGGGTTTACAAAAGTTGAGATTTTCGGTTCAATAGCTGGTGATAGCTATGATGATGGTGCTAAACGGTTAATAGCTATTGCTGTGAGAAATTGATAAAAATTTATTTATATTTTTTCATTACAAACTTTTTTTTGTGCTTGAAATTGCTATTAAAAATTGTATATAGATATTTAATTATTTATTTATGAGCTCTGATCGAGAACTTAATGTTTTGTGGAAGCACCTTCGTTTTGTCTCGATTCTTGGCATCGTGATGACTTTTTCTGTTGTTATTTTTTTTACTATCGGTTATTTTCTTAATTCGTACTTAAACTTGGGTTCATGGATTGTAATTGTTTTTATTTTTCTTGGAGCTGGTTTGGGGTTGTTCTGGGCTTATCGCCGAATTGCAGCAATGTTAAAAGAGTTGACTGCACAAGAGCAGAAAAAGGCGAATGGTGAAAGTGACAGCAGTGTTATTGATCTGTGATAGTTTGTTTGCAATTATTCTGAGTGCCTGATGGACGACTTTATAAAATTTCAAAGAAAAATCCTGCTTGCAATAGCTTCGGTTGATTTGATTGCGGCGGTTATTCTTTATCTTCTGATGCCCGAGCGGTGGTTTTTTGCTACTGGGGTGATTCTGGGTGGAATTGGCGGATTGGTTGTTTATCGCCTGAAAGTTCTTTCTGTCTATAAATTTGCGCAGAGCCCTGAATCTGCCACTGTCAAGAGCGGTTTTTACGGCATGGCGGTGATGGTTGGGGTTATTGTTGTATGCATATTAGTAAATAAGCTGTCCGGAATAGAGATTTTCAGCAAATGGACAGTTCTGGCGGGTTTGATTGTGCCGAATATCGTTTTGGTGCTTTACAGTTTTTTCTGCCCACAGAAACCGATAATAAATAACGAGGAGGATTCAGGTGAAGCATAAATATTTGGTTGTTGCTGCCTTCTTTGGATTGCTTCTGGCTTTTGCTCCGGAAGTCATGGCTGGTGATCCGCTAAACCCTTCACTGCCGATTGAGATATGGGGCATGCCTTTCAAGCAGGCTACGGTTATCTGGGGCTTTGCTGCGGCGCTGATAATCTTTCTTGCCTGCTGGCTCTGGGCGAAAAATCTCTGCTATGATAAGCCGAGCAGGGGACAGGCTTTCCTTGAGATGCTTGTTGACGCCTTTGATACTCTCACCCGGGACGGTTTTGGCACCAAGCGCCGCGGCCGTATTTACCTGCCAATGCTTGCCACTCTTTTCATGTTTATCTGGATGTCGAATATGATGGGCCTTCTGCCGATCCCTTCCATGGATATTGGCGGTGAGACTTATATTGATTATAACGGCAATGAGGCGTATGACCCGGGCGAGCCGTTTGTTGATTCTAATAATAACGGCAAGCATGACACCGGTTTTATTATTCCGGAACCTGAAGAGCCTACTTCAAATGTAAGTACTACCCTGTCTCTTGCGCTGCTGTTTGTGCTGATTATCGGCCACGGTTCTGCTATCCGCTACGCCGGTATTGCCGGCTACATCAAGGATTATTTCTCACCGGGCGGTTTGATCGGTGTTGTTATGATGCCGCTTAATGTTGTCGGTAAACTGGCGGAAATCATTTCTATCTCCTTCCGATTATTCGGTAATATTTTTGGTGGCGCGGTGATTATTTCTGTGGTTTCGGGGCTTGTTTATCACTTTGTTCTTCCAACATTCCTTTATGGTTTCTTTGGGGTATTTGTCGGTACGGTTCAGGCTTTTGTGTTTACAATGCTGGCGCTTACTTATATTTCATCAGGTGCGGCTGAAGAGCCTGATGAAGAACTAGAGGCCGCCTGATTTTTTTCGCTTTCAGACTTTATTTAATAAGGTACAGATATAATGGCTGAACTTCATGTTGCTAATATGGCTGCCTATCTTGGTGCAGCAGTTGCGATGGGTCTTGGCGCGATTGGTTCGGGGTGGGGAATCGGTTATGCCGGAGTTGGTGCGGCGCGCGGCATGGCAATGCAGCCTTCCCAGACTTCCCCGCTTTTCCGCAGCATGCTTATCAGTCAGGCGGTTGCCAGCAATCCCTCCATTTTTGCGCTGGTTATTGCGTTTCTTCTGTATGGCTTTGGTAATGAAACTCTGGCTGCTCCTGACAGCCTTGCCCAGGCTGCGGCATTTCTGGCTGCCGGTATAAGTGTTGGGCTTGGTTCACTTGGTTCAGGCGCCGGTAACGGTCTGGTTGCTGCTGACGCAGTTGAGTCAATTGCCCGCACACCACGCCAGTCAAGCAAGATTACCATTATGATGGTTGTCGGTCAGGCAATGGGGCAGACACCGGTTCTTTTCAGTCTGGTTGTCAGCTTCATGCTTATTTACAGTGGCTCTGAATATGGTAACTATACTGATTCCGAGCAATTTTTGCACGCCTGCCGTCTTCTTGGCATGGGTATCTGCATGGGGGCAGGAGCGCTTGGTCCTGGTCTTGGCAGCAGCTATATTGGTGGCAAATTCTGTCAGGGATTGGCCCGTACTCCGGATATTGCGCAGAAGCTTAACAATACTTATTTTGTCGGCGCCGGTGTTTCACAGTCGACAGCGATTTACGCGTTTGTTATCAGTTTGATTTTATCAACAATTTGATTTTATATTTTATGTCTGCCTGAAGGCTGTTTTTAATCTGAAGATTACTGCGGTCATTTTGGCGCTTTAAAAGATCTGACAAAGGAGAATGTGATGGCTGAAATTGATAGTCAAGCAATTATTAAGGGTGCGGCATTGCTCGGCGCAGGCATTTGTATGGGCTTTGGAGCTATTGGTCCTGGTGTTGGTGAAGGATTTGCGGCCGGCAAGGCATGTGAAGGTATCTCACGCCGGCCGGAAGAATACAGCACTCTTTTCCGTACTATGCTTGTTGGTCAGGCCGTTTCGGAATCAACCGGTATTTACTCGCTGGTTATTGCGTTCATGCTTTACAGTGTTGGCTCTGCCTGATCTGATAACCTGATTGTCATCAGGGTGCTTCCGGTTTATGGCCGGAAGGTGTATTGACTTATTCCGGAGTATCTCCGGTTATAGGAAAAATGTAATGAAGAAAATCTTCATAATTTTAGTAGTCGTGATCTTTGTGGCGTATTGTTTTGCCTCCGCCCGGAATTATGCCTATATCCCGGTACCACAGTACCGCGATGTGACCATTAATATAATGAAGGGCATGACTCAGGTCGGTTGGGAGAATAACCCTACGGCTCAAAAAGAACGTTTTCGTGAACTGGAGCGCAAGTTCTATCAACCTCCGGTTGCAGGCTGGCATTTTCAGAGTGGACTGAGCTATAAGCCAGACCACGTACTGACGGCTGATGATTTCAAGAAAATTCTTGAGCAGGAGCCAGGGCTTGCCAGAGACCTTCAGGTTCGTGATCCGGTTGCGCTGGAGTCTATTGTTGCGCAGGGTTATATGCTGCGTGACAATATTATGGCTGCTGGCGGAAGTTCCTCTGACAACCAGTATGTCGCCAAGGCTGGGGCTGATCTCAATAAAGTCGTGCTTGACAAGCTTCTTTCCATGGGTATCACTGAAATTCGTGTTACCGGTAAAGGCAACATGGTTTCTCCTGAACTTGGCACGATGATTATGATTGTGCTGATCTTCCTTGGCCTGCTCAGCGCACTTGATATTGTTCTTTTCAAGCCACTGGTCAGTATGGTCGATAAGCGTAATGCTGAAATCGACGCGGGCATGGAGAAGGTTCGCAGTAACCGTGTGGACGCTTCCAAGCTTGCTCAGGAATCAGATGATAAGCGCAAAGAACTTCGCCGCGAACATATGTCGGCGCTGGCTAAGGCGCGCCATGAAGTTATGAAAGAGGCTGATGAGATTCTGCATCATGCTAATGTCGAGGCGCACCGAATCCGGGATAACGCGCATCTTGAGATGAAAACAGTTATCAAAGAGGCTGAGGCGCAACTTCATGCTGAGGTTGATAATATTGCGCGTGAGATTGTCGCCGGTGTCCTGAGCGCTGCAGGAGGAAAGAATGACTAGCGAAAACAAAAAAGGCGGTCTAAACCTTCTGCCCTTTAAAATTTATGGTGTCGGTTATGCCATTATCACTATTTTGGCACTCATCAGTTCATTTGGCGGCACTTATGATATTGCGCCGATGGACTTTGCCAAAAGCTACAAGGTTGGACCAGAGAGTTTTTTACGCGTTGCCGGTAATTACACTTTTACTTCCGGTTCAGGTGCGGCAATTGTTCTTGAAGGCGGTCAGCGGGTCAATGAATTTGTTGCCCGTGAAATGCTTGCGCAGATCAATGCTGAAAAATTTCCATACAAGAATCTTGAACTTTATAAAGAAGGCTGGTTCTGGAATTTGCATTGGGGCGGAATTTTCACATTTTATAACCTTCTTGGTCTGTTTGTCGGGTTGTATTTTGGTCTTAAAGCCCCGCTTATGGCGATGATTGACGATTCGCGCAGAAAAATTGAAGGTTCTCTGCAGACAGCACGTAATGCGCAAACAGAAGCTTCCAATCTTCAGAAGAAATATGATGAGCTTCTAGCTTCGCTTGAGAAAGAGAAAGTTCGCCTCTCGGGTGTGTTGAAAGAAGAGCAGGAACTTGAAAAAGAAAAAATAATGAAACAAGCCAAACATGAGGCTGAAGGCATTATTGAAAGTATCAAGCACAGTGTTGACGGTGAAATTCTTTCTGCGGCTGAGAGGTTGCGCAAAGAAGTAGCCCAGAGTGCATTGAGGCAGGCACGTGAGATCCTTGCGAAAGAAATCACTGCAGAGGATCATGAAAACGCATTTAACGATTTTATTTCTGATCTGGAGCGTACGTCAAAATGATTGAAAACGTGATCGCACGCAGATATGCAAAGGCTTTGGCTGAAGCAGCATTTGAGAAGAATGAGCTTGAACGGACGATTGAGGAGATCAACCGTCTGGCTGATATTCTTGACCCTGAACGTGGGGATATTTCTGTTCCTGAGCTGCTTGATTTTCTGAGCAGTCCTACGGTTCTGAGTGAAAACAAGATTATACTGACGGACAAGATCTGTGAGAAGTTGAAGATAGGCAAGCTTGTTTCTGACTTTCTGAATGTCCTTATCAAGCGTAACCGTATTCCGCTTGCCGGGCGTATTGCCAGAGAGTATGTTCGCTACGCCTCAGATATTGAAAAGATCACAACTGCCGAAGTTGAAACCCCTTATCCTCTTAGTGAGCCTGATGAGCAGCGTTTGCAGGAGGTACTGCAGGGAACAACCGGCCAGAGAATTCGTCTGCATGTAAGAACCAATAAAAAATTGCTGGGCGGGATACGGGTCAAGCTTGGTGATCTGCTGTTTGACGGCTCGGTCAGTGGCCGCCTGCAGCGTTTGAGTGCAAAGTTAGATTAAGAGATAATAATTACAGTTTTATAATAGTGTCCGGTTTTTCCGGTAATGGAGAGTCTTATGCGAGTACAGATTAAACCTGAAGAAATCAGTTCTCTTATCAGAGATGAAATTTCTTCTTTTGGTCGTGAGGTGGATCGCTCTGAAGTTGGTGAAGTTCTGCAGATCGGAGACGGTATTGCGCGTGTGCATGGTCTTGAGAATGCCAGAGCCGGTGAGCTTCTAGAATTTTCAAACGGGGTCAAGGGACTGGCGCTCAACCTTGAAGAAGACAATATTGGTGTTGTTCTTCTTGGTCCTGACGTTGGTATCCATGAAGGTGACCTGGTTAAACGTACCGGCAGTATCTCTGAAGTTCCGGTTGGTGATGAACTGCTTGGTCGTGTTGTTGATGCACTTGGTCAGGCGGTTGACGGCAAGGGTGATATTGCGACCAAAGAGAAGATGACAGTTGAGCGTATTGCTCCTGGTATCGTCAAGCGTCAGCCTGTTAGTGAGCCTCTTCAGACCGGTCTTAAATGTATCGACTCGATGACTCCTATCGGTCGTGGTCAGCGTGAGCTTATTATCGGTGACCGCCAGACCGGTAAGACAGCGATTGCGCTTGATACCATCCTCAACCAGAATGAAGGCTGGGACGGCAATCCAGAGAATATCGATGTTATCTGTATCTACGTTGCTATCGGTCAGAAACGCTCGACTGTGGCGCGTCTGATTGATACATTACAGAAGGAAGGCGCGCTTGGCTACACTATTGTTGTTGCCGCGACTGCTTCTGACCCTGCTTCACAGCAGTATCTCGCTCCTTATACCGGTGTTACCATGGGTGAATACTTCATGGAACGCGGTAAGCATGTTCTGGTTGTTTATGATGACCTTTCAAAACACGCCTGGGCATACCGCGAAATGTCTTTGCAGCTCCGCCGTCCTCCAGGTCGTGAAGCTTATCCTGGTGACGTTTTCTACTTACACTCACGTCTTCTTGAACGAGCTGTTAAGCTTGCTGAAGAGTATGTGATTGTTGATGAAGGCCTTACAGACGATCAGGTTGATGCTTCCAAGTTTGTTAATGAAAAGACCTATATCGGTGTTCCCGGTAAGGAAGAAGCTGAGGCTGATATCAAGGCTTTCTCAGGAAAACGTATTGCTACACTGCCGGGTACCGGTGGCTCACTTACAGCTTTGCCGATTATTGAAACTCAGGCTGGTGACGTTTCAGCGTATATTCCGACAAACGTTATTTCTATTACCGATGGGCAGATCTTCCTTGAGAGTGCGCTCTTCTTCTCGGGTGTCCGTCCGGCTATGAACGTTGGTATTTCGGTTTCACGTGTTGGTGGTGCGGCGCAGATCAAGGCTATGAAAAAAGTTTCTGGTAGTCTGAAGATTGAACTTGCGCAGTTCCGCGAACTTGAAGCGTTTGCCCAGTTTGGTTCAGACCTTGATAAAGTTACCCAGCGTCAGCTTGCGCGTGGTGAGCGTCTGGTTGAAATTCTCAAGCAGCAGCAATATGAGCCGCTTCCGGTTGAAGAACAGGTTGTTTCAATTTTCTGCGGTATTGAAGGTATGCTGGATTCGCTTGAGACCTCTTCGATTGAGCGTTTTGCTTCTGAGCTTCTGAATTTCCTCCGCAAGGAAAAATCAGAGATTCTTTCAACAATACGCGTCAGCGGTGACCTTTCTAATGAGATCAAAGAAAAGCTCAAAGCTGCTATTGAAGAATTCAAGGGTACTTTTGTTGAGTAGTTTTCTCAGGAAGATTAAATAATGGCACAGGCACGACAAATTTTAGACCGGATCAGTTCGGTTACAAATACCCAGAAGATTACCCGCGCGATGAAGATGGTTGCCGCGGCAAAGCTCAACCGTGCACAGGCCAGAATGGAAAGCGTGAGGCCTTATGCAAAGGGCATTGTTAGGATTTTCTCAGGTATCGCTGACGATTTATATGGTGACGAGCATCCGCTGCTTATTACCCGTCCTGTAGAGAAGGTTCTGACAATTGTTATTGCCGGTGACCGCGGTTTATGTGGTGGTTTCAACAATAACATCATCCGTACGGCCAAGTCGCACCTTGAAGGTATGACTGGAGTGGAGCATAAGCTTTTTGCGGTTGGTAAGCGTGCGATCAGTGGTTCGAGAAAACTTCGCGCACCACTAATTAAAAGCTGGTATGATGTTTTTGACAAGCTGTCATTCATGCTTTCTTCTGACATTGCTGCGCATTTACTTGAATGTTATCAGGCAACTGGTGATGAGCGTATTGATGAGGTATATCTTGTTTACAACAAGTTTGTTTCGAGAATGTCGCAGGAGGTTGTGGTTGAGAAACTGATGCCTCTTGACCTTGCCGGTATTAAGGCGAGGCATAAGAATGCTAATGAAGAAGCGGGTGAGAATTATGTCCGTCCGGTTTATGAGATTGAACCTGATCCGGTCAGTGCAATTTCAAGCCTTGTAAAACACTTTATTTCCTGCGAGATCTATCATGCGATTATTGAAAGTTACGCGGCGGAACTTGCTGCCCGCATGACTTCGATGGAAAATGCGACAAACTCTGCTGAAGAGATGATTGATACGCTAACGCTTGAGTATAACCGTGCCCGTCAGGCCGGAATTACTGCAGAGCTTCTTGATATTATTGGTGGCGCCAACGCGCTTTAGTTAATTTTTAGATTCCTTATTCGTTTATATCATTGTTACCGGAATAGCCGGGCATTGGCGGAAAGTGGAAATTATGATACAACAAGATAAAACATGTGGACGGGTAAAAATGATCGCCGGACCGGTTATTGACGTTGAGTTTGACGTTGACAGCCTTCCGGACATTTACACCGCGCTAAAGATTGAAGAGGGGGGGATCAACCTTACTCTTGAAGTAGCGCAGCATCTTGGTGAGCGTACGGTACGTACAGTCGCCATGAGCAGCACTGATGGTCTGAAGCGTGGTATGATTGTCAACAATACCGGCAACCCTATTATGGCGCCTGTTGGTGAGAAGTCACTTGGCCGCATTATGAATGTTACCGGTGACCCTGTTGACCAGCGCGGCCCGATTGGTTCTGACAAGCATTACCCGATTCACCGTAAGGCTCCGTCTTTTGCCGATCAGGCAACCACGACTGACCTTCTTGAAACCGGTATCAAGGTTATTGACCTTGTCCAGCCGATTCCAAAGGGTGGTAAGGTTGGCTTGTTTGGTGGTGCGGGTGTTGGCAAGACGGTTGTGATGAAAGAACTGATCCGCTCGATTGCCCAGGAACACGGCGGACGTTCGGTTGTTGCGGGTGTTGGTGAACGTACCCGTGAAGGTAACGACCTTTGGCTTGAGCTGATGGAATCTAATGTTCTTGACAAAACCGCGCTTATTTACGGTCAGATGAACGAGCCCCCAGGTGCGCGTCTTCGTGTTGCGCTTACCGCCTTGTCCGTTGCCGAGTATTTCAGGGACGAGGAAGGTATGGACGTTCTGCTCTTTATTGATAACATTTTCCGTTTTGTTCAGGCCGGTTCTGAGGTGTCTGCACTGCTTGGGCGTATGCCTTCTGCGGTTGGTTATCAGCCGACCCTTGCTACGGAAATGGGTGCCCTGCAAGAGCGTATTACTTCAACCAAGAAGGGTTCGGTAACTTCTATTCAGGCTATTTACGTGCCTGCTGACGACTATACCGACCCGGCGCCAGCGACCTGTTTTGCCCACATTGACGCGACTACTGCACTTTCACGTCAGATTGCTGCGCTTGGTATTTATCCTGCGGTTGACCCGCTTGAGTCTTCCTCAACCATTCTTGATCCGCGCATTGTTGGTGAGAGACACTATGAAGTAGCGACTGAAGTGAAACGTATTCTTCAGAAGTATAAGGAACTTCAGGATATCATCGCAATTCTTGGTATGGACGAGCTTTCTGATGATGACAAGATCACAGTTGCTCGTGCGCGAAAGATTCAGCGATTCCTCTCCCAGCCGTTCTTTGTTGCTGAGCAGTTTACGGGTATGGAAGGGCGCTATGTTCCGCTTGCAGAGACTGTTGACGGCTTTGGTCAGATTGTTGACGGTCAGTGTGATGATCTTCCGGAACAGGCTTTCATGTATGTCGGTAATATTGCTGAAGCCCGTGAAAAGGCCAAGAAACTTGCTGAATAGCCATAAACTTTTTGGAGTTTAATGTGGAAAATACAACTCAGAAAAATGATGAGGAAATCCTGACGTTCAACCTCTGTGTTATTACACCTGAGCGGAAGGTTTTTGACGGGGAAGTTCTTCAGGCGTCAATGACTGGTGTTTCTGGTGAGTTTGATATTCAGCCCAGACATGAGCCGTTTCTCACCCCGCTTAAGGTGGGTGAGGTTATTTTCTCTCTTCCTTCATCTGATGGTGTTGATTCTGAAGAAATTGTTCTTGCTGTTCATGGTGGTTTTCTTGATATGGACGGAACAACAGCGACTGTATACGCGTCTTCGGCGGAAAAAGCAGGTGAGATTGACATTGAAAGAGCGAAGGAAGCTGAAAAGCGCGCCAGAGAACGTCTTGAGCAGGTCACTCTGCATCAGGGTGATGAAGCTCCGGTTGATTTTGACCGCGCTCAACTTGCTCTGCTTCGTGCGGTTCTGAGAATTCAGATTGTTGAACATTATATCAATAACCGCAATTAGTAAATACACCAGTTTTTATTCAGGCCGGACTTTTGTCCGGCCTTTTTTATTTGTTCAACCGGCCTTGAGCGCTATACTATTAGCTGATTATATATTTTTTGCGGATATTTTATGTCGGGTATTCTTGATAAAAGCGTTCAATACCTCAAAGGTGTTGGTGAGGCCAGGGCAAAGGATTTTGCCAGACTGGGTGTCTGCACATTACGCGATCTGGTTTTCACATTCCCGCGCGATATCTCCGATCGTTCAAACATCTCTACTATTGCCGGCATTGAGAACGAGGGCGAGGTGGTCATTCTCGGTAACGTTATTAAATATCGCGAGCGTAACATCAGGCGCGGTAAGCTGCGATGTGTGGTCACGGCTATTATTGATGATGGTACGGGGCATCTTGAAGCTAGTTGGTTTAATGCGCCGTGGATTGCGGAAAAACTTAATGACGCGACACTTCTTTTATATGGCAAGGTTCGCCGGGACGGCAAAGCTTTGAAGATGGATCATCCGGTCTTTGAGGTTGTGCCGGATTCAGGCGATATTTCCGACAGCCTGACCGCGGGCAGGATGGTGCCGATTTATCCGTGTACAGGAAAGCTTAACCAGAATGTCTGGCGCAAGGTGATTGATGCTGCCCTGAATGAGGCAAAAGATGTTATTCCGGAGATTTATCCACCAGACTATCTGCGCGAACATCAGCTTCTTGACCGGGCGAGTGCGGTCTGCAATATGCATTTTCCTGAGGATGAAGAAACACGGATGATGGCCAGATACCGCCTTGCTTATGATGAGTGCATCATGATGCAGCTTGCCATTGCCATGCGGCGCAAGAATTATCATGATTCGTTCCCGGGCAGGAGTTTTAACTATAACCGTTCTATTGATACGCGTATTCGCAGGCTCTTCCCCTTCAGGCTTACTGATAGTCAGGAGCGGGTTATCCGTGAGGTTGTTGAGGATATGCAGAAGCCAGATCCGATGCACCGGCTGATTCAGGGGGATGTTGGCTCAGGTAAGACGGCGGTGGCTTTTTATGCGATACTCGTGGCTGTCGCCAACAAGACGCAGGTCTGTTTTATGGCGCCGACAGCACTTTTGGCAACACAGCATTTTAATACGATAACATCGTTTCTTGCTGCCAGTGATAAGTCACGCGTTCAGATGCGTCTGCTTAGCAGTGGAATGAAAAAATCTGAGCGCGAACTGTTAAAGGCTGAACTGGCAAGCGGTGCTATTGATATTCTCATTTCAACTCACGCCGCTATTCAGACAGATGTGGAGTTTGCGGATCTTGGCTTGGTTATCATTGATGAGCAACATAAATTCGGCGTCAATCAGCGTGGGGCACTTATTAATAAAGGTGTCAGGCCTGATACAATTGTTATGACAGCGACGCCTATTCCGCGAAGTCTGGCGCTTACGCTTTATGGTGATCTTGATGTGAGTGTAATTGACTCGCTGCCGCCTGGCCGTAAACCGGTCAAGTCATCATTAATGCCATTGTCTGCCCAGGCCAAGGTCTGGTCGTTTGTTCGTAAGGAACTGGCTAAGGGGGCGCAGGCATATGTCGTTAGTCCGCTGCTTGAAGAGAATGAGGAGATCAGTCTGATCTCTGCGAAGGAAGCTTTCGAACAACTTAAGAATGAAGAGTTTAAGGGATACTCTGTCGGGTTGATGAGCGGCAAGATGAGTAAGGACGAGCAGCATCAGGTAATGACTAAATTCCGCAACCAGGAGGTTGATCTGCTGGTCAGTACAGTGGTTATCGAAGTTGGCGTTGATGTGCCTAATGCCAATATCATGGTTATTATTCATGCGGAACGCTTTGGACTGGCGCAGTTGCATCAATTACGCGGACGGGTGGGACGCGGTTCGGAGCAGGGGTATTTTGTCCTGCTTGCTGGTGGCAATTGCGGTGTCTCCCGGGAACGGCTTGAGATTCTTGTTTCAACCAATGACGGTTTTGATATCGCTGAACAGGATCTCAGGCTGCGCGGACCCGGTGAATTTCTCGGGACACGCCAACATGGTTTGCCTGAGTTAAAACTTGTTGATATTGTTAATGATTTTGATATGATTAAACATGCTCAGAAAGAGGTCGCTGCAATGCTACCGGATATTAAATCACCGCGTTTTTCGGCGTTACTGAGCGAACTTGTATATTTTATGCGTGGCATTGATGCTGCGGTTTCAGGTTAACTTATTTAAACATAATTTGTTATATAGAATGGAGAAATCATGATTATCGAACCAAATGATGTTATCTTGTTTCAGGGCGACAGTATTACAGACGCTGGCCGTGACAGAAATAACCCGGATAATTTGGGTTCTGGTTACGCTTATCTTCTCGGTTGCTGGCTCAAGGCCATGTACCCAGATTTTAATCTCACCATTTATAACCGCGGCATCAGCGGTAACAGGGTCAAGGACCTTGAAGCTCGCTGGCAGGAAGATACTCTTGACCTCAAGCCAACCCTGGTGTCAATTCTGATTGGTATTAATGACACCTGGCGTCGCTACGACAGCAATGATGCAACTTCAGTAGAAGATTATGAAGCAGGTTATCGCCGTATTGTTGAAAAAGCCCGTGAAGAACTTGACTGCAAGATTGTAATTATGGAACCATTCCTGCTGCACACTCCTGAAGACCGGGCGCAGTGGCGGGTTGATCTTGATCCGAAGATTCATGCCGCACGCCGCGTTGCTGCTGATTATGCTGATTGTTTTGTACCGCTTGACGGTGTTTTCGCTGCTGCGGCTATGGAAGTCAGCCCTGAGTACTGGCTGCCAGATGGCGTACACCCTAATGAACAGGCGCGCGCTCTTATTGCACAAAAATGGCTGGAGGCTACTGACGCTTGCTAATAGTAATCTCATGTTATGCTAATAACTGATAAATATTTCAGTCGATAATGCCGGTTTTACTAAATTTTTCACGGGGGGAGTCAATGCTTGAAGAAATAAATCATTTCAGCATAGTTGACGAGTTGATATTGGCGCTTCCCAATATTGATGACCGTGATTCAATGCGCCTGTTGATGCAGCGTTATCACAGTGCTGACGTTATGGAAGCGCTGCGTGAACTGCCTGAGGTTGAACAGGCCAGACTTCTTGAGTTTATGGAAGCTGACGAGCAGGGCTACATCCTTGATGAAGCGACCGAGGAAGAGGCAGCTGAATATACTGTAGGCATGGCGCCTGAAAAACTTGCTGAAATCGTTGAGTCGATGCAGCATGACGATGCGGCTGACCTGCTTGATACCATGAGTAAGTCCCGCGCGGAGAGCATTCTCTCGCTTATCCCGCGTGAAGAAGCTAATGGCATCCGTGAATTATTGAGCTATGAGCCTGATACCGCCGGTGGTATCATGACCAATGAGTTTTTTCACGCCCTGCCGCAGATGACGGTTGCTGAGGTCATAAACAAACTAAAGACTGAAGACCGTGAAGTAGAGAACCTTGATACGATTGTGGTTTGCCGTGAAGACATGAAGTTTATTGGTTTGCTTGCCGTTGAGGATCTCCTGCAGGCTGGCAATGACAGTCTGGTTAGCTCTCTGATGGAGAGGGCGGCGGTTACTGTGGGTACGAACGCCGACCAGGAAGTCTGCGCGCGGTACATGACAAAATATGAACTGCCGATTCTGCCGGTGCTTGATCCACGCCGCAGGATTATTGGCATTATCACCTTCGATGATATCCTTGAGGTTATTGATGAGGAAGTATCTGAGGATATGTACCGAATGGCCGGTGTCGGTGCGGAACGTCCGCTTGACGAGAACGCTTTTGCCCGAGCCTTCAAGCGCCTTCCCTGGTTTATCGTGACCTTCTGCGGTATGTCCCTACTTGGCATTGTGATAAGTCATTATCAGGTTACAATCTCGAAAGTTGTTGCCGTAAGTTTCTTTATCCCCGCGATTATGGGCTTGTCTGGTAATGTCGGAATTCAAGCTTCAACCATTACTGTTCGCGGTCTGGCCATGGGGGATATTAATTTTTCTGACGTATTCTGGCTTCTTCGCCGTGAGCTTTTGGTTGGGGTTATTATTGGTGTAATATGTGGAACCGCTCTTGGCCTGGTTTCCGGGCTAATCACAAGTAACCAGCACAGTTCAAATGTTACTGCTCAAGTCAAGGTCAAGGAAAGCGGTGATCCAAACGATCCGCTAATTGAGGAAGATATTGTTGTCAAGGATTATATGCACCCGCCCTTGATGTGGGACTTTTTGCCACGGTTTCCCTTTACTGTCGGCTTTGCCATGTTTGTCGGTATCATGGGGGCGGTATCGCTTGGCACTTGTGTTCCGATGATCTGTTACCGCTTCGGAGTTGACCCTGCGCTTGCCAGCGGACCTTTTGTTACAACTCTTATTGATATTGGCACACAAACTCTGTATCTTGCTCTTGCCACCTGGCTGCTTATCGGTTAAAATACCGGTATGGCAAAAGTAGAGATAAAAACAATCATCCGGCTGCTAAAAAAAGCTTACCCCAGTCCTGAGTGTGAGCTGGATTTTACCAATGCTTACGAGGTTCTGGTTGCTACAATTCTGTCGGCTCAGTGTACGGATAAAAAAGTCAACACGGTTACGCCGACCCTCTTTAAAAAATATCCGGATCCGCAAATATTGTCACGCGCGCGCCTGGCCTCTGTCGAGAAAATAATCAAGTCTCTGGGATTGTATCACAATAAGGCCAAAAGCATAATTTCGGCGGCTAAATGTATCTGTTCGGAATTTAATGGTGTTGTCCCTGAGACGATGGATGAACTGACCAGACTTGCCGGAGTCGGTCGAAAGACGGCAAACTGTGTTCTGGTCAACGCTTTTAATAAACCCGGGATTATGGTCGATACCCACTGCATCCGTGTTTCGAACCGGCTTGGGCTTGTTGCCACTAAAGACGCGGTGAAGATTGAACTTGCGCTCAAGGAGATTGTTCCGCTTAAAGAGCAGGGGGCTTTTTCCCACCGTGTTATCCTCCATGGCAGAAGGGTTTGTTTTGCCAGAAAACCCAATTGCCTTGAGTGTATTTTGGGTAATGTATGCCCGTCATGTGAGGTTGATAATGGCTAATAAACAGGGATTACTCGATGATTTCCAGAGCAGGCTTGGTTATCGTTTTACCGATATCTCACATCTGCGGCAGGCTCTTACCCATGGCAGCAGCACAAAATCAAAGACAGACAATAATGAACGCATGGAGTTTTTTGGTGATGCAATCCTTGATTTTATTATCTGTGAGATTTTGTTGAAGGAATTGCCTGAGAGTAGTGAGGGCGACCTTACGGAGATCAAGGGGGAGGTTGTCTCGCGAAAGTCATTGGCGAAGGCTGCAAAGCGTCTTAAATTGCGCGAAGTTATTATTCTCGGTAAAGGAATAGCCACAAGAGATGAGCTTCCCGGTTCGGTCTATGCAAATGTTTTTGAAGCGTTAATTGCTGCTGTATATTATGACAGTGATATTTCTACGGTGCGCGAAATATTTGTTAAATTGCTGCTTCCTGAAATTGAGAATGCAAAACAATCCGCCCAGAAACGTAATTACAAATCACTTCTACAGGAATGGGTGCAGAAAAATACTGACTCAGCTCTAGAATATAAAGTAGTTGATATGCAGGGGCCGGAGCACCTTAGATACTTTACTGTTGAGGTTTATATCGGGGGTGAATGCTGCGGAAAGGGCGAAGGGCGCAGCAAGAAGGAGGCTGAACAGAAAGCCGCCGCTATAGCCATAACCTCCCGTCAGCCCTGATGTTATCGGACCAACTCAATCCAGAAACATCCTTTATTGTCTTGCGCTTTTAAATATTAATGATATAGTAACTTATGTGGTTGGTTTAGTATTTTTAATGTTTTATAACTAGTTATTATATTTTTTGTTTAAAGTAGTGACAAGGGGGGGTACCATGAAACTTTCAAAAATTATGCTGGCTACTGCTGTGGCCGGAATGATGTTGGCTGGGTGTGCAACAAAGAAGGAAGCGAAGAAGACTTGTTTTGAACCGCGCGATCTTGATGCAAATCATGACGGCAAGCTCACCAAGGAAGAGGCAAAAAGCTTCTACACTGAAGAGTTCAAGTGGTTTGACCAGGATAATGACGGCAAGATCAAGCTTGATGATTTTGTCTCTGCACCTGATGTAAAAGCCAAGATTGATACCAATAAAGACGGTATTGCAACTGAAAAAGAGTACGTTGATTACTACACTGCCAATCCTTGTATGTGTGGCAAGTACATGTAATTTCTGCGTTATCAATAAGTTTAGGACAGCCGGCTTTTTAGTCGGCTGTTTTTCTTTTTATCTGCTTGTTACTGGAGGCTGGTGTATGTAAAATCAGCATCATGAAGATAGAAAGCCTTAATATTACCGGTTTCGGAGCGTTGAGCGGGGAGTATGAATTTACTCCGGGGCTGAATATTATTTTAGGTGATAACGAAGCCGGCAAGAGTACTTTGTCCTCCGCAATAATGGCGCTTCTCTATGGTACGCATCAGATTCGCGGCCAGAAGCGGCTTGCCCATGAAGATCATAAGCACTTCCGCCCCTTTTCGTCAAACAGTTATGCGCTGAGTGGTGTTATTGATATTGGCAAAAAGCGGCTTAATGTCTGGCGGGACTTTGGCAAGGATATCTTCCGGATTGTTGACCTTGCTGCCGGGAAGGATATCTCTTCTGAATATTCACGATCACCCAATGGTGATATACTGGGCCAGGTATTATTCGGTTTATCACGGACTGAATTTGAAAAGCTTTGTTTTATCCGGCAGGAAGACCTGACCAGAGTTTGGGATTTTTCTGAGTTTTCTGACTCGCTGTCGGCCTTATTCAGTTCCGAAGACGGGCAGGGTCAGACTATCGAGTCTGCAATTACCGCACTTAATCAGGCTCTGCTTAAATATCCGGGGCTAACCGGTTCATCCCGCATTAAAATTGAAACCGAAATAAAGAGAATCGAGACCCGACTTGCCGAAATTGATTCAGAGTTAAGGCAGCTTGAAGAAGACTGCGCGGGAACAGAGCAGTCCTTCGCCAATATCGCTGACAAGGTTGCAAGAAACAATTCTTTGGTGCATGAGGTCGCGCAGTATGAGTATCTTGCAACCAGAGCCAGACATTCCGAGCTTAAGGACGTTGTCGGTAAACGCGAGCAGGCGCGCTTGCTGATTCATACGCTTAATGAGAAGATTGCCAAACTTGAAGAACTTGATGCGTTAGACCTTTCACAAATATCACGTCTGACGGAACTTCTGACGATTAAACGAGACCGCGTTAATAAATTATCCGGCTATGAAAAAGAAATATCAGTAGCTTCGGCACGCCTTGATATTTTAAAATCACGCCTTGAGGCCGTGGGTAGTATTGCGCAGCTCCCTGATGATATTCTGCGTGAGATCGAATTTTCCTCGCAGAATATTTCCGATATCCAGCGGCGTGAATCGTCTGCAGCTATCGACGCACAGAGCGCGGCGAGTGCCTTGAAGTCCGGGGGGCATGATCCTGAAAAAGTGGGTAAGGCTCTTGCCTGGTTTAATTCTCTCTCTGACGATGACAAGGAATTCTTGTCCGGCTACGAGCAACAACAGTCAACAATTGAGCTTGAACTTGCAAAGCTTAACTCTAAACGCAAAGAGATTGAAAGTGCCAAGGATAATATTATCCACTTTCGTAAAGATACCGCTAAGTCAGCCAGGACTCATGTCCTTCTCTCTCTGCTTTTGTTTGTTATATCAATTGGAGCCTTTTTATTGCTGGGTATGCTCTGGTTTATGCTCTTGCCGCCAATCCTTTGTCTTGGGTGGGGTGCGTTTGGCTTTTATAAGGTTTTCACGGCTGCTTCACTAGAGGCGGATTCGCTGGATAAAATCAATGGTGATTTGACAATCCTTTTTGCTGCGGAAGACGAGCTTGACAGAAAACGGCGCGAAGTAAGTACGGAATTTGATGGTTTGTCATCAGGTTTTATGACGTCAACAAATGAGGATGATCTTTCAAAATTTCTCCCGCTGTTCTCGAAGAATATTCCTGCAATTTCAAATTGGCTCAACACCAGAACACGGCTCAGTGAGTTGTCTGATAAGCGCCACGAAATTATCGGCGCAGTCAGGTCGAAGCTTTCTTCCTGCTCTGATATCAATGTACCAGATTCTCTCGATCTTCGCTGGCTGGATCAGTTCGCCAGAGATCTTAAGGATGCGCTTATTGTGCAAAAACAGTTCCGCCAGACCGAGGACGAACTGGCGCGTATCTCTGCATGCTCTTCTGAACTCCAGAGAGAATTGTCTCTGGTTAAGGATGAGCTTAAGTCGATTGCTGCAGCGGCGGCAATTGCTGAGGACATCTCAGACGAAGGTCTGCTTGAGCAATATAAAATCCGCAGCGATAATAAAGCGGAGTTGATGCGTTTACGCAGCGCTGATTTGCCACAGGCGATTAATAATGCCGGCGACGAAACATCACTTAACGCCTTGAAAGCCGATATGGTCGCGCTTGAGAAGAGAAGCGAGATGATGCTTGGGAAGTATCCAGAGTTTGCTGGTCTTGAGCCGGATAAAGCGGTATCAGATTATGAGTTTCTCTGCAATTGCACCAGGCAGCACATGACTGACGACAGCGATGCGCTGAGTCACCTCGAGCGCGAGATGGCGCTTGAGATGAACCGTTTTCGTGAGGTTGCGCCTGGATTGTATATTGAAAAAGAAGAACTGGAGCAGGGGCTGCGCAAGGCTCAGGCTTTTGATAAGGCTATTGTCATTGCTGCCAGCAAGATGGAAGGCATCGCGTCTGAACTTCACGCCCGCTGGAGTCCGTTCCTTTCACAGGAGCTTAACGAGTTGGTGCGCCGCTTCAGTGATCGCTGGACACTTGATATTTCCCGTGATCTTCGCCTGACTGTTTGTGCGGCGGCGTCTGGAAATCTTATTGACGAGGATTCAATTGGCATGTATCTTTCCTCAGGAATGCGCGAACAGGTTTACCTTTCTCTGCGCTCAATACTTGCCTGCAAACTTGGCAACGACCAACCCTACCCGCTTATTATGGACGATCCATTTGTAAATGCCGATGACAAACGTTTTCTTGAGGGCATGGATTATATACTCAAGCTTTCAGAGAATAATCAGGTCTTTGTCTTCTCCTGCCATAACTCGCGACATCAGGAGCTGATAAAAAATGACCCCAGATTTTCCGGGGCCATCCTTGATTTTTTTTATAAATGATTTTTTCAGACCGCCCGACCGGTCAGGTAATTCACGGTGTCTTTCAGAAAGCTGATAAGCTGACGTGAGAAATAATCCCAGCGGCTCTCGCTCCAGAATTCAAGATGGTTGTCCATATCAATGATTCTGGTGTTGAGATCCGGATCAAGCCTGACACTGGCAAGCTCCGCCGGAATAACAACCCAGCCGTCTTTCACATCAACCCTGCGGCCAATGACTTTATCGCCATCCCTGAAGGCTTTGATGCAGCCAAGCTCCGGTGAGTCAACAAGGGTCAGCTGTTTTTCGCTGCTATTAAATGACGAAATGTTATAAGAAATTCCGTTTTTAGCCTTAACACCTTTTTGCTTGATAAAAGGTTTATCGTGGCGCATCAGCCACTGGGATGAACGTTCCTGCCGCTCAGGAATGAAATATTCATAACTATTGACAGTTTCTGAATATTGCGTGACATATTTCTTGGGTTCGCTCTTTGTGTTGTATACCAATACAACTATAGCAACCGCAGCGGCAACATGGACAAGCATCGACGCCGCAAAATACGGTGAACGCCTGAAGATGTTATAGATATTAAGCCAATGCACTTCATTTTTGCAGTGATTTTTTCTTTGTGAAGATGCGGCGGTGGCTGAAGGCTGTTCTTTGAGTCTGGCCATGATTAAAGCGCGTTGATCCGTGATTTTAGGCAACGTATGAAGCGAATTTCTTACCGTTGAGGTAGCCTTGAGAAGCTGGTTGTATTTTAACTGACATTCACGACAATCAGTCAAGTGCTCCTGCAATTCAAGAGCCTTGTCACAGGTAAGTTCATTCTGTATGAAGGCGACCAGATTCTCGCCAGTGTCTTTACAGTTCATTGTCACCCCTATAGTAAACCCTTATCAAGCAATCCTTCGCGGATAGTATTAATGGCATTAAATATCCTGCTTTTAACCGTCCCAACTGGTATTTGCAAAATTTCGGCGATCTCGTTGTATTTCAAGTCAAGTTCTTCCGAAAGTATCAGCGTATCGCGCTGCTTCTGCGGTAATTGGTTGATGAGTGTGCTTACCGCGCCATCAAGCTCAGACTTTTCCATATTTTCAGTTGGATTGAACTCAACTGGGGCAAAATAGGCGTCCTCTTCAAGCAGAACCCAATCACCCTGATTTCTTTTTTTTCGGATGTTGTCAATCCAGCAATTTCTCGCCACCTTGAATAAAAAAGTTGTGAATTTGGCCGTCTCACGGTATTTTTCAGCGTATCTATATATTTTTATAAATGTTTCCTGAACCAGATCCTCAGCAAGATCACTTTGAGCGCCTGAGCGTATGAAGAAACCGAAGAGGGCGTTCTGATACCTTGTGATCAATTCAGCAAAAGCGCAATCATCGCCTTTGGCAGTCTCAAGCAGTAAATCAGCATCAGAAAAATCGCAATAATCAATTCCCATATATATTTATTAACGCTTTCTTGAAGTTTTAGTTCATAAAATTAGTTAAAAAGACTATAATAGTTTTACGCAATTTATAATCCGGTTATAACAGACGATTATATGAATTTTCTGTCAGATTTTATGGCATAAGGTCGCTTTTATGAAAAAAACACTAAAAATCATTGGCATTATTCTGGGTTTGGTCGTTCTGAGTGGTATTGCTGGTTATATCTGGTTTTCACAGAACTATATGATAGAGCAGGTCAATAAAGATAAATCTCTTCATTTTACATTAACCGGTGATAAAACGCTCGATTCAATCGGCCGTGGGGTTGAATTTCTGACTTCAACGCAGAGTGATAGCGGAGCCTTTATCAGCGGAAGTTTGTCACCGAGCGTTGAGTTTACCGCTCTGGCCCTGCAAGCCGTCAGCAATTTGCCTGAAAAATTTCTCATTAAACAACCCCCAGAATATCGCTCAAAATTAGCAGCGGTAATCAGTCTTGGCCTTAATTACATTAAAAACAATGGTCTGAAAGCGGATGGCGGTATTTATACAAAATTACCGGGTTTTAATTTTGGCGTGTACGGAACGGCGGTCTCGCTGATGGCCATGCGAGATCTTGGTATAAACGAAACTGATCCACTCATTGTTTCTGCCCAGAAATATTTACTCAATGCACAGCACAAGGAAAAGGGGTTATATAAAAATGGTTTTGGCTATAACGATTCCTCACGGCCTGATCTGAGCAATACGGTAAACGCTCTTGAGGCTCTGCGGGCAAGTGGCCTTCCGGCGGATGACCCGGCTTTGAAGGCGGCAGTGAGTTTTATTGAAAACTGCCAGAACCGTTCTGAATCAAATAAATCAGGTATCCCTCTGACTGACGACGGCGGTTTTTTTTATAAGCCGGATACGAGCCTGTCACGTGCAGACGCCAAGCTTCTTGATGGCAGAAAGGCTTATGCCAGTTATGGCGCTATGAGTTATGCAGGGCTAGTTTCATTTCTCTATGCCGACGTTGACAAGAACGACCCGCGAGTACAGTCCGCCTGGAAATGGATTCAGAATAATTATGACCTTGATTCAAATGTAAACCGTGGTCAGATGGGATTATTCTACTACTACCGGATCATGGCCAAAGCCCTTAATGAATATGGTCAGAAAACAATTATGACCAAGGACGGTAAAAGTCATGACTGGGCGCAGGAACTTTCGGCTAAACTTATTGAGGCACAAAGAGCTGATGGCAGCTGGCAGAACGGTAACTCTGCATTCCTCGAGGATAGCAAGGTTATGGTGACGTCATTTGTTATAAGTATTTTAAAGATCTGTTATTCTGCCAAATAAAAACTCAGGCAAGTGGGATTTATCGCAGGTTCTTGAGCGTTTTTTTCTCGCTGAAGATAACCCGTGTCAACAGATCGCATAATTCCTGCCGACTGTATGGCTTGCTGATGAAGCCAGAAAGTCCATTATCCATAAGTTCGTTGATACTTGCGTCCTTTGAGAAGCCGGAAGAGATAATAACCTTTACTTGCGGATTAAATTTTATCAATTCATAAAAACAGTCTTTGCCGTTCATCTCCGGCATAACCATATCAAGAATAATGGCATCAATTTTATCGCTATTTTCTTTGTAGACGTTAAGCCCCAACAGTCCGTTTTCAGCCACCATTGTGCTGTAACCGATGCTGGCAATCAAAGCTTCAGCCATTTTTCTCATAACCGGCTCATCATCAATTATCAGAATGCAACCTGTTTGCTGTGATTTGGATTTCGGTAATATGCGCTCAGATACTGCTGCTTCCATAATAACCGGAAAAAGCAGGCTGAAGGTTGTGCCGACTCCGACTTCACTTTTAACAGTAATTGCGCCCTTATGGTCTTTTACCGTTCCATAGACGGCAGAAAGTCCAAGCCCTGTACCTTTGCCAACATCTTTGGTTGTATAGAATGGCTCAAAAATCCTCTTGTATAAATCGTCGGCAATCCCAGTACCGGTATCTTCAAAACTGATTTTTATATACTTGCCAGGATTTAGTCTGAACTCACTTTCATTGCAGAAATCTTCATCAATGTTGATATTTTCACTGCAAATCCGAATCTCTCCACCCATTGGCATCGCATCCCGAGAGTTTGTCCCCATATTAAGGAATATATTCTGAAGCTGTGAAGGGTCACCGTAAATCATCGAATAATTGGCTTTATGGGCAAAATTAATTTTAATCCTTTTATCGATACTGTGTTGAAGTATGTCGACGGCATCCTTTATGCAATTATGAAGATTGGTTTTTACTGTGACAAAGTTGTTTTTTCTGGCAAAGGCAAGAAGCTTGCTTGTAAGGTCTGCGGCTTTTGAAGATGCTTCATTGATTATTTCAACATATTTCTTCAGAGGGGAGCCTTGTGAGAGGCTGTTCTCCAATAGTTCCGCCGCGCCCCTGATTCCGCCAAGCATATTATTGAAATCATGCGCTACTCCTCCGGCAAGCTTTCCGATTGAGTCCATCTTTGCGCTCTGTTGAAGCTTATCCTGCATGATTATCGCTTCTGAAACATCCCTTAAAACAACCACCACCCCAAGCTTTGTCCCATCTTCTGCGGTAATATAGGTGAAGGTCGTATTTATTATATGATTGGTATTATTCAGGTCCGAGAGAATAAGTCGTGAAGAAGGGGTATTCGAATTCAGTTCAAGCTCTGCAATGATTTCCGTAAAATTAGTACAGTATTTATCCTGCGTCTCTCTTTTTATTTTCAGTACGCTGCCAATATGAAGACCTATTGCTTTTTCACTCGACCAACCGGTAAGGTTTTCGGCACTACGGTTAAAACGCTGAATGATACCGTAGGGATTGGTTGTTATTACAGCGTCACCGATCGATTCAAGCGTTATTCTGAGGTCTTGCTCCCTCTCCCTAAGCGCTTCTGTAAATTCCTGATTTTTTTGGGATGAATTAACGCTTTTCCAGGCCAGCCAGAAGAGTAAAATTGAGGCAATGGAAGCGCTTATGCCGCCAACAATCAAAATGGATGACTTGAGAGCGGTTAGGTCATTTTGCATATCATCAAGATAGACCCCGGTACCGATTATCCAGTCCCACGGTTTAAAATACATGAAGTATGAGGTTTTCTTGACAATAAGCCCCGGGTTGTCTTTCCACTGCCATTGGTAGTCGACAAAGCCACCGCCTTTATGCATTGCCGCGTTTTTCATTTTAACAAAAAGATCATAGCGGAGGTTCTCTGAGGGGGCGTTTATCTGCTCGATTGTCTGCGGGGTCATGTAGGGGTGCATGATTATTGACGGCTTTGAGTCCATAAGCCAGAAATAATCTTTTTTCTCTTTGCCGTAACGCATCATTTTTATTCGCTGCATGGCAAAGTACTGGGCGTCTTTAAGTGTTCTTGTTCCTGCTTCTACTTCCTTCTGCCGGGAGACCAGCCCGCTGTAAACCGTCTCAACAAGGTTTTTGGCTGTTTCTCGTTTATCGTTGAAATATCTCATCTCGACTGTTGGCAGAAGAACGCTGTAAATACCATACATAATCAGCAATAAAACCGCCAAAGCAGGTATTCCTGATATGGCAATTTGCGAATAGATGCTGGTACTGGTGCTTTTTGTTTTTAAATTATTCATATATAACCTGCCGGATCTATTTATATAATACTTTTTTTCAAATTAAAAGAAAACAGATTTTTCACCTCACATATACTTAATTTATATGACCATAATTTTCTTGACGTAAAATATTCCTTCGGTTAGCGTTACTTTTATAAGCCTCTAAGCTGCTTGAAGGAGAGTATTGGATGGGTAATGACGTACAGACAACACAGAAAAGTCTGCTGGGGCAATTTTCAAATTGCTTTTCTTTCTTCATCCATTTTCAGTTTCTCCGTACCGTTTATAATAAAGCAATCCGCAAGACCCGTCCCCTGGCAATTCATCTTGAGAAAGATATCTTCCCCGAACTTAAAGAAACCGGACACAGATATATCCGGCTCTTCTGGAATGAGGGCGGGTGTGTAAAGTGGGAATCGGCCACCCGTGAACACATAATCAGTAATACCGAGTTTTTTCCCGAGATGTTTTCCGGACTCCCCGTAAATGAACTTATTCTCGACACGTCACTGGAAGCAAACCAGATTACAGACTTTATCGTTCTTGTTTTCAGCGCAATGGATAAGACGAATATTGATTTGATTGTCGAGAAGAATTACTCTGCAATCAGCAACAGGGTTATTCTCGACATGCTTGAACCGGAGAAGGGGCACCACAAGTTCTGTATGAAGATATTTTTTGACCCCGGGAAGAAGATTATCAGGGTTGATTATTCATATTGCGAGCTTTTCTTCTCAAGTGTCATCAGCCGTTATCTGTCCAGAAGCAGTGAGGGCGATCACCGGGATTTGTTTTATATAGCTCCACGGGCTGGTTTGTTCATCACCCTTCTTTTAATGTCGATCCTTCTTCTGTTTCTTGGCTTTGAGACACATAAGTTATTGCTTTCGCTGGCATTATCATTTCTTTTCGGGGGCGGTGTCTGGTATTTTTGGTACACTATCGGATCTTTACGCTATGATAATGAACATCGCGAAAGACTTCTTGCAGAATCTGCCCGTGAAATGCGCGCGTTATCATATTTTCCTGAGAATAATCCCAATATGGTTCTTAAGTTTTCCGCATCCGGCGAGCTTTTGTATTCAAACCCGGCGGCGGAGAAAGTTATCAAATCCGGTGAAATCAGCTTAGATGAGATCTTGCCTAAAGATTTTATGGATAAACTTTCAGAGATAATTTCAGGAAGCAGCGTTAAGTTTGAGTGGACCGAAACAATCCTGAGGGCAAGCTACCAATATACGATGGGAAAATTGGGTAATTTTGATGAAGTTGTAATTGTCGCTACCGATATTTCACATCTGATGGAGCTTGAGAATGAACTACGGATGCTCAATGCCGATCTCGAGAACAAGGTTATTGAACGTACAAAACAGCTCAAGGATACCCGGGATGTCACTATCCTGACCCTTTCAAGTCTCGCAGAAACCAGAGACCCTGAGACTGGTGCGCATATTGATAGAACCAGCGCCTATGTTAGGATTTTAGCACAGGAACTCAGAAATATCGAGCCATATAAAACAGCGCTTGATTCTGATGAAACAATTGATCTGCTCTACCGCAGTGCGCCGCTTCATGATATTGGCAAAGTTGGTATTCCTGACAGGATCCTCCAAAAACCGGGTAAACTTACCGCCGATGAATTCAAAATCATGATGTCGCACCCGATACTGGGCGGCGATGCGCTGAAAAAAGCGGAAGATCTTCTCGGTGGTGATTCATTTTTACATTATGCTTTGGAAATTGCCTACACACACCATGAAAAATGGGACGGAAGCGGCTACCCTTATGGCCTTATGGGTGAGAATATTCCCATTTCAGGCAGATTAATGGCTCTGGCTGACGTTTACGACGCCCTTATCAGCAAACGCGTCTATAAAGAAGCTTTTTCACATGAAAAAGCCCGTGAAATCATAATTAATGGGCGCGGTACACATTTTGAACCAATAATTGTCGATACCTTCGTTGCCAATGAGGTCCAATTCAAACAAATTGCGGAAAAATTTCAGGACTGACTATTTCTTCACATTTAACTCACAATTGCGTAATATGAATATTTTACTATTGTCTGGTTAAAATAACTTGACATTAGCGCATAACTATGGTATTTTCCGGTATATTGATATTATAATTGTATCATAATTTCTTCAAGGAGGTTTTTTATGCAATTTAAGAGTATCAGCAACAGGGTTATTTTCTGGGTTGTGATAATCATGGTGCTGTCTTTTGCCATGATATCCGGTTATTCAGTTTATCGCACAAACCTGACATCTAGAATTCATGCTAAAAACAACAGTCTTGGGATGGCCGGGGAGTATTCGGCAATTGTTGAGAACAGGGTCGAATCTGCGCTGGATACAGCCAGAGGTATGGCTGATTTATTTGCTACATTGAATACCGGTGACGGTGATGATATTACTTTTACGCGTGCTGAGGTTGTGCATGTCTTGAAACGTACTCTGCAGCAGCATGGGGATTTTGTTGGTATTTCTACCTGTTGGGAACCGCAAGCCTTTGACAATAAGGATAATCAATTCAAGGACAAGCCGACGCATGACTCGACAGGTCGTCTTATCCCTTATCTGTATTTTGACAAGGATAAAAAGATTGTTGTCGAACCGCTTGTTGATTATGAAAATGCAAAAAAGAATGAGTACGGGGTAGAAGCTGGCGAATATTATCTTTTCCCCCGCAAAAACATGATCGAGTATGTAACCGAACCTTATCTTTATAATGTCGGCGGCAAAGACGTATTGATCGCTACCGCTTCAGCACCGATAATAACTAACGGTAAGTTTCGCGGAGTGGTTACGGTTAATATATCCCTTTCCTCTTTTCAAAAAATTATGGATGACGCAAAGATTTATAATGGTGAGGGGACGATCTTGATTATCAGTAACAAAGGATTGCTGGTAGCTGTTTCAGATCGTCCGGAACTTAGCGGTAAATTCATGAAGGCGGTACATCCGGTTGTTGAAAAACAGCTCTGTAAAATTCAAGCAGGTGATAATTGGGTGGATTTAGAAGATGACGGCGTTGAGGCTTTTTCTAAAATTCGATTCGGTAACTCACCTAATCCGTGGTCGGTTAATGTTATTGCTCCGGTGAGTCTTGTTATGGAGAACGTCAATAAAATCCTCGAGTGGCAGATTGCCATTGCCATCATCTGTACCCTGCTTGCCATAATCTTTATCTACAAGGTTATCAGTAATATTTCCAGACCGATCTCAGAGGCATCTGAGCTTTTAAATACGGTTGCTGGTGAAGGTAATCTTAATGTCAAATTTAATCAGCTTTATCTGAAAAGGCGTGATGAAGTTGGCAAAATGTTTAATTCTATTGACCGTCTGCTTAAATTTAACCGCAATGAACTGGAAATTGTTGATGGGTTTGCCAATGGCAATTGGACGACGGCTATCAATATCCGCTCTGATTTCGATGAACTTGGCATATCGTATGGCAGGATGACGCAACAGGTAAGTAGTGCTCTTGCCGCAGTTGCTGAAACGAGTAGCCATGTCAATGACAACTCACAACACATTGCCGAAGCCAGTCAGTCTTTATCCGAAGGCTCGACCAAATCAGCGTCAAGTCTTCAGGAGATTACCGCGTCAATGGCTCAGATCGGCGCCCAGACTACGCAGAATGCGGACAATGCTCAGGAAGCTAATAATTTTAGTAACAGTGCGCAGGAATCCGCCAGAACCGGCAGTGAACGCATGCGCGAGATGGTAGAGGCGATGAACGATATCAATGAATCAAGTCAGCATATCAGCAAAATTATCAAGGTTATTGATGACATTGCTTTCCAGACAAATCTTCTTGCTCTTAATGCTGCAGTTGAAGCAGCTAGGGCAGGGCGTCATGGCAAGGGTTTTGCTGTCGTTGCCGAAGAGGTCAGAAATCTGGCGGCAAGGAGTGCTAAGGCTGCTCGCGAGACGGCAGAACTTATAGAGTCATCCTCTAAGAAAGTAGAACATGGAACCGCTATTGCTTCCCAGACCTCAGAAGCCCTGAATGAAATAGTTGAGAATATTACCCACACCACGGACCTTGTTGCCGAGATTGCCGCTTCAAGTAATGAGCAGGCGCAAGCTGTATCGCAGATTAACATTGGTCTATCCCAGATTGACAGTGTTACCCAGCAGAATACTGCAAACGCAGAACAGACCGCTTCTTCAGCTTTTGAATTGTCTGAATATGCGGACAAACTCATGCAGCTTCTTTCACATTTCAAGCTTGCGCAAAATGATTATCAGAGCCGTTATGAGAGTCGCAAAGCACAAAAGGTCGTAGAAAATGAACTAGCTTTCACACGCGCTAAAAGTCTCCTTGAGCCAAAGCAAATTTCTGCAGGTGGTGACCGTCAATGGGGTGAGGCGATTACAAATAAACCTGTGATTTATCTTGATAATTATGAAACACCGGCTGCCAACCGTGGTCCTTCAAAACTTATCCGCTGGAATGACAACAAGCATTCTGTCGGTATTCTGGCTATGGACTCGCAACACCTCAAACTGGTTGATATTATTAATGAACTGTATGCGGCGATGATGAAGGGGACTGCACAGAAGATTCTTAATGAGATTCTGGCAAAACTTATCGAGTACACTACCTCGCATTTCTCACAGGAAGAGGCATTGATGCGTGTACATTCATATCCGGGACTAACAGGCCAGCAACAGCAGCACAAGGATCTGGTTGACAAGGTTAAGGTTATAAAGAACGAGTTTGAGGGCGGTCATGCCAATGCTGTTGATACGATGAACTTTCTCAAGAACTGGCTGCTTGAACATATCTCAAAATCCGATAATGAGTATGGCAAATATCTGAACTCCAAAGGTGTTTTTTAATGGTAAAAAAAGTACGCCACTAGTAAACCGGTGGCGTATGAAATTAGTTGGCTTAGAACTTTTGATGACGGGTGTTTACTCTTGCTCGTTCTGTAGATACTCCCTGAACATTAATTGCCAGTCTGCTCCCTTTTCAACAGACTCCTCCATGAAATTCATATAACTGACAAATTTCTGCAGGATATGCGGGGTTATTGCATGCTCCATCTGGCAGGCAGCCTCTTGCGCTTCTTCTTCTGTGACAAAGAGAATATCAGTCATAAAGCTTTTTAATAGTTGATGGCGCCGCAGAATGCCTTTAGCGATTTTTTCGCCGGCCGCAGTCAGTGTGATTTTTTCATAAGGCGCGTAATTAATTAACCCACGTTCTCCCAATACTTTTAATGCGCCAGTCACTGATGGACGGTTGACGCCTATTATTGCGCCGATTACACTGGCCTTGGCTTGGTTCTCCTTCTGCAGGATGCTGTATATCGCCTCCAGATAGTCCTCAAGACTTGGTGAGAGTTTTTGTGTGTCTGGCATTATATGCCTTTCATTTATAGGCTCTGCAGGTGAAGCACGGTTTCACGAAAAATCCTTGATAAAATCAAAATATTCAACAAGCTGATCCCAATGATTGGGGTTGGTGACAGAAAAATCCGGGATATGCGGGACTTCGGCAAGGATCTCCTGACCTGAGAAACGCCTGATGGTTCTGATATTGTCCTTGCGTATATATCTGTTTTCATCTGTCGTCGGGGACGTATGATTGATGATAATGCCTCTTATTCTTATATTTGCATTTACCAGCGACTCTACAGTCAGGAGTGCGTGATTGATTGCGCCAAGGCAATTATCAACGACGATAATCACAGGAAGTTCAATCTGCGCAATAAGCTCTTTCATGGTAAACTTGTCATTAACGGGAACTAGTAATCCGCCAGCCCCCTCAACCAGCAGGTATTCATGAATCTCGGAGAGTTTCTTAAGGTTATTTTTTATGACATCGGCAAAGATCGGTTTGTCCTCTAGTTCAGCCGCTAGATGTGGCGAACAGGCTGGTTTATAACCGTAATAAAAAACCAGCGAAGCTGTTTCTTGGGTATAAATTTCAGGAGCAGCAGCCTTATAGACTTCAACATCCGGCGCAATAATTTCACCTGATTTGCTGTAGTTGATACCAGTCTGCACGGGTTTAGCCGCAATCGTATCGTACCCTCGGGAAAGCATGGTGCGCAGCAATGCCGCGGTTATAATTGTCTTGCCGGAATCAGTATTGGTTGCGGTTATGAAAAAACCTTTCATTATACGTCCTTTTGCTGCTGTAATGATTTCTGCCGCAACTGTCCGCAGGCGGCATTGATATCCTGTCCCTTTTCCTCACGCAGGGTTGCGGATAGTCCGTGGCTCTCCAGGGTACTCTGAAAAGCACGGATGCGGTCTTTGGGTGGTGGCGTATGATTAAACTCTTCTGTCGGATTTAACGGGATCAGGTTTACCTTGCAGGGAATTGGCTTGAGCAGTTCGACCAGTTCGCGCGCCTGTTTCTTACTGTCATTGATTTTGTTGATAAGACAGTATTCAATTGTGATATGCCGGCTGCTGGTTTGAGAAAACTCTTTTAATGCAGAGATAATATCAGGAAGTTTCCACTTTGCTGCGACCGGAATCAGCGACTCACGCAACTTCTGCTCCGGTGCGTGCAACGAAAGGGCGAGGCGGAAATTGACATTCTCAGCCGCCAGTCGACGGATGCCGCTAGGGATGCCGACTGTGGAGATAGTCACATGGCGGCCACTCATATTAAGGCCATCCTCAGAGCAAACCGTTCTTGCTGCTTTAATCACATGGTCATAGTTAAGCAGCGGCTCACCCATCCCCATAAAAACAATGTTTGTCAGCCCCGGCTGATCGTTTTCGGTGCAGCGTCTCTCTACTGTATAGATCTGCTCAAGTATCTCACCTGAAGTGAGGTTTCTTTCAAATCCGCACTGACCAGTAGCGCAGAAGGCGCAGCCAATCGGGCAGCCAGACATACAGGATACACAGACAGTCCGTCTACGGCCTTTAATTTCACGAATTAGTACCGACTCGATATACGTCGGCGTGTCTGGTATGACTCCTGAATTCAAGTCCGGAGAAAATAGCCACTTCTCGGTCAATTCATCTTTTGAAACAAGGTGTTTCTGTTCTTTGAGTGACGAAAAAACAAATTCCTCATTGAGCATTGCCATAAATGTTTTGGATAAATTAGTCATCTGCTGGGGCGTGGAAACTATCTTCTGGTGCAGCCATTGCCATAATTGTTTTGCGCGGAATTTTTTCTCACCAAGTTCAATAAGTCTGGTGGTGAGTTCATTCATATCATAATCAAGAATCTTTGCTCTGGTTTCGTGCATTTCTGTTACCTGGCTGGAGCCTTATCTGCTGGAGCGGTTTTCTGATTCGCTTTTGCGCTTGCGCGGTAATCCATGTATTTTTTTGCCAGAACCTGAAGGAGCTGCCAGTCGGTCTGCTCTCTGGGTGATTTTTGGGGAGTGACCTTCTGATCTGTCACATAACGCTTTAAAATATCAATTTGCACCCCGGCGTAATGCTGGACAAATTCAGGGTTCTCGCCTTTAATCATTTGCCTGGTTGCATCAAGCCACATCAGGCTTCGCGAATACATCTCCCGCCTTCTCTCAAATTCTCCGATGATATAGGTGAATGCGGGGATATCCTTGTCTTCATACTGGCCCTTGCGCAGTCCATCCTCAATAAGCAAAACAGAAAATCCCAGAAAATCAAGTTCATTTCTCAGGCTTTCATCACGTCTTTTTGTCTCATGTGAAAGAGCAAAGCGCATTTCTGACAGTGTTTTAATCCGTTGTTCAGGGGGGATTTTTTCGAGGCTCTTGGAGGAAAACCACGGGTCCATTGCTGGCTCTTGGTATTTTTTCATTGCTGCAGTATTGGCCTGAAGCAGAACCATATGCGCCCAGCTATTTAGTCCGAAACGGTTATAGTATCCTGCCTGAATGATACGCAGAACTTGACGCCCGATATCATCGAATTTCTCCGTATCCTGAAATAGCTGCGTCAGAAGTTTGATCGAGCCTTCAACATCATCATCGGCAATTCCGGCAGCTTTTAGTGAGTGATTGATCTTTCTGACATAAAAAAGAAGCGGGCCAGACTGGACAGGTTCGCAGACTGTCCGGCGAAATGACCAAGCAGTCATCCACGCAACACGCGCCACACCAGCCGCATTGACCTCAGGATCTTTATGATCCATGCGCAGTTTATAATAGGAGTAGGCGTTCATTGTCCGTAGGGTATCCGGAATATCACTCTGCTTTTCAAATAATGCCATCAGTTTTTCATGAGTAATTTTTGTTTTCTGCCCCAGCAGTTTGTGTAGTGTTTCGTCCATACTTGGCTGAAGATTAGCCTTAACCCATTCCTTGATATAATCTGCCTGTGGCTTGCGGAAATCTGCCTGAAACGCCGAAAAACCGCAGTTAGGGCAGATTGTTATTGAAGAAATAAAGCGCACATTTCCAGAATTGTGCGGACACAGGTCAGAATCAACATTCTGATATTTGCGGTCTTTAGTAGGCATATTGACCTTGTGACCGCAGACGGAGCAATTGTAGGGGCGGAGTTTGCCGAAAAAATACGGATCTAGGTTATTCTGGCCGATCTCCTTGGTCAGAGGTGAGCCGATATACTTTATAATGGTTTTCTTCCCATCCGGTTCATTGTAGATCAGGGTTTCCTGTGGATCCTTGAGCGCAGGCATTCCGCTGGATTCCTTTACCTTTGTCGGGGCAGGAGGTTCAGCAGAAAAAGTGGCGCTTGAAAACACCAGAACGCAGAGTGTGACTATTGATAAAACAAATCTCATTTGATATCTTCTCCGGAAAATTGTATAAGTTATCTCGTAGTTAGAGGGCGTCTGGCTAATTGTGAACGCGCTCTATTATTATTTATATGGATTATACCCCTGCAGGTAAAGCTAATGTTTGCCTCGCATAATTTTTTTACTTCACTTTACAGGAAATACAGCCATATGTTTCGCAAATTCATTAATACTCTGTCTTTTCTGACGATCCTTCCCTTGCCAAAGAGCCTGATACGGATGGATGATTTTAAGGCCTACTATTCGTTTTTCCCGGTTATTGGAATAATTGTCGGGGTGATTGCGGCGATTTGCGGATATTTTATGGGTTTATTGTTTCCGCCTTTTCTGGCTTCGGTAATGGCAATTGTCATTATTATTAAAATCACCGGAGCGATTCATCTTGACGGCCTTGCTGATACGGCAGACGGTTTTTTAAGCGCCCGCCCGAAAGAAAAAATACTCGAAATCATGAAAGACAGCAGGATCGGGGTTATGGGGGCGGTGATTCTGATTTCTGTAATAATTATCGACATGACTGCGCTTTCTTCCAGTGGGCAGTATTTTACGTTATCGCTGCTCTTTGCGCCTTTTTGCGCGAGAATCGGTGTCGCGTTTATACCATTATTAATTGGTTGCGCGCGCCCCGGCGGACTTGGAGATACGTTATGCGTTAAAGCCGGACTAACTACCTGTTTGCTCTGGGCTTGCGTATGCTCGTTGGTGTCATATATGGTTGGAGGCAGTCGGCTTCTGTTAGCCACGCTGGTTGTCTATCTTATAAATATAATCATCGCTTTTTATGCCAGACGTAAAATTGGCGGCTATACCGGCGATGTTCTGGGGGCTGCTGTTGAAATCGGTCAGATGTGGTTCTTTCTTGTGTGCGCTACTAGAATCAATTATTAGGCGTATCTGATCCATTCAAGGCACAAACCGCACGCCGGAGCGCCCTGACCGGCTGCTTTTCGGTCGCGGGCGGCAAAAATCCAGTCTATATCCTCCGGGCAGATCTTTCCGGTGCCGACATCAACCAGCGTACCTACAATATTTCTAACCATGTTATATAAAAAACTGCGGCCGATAACATCAACAATCAACTTGTCTTCATCTTGTCGTATATCACAGACATCTACCGAACGGATATTATTGGCATCTTCTGCGTTGCATTCCTGATTTGAAAAAGATGTAAAATCATGTTCACCAACAATTTTTGTCGCAGCCGCTTTCATTTTATCGATAGCAAGCGGCCATTTGACATGCCAGCAATACTGCCGTCCAATAGCAGGGGCAATCCTGCAGGCGTGTATGGTGTAACGATATAACTTCAGTTTGGCATCATGCCGCGGATCAAAATCATCCGCAACCAGCTCGGAACTTCGCACGCAAATATCTTTGGGTAATCGGGTTGTGAGGGCAGGGGCGAACTTTTCGGGTGGTATATCCGAATTTGTCATAAATACCGCGACCTGACCGCGTGCGTGAACACCGGCGTCAGTCCGTCCTGCGCCGTAAACTTTTGTCGGCGTTGACGTGAGAAATTCCACCGCCTTCTCCAACTGCTGCTGTACTGATGGGCCGTTAGGTTGGACTTGCCAGCCACAGTATGCGCTGCCGTCATATTCAACCGTGATTTTTATTTTTGGCAATTTGTTTCCTGATTATGTAACGCATTAATATAATTTTACAAATATATACTTGAAAAAACAATCTTTTCATTGTATAAAATATTATCGGAATTAGGTTTTGCATTTAAATATACTCGGGAGCGGTCATATGTACAAGGTGTTAGCCATATTTACTTCTGTGATAATGGTTATCGGGTCACTCTTTTTTACCGGTTGCGGCGAGAAGGAAAAAAAGAGCAAGCCACAAGCTAAAGCCAAGGTTGAGAAACAGATAGAGCGAGCCAGCTATACAGCTGCTAAAGCTATACCGCAAAGCCAGTCGGTTGATTCCATACTTGCTTCAAGCCAGACCGTTTCCACACAGCGCCTTCATATGCAGGCCCGTAACGTATTGGCACAAACCCAGATACTTCGTCAGCAGAGCGATATGCGCTTTGCCGAAATCGACAGTTCAATGCTTGTTCAGGGTGGGGGATATACCGGTACTGCCATAATTGAAAAACCAAAGATGCCGGACCATCTTGATCTTGAAGGCCCGGAACTTGGTAAAGATCTTGATCTGCCTGACTTTATAACTTCACGCAGCACTGCAATGGCAACTCCGGCAGCGCAAAAGGTTGCAAGGCTTACTTCTGCCCGTCGGGTTGACCTTGATGAAGGCCCTGAAATTGGCTGGGCGAATATTTGCGGCAGAAAGCGTTCTTACTAGTGCCGTTTGTTTTATTTAATCACTATAATGCCGGTTCATCTGAGAACCGGCATTTTTAACTTTTGATTTTAGGGATTCAATGATGACAGGGTCTTCAGGAGAGGTTATCTCATATTTGCGTGATAAACGGAAATTCATTATTACTTCTCATGAAAAACCTGATGGTGATGCGCTTGGGTCTTCTCTTGCCCTCAAGCGGATTCTGATCGCCAACGGTTATGAGGCGGTACTTGTTGACTTCTCACCGCTTGCACCGCGCTACCATTTCATGATTGAAGAAGGCGAAATAAATGATTGCCCCACCTATGACACTCTGGGGGCGGACGCATTTATTGTTGTTGATTGTGGCGATAATACCAGAGTCGGCAGGACTGCGGCAAAACTGCTTGACAAATTCCCCGTTGTCAATATCGACCATCATGGATCAAATTCCGGTTTTGGCGAGGTAGACTGGATTAATCCGGATGCCAGCAGTGCCGGAGAGATGGTTTATGAATTATGCCGCGAGTGGGGGCTTGATATCCCGCCTTCTGCGGCTGAACCGCTATGGGTTGCCATTTCGACCGATACAGGAGATTTCAGCTTTTCCAATACCAATTCCAGGGTAATGCGTATTGCTGCGGATCTGCTTGATCTTGGAGCCCAGCCCAGCCACGTCCGGCGTAATATTCAGGAAAACATGCGTTATGAAGAACTTATGATGACCAAGCTCTGTCTTGACAGGCTGGTTGTCTGTGATGATATGCCGGTTGCCTATATAACTCTCACTGAGGCTGATTTTAAGCAATACAACTGCGGGCCACAGGATCTGCACGAGCCGATTGATCTGGCGCGTTCCATTAAAGGCGTCTGCGTGGCTGTTCTGGCTTATGAAAATCCTGGCGAAAACCGGGTAAAAGTGAGTCTGAGGTCTTATCCGCCTTATGATTCATCTGACCTGTGTACCCAGTTTGGTGGCGGTGGCCATCCGAGAGCTGCCGGTTGCAGTTTTTATGATACAACTGTTTCGGCTGCACTGCCTCAGGTACTTGAGAAAATCCGGTTACTGTTTTTTAATACGGAACATATTGCATAAACACATTTTCGGATTATAATTTTTTTATTTCTAAATTGTCTAAATTCATCGGTTAATATTATGCCAAACGATCATAGAGATTCAGCAGAAAGCCGACTTTGGGAGGCTATTCAGAAAAAACGTGCAGGAACACCTGGAAGCTCCGACTCATCCTCACCGGCGCCTGCACCACAACCAAAGCCTTCAAAAAAACCTGTGGTAAAACAGAAGGTAAAGCTCGAAGGAAAGGCTGCGACCAATTATCTGGCTTCGGCTCTGGTGGTCGAACCTAATAAGCGAATATCTTTGAATATGGTTAATTTGCTGAAGTCCATGAAGATCAGGGCAGACAGCGTTGCTACAGGTGAGGACGCTCAGAAACTGCTTCAATCCAGTAAGTATCTGATAATAATAATAGAAAAAAACCTGCCTGACATCGCCGGGTTTAACCTTAGCACAAAATTGCGCACCATGGATAACGGACGCAATGCCGTTATTATTATCACCTCCGAGGAGCGTGATCCCTCCATGAAAGATCAGGCACTTATGGTCGATGCGGATGATTATCTGCCCAAACCTATCCATACAGCAGAATTGACTGAAACAGTTAAGTTTCATCTGCTGGAGCGCAAGAAACAGGGTTAGCTGTAAGCCGTGAGTGGGCTTGGATACGAATTTTTATCATTAAAGTAACAGGAGTTGTAGGTGGGATTTTTTGCAGCTGCTGAACTGGCTAAACAAGTCGCTGTACATGATGCGGCTAAAGTCCCTGTTCAGATGATTGCCCTTGGGCTTGTTGTTTTAGGGGCTTATATTGGCGGTAGGATAACAAAACGTCTTCGGATGTCGGATGTTACAGGGCAGATGCTTGGCGGTGCATTGATGGGGCCATACGCACTGCATACACTCGGCATTATTACCCTGGCAGACCACCGTTATGATGACGCACTGTACGCGTTTAATTTCTTTGTTTTTGTTTTTTTATGCCTGATCGCCTTTGGTATCGGTGAAGAACTTCATGTCAGCCGGTTACGTAAAGTAGGCTGGGCGGCGGTGATAATATCGTTTGTCCATTGCGTTATCACCTTCTCTCTGATTGCCGTTTCCCTTTATATTTTCAGTGATCTGAGTACTCTGAAAATCCTTCTTCTTTCATCAATCGGCATTACCTCTGCGCCGGCAATTTCCTTTGTCATGCTTAACCAGATGCGTATTGAAGGGCATTTGCGTCATATTACCGGTGGCGTTCTGGTTCTTACAGACCTTCTTGGTGTGCTGTTATTTTCCCTGTTTATGCAACTCTGTCAGAGTGAGTCCAAAGGACTGGATATGTCGGCGGCTTCTATTCTGGGGCCGGTTGTTTATGAGGTAGGGTTGGCGACGGCTATCGGTGTTGGTGTATATATTGTTCTGCGAATTCTTGTCAGACGTGAAGCCGCAGTTTATGATGAACTTTCCGAGAATAAAAACTTTAAAGACCAGCCGCTTCTGGTACGCTTATTTTCAGCCCATCCTTCGCCTTCAGTTGAAATCCTGATGATTACAATCGCAGCGATTTCAATCGGCACAGGCATTGCCTACTGGTGTCATCTGCCTTTTCTGGTGACAGCGGTTGTTGCTGGTTTTCTTGTTGCCAACCGTCACTCATTTGCGATTTTCGACTCTCTCAAAATTGACAATATCGCCCCGATCTTCAACCTGCTTTTCTTTGCTCTGGTTGGTGCGTCAATGACTATTCACTTTGACAACAGCAAGGTGATGACTCTGGCCGGCATTTATATCCTGATGCGGACTGTCGGCAAGATCGCCGGTACGTGGATTGGCTGTAAGGTTGCAGGGGAGGACAGGAAGGTTGTTACGGCTCTGCCAAGCCAGTTGTTGCCACAGACCGGGGTTGCGGCAGTTGAGGCGGTTTATATGGGGCAGGTTCTGAATAATCCCGAGCTTTCCGGTGTTATCCTTCCGGGCATCGTCTTTTTTGGTGTCTTTGGTGTCATTAAAGTAGAACGCGCATTACGCAAATACCTTAAACTTGAAGAAGAGGAAGTTGATGATGTACGCGAGAAGGGCAGCCCGCTTTCAGAAGCGGCAAGGCGTCTTTTGGCTTACCTATCACCGGAATCAGTTATTCTTGATCTTAAGGGTACGACTAAATTTGAAGTAATTGAAGAGATGATAGACAAGGCGCGGGCAGTCAGTCCGCACCACATAGACCGCGAACAGGCTATTCAGGTTGTCAATGAACGGGAACGTCTTGCGCCGACTGGGGTGGGGCATGGCATTGCTTTGCCGCATTGCCGTCTTATTGGTCTTGATGAGCCGGTGCTGATTTTGGGGCGTCATGAGAAGGGGGTTGTCTTTGGCGGCATTGATGAAGAACCGTGTTCATTGATTTTGCTGATTATAACCAGCGGGCGTAATCCCTCAGAACACCTGCATATAATGGCTTCTGCCGCGCATGTTTTCAATAACCCGGTAATCAGACATAACCTCAAGAGCGCAGCTACTTCAGAATTGCTGATGCTCAGCATTATCGAAATTGCCGAACAGAAGGGTGGAGTTGGCGGGTTATAAGCACACTCAGTCGTTACCGGTGGACAATTCCCAATATCCGATAATCATTTCATTTTCCGTAGAGCTGTTGAGTGTTCCCGCTTTCAGCTCATAGCCAGCGGGTGGATAGTTCTCATCAAGATAAATCTGCATGAAATGTTTATGCCGATAATGCTCAGGATCTCCCAGCCCCGTTATTTGCGGTTTGCATATATTACCGTTTAATATAGCCTGCTTGAAATAAAGTTGCTGGTTTGAGGAAAATACGAAAGCATCACTGAGTTTTATCTGATTAAAAGGCTGGTTTTGAACGAGTAACGATCTGGAAAAGACAACCGGAAGCGGATTGTCAATCCCTGTATTTATTTCAGCACCAACTATCCATAAGCCATTATTAAGTTCGTTTAGCGTTATAATGGTATTGCGCAGTTCTCGTTCGGTAGCCGAAAGCGGCCGCATTGGATATTGGGTTTTGGCCGAATAAGCAGCATTCCCTGAAAAAGGCCGGACAACTTCCATATGTTCAACTTTGGCAAGTTCATCAGCCTGAGAGGCGTTTGGATGGATAAACATCACAGATCTGTTATTGCTGACAGGAGGTGATGGCATGAATAACAAAAGTATTATTGTTGATATTCCTATAACAATAATACCATATTTTTTTTGAAAGAACAGTAATGAGCAAAGCGCTATCAATAACCATACCGCGATATACAGAACAATTTGCTTTACCGGCATCATTGGTCTGGGTGGCCAATTTCCCAAGATACTGTAACGCTCCGGAGCAAGTCTGGGGTTACGCAGATAAGGGGTGAGCAGTTTTTTCTTTTTCACCAGTTCTGCGATCTCTTCAGGCAGGCTGGTAAGGCTTGTTTTAGCGTTTTTCGCATATACAACCGAGCCCTTGCCGTAGCGTTTGAGGAGCAGGGCCGTTTTCAATGATTTTAAATACAACTCGGAAGCTGGTGAGAAAACAACGGCGTTGGGGGTGTGGCTTAAAAAAAACAGACTGTCTTTGCTCTGTGTAAAAATTAGGATACCGCCGTTATACACCCAGTATGACAAAGCCACAATCAGGTTGTCCGGTAACTGGCTTTCATCATTTAACGCATCAGCAAAAATAATGGCATCCACACCTTCATACTGATAGAAATTATGGGGCATACCTTCAACTGGTATTGCAAGGTCATGGTCTGATATATTCAGGCTATAACCAGAATCATTGCAAACCCATATTGACTTGGTGTCAGAGGGACTTGATGGATGGATTTCCCTTCGCCGTAGCGACATGCTCGACCGTTTGTTTTTAAGGACAATTTGTGCCGTCAATTCATACTCTGAAGACAGATACGGAAAGATGACTGTTCTAGCGCCATTTAAGGATATTTCCTTAAGAACGCATTTCTGGACAAGTTCATCCTGCCGGTAAAGCTCAAGAACCGGGGTGAACTTCCCTGACTGGCTTGAAATATCAACACTGATAAATGACCATTGCCCGGGGCTTGCGCTAAAGGGGTGTACAGCATTATGATCTGCCCGTACAGTCCTGCCAAACAGGGCTGCCAGAATAAAAAGTACGATTAACAGACTTTTAATATTTATCATAGTTGCATAATCCTGCCCAAGTCTCAGCGCTGGAAATTATCAAGCATATATTCCGACCACAGGTAGCGCGTGTGGTCACACTCATAGCTGTTGTGCTGTGCGGACATCTTTGAGAAAAAATCCTTACTGTCAATTGTAGCATCACGCCCGGAAAAGGTGAAGCTTAATTCTTTATTTCTGAACCATTCTGCCGTTGGTGGTGAAAAACCCTGTTTGCCGCGGTATAGGATATCTGACGGTAATAAAGGTTCAAGTGATTTTTTCAGCAGATACTTGGTTTGTCCCTGCCGGTAGCGGTAATTTGCCGGTATACGCCGGGCAAAGTCTGCAACGTTTACATCCAGAAACGGGCAGCGCAGCTCCAGTGAATTAAGCATCGACGCACGGTCACCTTTGGTAAGTATCTCATTCTGCAGGTATAGCCTGATATAATATTGCGTCATCCGGTCAGCCGGGTATTCGCTCGCGCAGTCATCCCACGCCTCAATTGCTTCACTGTACAGCTCATCAAGTGTAAGTGACTGGTCTGAGAAAAGGTCGCAAATATCAGAAAAGCCCAGCGGAGCCATAATCGCCGGAACCCAGACCTTCATGTTATAACCGGATGCACGGAAGAAGCGTTTAAGCTTCATCGGTGTTGACATATATTTTCTTGAGCTGCTGAGTTTATTGATAAAATGCTCTACAACTCTATGAACGGGGCGGGGCAGGTAAATATTATAGCGCCTGGCCCACTTCCAGACCTTAAACGGCAGGTATCCGCAAAATAACTCATCCCCTCCATCACCGCCGAGGGCGACAGTGACTTTTTTACGTGCTTCACGGCAGACCATCCAGGTCGGTATTAGCGAATCATCGGCAAACGGTTCATCGACCTGTTTGAGAATTTCAGGAGAGAGTTTCCGCGCTTCCTCACGGCTGAGGCGTGATTCATAATGGGTTGTGCCAAGATACTCTGAAACCTGCCTGGCGTAGGGCGATTCATCATAAGTGTCTTCATCAAAGCCTATGGAAAAGGTCTTTACTTCACGCGCGTGTCTGACGGCAAAGGCGGCGATACATGATGAATCTATCCCCCCGCTTAAAAGTACGCCAAGCTCAACATCCGAGATCATTCTCAGTTTTACCGCCTCAGATAAACGCGTGCGCAGCTCCTCCCCCCATTCAAGTTCAGGATTTTTCGGGATACTGGTAAATGGTTCAATCACATAATCCCAGTAGCGCCATATTTTATGCTCTGAGGTAGTCAGGTCAAAAATCATGTTGTGCGCTGCAGGAAGTTTGGAAATATTCTTGAAGATCGTCCTCGGTGCCGGAACAAAGGCGTAAGCAAAATATTTCTTAAGGCTCAATATATCAGTTTCTGCCTTAATTCCCGGATGGCGGCGGAGTGCTGTAAGCTCGGAGGCGAAGATTATCTCGCCATCAATAATCGAATAATACAGCGGTTTTTGTCCATAACGGTCACGTGAGAAGAAAAGCTTGCTGGCCTGTTTATCATAAATGCAGAATGCCCACATACCGTTGAGGCGCGCTACAAGTTTCTCGCCCCATTCCCGCCAGGCGTAGAGGAGCACTTCTGTATCTGAGTGGTCAGTCTGAAATTTATGCCCCAGATCCTCCAGCTCTTTTCGCAGCGTTTGATGGTTGTAAATCTCACCGTTAAATATGATGCATAAATCACCGTCAGGAGTCTGCATCGGTTGCGCGCCCTGAGCCAGGTCGATAATTGAGAGACGACGGTGCGCCAGATGAATGCGCCCCTGATTATAAGCACCCAAAGCGTCCGGCCCACGATGAACAAGTGTGCCTGACATTTCAGCAAGCACACCTGTGATTTCATTTCCCGTGTATCCAGCAATCCCACACATTCGACGATAACCGCCTTTCCGGTTTAATTAGCGGTTGATCTGATCAAAGGTCGGTGCAGGTTTAGGCTGGAGCTGGCCGACGCCTTCTTCAATCGCCTTCTCACGGACGGCCTTGGCTACAGCCGGCGCAACACGGTCGTCAAACGGTGATGGGATAATATAATCAGCGTTAAGCTCTTCTGTGGTGACAATCTCACTGATTGCCATAGCTGCTGCAACCTTCATGCCCTCAGTAATGTCTGTTGCCCTGGCATCAAGCGCACCACGGAAAATACCGGGAAACGCCAGAACATTATTGATCTGGTTAGGATAATCAGAGCGGCCGGTAGCCATAACCGCAACATATTCACGCGCAACTTCCGGCATGATCTCAGGAGTCGGATTAGCCATCGCAAAGATAATCGGATCGTGGTTCATCTTCTTGATGTCTTCAACGGTCAGAACTCCCGGAGCAGAAACACCGAGGAAGAGGTCCGCGCCTTCAATAACCTCAGACAGTTTACCGGTCAAACCTTCAGGGTTAGTGTTCTCGGCATACCAATGACGGGAAGGGCTGTTAAGATCATCACAGCCTTTATGGATAGCGCCGTTTTTATCAACACCAATGACATTTTTCAGGCCGGCCTCAACCATGATCTTGGTGCAGGCAGTACCCGCCGCACCAATACCACAGACAACGGCCTTGATGTCTTCAATGTTTTTTTGGGTAAGCTTCAACGCGTTATAGAGCGCAGAAAGAACAACTACTGCCGTACCGTGCTGGTCGTCATGGAAGATCGGAATATTTGACTGCTTCTTGAGCTTTTCTTCAATCTCAAAGCAGCGCGGAGCGGCTATATCCTCAAGGTTAATACCGCCAAATGTCGGCTCGAGGAGCTTGACAAGTTTGACGATTTCATCAACGTCCTTAGTGCCAACACAAAGAGGAATCGCGTCGACATTGGCAAAACGCTTAAAGAGCAGACATTTGCCTTCCATAACCGGCATCGCTGCTTCCGGCCCGATATCACCAAGACCAAGAACCGCTGTGCCGTCTGATACAACCGCAACAGTATTTCCCTTGCTGGTAAGGTTATACGCCTGCTCGACATCATCGCTGATAGCCATGCAGGGGCGGGCAACACCGGGGGTATAGGAAATTGAAAGATCGTTTTTGCTTTCAAGCGGATATTTTGAGGCAATCTCCATTTTTCCACCCTGATGACGGGTGAAAGTAACATCAATAATCTCGTCTACAATAGCACCTTCAAGTTTGCGCAGGTCATTTGCGACCTGTTTTTCATGCTCAAGGCTGTTGCAGAAAACTGTAATACGGCGTGTTTTGTGTGGCCCCATATCAGAGAGCATCTCGACAATATCAAGGTCAGCTCCAGCATTGGCGACAATTTTTGCCACTTTCACAAAGTTTCCGGGTCTGTTGGCAATACGGATAGTCACTTTCAGGCTGTAGGCAGCGCTGTTATTTTTTTTGTCAGACATCAGTTATCTCCTGTAATTATCTGTGAATGTATCAATTTAAATGATCTTTTGTCATCTTTACATTATCCACTTTCAATTATCCCATTAATAAAAGATTTGTCAATAATATTGCCTTAATATGCGATAATCCATAATATTATATACAGATTATTTTTATCAGATTCAGAAAGCATAGAGGACAGCAATAATGGCAAAACTCTGGAAGGGTCGCTTCAAAGCCGGAACTAATGAACTTATGGAATTATTCAGCGAGTCAATCTCCTTTGACCGGGAGCTGGCGTATGTTGATATCGAAGGCAGCCTTGCACATGCCAAGATGCTTGCCGAGTGCAAGCTGATAACACAGAAAGACCTTGCCGCTATCCGCAGGGGCATGAAAGAGATTAAAAAGGAACTTGAGACTGGGAAATTCAAATTCAATATCTCGGATGAAGATATTCATATGGGTATTGAAGCCGAGCTTACCCGCAAAGTCGGCGACCCGGCCAAGAAACTTCATACTGCCCGTTCGCGAAACGATCAGGTCGCTACCGACCTGCGCCTTTGGACCCGCGGAAAAATTGACGAACTGGTTAAGCTAATCAGGAATCTGCAGAAAGCCCTCCTCGGCGTGGCTGATGACTATAAAGATCTGGTTATTCCCGGCTACACCCATCTGCAGCGGGCACAACCGGTGCTTATTTCGCAACACCTGATGGCATATATTGAGATGCTTGAGCGCGATTGTGAGCGTCTGACTGATGCGCGCAAACGTGTCAACCGCATGCCGCTTGGCTCATGTGCGATGGCTGGAACTACTTTGCCCATTGACCGCAGTATCACCTGCAGGGAGCTTGGGTTTGATGATATCTGCCGCAACAGCATGGACGCGGTCAGTGACCGAGACTTTGTGATCGAAGTTCTGGCGGCGCTCTCAACGATGTTTATTCATCTTTCACGTTTTTCTGAAGATGTTATTCTGTGGGCAAGTTCTGAGTGGCGGCTGATACGTTTGCATGATGCGTGGAGTACGGGAAGTTCCATCATGCCGCAGAAACGAAACCCTGACCTGCTTGAGTTGACCCGCGGCAAGTCCGGCCGGGTTATCGGTGCGCTGATGAGCATTCTGACCGTTGTAAAAGGTTTGCCGATGACTTACAACCGTGATCTGCAGGAAGACAAAGAGCCGTTATTTGATGCTGTTGCCACGGCAGAGTTGACCCTTAAATGTCTTGAAGGGTTTGTCCCGACTCTTGAGTTTAACCGAGAGATTGCGCTTTCAATGCTGCAGGGCGGATTTCTTGATGCGACTGTCCTTGCCGAGTATCTGGTCTGCAAGGGGCTGCCGTTTCGTGAATGTCATGAGGTGTCGGGGACGCTGGTACGGATGGCGGAAGACAGTAATCTGCGCCTGTGCGACCTCACCCTCAAGCAGATGCAGGGCGTCTGCAAACTGATTGAGCAGGATGTATTCAAATGCCTTAACCCGGCAATTACGCCAAAGGCATATGTTTCAGCCGGAAGTGCTGGGCATAAAGAGGTTAGTAAAAATATCAGCCGCTGGAAAAAGGTGCTTAAGTAGATGGACTTTTCAAGAGCACTTGGCGGACATTTTTATGCTACGGGTATCGGGCCGGGGGCTGCAGATCTTCTGACCGTTCGCGCGGTTAATATCATAAAAAGCGCCGATATCATAATTGCGCCGCGCTCTAAAATCAGTGACACAAGTCTGGCGCTCAATGCGGTTAAAGGCTATTTGAATGAAAGCCAGACCATTCTTGAGCGTGAGTATCCGATGACGCGCGAGAATGATTCGACGGTCAGTTTCTGGGACTCTGTTTCGGCTGAGGTTGCGAAATATTGTAAAGCAGGTAAATCGGTCGCGCAGATCACCCTTGGCGATCCACTGATCTACAGTACAAGTTCCTATCTGCTGGCGTGTCTGAGTACGAAAATGGCTGCTGAAAATATTCATATTATAACCGGAGTCAGCTCTTTTCAAGCTGCTGCGGCAAAATTTAACGAGGTCTTGTGCCTGCAGGAAGACCGGATGCTGCTGATGCCGGCATCGGATTTAGCAGAGGTTGAGAAGGGTCTTGATAACTGTGAGACGCTGATATTATATAAGGCCGGTAAAAAACTTGGAGAGCTTCGGGAACTCTTCAGGGCGCGCGGGGTGCTTGAACGGGCGAAGGCGGCTTTTTATGTCGAACAGGAAGATCAGGCATTATGGAAGGATATGTCTGAGGATTTTGACTACTCGGGCCGGTATATGACTACTGTGATTGTGCAGAGTAAAAGACGCGGCTGGGAGTCCTGAAAAAGGGGCGGTTATGATTATGACAGGCGCAAATCTTTCCGGTGAAGGAGAACCGGAGGAGGATATCTCCGGCGGACTTCTGACGGTTGATATCGGTAATTCGAATATCAAGCTACTCTGCTACAAAGATGGAAAAGTTGTCTGGCGTGACACCATCCCCACCCCTGAGATCAATTACGAAATCGCTGCCGGTTTTTTAAAATCCTCACAGGCGATAAAGGTTGCTGTCTCTTCGGTGGTTAAACCGGTTGATACTTTTTTTGATGAGGGGATGCGTGAAGCTGGCGCGGAGGGTGTTCTTTTTATAAGGCCCGGTGAAGTTGAAATAATGCCGCATGACCTTCTTACCCCGGAAACTACCGGCGCAGACCGTTTGCTGGCCAGTTACGCGGCGAAGATGCTCAAACCCAAAGAGCCGGTTATTGTTATTCAGGCGGGTACGGCTCTGGTCGTTAATGCCGTAGATATTGACGGGGTTTTTCGTGGCGGTTTTATCCTACCCGGCCCTGAAATGTGGCTTGACAGCCTGACCAGTGCCGCGCAGCTTCCTTATTATCCGTATCAGGATATCGCCTGGGGGACAAGGTCGGCCGGACGCCAGACCAGTGAGGCGATTCTTGGTGGGGCGGGAGTCGGTTTGCGCGGGGCTTTGCGTGAAGCGGTCAGGATTCTGGCAATGTCCCTTGGCGGCGCTCCGGTTCTTGTTTTTACCGGAGGCTGGTCGCAATCACTCTGTGAGTTTCTGCCTGGAGAAAACCGTCCTGATCTGGTTAATCTCGGCATTTTCCTGTACGCAAAAAATAACGGCTTTATCTGAAAAATATCTTGACAACCAAGGGCTTAGCGGTAATATAAACAAAAAGATTTATTTTTTAGGAATGCAATAATAATGCTTAATAACGCCGCTAGTTTTTTTGCCAGCTTTACCTGGCGCTTCTGGTATTATGGAAGCGCGAGCGGTCGTTTGTAAGCATTGTTTATCAAGCGGCTGCGAGCTTTTTAAAAGGTTCGTGGCTTATACAGAGTTTCAACAAAAGCCACGGACAACCAGTTCGTGGCTTTTTATTTTATTACAGAATTTTACAATTATTTATATATTTTTCCGGAAACCGTGCTTGGAAGGTAGAAAATGTTTTTACGCGAATATCCGACAAAATCCGAATTTGCAGAACACGCAAAAAAATCCGGAGTTGTGCCGGTTTGTGAGGAGATTCTGGCTGATTCAGAGACACCGGTATCTCTTCTTGGACGCTTCTTTGCTAATGACCGCAGCCGCAAGGTCTTTCTGCTTGAGTCAGTAGAAGGCGGCGAGCGTTGGGGGCGTTACAGTTTTCTTGGTGTTTCGGCTCACGCGACTGTACGAGTTTATGCAAAGCATATTGATATTGCCCGTGGTGAGGATATCGAACGGATTGAGCATTACGGCAAGCCTCTGCCGGCGCTTCGTGAACTGATGGCGCGTTATACTCCAGCCAATATCCCACAACTTCCGCGCTTCTGGGGCGGACTTGTCGGGTACTTTACTTATGAATCAGTCTCGTTTTTTGAGAGTCGCGTGCCGAATAAGCTCGGTGATAATGAGCCGCTGGCAGTATTTGTCATCCCGGATGAACTGCTGATTTTTGATAATGTCAGTAACAGCCTGACAGTTTCGGTTCTGACCTATCCCGAGAAAGGTGCGGACACGGACAAACTTTTTGACAGCGCCAAGGAGCGCATTAAAGAACTGATTACAAAAATCAAGTCAGCCGTTGAGCCTGAGTCTGAGCCAATTAACGGTGAACTTGAGCTTAAGGCGGTAATTGATCCGGAAGTATACAGGCAGAAGATTGTAAAAACCAAAGAGATGATTGTTGATGGTGAGATTATTCAGGCGGTTATTGCGCAGAAATTCACCACTCAGGCACCACAGGACCTTATTGCTCTTTACCGCGCCCAGCGCTACATCAATCCTTCACCTTATATGTACTTCATCAATATCGCAGACCAGACAATTGTCGGCAGTTCACCAGAAACCATGGTTCGCCTAGAAGGACGTCAGGCGACAGTCCGTCCGATTGCGGGTACGCGAAAGCGTGGCGTTACTGAGCAGGAGGACAGGGCGCTGGCTGATGAGCTGCTTAAAGACGAAAAAGAACGCGCCGAGCATCTGATGCTGGTTGATCTTGGTCGTAATGATTTGGGACGAGTGGCGGTAACCGGTACTGTTCAGGTGACGGATCTGATGTTTATCGAGCGCTACTCACACGTCATGCACCTTGTTTCCAATGTTATCTGTGATGTGCGTGATGAGTTTGACGCTTTTGATCTGTTCGGTGCGACCTTCCCGGCGGGTACGCTTTCGGGTGCGCCGAAAGTTAGGGCGATGGAAATTATTGCCGAGCAGGAAGATTTCTCACGGGGCTTTTATGGAGGCGCGGTCGGTTATATCTCATTCAACGGTAATATGGATTTTGCGATTACTATCCGTACGGCCAGCGTCAAGGATGATGAACTGACGGTTATTGCCGGTGGTGGCATCGTTTATGATTCCGACCCCGAGTTTGAACGTCAGGAATCACTCAACAAGTCGCGCAGTGTGCAACGCTCGCTGGAACTGATGAAGCAGTCGCTGCGCCACCGTCAGTAAGATCTGCGGCGGTAATAAGAAAACAGGAGAAATTCGATGATTTTAATGATAGATAATTATGATTCGTTTACCTATAACCTTGTTCAGTACCTGCGTATGCTTGATGTTGAGGTGCAGGTCAGGCGTAATGACGAGATCACTGTTGAGGGAATTGAAGAGCTGAACCCCGAGGCGCTGGTTATCTCACCCGGACCAAGCTGTCCTGATAATGCCGGTATATCACTTGCGGCAGTCAGGGCTTTTTCCGGCAAGATTCCGCTACTCGGCGTTTGCCTTGGGCACCAGACGATCGGTCAGGCATTCGGCGGCAAGGTTATTCACGCAAAAAAAGTAATGCACGGCAAGGTTTCAGAGATAAAAACTGATGGTAAAGGTGTATTTGCCGGTATGGATAAGCCGATAAACGTTATGCGTTATCATTCTCTTGCGGTTGAACGGGAGTCTTTACCTGACTGTCTTGAGATTTCGGCGGAGACTGATGATGGCGAGATCATGGGCCTACGCCACAAGGAATTCAAGGTCGAGGGGATGCAGTTTCATCCTGAGTCAATTATGACGACTGTCGGCAAGCGTATGCTGCGTAATTTCCTTAAACTTGCGCGCGGTGAAGAATAATTAAGCTTTTTAAACGATGTTTTTTGCTATAAACGGGGAGTATTAATGTTTACTGACCTTTTGAAAAAAATTATAACCCGCACTGATCTGAGTGAGTCTGAAGCTGCTGAGGTGGTTGATTGCATCCTTTCCGGCGAACTTAACAATTGTCAGATTGCCGGTTTTCTTACAGCTCTTGCCACGAAAGGCGAGACCTTCGCCGAGCTTGCCGGCGCGGCGCGGGCGATGCGCTCAAAGGCTACCCGTATTCAGGTCAGCGGCTCGCCTGTAATTGATATCGTCGGTACCGGCGGTGACGAGCTTCATACTTTTAATGTTTCTACAACTACAGCGTTTGTTGTTGCCGGTGCGGGGGTGGTAGTTGCCAAGCACGGAAACCGTTCAGTATCCAGCAAGTGCGGCAGTGCGGACGTTCTTGAGGCGTTGGGGCTGAATCTGGATCTTGACCCGGAAGTTGTTGAAGAGGCAATTGAGGCGATCGGCATTGGCTTTCTCTTTGCGCCAAAATATCACGGCGCAATGAAATATGCTGCGCCTGTGCGTAAGGAACTTGGTGTGCGCAGTATCTTTAATATGCTCGGGCCGCTTACTAATCCGGCCGGTGCGTCCTGTATTCTGCTTGGTGTTTACGCTCCTGAGCTTACGGAGATGTTTGCTGAAGCGTTAAAACTGCTTGGGGCTAAACGAGCGCTGGTTGTGCATGGACATGACGGCATGGATGAAATCACAGTGACTGCAGAGACCCGTGTTACCGAGCTTGTTGACGGGCAAATCAAGACTTACGACATTATGCCGCAGCAGTATTTTGGCGAGGTGGCTGATCCGGAGGATCTGGTTGGCGGTGATGCGAAGGTCAATGCGGAGATTATGAAGAAAATCCTTGATGGCGAGAAAGGCCCGAGGCGCAATATTATTCTTCTTAATACTGCGGCGGCATTGGTCGCTGCAGGTAAGGCTGCAGATATCCGCACGGGAATCAAGCTCGCAGAAGAATCTCTTGACAGTGGTGCGGCTCTTCTGAAGCTCAACAAACTGATTGAATTTACCCAGAACAACTGATTACAGGCGCACATTAATTTTATGGCGCCTGATTTTATTGAGGATTATTGATGTCTGATTTTTTAACCAGGATTATGGAACTTAAAAAAGCTGAAGTTGAAGAGGCCAAGCAGAATGTCGGTGAGATATCATTGCGGGTGGCCTCTGGTGCGCGAACTGATTACCGGTCCTTCTATAACGCGCTCAAGGAAGAGGGCGTTAATGTAATTGCTGAGATCAAGCGCGCCTCACCAAGCAAGGGCGATATCCAGCCTGACCTTGTTCCGGCTCAGATGGCGGCGCTTTATCAGGAAGGTGCGGCGGCGGCGGTTTCTGTCCTTACTGAGAAGAATTTCTTTAAAGGCTCACTTGATGATCTCCGTTCAGCCCGTGCGGCGTGCAACCTGCCGGTACTGCGCAAGGACTTTATCTTCGATTCATATCAGCTTTATGAAGCGAGTGCGGCCGGTGCTGATGCGGTTTTACTTATCGCGCGGATTCTTGATAAAGAATTACTCTCAGACCTCCTTGCTCAGGCGCATGCGTTATGTATTGACGCGCTGGTAGAGATTCACAATGAAGACGACCTTGATAAAATTCAGGGGCTTGGTGCAAAAATAGTCGGCATCAATAACAGGGATCTTAAAACGTTTGATACGGATCTTGATATCGCGCTTAAACTTGCGCGCAATCTTGAGCCGGAGCAGATTGCGGTTGCGGCCAGTGGCATATTCACACGGGATGATATTGATAAATATCTGCCGGAGGTTTGTTGTTTTCTTGTTGGTGAGAGTATCGTGCGTGCGGAGAGTCCTTCCGGTTTTCTGCGTGAGCTTAATGGCAGGTAGATTCTTCTGGAGTTTTTTATGCAGATTAAAATTTGCGGTTTAACCATAGCAGATCAAGCCAAAGAGTGCGTTGAACTTGGCGCGGATGCGATTGGACTTATTTTTTATCCGCCGAGTCCGAGAAATATTTCAATCTCTGACGCGGTGGCAATCCGTGATGCGATTGGTGATGATGTGGCACTTGTCGGTGTGTTTGTTGATATGTCCCCAGAGAAGGTGATGGCTGTCTATAAGGACTGCAGGCTTAACACCATTCAGCTTCACGGTGATGAATCGCCTGAATATGTACGTGAACTTGCAGCGAAAGATGTACGCATTGTCAAGGCTCTAAAGTCGCATGAAGCGCTTAATGATGCTGCGCGGTATAAGGCTGATGCGTTTCTGCTTGAACTTGGCAAAGGTGTTCTTCCCGGAGGTAACGGCGCAGACTGGGACTTTTCTTCTGTCAGCGGTTTTGACTATCCTTTTGCGCTGGCTGGCGGAATTAATCCTGATAATATCGCCATGGCCATTAACGGTGCTTCACCACAGGCAATTGACCTCAGCTCATCTGTTGAGTCCGCCCCTGGCATAAAAGATATGGCAAAAGTCAAAGAGATAATCGACCTGGCCAGAGAACTATCTCCGGCTGATGATAAATCTGAAAGGGTTTTTTAAAATGAAAGCAATTACAAATTACGCTGAGCCTGACAGTGGCGGTCATTTTGGACAGTTTGGCGGTCGTTATGTCGGCGAGACCTTGATGCCGGCGATTCTTGAGGTTGAAGAAGCTTACCGCAGATTTGTTGCCGGCGCTGATGAGGAATTCATGGACAAGTTCCATTATCTGCTGCGTCATTATGTCGGCCGTGAAACTCCGCTGTTTCATGCCCAGCGCCTGACTGAATATGTCGGCGGTGCGCAGATTTATCTAAAACGTGAAGATCTGACCCACTCTGGTGCGCATAAGATTAATAATACCATCGGCCAGTGCCTTCTGGCAAAATATATGGGCAAGAAAAAGGTTATCGCTGAAACTGGTGCTGGTCAGCATGGGGTGGCGACAGCTACTACGGCCGCGCTTATGGGGCTTGAATGCAAGGTCTTTATGGGGGCTGAAGATACGCGCCGCCAGGCTCCGAATGTGCAGCGCATGAAGCTTCTTGGCGCTGAGGTTGTTCCGGTCAATTCCGGCGCGGCGACCTTGAAAGATGCGATGAATGAAGCGTTGCGTTATTGGGCTGGCGCGGTTGAGGATACTTTTTATGTGATTGGTACGGTTGCCGGTCCGCATCCGTATCCGGCGATGGTGCGTGATTTTCAGAAGGTAATCGGCGATGAAGCCAAGCGCCAGATTTTCGAGATGTGTGACCGCCTTCCTGATGCGCTGGTTGCCTGCGTTGGTGGCGGCAGTAACGCCATGGGGCTGTTCTACTCATTTATAGGCGAGCCTGTTGACATGATCGGAGTCGAAGCGGCAGGTGAGGGCATCAGTACCGGCAGACACGCTGCGCCTCTTTGCCATGGCAGTGTGGGTGTGCTTCATGGCTGCAAGTCTTATCTTCTGCAGGATGAATGGGGGCAGGTATCGGAAGCACATTCAATTTCTGCCGGCCTTGACTATCCCGGTGTAGGCCCGGAGCATTCACTGCTCAAAGATCTGAAGCGGGTGGAATATCGCTCTATTACTGATACCGAAGCGCTTAATGCATTTAAGACCTTATCTCGGCTTGAAGGTATTATTCCGGCGCTTGAAAGTTCACACGCATTGGCTGAGGGGATGAAAGAGGCTGCCCGTCGTGATAAGGACCAGATTGTTCTGGTTAATCTTTCGGGGCGTGGCGATAAGGACCTGGCGCACGCGATCTCTGCTCTAGGTGGGCTTGAATAATTAAATTAATAAAACTGAGAGGGAAATCTCATGAATAGAATAAATAAAAAATTTGCGGAGTTGAAAGAGCAGGGGCGCAGCGCGCTTGTCGGTTTTATCTCTGCGGGTGACCCGGACTTTGATTTGTCGTATGAAATAATCGACGCCATGTGCAGAGCCGGACTTGATGTTCTTGAGCTGGGTGTACCTTTTTCTGATCCGACTGCGGATGGTCCGGTTATTCAGAGATCATCACAGCGTGCCCTTGCTTCCGGCATAAACATGGAAAAGTGCATGGCCATGGTTGGCAAGCTGCGCATCGAACATGAACTGCCGATTATTCTTTTCAGCTATTATAATCCGATCTTCAAGTACGGCGTAGAGCGTTTTTGCAATGACGCCAAGATTGCCGGTGCTGACGGTACGCTGATTGTTGACCTTCCGCCTGAAGAGGGTGCGGAGCTTAAGGGCAAGTTTACCGATGATTTCTCGGTTATCCGACTGATTGCGCCAAATACCTCACTTAACAGGGTGCAGAGTATTGCCAGTGATGGTTCCGGTTTTCTGTATGTAATCTCAAAGACCGGTGTGACTGGTTCGGGCGGGCTTGATACTGAAGCAGTCGCTAAGCACGTTGCGCAGATTAAAACAATTACCGATCTGCCGCTTTGCGTTGGCTTTGGCATTTCTACCGCAGAGCAGGCCAGGGCTGTTGCCGGTTGCGCGGAAGGCGTTGTCATCGGCAGTGCTTTTGAGCGTCTTATTGAAGATAACGTCGGCAAATCAGATCTGCCTGAGATAATGTATTCGTATGTCAGTGAGATCAGAGCCGCGCTTGGTTAAAATATTAATTCCTAATTTATATAGAAACGGAAACATGAAATGAAAAATCTTAAGCTGGCAGCCAAAAGCGCCAAAGAGGGAAAAACGGTTGTCGAGGTCGGTGATGTTCGTATTGGTGATGAATTTGTTGTTATTGCCGGTCCTTGCAGTGTTGAATCAGAGCAGCAGGTTCTTGAGAGTGCGATTGCCGTGAAAGAAGCGGGTGCAAAAGTTTTGCGCGGTGGTGCGTTCAAGCCGCGTACTTCTCCTTACGCCTTCCAGGGACTTGGCCTTAAAGGGCTGAAATTTCTCAAAAAGGCCGGCAATGAAGTAGGTTTGCCGATCATCACCGAGGTCATTGACCCGCGGGATGTTTCATGGGTTTGCGAGTACGCTGACATTGTCCAGATTGGCGCGCGCAACATGCAGAATTTCTCTCTTCTGCAGGAAGTTGGCAAGGCCGGTAAGCCGGTTCTGCTTAAACGCGGAATGTACTCGACAATAGCCGAGTGGCTTAACTGTGCTGAATATATCCTTGCTGAAGGTAATCCTAATGTTATTTTATGCGAGCGCGGCATCAGAACCTTCGAGACATACACCAGAAACACGCTTGATCTGTCGGCGATTCCGTCAGTAAAAGAAGTCTCGCACCTGCCGATTGTTGTTGACCCTTCGCACGCTACGGGTAAACTTAGTCTTGTAGAACCGATGAGTCTGGCGGCTGTTGCTGCGGGGGCTGACGGCCTTATTATTGAGGTTCACGCTAACCCGTGCGAGGCCCTCTGTGATGGTGCACAGTCACTCGACGGCCCTGGCATTAAGCAGCTTATTGAAAAAGTCAATAAGCTTAATGCTGCTTATAAGGCTCTATAAATTTAATATTTCAATTACCCGATATAAAGGCAAGTGAATTAAAATGAAAGATGAAAAAATCGACCTTAGTTATGTGCGCCGCAAGATTGACCAGCTTGACAACAATATGCTCCAGCTTCTACAGAAGCGTATGGAGGTTGCGCGTATCTCTGCGGTATTTAAAGACCCTGACAAGATTGATGACCCTAAACGCGAGAGTGAAGTTGTCAAGGCCCTGACTGATCGCGAAAATGCTCTGCTAAAGGGCGAATTCATCGAAAGTCTGTATTCACTGATTTTTAAGGAGAGTAAACGTATTCAACGCGAGACAACAACACTCGCTGCTTTTCAGGGTGAACATGGTGCGTACAGTGAATCGGCCTGCCGCTTGTGGAATCCGAACTTTGCACCAATGCCTTGTGAAGAGTTTGCAGATATCTTTCGCGGTGTTGAAAGTGGCATTTATGATTACGGTGTTATCCCTGTCGAAAATACTCTCGGCGGTATGGTCGGACAGGTTAACGGACTGATGCTTTTCTCTGATGTCTTTGTTGTCGGCGCCATCAAGCTGCCGATTCATCATTGTCTGCTTGCTACACCTGGCACTGATTACCGCTCGATCCGCCGTGTTTATTCCCATCCGCAGGCTCTGTCACAGTGCCGTGAGTATCTGCGTCGCCAGAACTTTGAGCCGATGCGCTATTATGATACTGCCGGTGCCGCGAAGATGCTCTCGAAGGAAAACCCGGCCTCAAGCGCCGCGATTGCTGGCAAGCTTGCCGCAAGCTATTATAACCTTGAGATTATTCAGGAAGATATCGAAGACCTTGACACCAATCAGACCCGTTTTCTGATTATTGCCAAAGAACCGACCCGAGGTGATGGCAACAAATGCTCTATCTGTTTCTGTACTGACGACCGTGCCGGTGCGCTCTTCAAGGTTCTGCAGATTTTTGCCGACAAGAACATTAACCTTACTCGTATTGATTCAGTTCCGGAGCATCCTGGTGAATTCGCGTTCTTCCTCGACTTTGATGGCAACCTGAAAGATCCTAATATCCAGGAAGTCCTTTCACGGGTTGAAGACGTTTCTGCCAATTACCGTTTCCTCGGCTGTTATGAGGAAAGGAGTGCGCTGTGAAGATATTTATTTACGGTGCAGGAAAGATGGGCGCATGGCTGACGGAAGAACTCTGCACAGACCATGAGGTCGCGGTTTATGACCGTGATATCAACAAACTGAAGTTTTTTTTCTCAGTAACCAGAATTAGCAAGCTTGAAGAGGTAACTGATTTCAAACCTGAGCTTCTGATTAACTGCGTAAGCCTAAATCATACCCGTGAAGCGTTCAAGGAGGTTTTGCCGCTGCTTGATAAAAGTTGCATCCTTTCTGATATAATGTCAATCAAGGGCGATATTGAAGAATTCTACAAACAGTCCGGTCATCCGTATGCCTCTGTGCATCCGATGTTCGGTCCGACCTTTGCCAACTTGCGTAATCTCGAGAATGAAAATGCGATTATAATTTCTGAGTCATGTCAGGCCGGTAAGGATTTCTTTCACGAGCTATTCAGGAAGATTAAGCTCAATGTTTATGAGTTTACCTTTAAAGACCATGACCGCGAGATGGCCTACAGTCTTTCTACACCGTTTACCTCTTCACTTGTCTTTGCCGCCTGCCTTGAGAAGACGGATGTTCCCGGCACGACCTTCCGCAAACACTATGATATTGCCAAGAAGCTGCTTGCCGAGGATGACAGCCTGCTTGTGGACATTCTCTGTAACCCAGAAACCCTGCGGCAGATTGAAGAGATCAATAACAAGCTTAATTATCTTCGCCATATCATTATGTGTAATGACGCAGACGAGATGACAAACTTCCTTAACAAGTTACGAGCAAACCTTTATTAAACTTAATTGCCATCGTTTAATATCACGATATTCATAAAACGCGGAGAAACTGATTTTATCAGCTCCGCGTTTTATAATTTTATAGCATCCGAGAACTTGTCAAAGTGTGGTAAAACAAAAAGCCGTAAACTCTTATAAGAAGAATTTACGGCTTTAATATTTGGAGCGGGCGAAGAGATTCGAACTCTCGACCCCCACCTTGGCAAGGTGGTGCTCTAGCCACTGAGCTACGCCCGCATTTTTATTGGCTAAAGTTGTAAGCGTTATGGTTATTGCTTCAACGAGGTAAAACTATATTGAATATCGCCTGTGAGTCAACGGGTTATTTCTCTTTTTTTATTTTTTTGTCAGAGATTTATAAGCATTTGTTTTATCTCGCTATTTATACATATGTTACAAATATTTGCGCAGGATAAAAATATATGTTATATTAAGGCGTTATCTCCGTTTGTAGGAAAATGGAATCTGAAAACGGCGCCACGGGGCGGGGGAGCGTTCTCGACGGTTACCTGCCCTCCATGATCCTGAACGATTTTATGGACTATCGCAAGCCCCAAACCGGTTCCGTCTTTTCTGGTTGTAAAGAAGGGATTGAACAACTTGGGAAGCACATCATCGCTAATCCCTTTTCCACCATCCTCAAACTCGACAACAACCCTGTCACCAGCACTATCGGCGATTTCATAAGACGAAATTATAATTTTCTCACCCTCAGGGGTAAACTGAACGGCATTTAATATAACATTCAGGAATGCCTGCGCAATCTGATCGGAATCAAGCATGAACTGCTTTTTACCCAGTGCATGACGGTACTCAATAGCGATATTCTTTTTATCAATTTCTTTGGCTGCCATATCAACAGCAGTCGCGCATACCCGTTCAAGAATAGTCTTTTTCCTGATCGGTTCGCGACCACGCGTGAAGGTCAGCATGTCAGTTACGATACGGTTTAAAGCTCCGGCCGCGGCAATGATCTTCTCCGCGATCTCGCTTTCCTTGGAGTCATCTTCAAACCTTCGCTTCAGGGTTGAGGCGTACAATTCAATACCGCCCAGAGGATTGCGTATCTCATGCGCAACTCCGGCAGCCATTTCGCCAAGCGCAGCCAGCCGATCTTGTCTGGTGGCTTTTTCTTCGAGTATTTTGATATCAGTAAGGTCGCGGAAGGTCTCAACCGCACCAAGTACTTCGCCCTTGCTATTTCTTATCGGACTCGCCGAAACTGAAAGAATTCTGTTCTCTTTGCCGCGTAAGGTTACCTGAATATTCTCAAACTCACGTTGTTCAGTAAGCGCCTTAATCAGAATTTTGCCAAGCTCCTGACAGGTTGCCGGAAGAACATCTGCGATAGGCCGGCCCATCTGGTCTGTGGCAATTGACAGTACAACCTCAGCTGCTGACTGGTTAAAAGCCATCACGCGCCGGTCAGGGTCAATTGCGATAACGCCGTCGGTAATACTTTCAAGAATATTCGCAAGATAATTTTTAAGCGCGCTGACTTCTTCAAGCGAAAGACTCAGTTCATTATTCTTACGGCTGACTTCGCCAGTAAGATGTTCAACCTGTTTTTTTAAGCTGTCGTGGGTTTTCTGAAGTTCAGTCGTGGCCTGATCGTAAGCAGAAATTATCTGCATGAGATCATTCTGACTGAGTGTCTCGTTGTCAGCGGCTAACGGTTTCATATCTTCATCAGTACCGGACATAATAAACAATCTTTCTGTTTAATATAAAACAACAATATCAAAGTAATTAATTTCCAACAATAATACACAATAACAGGGCTATATCCAGAAATATCTCCCAATCAGCATAATGTCCGATAATGTATATTATGTTGCGTTTGGTTTGTTGTGCGGTTATAGCAAATAATGCCTGTTATGTTTATGGTTGATTTCCAATCATTAATAAGTATACGGTTTTTAATCGGTAATTAAAAGAAACCTTCTTCTTCGTTAGATATTTCGTCTTTCCTTTTTGATAATTTACCTAATTTTGGAAATAAAAACAGAAATTAGTGCCTTTTTTGCTGGCGTATATATTGTTTACAAGGCAAAATAACTTATGGGCACATATTCAATTCATAAATTGCGGGCATTTATATCAGTTGTTATTTGAAAAGTAAGGGGGAAATATCATGATTCTATTCGGTTCATTCTTTTTCTTTACTGCTCTGGTGGCAGTTCTAAGTTGGTATTTTACTAAAAATGCGGAGCGTTCGACCAATGATGGTTATTTTCTCGCCGGGCGAAGCCTGACTTTTCCCTTTATTGCCGGCTCACTCTTGCTTACAAATCTTTCAACCGAGCAGATGGTCGGCCTGAATGGTTCGGCTTTTAAAGACGGTCTCAGTGTTATGGCCTGGGAAGTTGAAGCGGTTGTGGCCCTGGTTCTGATGGCGATTATTTTCCTCCCGAAGTTTCTCCGAAGCGGGGTTACAACGGTGCCGGAATTTCTAGAAATCCGCTTTGACCATAAAGTTAGCGTAATCACTAATATCATTTTTCTGGCGGCATATGCGGTGATTCTTCTGCCGATCATTCTCTATACAGGTGCTAACGGCCTTACGGATATTCTTGATATTTCGGCAATTACCGGTATGGAGGATCGCTGGCACAATATCTGGCTAATGGTCTGGATTGTCGGTATTATCGGCTCGATTTATGCGCTGTTTGGCGGTCTTAAGACAATTGCTGTCTCTGATACGCTCAACGGTATTGGACTTCTGACAGGGGGGTTATTAATCATTTATTTTGCCCTTGATACTGTTGGCAACGGCAACGGGATTATTTCCGGTTATGAGACTATTACAACCGCCCTGCCCGAGAAATTCAACTCAATCGGACGTGCCGATCAGGAAGTTCCCTTTGGTACTTTATTCTCCGGCGTTCTGATTATCAACCTCTTTTACTGGTGTACCAACCAGCAGATTATCCAGCGTACCTTCGGGGCGCGCGACCTGGCTGAAGGACAGAAAGGTGTTCTGCTGACCGGCTTATTAAAGCTGATTGGTCCGTTGTATCTTGTTCTTCCGGGTATCATTGCCTACTACCTTTTTGCGGATCAGAATATTCAGCCGGTTGAAGCCTATGGTAAGCTGGTGCGCCATGTTCTGCCAAAACCGCTTACCGGTTTCTTTGCGGCGGTTATGGTCGGCGCAATTCTCAGTTCATTCAACTCGGCTCTGAACTCAACCTGTACATTGTTTAGTATGGGTATTTACAGAACCTTGATTAATAAACATGCAACAGAAATCAAGACGGTTAATTCCGGTAAATGGTTTGGTCTGGTTCTGGCGATTTTCTCAATGACTCTGGCGCCATTTCTTTACGGTCAGAAGAGCATCTTTGATTATCTGCAAACGATGAATGCGATATACTTTATCCCGATTTTCTCTGTTGTTCTGGTCGGAATGTTCAGCAAGTACGTTCCACCGATAGCTGCCAAGGTGGCGCTGATTGCCGGTATTTTAATAATTGCCATTGGTTATTTTGTACCTCTGCCGTTTATTGAAGGCTCTCCGACCTTTACCAAAATTCTTAATCCGTTCCATTTTGTCGGCGGAGTATTTCTGCTGCTTTGTGTGATGATGTATGGCTGGGGAATGGTCAGGCCTACAGCAGAAGCGTTTGTTCAGAAAGATGTTAAAGCTGTTGATATGACGCCATGGAAGTATACAAAGGCTGCCGGTTTAATACTCATTGTTATCGTTGTTACAATTTATGTGACATTTGCCAAGTAAAAGTTGTAATTATCATTTCGCAGTAATGAATCAAGGGCAAGGGATTACTCCCCTGCCCTTGATTATTCGCCTGACTAACGGCGTTCTATTTTTCTGAAGCTTTGATCCAGCGCTTGCGGCCGCGAACTTTTACGCGGGCAAAACCTGCTGACTTCTTGGCCCTGGCGCTTGCATTTTTCTTCTTCTGTACCAGACGTCTCTTGAATTCCATTGTGTTTTCCTTTCATGAAAATAAGCGATAGTGAATATAGAAACAAAAGTGGTTAACGAAGTTTGCTCTTGATAAAGGCGATCACCTCAGAAACAGGCATACGCTGCTGCTCCATTGTGTCACGGTCGCGCACAGTAACGGTGTCATCATTAAGGGAATCACCATCAACAGTTATGCACCACGGGGTTCCGACCTCGTCCATGCGGCGGTAACGGCGTCCGATTGCCCCAGCTTGGTCATAAGTAGTGCTGATACCTTCATCAAGAAGCGCATCGACGATTTCTCGCGCCTTTTCCGGCATTCCATCTTTCTTGACCAGCGGGAATACAGCAGCTTTAATCGGCGCGAGGCGGGGGTGGAATTTAAGAATCGAACGGATGTCCTCATTGCCCTTGGCGTCAGTTACTGTCTCTTCGCAGAAAGCGTCACAGAGAAAAGCCAAGGTTGCGCGGTCAGCACCGGCAGCCGGTTCAATAACATAAGGAATATAACGTTTCTTAGTCTCGGTCTCAAAGTAGGTTAGATCCTTGCCGGTTGCTTCCGCGTGCTTGGTAAGGTCGTAATCAGTACGGTTGGCAATACCTTCAAGTTCGCCCCACTCGCCTTCACCTTCCTCATTTTCGAACGGATAGAAGTACTCAACGTCTGAACAACCCTTGGCGTAGTGCGCAAGTTCAGACACTTCATGCTCACGCAGGCGCAGGCGCTCTTCAGAGATACCAAGGCTTTTGTACCAGTTAAGGCGTGCGTTTTTCCAGTAATCATACCACTCATCGTCAGTACCCGGCTCGACAAAGAACTCAAGTTCCATCTGTTCAAATTCACAGGTACGGAAGGTCAGGTTTGAAGTTGTAATCTCGTTACGGTAGCTCTTTCCCTGCTGGGCGATACCAAATGGAGGCTTGACGCGTGAGCTATCGAGGATATTCTTGAAGTTTACAAACATTCCCTGAGCCGTTTCCGGACGCAGATAAACAGCGCTTTTGTTGATAATCTCGGCGACCTTCTCCTTGCGGGCATTCTTGTCAAGGCCGGACAATTCATCAATATGGTTGATAAGTTCCTGCATCGGATCAACCGGGCCGAGGCTGGTGCGGAACATCAGATTAAACTGTCTCTCATCAGAAAGATCGCCACAGCCGCAAACCGGGCAGATATAACCCTGTTCGCCAACAACGCCCTTAACCTTCTTGCCGCTTGATTTGCCACCCTCAAGATAAGTCGTTTCGCTTCCGGGTTCACGCTCTGGAGCGTGGTCGGCGCGGAAACGTTCCTTACAGTTTTTGCAGTCAACAAGCGGATCAGAAAAACCTGCAAGGTGACCTGAGGTCTTCCAGACATCCGGGTGCATGATAATCGAGCAGTCAAGACCAACCACATCTTCACGCTTGTGAACAATATCGCGCCACCAGGCATTCTTGACATTACGTTTTAATTCAACACCAAGCGGGCCGTAATCATAACAGGCCTTAAGTCCGCCGTAAATCTCAGACGATTGAAAAATAAAACCCCGGCGCTTTGCCAGAGAGACAATCTTTTTCATGGTTTCACTGCTTTTTTCTGCCATTTTCAACTCCGTAAAGTTATATCTGAATAATACTTATTTCTCTGAAGGCCAGTTTTCACAGCCGCAGAGGTGTTAAGAACAACAATATAATTGCCGCAAATATTACAAATCGGCTTAATGAAACGTAAAAGTTTACACAAAAATAAGTTATACGCAAGAATAACTGTAATTATTTTAGTTTAATGGTTTTTTTGCATATATTAAACACTTCAAAAAAAACGATGGAGCCGACTGGATTAAAGTCGACGCCATCGCAGTTTACCAAACAAACGTTATTGTTAGTGAGAACAGGCGTTTGTCCCGGTTTTTAAAGTATTATCAAGAAACTGACCGACGAGTTCTGCAGCTGTTCCCTCAATTGCGCCGACCACTACATTGATGCTGTTCTGCATAAACAGGCTCTGCGCCTTCTGGCCCATTCCGCCGGCAATAATATGGGTGACCCCCCTCTCGCCAAGCCATTTAGGCAGAAGCCCCGGTTCATGCGGTGGAGGAACAATTTCTTCGGTTTTGGTAATCTGATTGTTTTCATCCACGTCAATAATCGCAAAGGTCTGACAGTGGCCAAAGTGCATACAGAGCTTTCCCTCCGCACATGGAACAGCAAAACGCATAATTATCTCCTCTAAAAAGTATTCTCAATAAGTTACCACTTAACAGTAAAAATTAATTCATTGTTTTCATTAAGACATTTTCGCAGACGAATATAATCTCGCCAAAAATCTCACAATCAGCAAGCTCAAGCACAGAACAACGATCGTTTTGCGCTCGGGTAAAATCTTCAGAGTATCTGATATTCCCGATAAGCTCGCCCCCATTATTCCGGCAGAAATCACTGATTCTGTCCTTGACATCAGGATTAATGTCGCATTTATTGATGCAGACGAGGATTTTGACACCAAAATGCTTTGTCAGCCTGATTACCCGCTCAAGATCATGCAGCCCTGATAACGTCGGCTCGGTTACAACAAGGGCTACATCAGTGTCGGTAATTGATGCAATAACCGGGCAACCGATTCCGGGAGGGCCATCACTGATTATCAGTTCCGCCTGAGATTTAACGGCTATTTCCTGCGCCTGCTTTCTGACTGCACTGACAAGTTTGCCCGAGTTCTCCCCCCCTACCCCGAGTCTGGCGTGCGAGAGCATGCCTTTGTCCGTTTTTGTAAGAAAAATCTGACCGCAGAGAGCTTCGACAAGCTTTATACTTCCGGCCGGGCAGTGATCCTCGCAGATTCCGCAGCCCTCACAGCCGTTTTCAGATATTGCCGGTTTTCCCTCTATTATTTTAATAGCATCAAAAGGACAGAGCTCCCCGCATTTTCCGCAACCGACACAATCATCACCAGTTATAGCAACAAATCCGCTGTAAAAGTCAGCCCGCTTATCAAGTCTTCCCGGTATTACCAAATTAAGGTCAGCCGCGTCAACATCGCAATCCGCAAGAACTGTCCTCAGATTATTCTTGGCGTACGCCGCAAGCGCTGCAGTGATGCTGGTCTTGCCGCTGCCACCTTTACCGCTAATTATCAGGAGTTCTTTATATGATTTCATCCAAACTCCTTCGTACTCAGCGCTGACCTGATTCCATGAAAAACATCAACCAGTCTCTTGTTTAAATCCGGGCGTAACGCAGTAATAGGAACGCCCCTTGAATAGCCCTCGGCAATGTCACGTGAAGCAGCTACCTCAAGTAATAAGTCAATACCCTCAGAGAGACAGTAATTGCGGATTATGTCATTATCCGGGGTGCTGCGGTTGACGATAACACCAAACGCTTTATTACTTGAACGCACTGCAGCAACCGCCATCTCAAGATCGTTAATCCCAAACGGGGTCGGCTCTGTTACAAGTATCACATAATCAGCAGCCTCAACTGCCGCAAGCATCGAGCAACTTGTTCCAGGTGGTGAGTCAATAATCAGGTCAAAATCATTATCCGCAGAAGCAATAACATGGCGTATCAGCGGAGCAGACATGCTCTCGCCAATATCAAGCAAACCCGATAAAAAACGTAAATTCGCCCTTGATACTTTATTGATAACACCAATCTCGCGCTTGCCGGTTATTACCGCCTCAGCCGGACAGGCCAGTACGCAGCCCCCACAGCCATGGCAGATCTCGTTGAAAAATACCGGATAATCTCTAGCCATGCCAATGGCGTTAAAACGGCAGGACACGGCACACTTTCCGCATGAGGTACACTTTTTCTTATCTACTGCGTATGAATTGACAAATGCCGGAACTGTAATACAGCTTCCCATATCAAGAAATAACCCGGCATTAGGCTCCTCAACATCACAATCAAGAAGCTGCACCGCTCTTTCTTCGGCAACCGAAAGCGCCAGTCCGACAGAAATCGTCGTCTTTCCCGTTCCGCCCTTACCGGAAGCAATAGCAATTTTCATATCAGACCCAATGCCCCTCTACATCCGCATTTTTCGCAGCCTGAAGCTGCCCGTTCACGACTAGCGCCGCAACTTCCCTGATCTTTTTTCCCTGCATCTGGAGGTAAACATCAGTCTGTGACTCGTGTAAAACACGGAATGCCTTTGGACCGCAATGCCCAGTAACCAGACACTCCGCACCTTCTTTCAGTACAGTCTGCGCCGCCTGAATACCAGCACCTTGCGCCGCATTAAGATTCTGTACATTATCAACATACCTGATTGAATCATCTGCAGAGTCGTAAAGCATAAAACCCTGAGCGCGACCGAAACGGCCGTCAATAATTCCGTCAGGATCAGCACTGCTCACAGAAAATGCGATAATCATACACCTCTCCTGCAACCAAACGCACCAGCCATCCGGCCACGGCCACTACACCCCATACCGCGCCCTGCAGCCAAACCGAACCCGCGCCCCCGTCTGCGACCAAAACCCATTGTCACGCCAAAGTCATCAAAATCCGTAGCACTGTTATCCTGCAGATACTTTCCCCGGCAACGACCACGCCCGCTGCCACAGATCAATTCCGGAAGATCAGATGTGTTATTTTCTGAATTTTGCCCAGACATCACTTTCTCCTTATTTGTAGAAAATTATCCAAAGTCAGCAAAAAAATACTGCAAAGCAGAATAAAATCACTATAATGAGTGCCAATATATTTTGCTTAAGCAGGATCTTATTATAAACCATAGTTTATAATAAGCAAGATTAATTTTGAACTATTGATTATAATTATGAGGTATGTATGCCCAGACCACAGGGAAAAAGAAAACTTTGCTGTAAACCAGGACACACGCTCTATAAGCCTAACAGCATACCAATGCGAAACTTAGAAAGAATCGAGCTTCATCTTGATGAGATGGAGGCATTACGTCTTGCTGACAAGGAAGGATTGCTTCAGGAAGACGCCGCAACAAGCATGGGTGTATCCAGGCCGACCTTTACGCGGATAATCGGTAATGCCAGAAAGAAGGTTGCGACGGCTCTTTGGGAGGGCAAGGCCTTGGAAATTACTGGCGGAAATATTGAATTTTCACAACAGAGCAGCACCTGTTCGCGCTGTAACGCCGAGTATGAAGGTAATCACGATAAGCCGGATATCTGCCCTAATTGCAATAAAGAGAGTGAGACAAAGTAGTTTCGGCACAGATTTATTTAATTCAGGAGTAAAATGTCACAGATATACAATGCGCTCTTGCACATACTGTAAGTCTGTGTATAATTTTTGTAAAATTTTAAACAATTAATTTATAATCAGGATACGGAATGGATTCCAAATATATTGAAGTTGCAACCTCAAACAGTGATGCACTGATAAAAATTATCGGGCTGGGTGATATGAATCTGGCTCCGACACTTGACGACCTTACCATGGTTCTATGTCAGGAAGGGTGTCGTCATCTTGCCATTGACCTCTCAGAATGCGCGGGTATGGACAGCACATTTATGGGTACGCTAATCAGCATTAACATCAGGTTTTCAGAAGACAACGGCTGGATGTGCCTGATTAATGTAAATCCGGAGCATAAATCCCTGCTTAAAATGCTTGGCGTCTGGGGAATGCTCAAGGTGCGTGAAAACTTCCCGATGGTGCCTGTAAAGACCGCCAAGATCAAACCTCCGAGTGAATACATTGCAGAGAAACGGATGCAGGTTATTCAGGTGGCACATGAACGGCTGGCGGAGATCAGCGAAAACAATAAAGAGCGCTTCGGGCCATTTCTTGAAAGTCTGCGCAACGAAATAAACAAGGAAGTTGAATCTGAAGATTAGCAGTAACTGATTGAGACTTTTTTGCGGTACTTTTCTTCAAGAACTCGGGCAATGCGGCTGATGATGTTTCTGCGGGGAAGCAGGTCCGGTGGACACTCGCCTGAGATATAAGCGCCGTTAATACCCATACCAACGACAAAATAAATTCTGTCATTATGCAGAAGCAGTCGGACAAGCCTGCCGGCGGCATTCATTACATGACTGGCATCTTCTTCATTTTCGAGCATTGCTGCAACCCGCGACAAGGTAACCAGACCCTCCGTAACCAGATCAACCCCCGGCATATATGCACAGGGAGGCAGATCACTGTCGCCGCGTCCGCGTTCAGTCTCGGCTTTTACCCCCATGATCCGCTGGATAATATTACAGGTCGTTCCGCCACAGATTATTTTTTTACCGTCAAAACAGTAGAAGTCCTTACTGAATTTCTCATCATCATCCTTACTCGCCGGCGGGCCACTGACAAGCATCAGCTTCCGCGGTTCATGAAAATGCATCACAGCGCAGGTAATATCATCATAAGCTCTCTTGCCGCGCTCGCGGCTGATAGCGGCACTGACAATACCGTTCGCAAGAGCCAATGCGTTAATGGAGGGGTGACGCTCAAGAGCTTCATAAACATACGCCCGGAACCCATGCTCGCCCCATCCCATCGGATACTGGTCAGTACCGACACCAGCCTGAACAACTCCGTCACTGACAAAGATCAGCCTGTCATCAGCCTGAATATCAAACTCGCTGAGATAAATTGCACGGTTTTTCCAATTGGGCGAAGTAAGTTTGCGGCGCTTTATCGGCATCAGTTCATGGTTTCGGAAAAACAAGAGCTGCGGGTTGTCCATTTCAATAACCCGTATCCCCTCCCCCTCACGATAGTCAATAACCGTGAAGGTTGCGTAGCTGATATTTCTGACTTTGCAGATCGGCAGAGCGTCGAGCATGGTCTGCATTGAGCGGATAATATCGTTATCACTGCCGATAAACTTGATGGCCATATGTGCGGTCATTGTAGACAGGACACTGGCTTTTATGCCACTGCCCATCCCGTCAGACAGAACAGCAAGCGTCCGGTCGTCCTCAGAGATGCGGCGGCTTAGAAAGTAGTCACCATACGCATTCTCAGAGTATTTTTTTTCCTGAACACATTCTATTTCAAGGAACAATTCACTCATGACATTCCGCCTGTATTATTCTTCTGTAACTTCAACACTGTCATCACCGCTTGAGGCATAGTCCTCAGCAAGCGAGCGCAGCAGTATCTCGGTCTCTGCCATATTCTCGCCAAGTTCTGCCGCGATACTCTGGACGGTTTCAAGATTCTTCTTGATAACCTGTTGCGCTTTTCTGGCGATCTGCTCACGCTTCATTCCGGGATTGGTGATATCAAGCAAAATTACCCCGGCCGCCTGATTAGGCTCAATGGTAAAGACATGAAGATCAAGAATCTTGCCAAATACCTTGACTGATTCCTTGCGGATATCACGTCCGGTCTTTAGTGTCTGCTCGACAAGGTCACAGAAAGGCAAAAGCTTGGCCGCATTAGCCCCCTCAAGGCCGGGATTTGCCTCCCATAACAATAAGGCGTCACCCCCGACAATATCGGCAAAATACTGATTACTCTCAATTATGCGAAGATCTGAGTCAATAATAACTACACCATTAGGCATACAGCGCAAGAGAGCATTGGCCTTGCGCTGGCTCATTTTGCGCAAATAGTTCAGGCACATCTGCGGTTCTGCCCTGCCCTCAAGTAACGCCGCGGCAAAACTCCTGCATGAGTTATAGCCGCAGGCGCCACAGTTAAGCTCATCATCAAGAGAGTGCTTGCCGACCCTGGCCAGCGCAGAGCGGATCTCCTCGTCGGTGTGATCCAACTCATGAATATTGGTTACCGGCACAGAGCCTTTTACTGATACACCTTCACCGGTAATAGGAAGACGCTCTTTTAATTTGCTGACATCTTCTGCCGCCAGAATGTTAAGAAGCCCCGGCCTCCCCTCACTCATACATGGCCCATTGATACAACCGCCGTCGCAGGCAAGAATCTCAACAAAGACCTTTTCCTTGAGGCCCTCTTCTTTTAATCCCGACAACGCACGCTCGATCTCGTTAAGGCCGGAGACAGTCACATATCTGATACCCTTTCCGCCGCGGGCTTTTAAAGTATCAAGCATCCCCCCCTCTACCGGGTAAAGTGCGCCGTCAGCGGCTTTTTCGGGAACAAAGGCATCATCTTCAGTTACTGCAACGCGCTTGGGAGCAATTTCCTTTATCGAGAACCAGTTGGAAAGATCCTTGAAAGTCAGGGCCAGATTCATTGATTCTTCAAACTCATCCGCCTCGGTTTTTTTCGCAATACACGGACTGAAGAAAACAATCGCAATATCATCGCCAAAAGATTCGCGCAATAATTTACAGTGTGCCAGCGCCGGTGAGAGGACATCAGTAATCTTCCCGGCAAGGTCAGGCAGGTATTTTCTTATGTATGCACTCGCCGCAGGACATGCTGAGGAAATCGCCAGCTTGCTCGCAGAAGCCGGAAAAGATTCTGCAAGAGCCTGTGAAACCATCTGAGCCCCAAGCGCTGTTTCACTCACAGCCTTGAAGCCAAGTTTCTTTAAGGATGCAATCATATGCGCGTCATCAATCCCCTGAAACTCACTAGCCCAGGATGGTGCAAGAGATGCATAAACATCTTTGCCGCTGTTAATAAGTTCTACCGCCCTTGGCAAATCATCGCGTACATGCTTGGCCTTGCTCGGACAGACCAGAACACAGGTCCCGCAGGCGACACAACGCTCCGGCATAACCGCAGCCCGGCCATTTTCAATCCTGATTGCCTTTGCCGGACAGTGGCGAAGACATTTGTAACAGTCTTGACACTCTGTTTTTTCAGTATATACTGGATATTTATCAGTCATAATAATACCTGTTTTAACTATGGCGAAATGTGAAACTAATATGTATTTATTTATTTTCAGCTAATAATAATATATTGCAATTTGATGTTTTTGTCAAATTTAATACTCATTTTTTAATAATCCAGCCTTCATGTAAGGCATTGCAATTTAGCTGGTTATATTTATTGTAATCATTTTTTGGATTATTCGCGAAATTTTTATCTAAAACTCCTTGACAAAGATGTAGGTTCATTGTATATAGATATTAAATTACTGAATAATTCTGGCGCGGGCAGAGCCTGTTTCGGCAGGTGCGCAGGAAGGGAGATGAGAGAGTAAGATGGTTAACGGTGACAATAAAACTTCAGACAGGTCCAATATCGCCCCGGTGCCGACACTGCGGCGTCTTCCACGTTACCTTGAATATTTAAAGGGGTTGCGTGTTCATGGTGATGCGCATGTCTCCTGTACGCAGATTGCCGGAGCGCTTGATCTTGTCCCGACGCAGGTCCGTAAAGATCTTGCTTGTACGGGAATTGTCGGGAAGCCCAAGAAGGGTTATCCCGTTTTTGCATTAATGTCATCAATCGAGAATTTTCTTGGCTGGAATGACCCGCGTGATGCTTTTCTTATTGGTGCGGGTGCACTGGGTACGGCAATTCTCGGTTATGAAAGTTTCCGCAGCAATGGTCTTAACATTGTTGCCGCCTTTGACACCGATACCTCGAAAATTGGCACGAAAGTCCGTGGGGTCGAGGTGCTGGCTCTGGATAAACTTGAAGATCTCTGCCGACGCATGAAGATACTTATCGGTGTACTCACCATGCCTGCTCATTACGCTCAGGCCGTGACCGATATGCTTGTGCGCGGTGGAATTAAAGCTATATGGAATTTTACAACAGCTCGTCTGGTTGTGCCAGATGAGGTAGTTCTTGAGAACGCACAGCTTGCATCAAGCTTTGCGGTATTAAGCAGTAAGTTACGCTCAACCATGCATGATCCTCTTGAGGAGGAATCATCCGAGGAGGTTTTCGTCTCCAACTAAAGCTCTGAAAATTTAAGACTTACAATTTTAAAATTTTCTATCCTGTTGATACAGGTATGGGTTTTTCATGGCTTCATGCAGAATTATGAGCATAAATCGATAATTATGTCAGTAAGAAAATAATATTTACTGATTTAATTACCTAATAATTTCTTGCCGTTAAAGAGTAGGCGTTCTGGCAATACGCTTTAAATAGAAATCTTAAAATTTAATGTTTAGAATTGAGTAATTCTTTTTTTTATATTCAGAGGAGTAATTCATTATGGCAGCAGTAACAGATGAAGAGATGGCAGTAGTTGACACCATTCTCGAAAAGTACGGCTTGAGCGAATCGAAACTGATTCCAATTCTGGCTGAGATTCAGGAGCATTTCCGTTATGTTCCGACCAAGGCTATGGCACACGTTGCCCAGAAGCTTGGTGTTCCGGCAGCCAAGATTTACGGTGTTGCAACATTCTATGCACACTTTGCTCTTGAGCCAAAGGGTAAGTTTGTTATCAAGGTTTGTGATGGTACAGCCTGCCACGTTAAAGGCTCTACAAAAATCATTGATGCTCTTTATGAGAAGCTTGGAGTTAACGCTGAGTCAAAGACTACCAAGGATCAACTATTCACTGTTGAGACTGTTTCATGTCTTGGAGCTTGTGGTCTGGCTCCTGTGATGCTTGTAAATGAAGATGTATATGGTCAGGTTAAGGCTGATAAAGCCGCTGAGATTGTTGACTCAATCATTGAGGCCGAAAAAGCCTGATTTAGCTTTTTATGTTTTTGATATTCAACTTAATAAAAAATTATTAACTGAAAGGTAACCTGATAATGAGTGCTGATCTAAAGAAAATTGCTGATGACTACGCAGCAGCAGATAAAAAAATAACAAGACGAATTGTTATTTGTGCCGGTACCGGATGTGTTGCTAACGGCTCACTTAAGGTTCGTGATGCGTTGGTTGCTGAACTGAAGAAAAAGAATATCAACGTTAGCGTTGAGCTTGATGTTCATAACTGCGGTGATGAGACTACTTATGTTTCAAAGAGTGGCTGTCAGGGCTTCTGCCAGCAGGGTCCACTTCTTCACATTGCCCCGGATGACATCCTTTATGTTATGGTCAAGCCGGAAGATGTTGAAGAGTTGGTGGCAAAGACAATCGTCGGCGGCGAAGTTGTTGAACGCCTGCTCTACACTGAGCCATCATCCGGCAAGAAGTGCAAGGGTGATGCTGAGATTCCGTTCTACAACCGTCAGACTCGTACAGTTCTCAAGAACTGCCGCATTGAGCCAGGCAGCATTGAGGAATATATTGCGACAGGCGGTTATGCTGGTGCAATGAAAGCACTTTGCGACATGAGTGCTGAAGGCGTTTGCCAGGAAGTGCTTGCCAGTGGCCTGCGTGGTCGAGGTGGTGGCGGCTTCCCGACTGGTCTTAAGTGGAAATTTACACTCCCTAACAAGAGTGACAAAAAGTATGTTATCTGTAATGGTGACGAAGGTGACCCGGGCGCGTTTATGGACCGTTCAGTTCTTGAAGGTAACCCGCACAGTGTTATCGAAGGTATGTTGATTGCTGCTAAAGCAATCGAAGCTAACGAAGGTTATATCTACGTCCGTGCTGAATATCCTCTTGCTGTTGAGCGCATGAACCGCGCGGTTGAAGACGCCATGAAGGTGGGTGTACTTGGCAAGAACATCTTCGGTTCAGGTCAGGATTTCATTCTTCACGTTATGGAAGGTGCCGGCGCGTTTGTCTGTGGTGAAGAAACAGCCCTTATCGCTTCTATCGAAGGTCAACGCGGTATGCCACGTCCAAAGCCACCGTTCCCTGCTGTCAGCGGTCTCTGGGGCAAGCCAACTGTTATCAACAACGTTGAAACCCTTTCATCAATCGGCCGAATTATCAAGGACGGTGCTGATGAATACAAGAAGATCGGTACAGAAAAGTCACCGGGTACAAAGACCTTTGCACTTACCGGTCACGTTGCCAACACCGGTCTTATCGAAGTTCCGTTTGGCACAACACTCCGCGAAATCGTTATGGAGATTGGTGGCGGTGTTACAGATGACGAAGGTAACCTTACCGGCGAATGCTTCAAGTCTGTCCAGATTGGTGGTCCTTCAGGTGGTTGTCTGACTGAAGAGATGCTTGATCTGCCGCTTGACTTTGACTCACTCAAGTCTGTTGGCGCGATGGTTGGTTCGGGTGGTCTTGTTGTTATGAACAAACAGACCTGTATGGTAAGTGTTGCGAAGTTCTTCATGCAGTTCACCCAGAATGAATCATGCGGCAAGTGTGTTCCATGCCGTGAAGGTACAAAGCAGATGCTCTCAATGCTTGAAGACATTACAAGCGGCGAAGCGACTGTTGAGACACTTGACCTGCTTGAGCAGCTGGCAAGATCAGTTCAGAAAGCATCACTCTGCGGACTTGGCAAGACTGCTCCTAACCCGGTTCTTTCAACTCTTAAATACTTCCGTGATGAGTACATGTCTCACGTTGTCGACAAGAGATGTCCTGCCGGTCAGTGCAAGGATCTGGCAATGCCTGAGATCATCGCCGAAAAGTGCAAGGGCTGTACAGCCTGTCTGCGCAAGTGTCCGGTTGGCGCGATCACCGGCGAAGTAAAGAAACCGCACGTGATTGATGCAGAAAAGTGTATCAAGTGTGGAGCTTGTGCCGCTGCATGTAAATTTGGCGCAATCGTTGGCGTTTGATGCCCGTTTACGATTTTAATTTAGCTTGAGAAAAATAATCCAAAGGATAAATAAAATGAGCGAAGATAAAAAGACCCTAACAGTCAACGGGCAAGTCGTCGAGATTGCTGGCGAGAGAAACCTGCTTGAACTGATCCGCAAGACCGGCATCAACCTGCCGACCTTCTGCTACCACTCTGACCTTTCAATTTACGGCGCCTGCCGTCTGTGCCTTGTTGACGTTGAAGGACGGGGTATCATGGCTTCATGTTCAACAGCTCCGGAAGCCGGCATGATTGTTCAGACCAATACTGAAGAAATCCGCCAGATGCGCAAGATCAACATTGAACTTCTTCTTGCCAACCATAACCGCGAATGCCCGACCTGTACCCGCAGTAGCGACTGTTCACTGCAGGACCTGGCCCGTCAGCTCGGTGTTGACACCATCCGCTTCAAGAAACGCGAAAAGATGGCTCCGCTTGATATGAGCAGCCCGTCAATTGTACGCGACCCGAACAAGTGTATTCTCTGCGGTGACTGTGTGCGTATGTGCAGCGAAGTTCAGGGAATCGGCGCTATCGACTTTACTCACCGTGGTTCAAAGGCTGAAGTTGCACCTGCGTTCAGCAAGGAACTTGGCAAGGTCGAATGTGTAAACTGCGGTCAGTGCGCACAGGTTTGCCCGACTGGTGCGCTTACGGCCAAGTCTGAGCGTGAAAATGTCTGGCAGGCTCTGAGTGACCCGAATAAGACTGTTGTTGCTCAGGTTGCGCCGGCTGTCCGCGTTGCTCTTGGAGAGTACTTCAAGATGGAACCGGGTCAGGACGTTACCGGCAAGATGGCTACAGCTCTGCGCAAGCTTGGTTTCGATGAAGTTTATGACACCTGTTTTGCTGCAGATATGACCATTCTTGAAGAAGCCAATGAACTTCTTGGTCGTCTTAAGGAAGGTAAAAACCTGCCGCTTTACACAAGCTGCTGCCCGGGCTGGGTTAAGTTTGTTGAAACCTACTATCCGGAACTTCTTGATAATGTTTCAAGCTGTAAGAGCCCGCAGCAGATGTTTGGCGCTACAGCCAAGAAAGTTCTGCCTGCTCAGCTCAAGGTTGACAGAAAAGACCTTGTGGTTGTTTCAATCATGCCATGCACAGCAAAGAAATTCGAAGCCAAGCTCGATAAGTTTAAGACCGATGGCACACCTGATGTCGACCATGTTATCACTACCCGTGAACTTGGCCGCATGATCCATGCTCAGGGAATTGTCTTTAATGAACTTGAACCAAGTGCGCTTGATATGCCTATGGGATTCTACACTGGTGCCGGTGTTATCTTTGGTGCGAGTGGTGGCGTTATGGAAGCTGCCCTGCGTTACGCGGCTGGTGTTCTTGACGGTGTTGATGGTGGCAAGCTTGAGTTCGCTGCGGTTCGCGGTTTTGAAGGCATCAAGGAAGCAGCTGTGACAGTCGGCGGAACCGAGCTGAAGGTTGCTGTAGTTCAGGGACTTGCCAACACTAAGAAGCTCATTGAAGCAATCAAGGCTGGCGAGAAGGAATATCACTTCATCGAAGTCATGGCCTGCCCGGGTGGTTGTATCGCCGGTGGCGGTCAGCCGTTCCTTGACAAGCGCAATAAAGAAGCAAACAAGCAGAAGCGCGCCAAGGGTATCTATACCTCCGACCGTACTCTGCAGCTTCACAACTCTGGTGACAACCACTTTGTTGAACTCTGCTACCAGAAGAACTTTGAAGGCGGCGTTGGCGGACACGATGCTCACCACTGCCTCCACACAAAATATGAAGACCGCAGCGATATACTATCTTCAAGTTCAAACGACTAAGTTGTCAGTCACAATGCAAAATTTAAAGCGACCGGTTATTGCCGGTCGCTTTTTCTGTATCCATAAGATGTTCAGAATTTGTACTTACTGAGCAAGTATCGCCAAGGCATTCATAGCTGCCGCCGCCGCCGGAGAACCGCCGCGCGGAGATGAATTGGCAATACAAACACGCCCCGAGTTGATAAGTGCGGACTTGGCTTCACGTGCTCCGACAAAACCTACCGGCAAACCAATAACCAGAGCCGGTCGAATGTCTTCACGCTCAAGCAAACGCCAGATTGCTGTAGGAGCGTTACCGATCACCAGAATCGAAGCATTAAGTTTATCCGCGAAGAAATCAATTGCTGCTGCTGCACGCGTACAACCATTCTCCCTGGCATAATCAATAACGTCATCTTCAGAGATACCGCAGATGATTTCATTTTTTATCCGCGTCATCCCTTGCCTTACCATTGTGACATCACAGAATATTTTTGCGCCGGATTGCAGGGCGTTTATGCCATTTATAACCGCCTGTGGATGAAAATAAATGGTACTGGCGAAAGAGAAATCGGCCGTTGCATGAATTATTCTTTTGAGTATTGCTTTCTGCTCAGTTGAGAATCCTGAATCTGAAATTCGCGACTCAATAATATCATGACTTAACTGTTCAATCTCCAGGCCAGTTTCAGGAAGATCGCGGACAGACGTTGAAAAGCGCGCAATTTTTTCCCATAATGCGTCTTCAACCAATGGCTCACCCCACAAGCCGCTGCAAATTGAAATTGCTATCGAAGGGAAAAGGGAATTGGCTTTTTCCACCATAAGGGTGATGTCGTTCTTCGCGTGTCCGGCGTTATGGAGAAAAAAGGGTATAACCTCGATTTCAGAGACGCCCTCTTCTGCCAGACGGTTAATTTCCGTTTCGAGACATTTTTTTTCTGGATCAAGGTAGATACCACTAACCGGACACCGGCTTCGATTATTCAGGTTAATGATAAGACGTTGATAATCCTTCCTCGCTTCCGGATTGCAAACACTGTGTGAAATAATAATTACCGCTTTATTCATAATTTCCGACCAGATTAAATTTAAAGAAGATTCTTGAAGATTCAGACCTATAATTGTATTATTCTATCTATGTTATCCTATATTGTAAAACGAATTCTGGTGATGATACCGACACTGATGATTATCAGCATGTTGTCGTATATGATGATGCGGATTGCCCCTGGTGATCCGGTCAAGGCGAATATGATGGCATCCGGCGGAAACGACGCCCTTAAGGAAGGTGAGTCCCAGCAGGCCAAACAGTTCAGAAAATATTTCGGACTCGACAAGCCTTGGTATGTCGGATACTGGTACTGGCTTACAGGCAATCCGAATATTCCCGGAAGTAAGGGCGTTATCCGTGGCGATTTCGGCATCTCCCTGACTGTCAGCCTCGGTACTCCAGTCACAGAACTCTTAAAAGAACGCCTGCCTCCGACCCTGAAACTCAACATCATCGCAATGGCGTTGATTTATCTGATTGCCATTCCGGCTGGCATCTATTCATCGGTCAAGCGTAACAGTATTTTTGACCGGGGAAGTTCGATATTTTTTCTTGTTCTGTATTCGCTCCCGAATTTCTGGGTGGGTCTGCTTCTGATAATACTTTCAGCCAAATTCTTTCCGTGGTGGCCGACTCGCGGATTAGATCCAGACCTTCCCCTGACTGCGAGTTACTGGAACGTTATCTGGCAAACAACCTTGCATTATATCTTCCCGGTTATCTGCCTGTCATACGGTTCCTTTGCCATGCTCAGCCGTTATTCACGCACGGCGATGCTTGAGATCATCAAACAGGATTATATCCGCACCGCACGCGCCAAAGGATTGTCTGAACCGGTTGTAATATTAAAACACGTTCTGCGAAACGGTATGATTCCGCTCATCACGATTTTTGCCGGAATGCTTCCTGGGCTAATCAGCGGAAGTTTCTTTATTGAGTATCTTTTCAGAATTCCCGGGATGGGGCTGCTCGGACTTGAGGCGGTAAGTAGCCGCGACTACCCGCTACTTATGACCATTTTCGGTTTCAGCGCCGCCCTGACACTTATGGGCATTCTGCTCAGCGATATCTGTTATTGTCTGGTCGATCCAAGAATTTCCCTGAATAAATCATCAGACTGATTGCGCTATACCGACAACTCTTCAAGCTCTGTCTGGAGTTCAAGCCACTCGCTCTCGCATTCATTTTTTTTAGACTCAAGCGGATCTATCTGCGCCTGAATTTTCGCGCCGTCTTCCCAGTTATGGCATTCCGTGATTTTAACTTTTAACGGTTCGATCTGATTGTCGAGTTTTTCTATCTGCGACTCAAGATTTGAAATCCTCTTCTCAATCAGATAGCGACGTTTGCTATCATCTTTTTTTACAGCAGCAGCTTCGGTATCATCACCAGCTTCCGCCCCGGTTTCATTCTCAAGCTTATGCAGATAATCCGCGAATGTGCCGGGAAAACGCCTTGCCCTTGAGTCTTTTAGCTCGATAACTTCCGTCGCAACCCGGCAGGAAAAATTCCGGTCGTGGCTGACCAGGATAACCGTCCCTTTGTAATTGCACAAAGCGTCAGCAAGCGCCTCAACCGTCTCAACGTCCAGATGATTTACCGGCTCGTCAAGTATCAGGACATTTCCGCCGTGCAAAAATAACCCGGCAAGACACAAACGCGCCCGCTCGCCACCGCTCAGAACTGATATTTTTTTCTGAACATCATTACCGGAAAAACGAAATCCCCCGGCAACATCCAGAACTTCTTTTTCCATTATGCTTTTAGGTGCGATATTTACCAGATGTTCGCGCACAGTCAAAGCTTCAGGCAATGAAGAAAAAACGTGCTGCGCATAGACAAGTAGCTGGCAGTTTGCCGCCCATTTGAATTTGCCGGAAATTATCGGAAGCGAATCAGTCAAGGTACGCAAAAGAGTCGTCTTGCCCTGACCATTGTCACCGGTTATCGCAAGGCGCGCGCCGGGTTCGATGCTGAAATTAATCTTGCCGGAAATTACATTCTCACCATAGCCGATAGACAGGTTCTCACACTCAAGAACTGTCGTTCTTATAGGTGTCGGTTCGGGAAGTCGGAGTTTGACGTTTCTCTTTATCTGCTCAATATCATGCAGCTCGTTCTCGATTTTATCAAGCTGCTTCTGCTTGCTTCTGGCTTGAGAAGCGGTGTTGGCCCCTGCCCGGTTTTTGTCAATGAAGCGCTGGAGCTGTTTGATCTTACCCTCGCGAGCGTCATTTTCACGAAGCTGTTGCTCAATGCGCAACTCACGGTGTTCAAGATAATCTTTTACCCTGCCCGGATATTCATATAGTTTTGCCGCAGACAATTCCATGGTATGGTTGCAGGTGTGATTTAAAAAAGCCCGGTCATGCGAAACAATCAGACAGCCCGCCCTCCAGCTCTTCATGAACTTCTGCAGCAGCAACTGCGTACGCAGGTCAAGAAAATTAGTCGGTTCATCAAGAATCAGAAAATTAGGCTCATGCAATAACAACGCCGCAAGTTTCAATCGTGTCTGCCAACCGCCGGACATCGCTTTTACCCGTCCCTCAAGAAGATCAGCGCCAATATTAAAGCGTCCGGCCATCTCCCCGCACTGCCAGTCCGCTTTGCCCGAATCCCGCATCAGAAAAGACAAGGCCGTTTCACCGTCCTCAAAGGGGTCATCCTGACGGAGATAGCCAAGGCGTAACGCTTTGTGGCGTGTAATGCTGCCACCTTCAGCATGTTCGGTTTCGTTTATCAACCGGCACAAGGTAGACTTTCCTGCACCGTTAACGCCGATAAAAGCAACTTTACGGTCATCATGGAAAGTGGCGGAAACTCCGTCAAGAAGCGTCCGCCCACTGTAGGATAATGTGATGTCTTTTAATTCGAGTAGTACCGCCATGGCCGCCTGCGTTATATAATTTCCAGAATTTCAAGTTCCATCGGTCCAGCCGGAAGATGAGCTGTAACCTTGTCACCGACTTCATTACCGATGAGGGCCTGCCCAATCGGGCTTGAAGCAAGGATCTTGCCTGTAGTCGGATCAGCTTCCCCTTCACCAACCAGAGTACGTTCCATCTCCTTACCATCCTTGACGCGCTTGAACCTGACGGTCTTAAAGAGACAGACCTTACCTTCCGGCAGTGAATCAGGCTTAACAATAAGGGCGTTTGCAAGCTTTGTGTTAAGCAGACTGATCTTTGCGTTGAGCATCCCCAACTCTTCACGCGCAGCATGGTAGTCCGCATTTTCGCGCAGGTCACCCTTTTCACGTGCTTCCTCAATAGCCTGTTTAATTCCCGGACGACGGTTTTCAAGCTCGTCAATCTGGGCTTTGATCTTGTCATAACCTTCCTGGGTCATTGGAACTTGTGCCGACATAATACTCCCTTTCACCTCATTTCAATAAGTAACAGGTATCGTTACTCAAAAAAGCAAGCAGGAACAATCCAAAAAATTATTCCCGCCTGCACAAACTTAAATTTATGGTTAAACTCTTAACCTTCGATTAACTTTTTGAGTCTCTTGCAACCCTCTTCAATCTGTTGACGGCTGGTAGCATAGCTAAGACGAATGTGCTTTTCTGAACCGAATGCTTCACCCGGTACACAGGCAATCAATGACTCTTCAAGCGCAACTTCACAAAGCTCAAGTGGAGTATTGACAACCTTACCAGCAAGCGTCTTGCCGAACACACCGGTAACTTCCGGGAAGACATAGAACGCACCGCCTGGTATGTGACAAGTAACACCTTCAATGTCATTGAGAAGCTTGACAATCAGGTCGCGACGCTCTGCAAAGTCAACGCGCATCTTCTCAACACAAGTCTGGTCGCCAGTCAGAGCCTCAAGAGCCGCCGCCTGGGCAATTGAACAGGCGTTTGATGTTGACTGGCTCTGGATATCAGCCATTGCTTTGGTTATACGTGCGCTGGCAGCAGAGAAACCAATACGCCAGCCAGTCATTGCGTAAGCCTTTGAGCAGCCATTGACTACAACCGTGTTCTGTTTTGTATATTCAGAAACAGCCGCTATGGATACATGCTTTGAATCGCCGTAGATCAGCTTGTGGTAAATTTCATCAGAGAGGCAGTAAAGCCCCTTTTCTTCAAGCAGCTTGCCAATAGCAGTAATCTGTTCAGGAGCAACAATGGCGCCTGAAGGATTTGACGGGCTGTTAAGAATAAGCATTTTTGTCTTTGCAGTAATCTTAGACGCAACCATCTCCGCTGTAAGCTCAAAGCCTTTGCTCTCGTCAGTCTCGACAATCACCGGAACACCACCTGCAAGCAAAACCATTTCAGGATAGCTAACCCAGAACGGAGCAGGAATAAGGACTTCATCCCCCTCATCAATCATCGCCTGAAGAGCAAGGTAGATATTGAACTTTGCACCGGGGCTGACCAGAATGTTTTCAGGAGCATACTCAACACCGATTTCAGTCTTGAACCAGTCGCAGACAGCTTTACGAAGAGCTGGAGTTCCCGGGTTGGGTGTGTAAGTGTGCATACCTGCGTCAATGGCTTTATGAGCAGCCTGGCAAATATGGTCAGGTGTACGGAAATCCGGTTCACCTGCCGCAAAACTGACAACATCCTTACCTTCAGCCTTGAGAGCTTTGGCTTTGGCGGTAATTGCCATTGTCATACTTGGCTTTCCACCCAATGCTCTCTGACTTAAAGCTTCACCCATTAAACTTCTCCTATCGATTAAGTGTTTTTGAATATATGACAAATATGTAGTATCTGTCAAAAATTTACAAAAAAATTCCGGCGAAACGTCAGTGCGTACGCCGAAAGATTAAGTTTTCTAAAAAAATGATTATACTTGGCACTACCGTGTTGTCAACATAAATTGGATATGATTTTCATAAAATTCATATCACCTGCAAGTCGCAAAAATAAGCTGTTTTCTTCGGTAAATAAACCTCGGCAACAACAGCGTCAGATTAAAATTTTTTAAGCATAACCATTGACGCGCATAATATTAGAGAAATAAATCATTTATACAAGCACTAATCGGCTCAACTATTAAGAAAACCGGTAAGCGGGCTTGAGGCTTCTGCCTGCTCGCTCTGCGCGCCGGGTCCGGCGAGTTTACCCATGCGTCCGGCAATAGTCGCCATCCTGAAAGCGTCGGCCATCGCAACCGGGTCACTAGCCACGGCTATCGCAGTATTGACAAGTACCGCGTCGGCACCCATTTCCATCGCCTCTGCCGCGTGACTGGGCAAACCAAGGCCGGCATCAACGACAACCGGAACCCTTGCCTGACGGATAATAATTTCAATATTTGATCTGGTCTTGATTCCCTTATTGCTGCCGATAGGGCTGCCGAGGGGCATGACCGTTGCCACGCCTGCGTCCTGCAGATGAAGAGCAAGAATCGGGTCGGCGTTAATGTATGGCAGGACAATAAATCCTTCCTTGACGAGTTCTTTGGCTGCCTTTAGGGTTTCAATCGGGTCAGGCAGAAGATAATACGGATCTGGCGTAACTTCAAGTTTGATCCATTCAATACCGCTGGCCGCGCGGGCCAATGTTGCAACGCGGATAGCTTCTTTCGCGTCACGCGCGCCTGAAGTATTCGGCAGAAGCTGGCATTTCTTCTGGTCGATATGGGTAAGTACGTCATCCGCCGGATTATTGATGTCAACGCGGCGCAGAGCAACTGTAACCATTTCACTACCGGACGCGTCGATAGCCTTTTGCATGACCTCGGAAGATGAAAACTTGCCGGTACCGACAAACAGCCTTGAACTGAATTCCCTGCCGGCGATAACCAGCTTATCATTTTGTACAGTCATGTGAGTAACTTTCGCTATAGTCAATTATTTCTTTGCAGCTTTAAGCTGTGAAAGGATAGCCGTAAGATCGTTATTAAGCATCGCCCCGGCAATAACATTTCCCTTAGTGTCCATCACGCGGGTGTTGGGATATTTCTCAAGGTAGCGGCCAAACCAGAAAACCTCGGGGGCATAATTCGCAAGCGGCGGATTTGTAAGATTAGTCTTGAGATCGCTGATATACTTTGTTGACTCAGTGCGTTTCATTGCCGGAGTTGAAGCCTGATTGTCGCCAAACGGGTTAGCCCCTTTCGGGCTAAAACGTACTGAGGTGATCTTCCACGGAATCACCTGCCCTGGACGAATCCAGACATCGACTTCTTCCTTGACCTTGCGCTTTTCCATTCCCGGAAGGGTCTTGAGCATGAAATGATAACTCTGCGAATTATCGGCGTACTTCTCAACCACGCCCTTAAGCTCATAATGCTTGCGCAACTCCTTGCCGGTTGACACATTCGCCCCAATCAGGAGAGCGGCAATATTGATATCACGGTCAGCCGTGTTACGGACAGACATTCTCTCAGCCTCAAAACTGCCATCCGTCTCACCCGGCTTGATATCCCAGAGATAAGTGCCGTCAATCAGAATTGTTGCCGCTTTTGTTTCCGGAAGCTTCTTATCAATCTCCCCACGGTCGACAAACATCAGCAGGTTAGGCATCTGCGCATAAGCATAGCCCCAGGTTTGTACATTACGTTTAAAAATGCCGCCGCCTTTTTTCTCGGTGACGATTTTAGCCTGAAGACGGGTCAGCTGCTGCTGGCGGGCAAAGATATCATCAAAAGCCTTATCAACCTGTTGGTCAGTCAGCGGCTGGTTCGAAACCGGGTTCTGGTCCTGTGCGTACACTGCCGCAGAGGTCAGGATTGCTGCAAAAATACAAAAACAATAAAAGAGGTTTTTCATTTATCCAAGTCCTTATTATCCTGATAGTGTCGCCCGGTCTTCAACGACCAGATCAGCACGGTAGCACCAAAAACAAACGGTATTATGGAGAGATACTGTCCCATGGTCAGCCCCGCTCCCTGAGCAAGGCCAGTCTGGTATTCCTTGAAAAATTCAACCAGAAACCTGCCGATAAAATACAGCGACAGGAAAACTCCAGTCAGCAGTCCGCAAGGGCGTTTCTCGCCAGCAAATATTTTATCAATTATCAGCAAAGCCAGGAGAATTACAATACCCATGGCAAATTCATATAGTTGTGACGGATGGCGCGCGAATTCCCCGTTATCATAACGCATAAAACGTACCGCCCAGGGCAGATCCGTCGTCCGCCCGACAATTTCAGAGTTGAGGAAATTACCCAGACGTACCCCGCTTGCGCCGATAGCCGCTGAGAACGAGAACCGGTCAACAGTCTCAAAATATGACATTTTATGAACGCGCGAATAGATATACAAAGCCGTCAGTAAGCCGATAGTCGCGCCGTGACTGGCGAGACCACCCTCCCAGAACCGCAGTATTTCAAGCAGATGTTTACTGTAATAATCCCAGCTATAAAAAAGGCAATGCCCAAGTCGCGCACCGACAACCGTACCGATGATTCCGTAAAAAAGAAACGAGTCGATCATCTCCTTTTTATAGCCGCCGCGCTTCATCTGCCAGTTCCAGAAGAGAAAGGCAATAATCAGCGTCAGGGAGAAGACAATACCATAATAACGGATCTCAACCCCGAAAACCGAGAACGCAACCGGATCAAGATTAAAGATTATCGCCTGGGACTGTTGTAAAACTTGCTCTTCCAAAAAAACACCATCTTCCAATTTATAAGAGATTACCGACTATCCGAAAAAAAAAGTTATTCCCGTTCAGACTCGTCATCATCTTCATCAAAATCTTCGTCTTCGTCATACTCATCATCGAGGTCTTCGTCGTCTTCGTCAAAATCCTCATCCTCATCCTCATCGTAGTCATCAGAGGAATCAGATTCATCTTCAGCAAGTTCCGAATCAGCTAAAGCGTCTTCCTGTACATCTTCATCACCTGTCTCATCAGAAATATCGTCAGTATCGACAGATTCAATTTCCTCGTTTTTTTCTTCAGTGTTTTCAGTCCGGGACGGATTATCCTCAAGGTCTTCATCATCCATAGGAATAGCCTGCTGGGTTTCTTCAGAATTGGGGTCTGGCAGAGGAACGTTACTTCCAGTTATTCGGCGCATTTCATTAATCATCGGCAGTTGCTCAAGCGAAGCCAGGCCGAATTCCTCAAGGAATTCACGAGTAGTGCCATAAAGAAGCGGATAACCGATCACATCCATTTTCTTGCCAACGGGCCTGACTGAGCCGCGCTCCATAAGCTGGCGCATAATCTGGCCGCAACCAACCCCGCGAACCGCTTCAACATCCGCGCGCGTAACAGGTTGCTTGTAAGCGATAATTGCCAGTGTATCAAGGGCCGCCGGACTGAGCTTGCGTGATTTATCATCTTCCTTCTGCGCTTTTTTACCATGCAGACGCTGGATGTTTCTGGCAAATTCCGGGCGTGACATAAACTGAAAAGTCTCGGCAATTTCAACAATCTCAAAAGAGCGGTTTGTCTCATTATAATGTGCATTAAGCTGATCTATTGCTTCACGAACCTTTTCACGACGGACGCCGCGGCCAGCAGCCTTGGCAATCTTTTCAAGCTTCAGCGGTTTATCTGAGGAAAAAAGAATGGCTTCCACCACCTGATCAATCGGCAGCTGGAATTCATCCTCAAACAGCTCACCTTCCTCCTCATCAGGCTCATCAGAATCATCAGACGCCTCCGATTCCTGAGTTTCCTCCTCGGTATCATCAGACTCCTCATCGTCCTCAGAACCCTGGTCGGTATCGGTATCATCCTCAGGCAGCGCAGATTTCTGGGATATTTCATCTGAAATATTCGCATCAGTGGTGTTGGCAGTATCCTCTTGAGCAGTATCATTATCAATCTCAGACGAAGTCTCACTCTTTTCCACAGCGACCGCGTCATCTTCAGAATTTTCTGTATCTTCTGATACCTGAGGATCTTCCACTGGTTCCTCACTGACAATTTCAGATTTGTCTGACATTTAAATACGCCCCTAAAACCTTATATGCAATTGTGAATTTAACAGGGAAATATTACAAATTTGCCGGTGGCTGTCAATTGTTTTCGGAAAATGCCTTTTTTTGTATACTTGATTCATTATCCGAATTACTATAATATTAAAGCTGAATTTAATAACCATCGTGCAATTTAATGCTATAGACATTAAATAATTACTCAAATTACCCATCTAGGGATGATATATGGACGCTTTTGATACATCTGTCAGTGATGTTGCTTATGAAAACAGGTTAAGGCCGCGGGAATTCTCAGAGTTCTCAGGGCAGCCCAAAATCGAGGCAAACCTTGAAATTTATATAACTGCTGCAAAAAAACGCTCAGAGCCGCTCGACCATATATTGTTCTCCGGCCCTCCCGGGCTTGGCAAGACGACCCTTGCCGGTATTATCAGCGCTGAAATGGGTACACAGATGCGCACCACCTCAGGCCCTGCCCTTGAGCGTCCGGCAGACCTTGCTGGCCTTCTGACCGGTCTGCAGGAGGGGGAGATCCTGTTTATTGATGAAATCCACCGTTTGTCTGCCGTTGTCGAGGAATACCTTTATTCAGCGATGGAAGACTGGGCAATTGATGTAGTTATGGAATCAGGGCTTTATGCCAAAAGTGTCCACCTGACCATTCCACGCTTTACACTGATCGGGGCAACGACCCGTGAAGGCTTATTGAGCGCTCCCTTTCGCGCCCGCTTTGGCATACAGGAAAGACTCGACTATTATTCCCCGCAAGCGCTATCGGGCATTATCAAACGCTCTGCGAGTATCCTGAAGGTTGAGATTGAGGATAACGGTGCAAATGAACTGGCAAGGCGTTGCCGCGGAACGCCGCGAATTGCCAACCGTTTCCTCTCGCGTATCCGGGATGTTGCACAGGTCAAGGGCAACGGCGTAATTACCAAGGATATCGCCAATCTCGGCCTTGAAATGCTCGGCGTAGACGAGAACGGTCTTACCGACATGGACAGGCGTTATCTGACCTGCCTTGCCCGCCACAGCGGGGGGCCGGTGGGGTTAAAGACAATTGCAATGAGTGTCGGCGAGGAAGACGACACTCTTGAAAATGTTTATGAACCTTATCTGATACGTGAAGGTTACGTAAGCAAAACACCTCAGGGGCGCAAACTTGCTCCCCGCGGATATGACGCCATCGGGCATGAGCAGGAAAGCTCTTTATTTTAGAAATCAGGTCGTATATGGGCAAATACGCATTTAAATCGCTGGTGTTATCAGCATTTAAGATAATTATATTCCTCTGTCTGGCCGTTGCCCTACTGGAGCTGGCCTTTATGCTTATTTCGGAGATGCGAATCCGCAGCCAGCAGCAGGTTTTAACCGGTAAAACATCCGAACTTGCCGGTGAGATCAACCAGAAATTCTTCTTTGACACCCAGCGCGCGATTGCAGCAATGGCTGAGTCAGGCAATATCCAAACCGCTTTATCCAACGGGGCAAAAGACTGGCGGGATGTAACCCTGCAACTCAACACTATCCGCGAGACTATCTCCGCCTCCATCGTTTATATTATGGATAAAGACGGTACCGTCAAAGCATCATCCGATTATACCGTAGATGGCAAGCCCGGTGAATCGCTGGTTGGGAATAATTACTCATTTCGCCCGTATTTTACCCGGTCAATTGCCGGGCAAAAATATTCATACCATGGCGTGGGAGTTACCTCAAAAGCCAGAGGTGTCTATTTCAGCGCTCCGATTTATCTTCCAAACAATCCGACCCCGCAGGGCGTTGCCGTTATCAAAACCGATGTAAGCCGGGCTGATGAAATTTTAAGCACTGTTACCACCGGTAAAGCCCTTCTGCTGACAGAAGAAAGTATTGTTTTTGCCAGCTCCGACCCCAAACTTTTGTACCAGGTTACGGCAAAAGTTTCCGATGAATTTATCTCAAAGATATACCAGAGCAAACAGTTTCCAGTCGGAACACTGATTAAATCCAAATTTATCCTCGATCCCATACATGAAACAATTTCAGACAATAATTATCTTATGGGGGTAAAAGGGGTTAAACTTCCGGGATGGTGGGTGGCAATAGTAATGAAAAAGAATTATGACTTCCCCCTGGCCCAGACCTCAATGCAGGCACTCGTTACCTCTGCACTCTGGACAATCCCGTTGGTTATTGTTGTTATCGCCCTGATTTTTGCCATGTCAAGAGTCCATAGATTGCAATTGATGTATCTCGGGGTCTTTAACGGCACATATCAGTATATGGAGATCCTTGACGTCAGCGGCAGACTCCTTGAAATCAACAAACCTGCATACAGTCTATATCCCGGAGATGTGGAGAAATATAAAGGCGAATTTTTCTGGGATACCCAACTATGGAATCATAACAGCAATCTGATGCAGCGGTTGCGCAATGCCGTGGAAAAAGCCGGAAGAGGCGAGACCGACCGCTTTGAGGCTTATCATTTCAGCGAAGACGGGGAGAAGGTCTTTGTTGACTGCTCAATAAGTCCGATTATCGAACCAAACGGCAAAATTATGCGACTGGTTGCCGAAAGACGTGATATTACTATCAGGCGCAAACTTGAGGAGAGATTACGCCATTCTCACAAAATAGAGGCTATCGGGCAACTTGCCGGCGGCATCGCCCACGACTTCAATAATATGATCGGCGGAATTATTGGTTACTCGGAAATTATCAAATCTGAATATTCCAATGATCCGCGCCTCGATAAGTGGGCTGATGGTATCTACAAGACTGCGCGGCGGGCGGCTGACCTTACCGAACAGCTTCTGCTGTTTTCACGTAAGGGCCGTATCGAAAAGCGTTCATTCAATATGCACGAGATTATTGAAAGTGCAATTGAAATAATTAAACGTACCGTAGATAAACGGATTCAGATCGAGTATTCTCCCAATGCCAAAAGAGACAACCTGTATGGCGATCCGGCACAACTTGAGAATATAGTGATTAATTTCGGTATTAACTCCCGGGACGCGATGCCTAATGGCGGAGTATTTTCAATCAAGACGGAGAATCTCGTCTTAACTGATGAACAGGCTAAGATAATAAGCTCTGATATGAACGAGGGGGACTATTTCCTTCTGCATGTCCAGGACACCGGATGCGGCATAAAAGAAGAAATCTTCGATAAAATCTTTGATCCATTTTTTACAACCAAGGAAGTCGGAAAAGGCACAGGTCTGGGACTTTCTGCTGTGTACGGGACCATAGCCGCCCATCATGGCGGAATCAGAGCCAGAAGCAAGGTCGGACATGGTACGGATTTTTATGTCTATCTGCCGATACTTATACCTGAAAAGCAGGAGGAGCCGAAAATCGAACCTCCCGCTAATTATAAATTCATCAACACCAATGCCCGCATCCTCTATATTGATGATGAAAAGACCATTCTTTCCACCACTTCGCAACTGCTGGCAACACTTGGTTATGAAGTTACGCAGGCGGTTTCCGGAAGTGAGGGCCTTGAGATCTTTTCAGAGACACCAGAGAGGTTTGATGTCATCCTGCTTGATCTGGCCATGCCCGACCTCAGCGGTACGGAGTGTTTCCTGGCGATGAAAAAAATCCGGCCTGATATCAAGATAATTCTTACCTCCGGCTTCCCGGAGAGTGATGAGATAAAGAATCTTAATGATAAATGGCCGTTGCAGTTTATCCAGAAGCCATTTACCCGTGAACGCTTATCCTCGGTGATAATTAAAACACTGCACACTTAATTCATTGAGGATGAAACTTGCAAATTCTGTTTTTTTGTATATCATAATGTCACAAAAGTACTGGTTAATTATAGCTGGATAACTATGGAAAACACAAAACTGCTAGTTGCAGACAATAATCAGGATCTATACAAAGCTCTGGACTCTGTACTTGTTCGTTTTGGCTTTAAAGTTGTATATGAATCCTCAGATAGTTCGGCCATGCAGACTTTACGCAATGATTCTGAAATTTCTGTTGCGGTATTGCGTTATGAGCTCAAAGGTCTCAACGGGGTTGAGTTGACCAGGGCGTTACGAAAATTCCGGCCTGAGGTATCTGTATTTATAATTGCCGACTCGCCTGATGATATTAAACTGCCTCCATTTAACGGTATTGCCCCGGTCAGTCTGATAGGAGAGCCACTTCATCTTGGCCGCCTGATTCTGATGATTAACAAATGTACCGAAACGATCAAGGAGTTTTCCAATGAGCCGACCTATCTCAGCGGGCTGGCTATACCGGCAGATACGTATTTTACAATAAAAGATATCTCAGAAACTGGCTGCTGCTTGCGGAGTCTGTTTTATCTTGAGAATAATTCCATTATTATTTTAGAATCCAAGGATTTGTCCCAGCGGCTAAAGTTGCCGATTACAACCAGTTTTCCGATTCGTATTTCCAATTGTCGCGAATCTGATTCTGGCAAGGGCTATGATGCCGGGGCACAATTTATCGGGTTACAGGGCAGTACCAAAGCCAAGCTACGTACTGCCTGTTTATCAGTCAAGGGTTTCAAGGTTACAGGGAGTAAACTATGAACAAAAACCACACTCAGGCACTCCAGCTTGCTGCAGCCGCCAGAGAAGCAGCACCGGCAATTGCCCGTGCGAACAGCGGTCAGAAAAACGGCGCTCTGGCTGTACTTGCCAAAAAACTCATTAGTAACGCAGCATCAATTTTGAAAGCTAATGAAAAAGACCTTAAGGAAGGGCAGAAAGCCGGTCTTACCGCCGCAATGCTTGACCGTCTTAAGATCGACCAGAAACGCCTTGAGGCGATGGTCACCGGCGTCCAGCAGATTGCGATGCTGCCAGACCCAGTCGGCGGAATTATTGACGGTACAATCCGCCCCAACGGCCTGCGCCTGAGCCGTATGCGCGTACCTCTGGGTGTCGGGCTTATTATCTTTGAATCACGCCCCAATGTCACTATTGACGCAGCTGCGCTCTGCCTGAAGAGTGGAAACTCCGTAATACTGCGTGGTGGCAAAGAAGCTATCCACACCAACATTGCTCTCGGGCGCTGCCTGAGTGACTCTCTGAAAAACGTCGGTCTGCCGCCGGAGTGCGTGCAGGTAATCAAGACCACTGACCGCGAACTTCTGCCGGAGCTGCTCGTACTCAACCGTTATATTGACTATGTTATTCCGCGCGGAGGCAAAGGTCTTATAGAAGCAATTATGAAATACAGCAAGATTCCGGTCATCAAACATCTTGACGGAATCTGCCATGTCTATGTTGATATGGAAGCTGATCTTGAAATTGCCAAAAACATCGTACTTAACGCCAAGACCCAGCGCCCGGGTGTCTGTAACGCAGCAGAAACCCTGCTTGTCCACAAAAATATCGCCAGAAAGTTCCTTCCTATAATCGTCAAGGAGCTTAAAAAAGCCAAAGTCGAGGTACGCGGTGACGACGCGGTAAAAAATATCTGTAAAGGCATTGCCGTAAAACCGGCCACGCAGGAAGACTGGGCGACTGAATACCTCGACCTTGTTATCAGTGTCGGGGTCGTCAATAATCTCGATCAGGCAATTCAGCATATTAATACCTACGGCTCACACCATACCGATGCGATTATTACGCAGGATGTTGACGCGGCCACCCGCTTCAAGCGCGAGGTTGATTCCTCTTCTGTAATGGTTAACGCCTCCACCAGATTTGCTGACGGCTTTGAGTACGGACTTGGCGCTGAGATCGGTATCAGCACAGACAAGCTTCATGCCCGCGGCCCGGTCGGCCTTGAAGGTCTGACCACCTACAAGTGGATCGTCGAAGGCGAAGGCCAGATCCGCGTCTGATATAACGGGTGGCAGATTTCTGCATAATTTAAATAAAGGACAGCTCAGATACGGGTTGTCCTTTATTGTTTCGATATGCCAACTTACACGAAATTTTTTATAAAGCAGGTTGCTAATGAGCGGTATTTGAGTAAAATTCCTTTAAACTATCTATTTTATTAACCTTTATAATACAGGAAATACCATGAAGACAGATGAAATCCGTTCAAAATATCTGAAATTCTTCGAGGAACGCGGCGCAAAGCTTTGCTCATCAGATTCGCTAGTTCCGGCTAATGACCCCACCCTGCTCTTTACCGGCGCAGGCATGAACCAGTTCAAGGACTACTTCCTCGGTATTGGCAAGATGGACTTTCGCAAGGCCACCAGCTGCCAGAAGTGCATCCGAACCGGCGATATCATGAACGTTGGCGTAACCCCTTGCCACCACACTTTTTTCGAGATGCTCGGCAACTTCTCCTTCGGCGATTACTTCAAGAAGGAAGCCATCGCCTGGGCTTGGGAATTTCTCACCAATGTCATGAAGATTGATGAAAACAGGCTGCAGGTTTCGGTCCATACCTCAGATAATGAAGCGGCAGAAATCTGGAAAAAGAGTGTCGGTCTGACTGACGCGAAGATTAATGTCCTTGGCGACCATGACAATTTCTGGCCGGCAGATGCCCCAAAGATGGGACCCAACGGTCCTTGCGGCCCATGCAGCGAAATATTTTACGACCGTGGCCCGGAGTATGGTGAGGATCAGGGCATTACCGGTGAGAATCGCCGCTGGGTTGAAATCTGGAATCTTGTTTTCACCCAGTTTGACCGCCGCGGAGTTGACGACCTCGTTGCCCTGCCCCAGTGCAATATCGATACCGGTATGGGTCTTGAACGTATGGCTTCATGTATGCAGAACACCGCCACAAATATGGATATTGACATCTTCCAGCCGCTGGTTAATAAAGTTGCCGAAATCGGTGAAACATCTTATGGCAAAAACAAAGACCACGACATTCTGATGCGCCGCATTGCCGACCACGCCCGTGCGGTTACTTTCTGCATCGGTGACGGCGTTATGCCTGGCAATACCCACCGTGGCTACGTTCTCAAGCGTCTTCTGCGCCGTGCGGCAACTGACGGCCGGGCGCTTGGCATCACTAAGTCATTCATTAAAGATCTTGTCCCCATCGTTGCCCAGGTTATGGGGAATCAATACCCTGAAATCAAACAGCAGCAGGAAAATATCAGTTCTACCATCCTGCACGAAGAGGAGAAGTTCCTCGCTACCCTCGACAAGGGCTTGACCATGATTGACATGGCAATCAGGAAAGCCAAGGATGAAAATGCGTCAGTATTCTCTGGCGAGTCAGCATTTGAGCTGTATGACACCTACGGTTTTCCCTATGAATTGACTGAAGAACTTGTCCGTCAGGAGAAGTTCGAGATTGACCGCGAAGGTTATGAAGAAGCGATGACTGCGGCCAAGGAAAAGGCTCGCGCCGGAGCGAAGATGAAGGGCGATGTCTTTGCCAAGGGGCCGATCACCGAAATCAAGAAGGTTACCGGAGAGACCGAGTTTCTCGGCTATGAAAATACTGACGCTCAAAGCTGCAAGGTTATTGGAATTATCAAAGGTGACGCCCTTGTAGAATCAGCCAATGCCGGCGACGAAGTAACAATTGTTCTTGACAAGACGCCGTTTTATGGCGAGTCGGGCGGTCAGGTCGGAGACATTGGAACGATCACCGGCCTTGACAACCTTGAAATCGCCATTGACGATACCGAAAAGATCGATGGCATCTTCCTGCACATCGGCAAAATAGAATCCGGCACAATCAATAAAGACCAGGAGGTTGCCTGCACCGTTGAGAAAGACCGGCGCATGGATATCTGCCGCAACCACTCAGCCACCCACCTGCTGCACAAGGCTCTTCGTGATATTCTTGGCGAGAACGCTGTGCAGAAAGGAAGCTATGTATCGCCAGAACGCTTCCGTTTTGACTTCCAGCACCAGCAGGCGCTGACACAGGATCAGCAGCGCCGCGTTGGTGAGGCCGTTAACTATATGATTCTTGAGGCCAACAATGTCAAGACCGAGGTCAAGTCTATTGATGAAGCAAAGTCTGAGGGTGCGATGGCACTCTTTGGCGAGAAGTATGGCGACACAGTAAGGATGGTTAAAATCGGCGATATTTCGACTGAGCTTTGCGGTGGTACACACGTTGACAATACCGCCAAAATCGGCTCATTCTTTATCACCAATCAGGAAGCAGTCAGCGCCGGCATCCGTCGAATTGAGGGCGTTACCGGTCATTATGCCGCCCGCTACGTCCGAAAGATCGGCAAAATTATTGTAGATGTTGTGCGCGAACTTAATACCAGTGTGGACGAGCTGCCAAACAAGATCACCGCAATGCTTGATAATGAAAAGGCTCTGCGTAAGGAACTTGCCGCGCTTAAATCCGATCAGGTCAAGAAACAGCTTGAAGACATTCAGACAAAAGAAATCGGCGGCATCCAGTATGCGGCGATCAATGCCGGCGCGGTTACCGGTAAGGAGCTTACAGCCGCAGCAGACGTTGTCCGCAATAAGGTCGGTGATAACGGTGTGGCCGTACTTGCTGGAACTGACGGCGATAAGGTATCACTGGTTGTTACTGTCGGCAAAGCGCTCGCCCCAAAGACCCTCAAGGCTGGAGATATCGTCAAGAAACTTGCCCCGATGGTTGGCGGCGGTGGCGGCGGTCGTCCTGACATGGCGCAGGCTGGAGGCAAGGAACCTGAAAATCTCCCTAAGATGCTTGACAGTGTTGAAGCAGTTCTCAGTGAGATGCTGGGCTAGTTGTTAATTATACAAATAATTTATATGGAAGCGGGATCAGGCATTTAACCTGATCCCGCTTTTTATTTCCTTAAGACCTCGCAGAATCTATTTTGTGTATTGACGAAGTTGGGCGGGGTTGGCTGTCTGCTTCTGTTTGCTGCGGATACGCTTGGCCAGATCGCGCAGGACCTGACTTTTTGCCATATCCAGAATCTGACTTCCCTGATGATTTTTGCCGCGGTTTAATTTCTGCAAGCGATCCAGACTCCCGAGCATCGGCTTAAGATTTCCTGAAGTACCGGAGAGTGTAAAATCAGGAGCAATAACTGCGTCACTGCCAATAATAATATTACGGCGCGCGGAAGAATTCAGCCAGGCAATGACCGACACAATAATAATCCCGATAATCACCAGCGCCAGCGAGATAATAAAGATACTCGCATAATAAGGGCGCTGCTCGACCAGATCACGAATCTTGTATTTATAGGCAACATTCGGCAGGCTGACATATAACGCAATTGACCAGTTCTGCGGGGCTATCGTCTCGGAACGCAGATAGAGCCGGTACTGTGTCTGGGTGTTATTCCAGCCATTGGTTGTTATTCTAGGGCTTGCAGCAGAAGCATCATCGCCAAAGCCCCCAACAACTGTTACTTTATCCTTGAAAATATAACCGCTGATTCTGATATCATTTACCGGATTAGCGCTGCCGGTAGAGCCTTCGGAATTTCTGCCCGTATAAAATTTATCCAGCCCAAGCCGCTGATTTAAAATAGCAACCAACTCCTGAGGCGAAACTTTCGGGGCGACATTGATATCAGCCAGCACCGTCCGCAGAACCCAATGATAACTCTTTCCAGCGACTGAAAATAGAAGCGTTCTGGATGCTTCGCCACGCACCTCATCAAGTGTCGCCTTGCCGCCACCAAGAGCCATCAGTAAATGCCCTCCCGCCTCTGCAACCGTAAAGGTACAGCTATCTGGCAGCAGGCTCTCAAGATCCGGCCCGCACTCACGCAATAGCTTAACCGGCCAGTCTTCAGGGAGTTCCCGGTCATTTTTCAATTTCTCAAGGCTCTGTGCGAGCTGAATATCCTTCAAGGAAGAACTGGAGAACTCATTGATAATATCGCGTATTTTATCCTGTTCGGTTTTTACTGTGGAGCTGCTGTTAAAAAAATTATTCACATCGGTGTTGTCAACATTAACCCCATCTGTTGTTGATTTTGACGTAGTCTCTGTCATCGCGTTTAATTTTTCCGGTGTGATTTTCTCCGCAAGCTGCGCCGCCCTGCCCGCCTGATCTCTGGCAATTTCAGCAAGCTTGTCACGTTGCTGCGTTAAATGCTCGTTTTGACGCCTGACCTCCTCGGCCTCCCGCTTGACCAGCGCCGCCTGCAGGAAAACCTGAACATCACCGCAGATCGTCGCCGCTTCACGGGTCAAAGACTGCCTGACCTGTAAACGCATGGAATTACGGTCATTGATATATGACCTTGTTATTGCCGTGGCCTGATTTAATGTATAGCGGGTCTTGTTTTCCGTAGCCGAAATGAGGTTTTTCTGATTGTCATCAACCATTCCGGTAATCACAATCACTGCCGCAACAATACACCCCAGCAACGCCAGACCTATAAATAAGGGAAGAAGTTTCCGGCCTGATTGGCCTTGAACCTTCTTGTGATCTTTCTCTTCAACCTCTTCAGGCATACTGGTATGATCGCCCATTAAAATTATCTCCCGGAATTTTTTTAATAACAAATTTAAAAAAATAATTATAAGTATAACCGCCCATGATTCAATATATTATAGAGTTCAAGTATCCAGCCCCTAACATAATTTTCACATTAGCCTCTTGAAACTGCTC
>QKCJ01000050.1 GCA_003245715.1 bacterium
TTATAACCCGGAAATTCCGGAATTCAGGCAGGGTCAATCTTTTTTGTCGTCATCATCCTTGGATTTGATGACATCAAAGGTCGCGTCACACTCAATTGTAATCTTCCCCATATAGCGTGCGTTCTGCCGGAATATCTTGATTGAGTCTATTTCCGCGCCCTTGACCTTTACCAGAGCTTTCTGTTTTAACCGCTCAGTGGATTTTATTTTTAGCTGAATCTCCCAACCGCCGGCTTTCTCGCGGAAATTCACGGCACGGGATTCTTTATTGGTGCTTGACACTTCTTCAGTAAAGGTTTCAATATCCCTGTTGATTGGCATGGGCAGCAGATTCCGCAAACTACCCGGAAGAGAGTAATAATCATCTCCGATTCTGGCCAGATCATCAAAAGACAATTTTTTGCTCCTCTCTGAACGCCCCTTGACTGCTTTTTTATCACTGGTATCAAGCTTCAGATAAATAGTCTTCTTGCTCTGCACCTCTTTATCATAGATATTCACTTCCTTGATTACACCGTTTATGGTCATCAGGGAATCAGACTTGAAGGATTTTTCCGGGGTAAACTCAATCAGAAAGGTCCAGTCAGCTTTTGAGACCAGCAGAAAACAGGCACCGCTGGATTTGCTGATATATAACACGCGCTTTCTGATCTGCTCGAACTTCTTCTCAAGATACAGATTCTCCGGCGCTTTTTTCTTTACGCCGGCATCAAGCACCTCCTGCCCGTAAGCCATCAGCATATCATAGGTTACCGGCGGCTCTTCCTTTTCCTTCTCTTCTTCTTTCTTTTTCTTCGCAGCAAAAACGGGCAAAACGAGCAACAGGCTCATAATAATCAATTTTCTCAAAAGCATGAAAAACTCCCCTCCTCAACCAGACAAAGACATATTGCATCCTTTTATTTTAGTGATACAACAATATCTGTCAAATTATTTAGCCCGATCAGGAAAAATACTGCAAAATACACGACAATTTAAAGTTTTTTTCAGCTTTTCACTTAAACTCATCGCCCAGATAAATATAATCAGAATGTTTGTGCTTCGTAATTCCACGCCAGCGCAAACCACCATAAATTATAACTTTAATTTATCATATATAATGTCAGGAGAAACAAATGAGCGTTACCGCCATCATCGGAATGCAATGGGGCGACGAAGGTAAGGGCAAGATCGTCGACGCATTGGGAGAAGAAGCAAATATCGTAGCACGTTGCCAGGGCGGTGGAAATGCCGGACACACGGTTGTCATCAGCGGCAAGATCTTCAAACTCCACCTCATCCCCAGCGGCATCCTGCGTGAGAATGCCATAGCCGTTATCGGTAACGGTGTGGCCTTTGATCCCGTCAAGGCCTGCGCCGAGATCGACGGCCTCGAAGAAAAAGGCATCAAGACCGCCGGACGCCTCTTCATCAGTGACCGCGCCCACATCGTCATGCCTTACCACAAGATCCTCGACGGACTGCGTGAAGAATCACGCGGCAAGGCAAACCTCGGCACAACCCGCCAGGGGATCGGCCCGACCTACGGTGACAAGGCTGCCCGCTGCGGTCTGCGCGGACACCACCTTGTAGACGTCGCAAACTTCCCGACCCTGGTCAAGGAACGCGTGGCCGAGGCTAACAAGCAGATTGAATTCATGGGCGGCGAGAAAATTGACGCTGACGCCATGCTTGCCGAGATCATGCCGGCAGTTGAAAAGCTCCGCCCCTACATCACTGACACAGTGGAACTGCTGCAGGACGCACTTGATGCGGACAAGAACATTCTTCTTGAAGGCGCACAGGGAGCGATGCTTGATATCGACTTTGGCACCTACCCGTTCCTGACCAGCTCAAACACCACCACCGGCGGCTGCGCAACCGGCAGCGGCATCCCGCCCTGGGCTATCAAGGAAGTGCATGGCGTTCTCAAGGCGTTCACCACCCGCGTCGGAACCGGCCCCTTCCCGACCGAGCTTGCAGGAGAACAGGCTGAATTATTGCGCGGCAGCGGCAAGAACCACTGGGACGAATTCGGCACAACCACCGGACGCGCCCGTCGTTGCGGCTGGCTTGACCTGGTTGTCGCCCGTTACTCAACCCGCATCAACGGCATCACCAATCTGCATATCACCAAGATGGATATCATGTCGACCTTTGATGAAATCAAGATCTGCACCGGCTACACCATTGACGGCAAACCAATCAAGGGCTTCCCGTCATCGCTGGATGTGCTTGAAAAGTGCCAACCGGTTTACGAAGTATTCCCCGGCTGGAAGCAGGATATCTCACAGTGCAAGTCAATCAGCGACCTGCCTGAAGGCGCACAGAAATACCTCAAGCTCATCTCCAAGCATTGCGGCGTTCCGGTAACCTCTGCAAGTATCGGCCCGGGCCGCGAGCAGACACTCTTTTAAATTTCACCAACACTCCCGCGCGCGCCCAAACACCAAAGAGGCGCAACAGGGATAACAATAATTGCGGCACAAAGGTAATAAAAAAAATGAATGAATTTGAATGCAAGGCTTTTGAAAATTTTATCGAACGGCACAAAGCCGCCGGCACAATCTACAAGGCTTTCTATATGGGCTGGATTCTGATTCCGGCTATTGAAATGCTTATCTCGGGACGCGCTGAAAGTCTCTGGGCAATCATTGTCTGCTGGGTGATCATCGGTCTGGCCGGCGTGTGGGTTCTTGGCGTCTGCCTTGATCTGGCGCTGACAATTTTCTGGAAGGTGCTTAACTACCGCGTCAAGGCCGACAAGAAGGGGCTTAATATTTTCTGGCGCAAGGGCAAGGGCGCGCTTGGCTTCCCCCGCAAGGCGATCAATAAAATGTTCTTCAAGGTCGCACCCAAAACCGGCGAGCGCTTCTTCGGCATTGCCCTGAACAAGCAGATGCTCAACCTCAACGCCGAGTCGGAAAAATTCTTCAACCGTTACCGCGACAAATACGAATGCGACTTTGCCCTCACTGACCGTCAGGTCGGCTCACAGGAAAAGATGAAAGAGCTTTCTGATTATCTCCGGGCGAAGGCCAATATCCGTGTTGAGAACCGCGAAAAGATTGAACCGCTCATGAAAAAGCCGCTCAACATCTATCTTGCGGTGCTGGCACTGGCAATGTACGCACTGATGATCTACAGCGCGCTCAATCTGCCGGACATGAAGATGTAAAAAGGCCAATCTCAATTTAAAGGGATTAAACTATGGCGACAAAACTTTTTGATGAAGAATGGATCGGGACGGCGTTCAACCGCTTTGCCAACACTATTGCCGATGAAAAAAACCGCGGCGATGGTCTGGCAATTATCGGTATCCAGACCCGCGGTGCGGAGATGGCTGACCGTATCTCCGAAGCGCTCAGGGCTAAAGGTGAAGAACCCCTCACCGGCTACCTCGATCCGACGATGTTCCGTGATGACCTGCACACCGGTGCAGGGCTCAAGAACATCAAACCGACCGAGATCAATTTCGACATTACTAACCGCGCGGTTATTCTTGTTGATGATGTGCTGCTGACAGGTCGCTCGGTGCGCGCGGCGATGGACGGACTGCTGCATTACGGCCGCCCCTCCTGCATACGCTTGTGCGTGATGGTTGACCGCGGCGGCAGGGAGTTGCCGATCCAGCCGGATATTGTCGGGGCGCATGTTGATGTCCCCAAAGGCGGCTGGGTTCGCGTCAAACTGCAAAAAACTGACAACCGTCAGGACGCTGTTTACCTTGTCGGTCAGGGCGACGAAGAACCTTAATTTTTAGTTTTTATAATAAAATCCCCGGGCCAGTCCCGGGGAATCTTTAAAATCATTCAGGCTTTTAGCGGAGACATGCTGTGAACTGGACCAGAAAACATCTTCTCGGACTTGAGGAACTTTCAGCTGAGGAAATCATGATTATCCTCCAGACTGCCGATAACTTCAAATCTGTCTCTGAGCGGGCGATCAAGAAAGTCCCGGCGCTGCAGGGACGTACGGTTGTCAATATGTTCTACGAACCATCAACGCGCACCAACCTTTCCTTCACGGTTGCCGAGCGCCGACTTTCCGCTGACGTTCTCTCCTTCAGCAAGAGCGGCTCGTCCGTCTCAAAGGGCGAGACCCTTGTTGACACGGCAAAAAATATCGAAGCTCTTGGCGTGGACATCATGGTACTGCGCCACGCTGCTGCGGGCGCGGCCAAACTCCTCAGCGAGAATGTCCACTGCTCAGTCGTCAACGCCGGTGACGGGCAGCATGAACACCCGACCCAGGCACTGCTTGACCTCTACACCATGCGCGAAGTTATTGCGGAGAATCCCAAGTTCAATGATTTTTCAGATATCAAAATCGGTATCGTCGGCGACATCAGCCACAGCCGCGTAGCCAGAAGCAATATCTGGGGGCTGACCAAACTCGGCGCCAAGGTCATGGTCGTCGGCCCCACAACCATGATCCCGCCGGATATCGAAAAGATGGGCGTGGAGGTCTGCCACGACATGGACAGAGCGATACTTGAATGTGATATGCTCAACATGCTGCGCATCCAGTTTGAAAGACAGAGCGGCGTCTGCCCGTTCCCGAGTATCAGCGAATACACCCGGCTCTTTGGCCTGACCTCCAAACGGCTCAAGCGCCTCGGGCGGGAAGACATTGTCATCATGCACCCCGGACCTGTTAACCGCGGCATCGAACTCTCACCGGAAGTTGCCGACGGCAAGCAGAGCGTTATTCTAAGACAGGTTGAAAACGGCGTGGCAATCCGCATGGCGGTGCTTTTTCTTGTCAACGCCGCAAGCGCCAGCAAATAAGCAAAATTTTTCGCGGGCTATTCAAGACCATTAAAATAGTTAAGGAGAGGGCATGAACTCTTTGAGGTTCTTTAAATTTTCAAGCTGCATGATAATTCTGCTTATCGCCACTCTCGGCTGCCTTCAGGCTCAGGAAATGGACAAGCTTGTCCCCGACGCTGATTCGCCTGCGGCGAAACTTCTTGACAACCCTGACCCCAACCGGCTGTCAGAGAAAACCGCTACCGGCAAAGCCCAGCCAAATACCAAAGACAATAACCCCACGCAGCCGGTCAAGGAGATTTTCCTGCGCCTGCCAACCTATCCGCAGAATATCCGCCAGCCAATGGGCATCAATGTTTACTACCCGGCAGACAAGCAACTCCTGCTGCGCCAGCTCGCTTCACTTGACACCCCGCAAGCCCTCCCACCGGTTCCGGGCGTTGCCAAAATTTATATCGCGCCCTGGGGCGCGATCCACGGTGCGCTGCCTACAGCCGCCAAAGTCTACCGCCACATCCGCGATAATGGCGGCGCACGAACCATTATTCTCGTATCACGCCCGCACTGCACCAAGATGAATGTACCCGCCAGTGTCTGGCCTAACGGCGGCTACGCCACACCAGTCGGCATCACCAAAATCAACGCCCTCGCCGCGATGACCCTTTTAAAGAAACCGGGTTTTTATTTTGAAGCCAACATCCATGGACGCGAAGCATCTATCGAAACCAACGTTCTGCTCATCCAGCATTTCCTGCCAGAGGCAACCATCGTCCCGGTGCTGATTGATCCCAAATCAAAAGAAGAAGAAACTGCAATTGCCGAAGCTTTAGCCAAGGCCGCGCGCGCTCCGGGAGCGGTACTCGTCGCAGTCAGCAACATGTCTTACGCGGTAGTCTCGCAGGAAGAAGCCGGCAGGCTTGACCTGAAAACAATCACCGCCCTCAACACCATGGATATTAACATTATCAACAATACCGGACTCAAGCGCGACTCAGCCATGCCGCACAACTCCGGCGTGCTTGATTCACCAAAGGCGGTAATTGCCGCGATGATCGCCGGGCTTGAGCTTGAGATGGATACCGTAACCTGGCTTGGCCATGCGGCGGTACGTCAACTTCCTTATGCACCGCTGGTCACCGGTTGCGCCGCAGCAGCCATCTCCGAGCGCGCCGCCATCAAAGAGGAAGACAAGGCAAACCCCAACCTTCCTGCGGCCAATCTGCTCTCCACTGCCGCGCAAAAAGAATTAGGCATTATAGCCAGAGACAGCCTTGAAGCCGCGGCCGTTCACGCACGTTACGACACACCCTACCCGCAAAGCCCGGAGCTTCTGAAAAAACGCGGCATCTTTGTGACCGTCCTCGACAAGGACAACAATGAACTTGCCAGCATGGGATTTCTTGGGCCGCAAAGCAGAACCTGTGTTGCTGTCAGTGAAGCCGCGCGGATGTGCGCCGTCGGTGAAGATCCGCAAATGCCTGCACGCCTGACAGCTGAACAGGCTAAAAACGCCACAATACTGGTTTCGGTTTTAAAAGATTTCCGCACCGCCGGCAACTGGCAGGACGTAAAAAATGGTGACGGCATTGTTCTGGCCCGGGGCACCAACCGCTGCACTGTTCTCCCCTCAACAGCCAAGCGCCACCACTGGTCGGTTGAGGACATGCTCGGTTTTGCCTGCAAACGCGCCGGCCTTCGACCTGATGCCTACCGCCTGCAGAGCGTTGACATCTTCACCTTTAAAACCGACATCTATGTGTTTGAACCGGGCAATGGCTATTCAAAATGAGACTTGTCTGCCTCTCCATTTCATTTGAAAAAAATGACCTCGCAAGGCGCGGGAAGTTTGCCTTGCAGGGACATGACCAGACGCGTCTGTGCAATTATTTTATCGATCACGGCGCGACTGAAGCGCTCTGCCTCTCGACCTGCAACCGCGTTGAGACCTATCTGGTTTTCCCGAAAAAATTCAGCGGCGATTGCACCGCCATCTACGCCGACTACCTTCAGATCGACAAGAATCATTTTTGCGAATGCTTGGATCTATATCCTGACGCCAAGGCACTTGAACATCTTTTTGCGCTGGCTTGCGGAGCGCGCTCTCTGGTTGTCGGTGAGACGGAAATACTCGGGCAACTGAAGCAGGCTTACGCCGTTGCAGTTGCCGAAAACCTCACCGGAAAGATTCTTAACCGCACCTTCCAGCGAGCATTTTCTGTCGCCAAACAGATCCGCACCGGCACCGACATCGGCCGCTACCGTGTATCCGTCGCGAACACCACCGTTGAGGCGGCACTTGATAACCTGAAAAAATATGATGCACCGGTTATTACCGTCTGGGGGACGGGAACTGTCGGACGCGCGGTGCTGCAGGCACTCGCCGACAACGGCTATAGCAAAGGAATTATCCTAACCAGAAACCCGGCGAAATTTTACGCTGCCCCCAAGGGCTGGCGCATTGAAGACAGCCATAATTTCAAAGAAAAAATTTTGTCTTCCGACTTTTTATTCACCTGCACCGGAGCGCCCCACCCGGTACTCCACCCCTCAGACCTCACCGGCCTCAACAATCCGCTTTACATTTATGATATCGCCGTCCCCAGAGACACCTCGCCTGACCTTGCCGGTATTGAAAAGATACATCTTTTTGATATGGACACGCTGGCAAAGCTTATCAGCCAGAACCGCAGCACCCGCCAATCCATCAAAGAGGAAATCCTGCCGATTTTAGCGGATGAAGCACAAAAATTCTGGCGCTGCCTCAACGCGGCGATACATGAAAAATGCCTTGCGGACTGGCGCGTTGATGCGCATGAACTTCTTGAAACGGAGATGGACAGCCTTTGCAACGAGTGGCCTGATATGCCGGAAGAAATCCGGGAAAAATTCCACGCCATGGCAAACAAACTGATGCACCGCATGCTGCATTGGCCAAGCCAGAGCCTCCAGCGCGCAATCCGTGACGGCCTGCCCTGCGCCGACTTTTTCACTGACTTTGACAAGTAAGCGCAATACCGATATCAGCAATATTGCAAAAAAAGAGGTGAGAGCAGTTGCCCTCACCTCTTTGATAAATAAATTTACCCCCCGAAAAAACTCAGTTGCCGTAACCAAACTTCACATTCCCCATCCGCGCGCGGTAACAGGCGTCAAGCGCGTGCAACACATGGCCAAAATGCACCTTCCGGTCAGGCAGAATCGCCACCGGCCACTCTTTATCGCCATGACTCCTGCCAACCAGCATCCCCGCCAGACGGCTCTCCGCCCCAAGCGAAGCCATGCCAACCGGGCGGCCATCAACCACAAAACGGGCATTGTTCGGATCACTCGGAACCGGTAGAATCCTGATTTTTATATCTTCCTTAGGAATCTCAGTATTATCGGTGTTTTTAGCAGACTCTGTATTCTTCGGAAGATTTGCCTCCAGCCTGATTTCCGGCTCTTTAAAGGGCTGGAGCAGAAAGAAGATCAGCAGCAGAAAGACAATATCAATCATGGAGGTAAAGGAATCATTGGGCTCTTCTTCAACCGAACTCTTAATCTTACCCATACTCTCTCCTATGTTTAATTCCCACGGCGCAGCTAAAAGAATTTATCCTGCTATACCGCCACGTACCGAGATGGAGAACGCTGTCCTACCATCCCTAAAAACCTAAACAACTAGCACAAATTACCCGGTTATGGCGCCTCCGGACTCAAAGCCGCAAATGAAATCCGGTAAAGGTTATGGTTTGTACACTCCTGCATAACCTTCTGGACATCCTCGTATTTGGTACCGGTATCCGCACGAATGAGAATCGGCTTGTCTGACATCACATCATTTTTCCGTTTACTCATTGCATACTGCTCCGCCAGGGTATTACTCAGCTCAGCATCCGTATAAGAACGGGCATTGATCTCAATCTTGCCGTCTTTAAGAATGTTTATCAGCAATCTGCCGGGAACCGGTTTGTCATCAAGCAAACCGTTCTGCGCCCTTGGCAGTTTGAGATTAGCCTTGGATGAATCTGCGATCTCTGTAACGCACATAAAGAAAACAATCAGCAGGAACGTCACATCAATCATCGGTGTCAGGTCAAAGCTGCTACTCTGGCTTGCTTCTGACGGATCGGGTCGACCTTTTTTATTAGCCATATTCAGAAAACCCCACTATTGTTTTTATTCTTCGTAATACTCTTCTTCGCCAGCACTACCGCGGAAACGGTCAACAATCTCACCGTTAACGATACTCATTACCATCAGGATCTTGACCACACGGCCACGGAAGAAGGTAAAGGCTACCGTTGAAGGGATAGCAACAACCAGACCAAGCAACGTAGTCATCAGAGCGACATAAATACCGGCCGCAAGGTCTGAAGCATTTGACTGCGGGTTTGATGCAATCATACCAAACGCGTCGATCATACCGAAAACCGTACCCAGCAGACCCATCATAGGCGCAATCGCCGCAATCAGGTTGATATAACCAAGCTTCTGGTTGAGCATTGTCGCCTGGGCATCAGACTCCTCACCGATAGCATCCTCCATACGCGCAACACCAAGCGGCATCTTGGAAAGACCGGCACTGATAATACGTGTCAGCATGCAATCCTCAGCTTCACAGATTTCCATAGCTTCTTCGTAATTACCAGAATCAAGCGCACCTTCAATGTCAGCCAGCAAGTCCTCAGGCAGAAGTTTATCCCGCTTAAGGGTAAGCAGGTTCTCGATAACAAGCGCTACAGCAATAACACTCATCAGACAGATAATATAACCAAAAATACCTGATGCCTTAATCATCTCAAGCGGTCCTGACGGAATCGCTTTCTCGGCCTCCTGACTTGCTGCGGAAGAAGCCTTTTCAGCTGCGGCCTTGGCCGGAGCCGCTGCCGCCGGAGCTGCTGCCGCCGGAGCCGCTGCATCCTCACCAGCTACCGCCAGCGCACCTGAAAAAACAAAAACAAAAGCAAAGCACACAGCAGATATTATCCAGCTTTTTGTCCTGCTCATTATTTAAACCCCTTATCTTCTGAACTCTATCAATAATAAGAAACTCTTAACTATAATAATACATTATTCTATCTTATGCCAATGGCAGTAAATACCAAGCAATAAGCAGCACTATTCTTTTATCTTTTTCAGCTCCTGCTGGGCATACACATAGGGCTGAAAATCCTTGAACTTGCCGCTTGCTGCAAGCATATAATACTTCTTGGAGCGTTTCTGCCAGTCTGCTCCCTTGACAACCGTAAACAGCTTGCCAAGGCGGTAATAAATCTTGCAGAGCTGCGCCGGAGGGAGGTCATAAACCAGCGCCAGCTGCAGATAACCATAAAACGCATTGTCTGCATATTTTTTCTTTTCTGCCGCATCTTGTGCCGATTCCATCAAACCCCAGTTACTGTCAGCAATATCAAGGTACATCCAACTCAAAGAAGCGCGGTCATTATTTGCGATAGCTGATCTCAGCGGCTTACCCAGCAGCGCGATAACCTTGCTGTAATTCTCGGGATTCTTCTGAGCCAGATATTTCAACGCACTGGTACGGATCATCAGCGCATCCGAAAGTACCTCCTCGTCAACCTTGTCCCCACCTTCCTTAATCAGTTTTTCAAACTCAGCCAACGCACTCTCGACACTTGCCGACTGCCCCGGCTTCTGGGTTGAAGCCAGCAATGAAGCACGCTGCTCGCCAAGCTTGCACAAAAAGCTCCACTTCTCACCCCACTTGGCCTTCTCCACCATTTCCGGAAATACCGCATTAACCAGCAGGCTGTATTTGCTCTTTGCATCTTCGTACTTACCCTGACCTTCAAGACTGCGCGCCAGATAATACTCCCCCTGGAACTTGAAAATAGCGTCACGCGGCTGCAAAGCCAGATCAAAAAGCTTGATCGCCTGATCGTACTCGCCAAGACGAAAATGGCTCATCGCCTCATAGTACTGCGCATACTGCACAAATTCATCAGACTGGTTTTTAGACTTGAAATTGCGCAAAGCTCCGGCCGCTTCGGCAAATGCTTCAGCCGCATCCTTGTACTTGTGCGCCTCATAAGCCTTGAGTCCGTCAATATAGGCGCTGTTATTGGCATCAGCATAGAAAACATAGTTAATCGCGTTCTGCGGAACCTTGATGCCTTTTTTATCATTCTTGTCTTTACGCAGGTCAATATAAACATAACTATTGTTTATAATATACCCCTTCAGATGTCTGGCCTCTCCGTCCTTTGTCGCGATCACCAGATCTGAAGAGATGCTGGTCGCTTCAGGCAGCTCAGCGGCACAGACAACAGAGCAGAACGCCATAAGCATAATAATCGACAGCCCCAGAATTCTCGTCATTTTATATCCTCCGGAAAACAGAATTTCTCTTCTGCTTAAAAAAACATTTATATTCATATCCGTAAACATCAAAATAAATCAGGCGCCTAAATATCCTCTAGCTTGGCTTCCTTGGGTTTCTTAAAGCCCAGCTTCTCCAGGCGCTCAAGCATCTTGCTCAAGTCCGACATAATCTTCTTGGACGGGCGCGGATTCACCATCTCCATCGTACGCAGGGTATTGATAACCAGTTCCCTGCCCGCCTTGTCAAACGGCGCAATATTCTGTTCAATCTTGCGGCTGGTTCCGGTCGCCTGGTTGAAGTAATCGATACTTACCTTAAACTCACCCTTGAGCGCGGCTGAAGCCTTGCTCCGGGCCTCAAGTGAGGAGATGCCGTTTTCAAGCACCAGCAGCCTTGCCTGCCAGTATGGCTCAGTTCCGGGTTGGGCAATGCGCAGAACATTGTTAATCTGCATCACGCCAAGCAGGTAATCACCCGCAGCCTTTTCGCTGAAGGCCCTTGGCTTGCGGCTCTTGATCCCTTCCTTGCCGACTTCAAACTTGGCCATCTCGGTATAAATCCGGCCCAGATCAAGCGTAAGCGTCCAGTCAGCCGGGAAGAGGATACTCAGCTCGCGGACATACTTCTCAGCCTTGACATACTGGCCATTCTCAACCATCGCCTTGGCGTAATTCTTCTTGGCGTAAAGAATAACATTCTGGAAACTCAGGGCTTTCTGCAGATCCTTGAGATATTCGGCAACCGGCAGTTTTTCGCTGGTCGGGAAAGCCTTGTCATAAAGCATGATTGTTTCAATCGTCTTGAGCGCCAGGAAGTAGTTACGGTTCTCAAGCCGTCCGCGGTCATCAGGCACGCCATAGAGCGATACCACCAGCGGATTCTCCAGCGCCCTCAGTATCTCCTCATAAAGCTCTTTCTTGCCCGCCTCCTTGGTGCTGCTTATCATCGCAGTAAGCTCACCGACAAAGCCGCCCTTGCCCTTCTGCTCCTTGGAGCCGAAGACCACCGGACCATAAGAACTGTCGCGCACACTCCAAGGGTCAAAGATCGCCATCAGCACCGCCGCCTTCTTACGACCGGCCTCAGAACGGTAAGCCCGGCTTATGACATAAGTCTGCTGCAGGGTAACCGCCGGCGACGGGATCATCGGGGTCACCGACTGGCGGTACAGAACCTCAGGATACGCCGTCTCAAGCATGATACGGTTAAGCCGGTTACGCTGATCGGTTGAGGGCTTGTTCTTCAGATACGGGCGGAGCTTGAGCAGCTTCTGTGCGTCCTCACTCGGAGCGGCAAAAGCCAGGGCGATCTTCTCGGCCTGCTCAAGGGCGCTCTTCAACTTGCGATCCTTGCCGCTCTTGAGCGCCGCGGCAATAGCCTTGTTATAACCTTCGGCATAATCCTCGAATTTGGTTTCAAGGATCATCTTGTTGAGAACCTCAACGAGCTTTGCAGCATCGCCCTTGGCAGCAGAAATCTTGCCACTGTCAAAAGCCTTGGAAAGGTTATCAGAAATCTCCGGCGCCATTGCACCAAGATCAGCCTCCGACTTGCCTTCCTGATACAGACTCATCGGTGTAAAGAGCGACTCACTCCAGAAGTAGATTACCTTCTGCAGGGTATTCTCAGCCCGGTCATAAAGTTTCTGCTCGGTAAGGGTCGCACCCATGGTTATGCCGAGCGCCACATTCTCATAAATCCGGCGTTCAGCCTTGTCCAGCCAGTTTACCGCACTCAGACTCAGCTGACGGGTAAGGTCCTTCTGACCCTCTTTTTCAGAACGTCCCGCAAGCTGCAGCCACGCACTGCCAAGAGCCGCCGCGCCATTTGAAACCAGCGTCTGGTCTTTGTCATATTTAGCCACGCCCTCAAGCGCAGTCTCAGCCTTTTTCAGATTGGCAATTGCCTGCTTGAGGTCATCATTCTTATAATCGGCCTTACTGAACTGCGCGATAAACAGGAACCACGAAGCCTTCATGAGATAATCGTTCTTCTCTTTGGCATCAATCCCCGCCTGCTTCTCAACCGAAGCATAATATTCCGGAACCTGCTTGATAACCGCGTCCCATTTCTGAGCTTCGTAATCCATCATTATCGGAATCAGCATCGCCTTGAGGAGATTCGCTTTTTCCTGCTTGCGGATATCAAGAACCTGATCCGTCACAACAATGCCCAGCTTCTTTTCCTCAGCCCACTTCTTCAGCGCCTCTTCATGCAGACGGATGAACTTCTGCGCATACTTTTCCGCCTGCTTGCTGTAATCGTCAATCGCCTTGCGCAATTCAGCCTTGCGCGCCAGCAGTTCCTTGCGCTCCTTCTCGCTGATCTTCAACGCATCAGGAATATTCCCGTCTTCGTCCTTCTCGGGATTCAACCGCGCATCAATATCCTTGATCTGCGCGACATCATTGCCGATGATCTTGAGATAAATACTTGAAGCCATCAGCTGGATGATGCGGTAATAATCATTATTCTCGGGAACATTGTCAATAAACTCGACCGCACTCTCATACTCTTCCTGATCCGAGAACTGATTGACCAGCACCACATAATCCTGGCCGTTCTTGGTGGTGCGGACATTCATCAGCATCGCATCAATAAACAGGCGTTTGTCGCGGGCTGAATTGGTCATGGCTCTCTGCTTGTCAGCCGCGGCCTTGAGATTAATCAGCGACTTGTCAAAATAACGCGCGACATTTTCATACTTCTGCGGCGGATAATTTCTGGCAGGGTCATCAAAGTCATTGCGGAATTCCTGCACCAGAGCCTGGTTGGCAATGATTGCCGGCAGATAGTCCTTGAGCTTTGCCGCAGCAACCGCAAAATTATACAGCGGCTTGACCAGCAGACGCTCACGGTCGTCCTTGCCCTTGAGCCCACGGTACTTGTCAAGCATGATCGCATACAGTTCATAAGCCTTGCGGTAATTACTGAGTGCCTCCTCAGCCTTGCTGTCCTGCTCGGCGCGCACAGCCTTGAGCAGTGCATCCTCCGCCGTTGTCGCAAGAAGCGCCGGATTCCACTGGGCCGGATCATCGCTGCTCTGAATACCGTTCTTCTTTTCAAAATCACCGACCAGCACAACCCCGTCAGTCGCAACCTTATAGTAGTAACCGACAGAAGAAGCCTTCACCGCCGCCACCGCAGACAGAGCGCTGGTGCTGTACGCCGCAGCCTTTTCCTTGTTGCCGGCCTTGAGCTGAATGTCAGCCATCGAGAGATAATAGACAAGCGATACCATGCTCTGACCGCGCTCACGGATCATGTCACTGAGCGGCCCCACAGGTGTCTTATTGTTGGCAAAACCAGCCAGAGCCTTGTCAGCCTTGACCGCCAGCTTGTCCGCCCAGAACAGCAGCTTGGCCCTGTCATCATCCTTGGCCGCCAATGCCCGCTTATAGGTGTTAACCGTCAGATTCGCCATCGCCTCAGCATAAGAATAATAAGCCCTCTCGCGCCCGGACTGAATCTGAGGATCCTTAACCGCCTCACCGCTTCTGAGCGAGACTATATACCAGTTGAAGATCCCCTCAACCCGGTCTGAAGCCCAGGGATAACGCTCAAGGTTACGGGTTTCAAACTGTTTGTCTTCCTTGCTCAGTTCCTTCCACTCATCTTCCGGCGGCTTATTGAAGTGCGGTAAGGGCTTGCCTCCCTCACTCTGCAGAACCGGCTCATTCATACCACCGTTAATATCAATCCAGCTGGAATAAACCAGCTTGTCATTAGGCCAGATCTGGCGGTAATCATCAAGCACCGCAAGAACGTACTCATTGCCGCGACTACCGATAACCGTCCGCGCTTCAGCTCCCGGCTTGAAGAGCTGCGGCCAACCGGCAAAAGCCTTCTCCAAGCCATGCTGGTTCCTGATCTTCTTGGGACTGAACGAATTGAGCAGACGGTAAAATTTCTGTTCGGAAGCCTTGTTACCCGCATCCCTTGCCGCCATATAACCGTCAAGCATATCCATGAAAATCTCGCTGATCTTGTCATGCAACGCCAGACCCGAGAGAACACCGGTGCTGTACTGCTTGTCAGCCCACTCCACAGACTTGACCATAAGCTGTTCTTTGGAAAGCTTTGACAGAGCCTCCTCGGTTATACCGCCAGCCGCGGAAACCTTACTGTCTTTAGAAGCCTTGTCAGCTTTGCTGTCCTTACTGTCTTTTGGAGCCTTACCGTCCTTACCGGCTTTGCTGTCCTTTTTATCGCTCTTGGCTTTTTCAGGTGCAGCTTCGGCAGGTTCCTCAGCATCAGGGTCAAGAGACGGAGTCTTTTCAAGGTAGGGGAAGCCGCCATCAAGTATCGAGACCTTCCAGGCTGCGGCCGTGACACTCTCGGCGAGCGAGAACTTGGCGGCAAGAAGCTCGATAGTTGCGTCCATATGTGAAGGTGAATTCGGAATCAACCGCTTGACCACCGTCTCAAGTATATCAAGCGCCTCCTGCCCAAGCACCAGCTTCTGAACCAGATCATCAACATACAGCGCCTTCTGCAACCGCAGCTTGGCACCGATCTTGTTCATATAGTTTGCCGCATTGTCACTGAGCGCGCGCCCGGTGTAAGGGTTGTTGGTCTTGCGGATGCGGTTGAAATACTCCGTAGCCAGATCGTCATAACCATAAGCACTGAGCTTCTCGATAAAGCGCCCCTGCTCATCAAGCCAGGCCGTAATATTGGCGTCAGTATCGCCACCGCCGGTAAAAAGTATCGCCGCATCTTCAACTTCATAACCATAAATCGAGCGGAGTTTGGCGCGATAAGTCAGTAGTGTGGTCTGTTCCTTTTCAAACTTCTTTTTCTCGATATTTCTTTTTTCATCGAGCTTTTCGACCGTTTTGCGCAGCCTGCCGTCGATCTTTTCCTGGGCTTTGACCATCTTGCCGCTGGCCAGATCAAGCTTCTCGCCAAGCTTTTTAGTGTCTTTCTTGGCAGCCTTGGCCTCGTTAAACTTCAGCAACTCATCAAAATGAGTGATTACAGTCTTGGCATAAGGGCCAGCGCCGGGAATCTTCTTGGCCTCTTCAATAATCTTTGCCTCAACGTCCTTGGCTTCCTTGCTGCCGGGCTTGACCTTCTCATTGTCATTGACAAGACCGCTGATCTTGCCAAGGACCTCGGTAATGTCATCAAGCTCTTTCTGCGGCCCCGCAAGCTCTTTCTCGGCCGTATCAAGTGGCCCGCGCACACCAGTGAGGCGTTTAAGCTCCTCGGCGATCTTGCTTTTAAGCTCCTGCGCCTCTTTCTTCTGCCCCTCAGTCAACTCACGCTTGGGCTTGAGCTTTTCCGCAGGCAAATCTTCCGCTAATACAGAATATGAAATGAAAAACAGTAAAGTAAAGAGCAGATACCCGATACGCCACATAAATTCGCTCCTTCAGAACAATTTGCAGGACACTTGCGCCATCCGCATCAAACAGTTCAAAAAATTACCACTCACCGACGATGTGCCGGTTATTTTGTAATTTTTATTTACCCTAAAATTGTGGAAAAGCACTACCCCAGCTGTTTAAGTAAACATTTTTGTGCTTATAACTAGTTTTTATATTAAGATATTGCAAGTAGGCTCGCAACAAAAAAAAGAACTTATTAAGATTTTATTTTCAACTATTGACGAATAAAAATACACTATATAAGTATCTAATGCTCAATATTATCAACCCAGCCATTCCTGCAATCTGAGTGCGTATCTATCGATATCATGTTTTGAATTCAATTCGGTTACTGCAACCAGTATACAGTCTGAGAGTTCGTTATACCAGCGATTTAAACGGATACCTGGCTCAAAAGAATGCCCCAGGCTACGGAAGAGGTCCATAACCGGTTTACGCAGGCGCAGCACAAATTCATTGAAGTGAGGGCCGGCGAAAACAATTTCCGCGCCATCGACCGATCCCAGTTTTTTGCGGGCATAAGCCGCTTTTTTCATGCACAGTTCCGACACCGAGCTGAAACCGCTCTTACCCATAACCGTCACGTACGCCAACGCCCGCAGCGCGCACAAGGCCTGGTTTGAGCAGATATTACTGGTCGCCCGTTCTCTCTTGATATGCTGCTCGCGCGCCTGCAGAGTCAGCACGAAACCGCGTTTGCCGTCCTTGTCCACCGTCTCGCCGACGATGCGCCCCGGCATCTTGCGCAGTAATTTCTCCGTACAGGCCATATAACCGAGGTACGGCCCGCCATAACTCAGCGGCATACCAAGCGGCTGCCCGTCACCAACCGCGATATCCGCCCCCATCTCACCCGGAGTCTTCAATACACCAAGTGCAACCGGATTGCAGACCATCACCAGCAACGCCTTGTTGGCGTGGCAACATTCTGCAAGTTCTGTATAATCAGCCACCCGGCCGAAGAAATCCGGATACTGCACAACCACCGCCGCAGTATCAGCGCCAATAGCCGCCGCAAGATTCTTCGCACTTCCCCCAGCTTCCGGCGAGTACGGCAGTTCTTTCATCGAAATCTTGGCATTACGCCCGTAACTTGAAAGCACCTGGCGGTAATGCGGATTAACTGAAGTATCAAAGACAATGCCGCTGCGTTTGGTCTGATTAACGGCAATCACTGACGCTTCATAGATTGCCGTCGCGCCGTCATACAAAGACGCGTTAGAGACATCAAGGCCGGTTATCCGAGCAATTGCGGTCTGATATTCAAAGATCGCCTGCAGCATACCCTGGCTGATCTCAGCCTGATAAGGGGTATAGGCTGTATAGAATTCACTGCGCCCGCACATCTCATCAAGCGCCGCCGGGATATGGTGGTTATACGCTCCGCCGCCGATAAAGTAGTTACCGCGCTTGACCGGATAACGGTTCATCGCTTCAAGCTCGGAGAGATGCTCGATCAGCTCAAGCTCACTCAGCGGCTCAGGCAGATTGATCTCACAAGCACGCAGTTTCTGCGGTATATCACTGAAAAGCTCCTCAAGCGACCCGACCCCGACCGCCTCAAGCATAACCTTCTTGTCTTCCTCTGTATGCGGAATGTAACTCATCTCTGCCCCTGTATAGCAATTACCCAGTACTAAATATTAAACCTGACAATACTCCCGAGTATAACCCCCGAGCACATTTTTGCAATAGCCAACCGCAATATCCCCCATTCGCAGCCACAAAATAAAAACCGCCCTGCCACAAAAGCAGAGCGGATAAATCATAAGCAGCAGACAACGCCCAAATGCCGATCCCGGCAAAGGCCAGCTAGAAGACAAAGCCTTCCGGAATAACCGCATTCTTCGAGACGATGATAATACCGTCGCGGACATAAAAACGTCCCTGCGGATCATCATACTCGCTGACGTTATTACGGTTGACAAGCTGCACGCCACGGCCGATAGAGGCGTTCTTGTCAACAATCGCCCGCTTGAGGTATGCCCCTTCGCAGATACCGACAAAGCGGTCATGCTCTTCCTCGCCAGACTGATAAAAGTCCGCACCCATGATATAAGACGCTTCGATATTGGCACCCGGCTGGACGCGTGTGCGCAGACCAATGAGTGAGTCACGAACCATACCGCCGTCGATGATGCTGCCGTCACAGAGCAGTGAAGACTCGACAGATGCGCGGTTGAGCTTTGCCCCGGGCAGGAATCGCGCGTGGGTGTAAAGCGGCATATAAGGGTCAAAGAGGTTAAACTTCGGCAGGGTATGCACAAGGTCAAGGTTAGCCTCGTAGAAAGCCTGAACAGTACCTATGTCAGCCCAGTAGCCATTGAAACAGAAGGCCTGCACGTGGCGCTCCTGAATAGCCTGCGGAATAATGTGCTTACCGAAGTCTGTCTGGGACGGATCACGGTGCAGCAGTTCATTCATGGCCTTACCCTTGGCCATGTAAATACCCATACTGGCCAGAAACGGTCTCTTCTCCGCTTCAGCCGGTGAGAGGCCAAAGACAGTGGTGTCAACCATCATTGAGTTGAGTTCTTCATCAGTTGTCGGCTTTTCGGCAAACTGGATAATGCGGCCTGTCTCGTCAGTCTTGAGCAGTCCAAGCTCCGGAGCTTCCTCACGGGTAACCGGCTGCACGGCAATTGAGAAGTCGGCGTTAGCCTCGGCATGCACCTGCTTGAACTCGCGGTAATCCATGCGGTAGAGATGGTCACCGGAGAGAATCAGTATCGACTCCGGCATGCCCTTGTCTGAAAGATGCTTCCAGCTCTGGCGCACCGCGTCGGCAGTTCCCTGAAACCAGGTACCGCCCTCACGGGTCTGTTCGGCGGCGATGATATCAACAAAACCCTTTGAGAAAGCATCAAAACGGTAGGCGTTGGCGATATGACGGTTAAGACTTGCCGACTGGTACATGGTAAGAACAAAAATCTGCACGATACCTGAATTAATACAGTTTGAAACCGGAACGTCAATCAGGCGATACTTACCGGCCAGCGGAACAGCGGGTTTACTCCGATCCATTGTCAGTGGAAACAACCTCGTACCTTTACCCCCGCCAAGAATAACCGCTACCGTCTTTCTCATTTGAACATCCCCTTGTTATGCAGACATTAAATACACAAAACGTAAAAATTGTTTTTTCCAGATTACTATTTTCTCAAAATATTAGCAACCTTATTATTAACAATTTTCTTCAAAAAAAGCGAATACTTCAAGTTTGCATATCGTTAGGCTGTCCTTTTTTTATTCACCTCAAGATTAAAAAGCGCTGCAACCATATTCAAGCCCCGGGCTTAACCTCATCCACATGGCTGCTCTTCACCTTGAAGGAAATCTTTACTTTCTTTCCTTTCTTTAGTTGAATCTTTTGTGAAATCGGCGCGCTGAACCAGACCTCGGCCAGCGTTTTCTTTCCCTCCGCCACAAACTGCTCCTGCTTGTTCACCTGCCAGAACTTGACCAGCCCCGCCTCATCCTTCTTGCTGAAATCCTCATTCTCAAGCTTTGCCCCGGCCACCTTAATCTCGTCATAGAAAATCCAGATCGGTTCAATTTTCTCCGTACCCTTGACCCGGTTCCACGTAGCCCTGAATGATAGCACCACCTCCCCGTCGGACTTGGGGGTAAACCAGAACGTATACTTCTCCCACTTACCCTCCTTCAAAACCTTGCCGGTGAACTCAACATAATATTCTTTCTGCTGGTTCTTCCAGCCGGCATTATGCACATCCCCCTGCGAACTCTTCCCTGGTATCAGAGTGATGAAATTCTCAATACCGTCAATATGCACAACAGGCTTATAGTCACTGCCCGCCAGAGCAAGTGTCCCCAGCAACAAAAACATGATAACTAAAGGTCTCATCTTCCCTCTCCTCATCAACAACACCTCTTCAAAAGCAAAACCGCCCCTACTATTCCAAACCGCTTGTTTGAAACGCAACATACATATTATTAACGCAGCCCGCCCCGAAACGTTCATATTAGAGCGTGTCGTCCCGACAAAAAAAACAGCACCGCCTTTACGGCAGTGCTATTGGAAAATTCTGTTTATAAACTTGGCAGATCAGGGAAATCAGATGATGTCGGCGATGGTTATTCCCGAAAACTCCTGCTCGATTTTTTCCTGAATAACCAGAAGCTTCGGGTGAAGCTTACAGAAAGTGGTCCGATCACAGGCTTCCCGGTCGCGCAGACAGAGATTAAACCCCGAACCCTTGCTTGAAACGGCACAGAAGATATCCAGCAAACTTATCTTGTCAGCATCCTTAGCCAGCAGAAATCCTCCGCGATTGCCACGTTTGCTGATTAAAATGTTTTTCTTCACAAGCACCAGGGATATCTTGCGCAAAAACCGGTAAGGAATCCCCATTTCCTCAGAGATATTTATTGCAGAAACAAGATTGCCAGCTCCACTGGCTACCGCTTGCACAATGCGTATTGCGTAATCAACTTCCCGAGATATCATTTAAACTCCCGTACTTTACATACCGCGCTCAACAATGCCGATTATAGAGTATTTACTACCTGTGTAAAGTCCTTTTCAGGACTTTAAATAAAAACGGGATCCCGCAACGCAGGACCCCGTCTGGAAAATCTTCAAAACCGATTACTACCCTTCGTATTTACCGATGAGCAGCGATACGTTGTGGCCGCCAAAACCAAGTGAGTTGGACATTGCAAACCTGACATCACGCTTTCTGGCCTGATTCGGCGTATAATCAAGATCACATTCAGGATCTGGAGTTTCATAATTGATAGTCGGAGGAATAATCCCGTTCTTGATTGCAAGCGCAGCAAAACCAAGCTCAACCCCGCCAGCCGCACCCAGCATATGGCCGGTACAACCCTTGGTTGAACTGATTGAAACCTTACGCGCATTCTCCTCACCGAGCGCCAGTTTGATGCCGGCAGTCTCAGAGCGGTCATTAAACGGAGTGGAAGTACCGTGGGCATTGATATAATCAATCTGATCCGCACCGACCTCACCCTGTTCCATGGCAATCTTCATGGCGCGGGCAATACCTTCACCGTTCTCGCTCGGGGCGGTAATGTGTGAAGCGTCATCAGTAAAACCGTAACCGAGAACTTCCGCGTAAATGGTCGCACCGCGGGCCTTGGCGTGTTCGAGTTCCTCAAGAATAACCGCACCTGCACCCTCACCCATGACAAAACCATCGCGGTTCTTGTCAAACGGACGGCTGGCGCGTTTGGGATCGTCATTACGGGTTGAAAGTGCCTTCATGTTGGCAAAGCCACCAAGCCCCATAATACCGATACCCGCCTCACTGCCACCGGCAAACACCAGGTCAGCATCACCGACCTGAATGTGGCGGAAAGCAAGGCCGATTGCGTGTGAACCGGAAGCACACGCAGTAACCGGTGCGTAGTTGATACCCTTGAGACCGAACTCAATGGCAATCTGCCCACAACCGGCATTGACCATCAGCAGCGGCACGCTGAATGGTGAAATTCGTGACGGACCCTTCTCAACAAAGCGCATCAGCTGCGACTCAACTGAGAGGATACCACCGATACCACTGGCAAAGACTGAACCGCAACGCTCAAGGTTAAGCTTGTCCAATTCAAGCTTGGCGTCTTCTTTGGCAAGGTTGGCAGCCGCCACGGTAAAGTGGACGAACTTGTCAAGACGGCGTGAATCACGCGGCTGAATCCAGCGCGAGATGTCGAAGTCCTTAACCTCACAACCAAAGTGAACCGGGAAACCCGAGTGGTCAACCTCAATACCTTTAAATTCCGCTGCTCCGCTGACCCCTTCAAGAACCGCGTTCCAGCTTTCCTGCGTGCCGATACCAACCGGTGTGACAAGACCGACACCAGTAAGCACAACCCGTCTGCATTCTATTGTTTTCTTTGCCATAATTTTTTATCTAATACTTCCAATTTAACACCGGAGGCAGATATTGCCGTTGCGCCCTGAAGGGGGTACTCATCCCCCATCACGCCCCACAACAACCCGCTCTCCGGTGAATAATGTTAATCAGAACCTGGAATTTGCCTTAGTTATTGACAAGACCGTCAATGAAGTCGATGATGTCGCCAACTGTTGCTGGGGGCTCACCGTCTTCAGGAACTTCAATATCGAATTCGTCTTCGAATTCCATGGTCAATTCAGCGATATCAAGGCTGTCTGCGTTGAGATCGTCTACAAATGATGTTTCGCGTGACACCTTGTCACGTTCAGCCTGAAGCTGGTCACAAATGATGTCGATGACTTTGGCTTCGATTTCTCCCTTGGTCATATTTTAATCCTTTTCTTTCTTAAGATCCCCAAAAGCGGAACTAACAAAATTTTTACAAAAAACTATAATAAAACACAATTTCGCGGAATTATACAGATTTGGCCTGCACTGTCAATTTTAATTAAGCACTTTTAATCAGTTATTTTCCCAAATAACCAGCACAAAAGGGCTTAACTACATAACCATACCACCGTCAACCTTGATAACCTCACCGGTAATATAGCTTGATTCATCAGAAGCAAGGAAATTAACCGCCTTGGCAACATCTTCAGGCTGACCAAGACTGCCAAGCGGAATGAAAGCAAGCATCTTGTCCTTGACCTCGTCTGAAAGCTTGTCAGTCATTGCGGTCTGAATATAACCCGGAGCAACCGCGTTACAACGAACGCCGCGACCGCTGTATTCCTTGGCGATAGTCTTGGAAAGAGCAATCACGCCGCCCTTTGAAGCCGCGTAGTTGGCCTGACCGGCGTTACCCATAATACCGATAACTGAAGCGATATTAACAATAGAACCGCCGCGCTGCTTGGCCATGATCTTGGCGACAGCCTTTGAGCAGAGGAAGACACCCTTGAGGTTGATATTGAGAACGAAATCAAAGTCCTCTTCCTTCATGCGCATCATCAAGTTGTCACGGGTGACACCTGCGTTGTTTACAAGTACGTCAATCGTGCCGAACTCATCCTTGACCGCAGCAACCGCCGCGTCAATTGCAGCACTGTCAGTTACGTTAACAGAAGCACCCGTAGCCTTGACGCCGAACTCGGCAGCAATCTTGGCAGCAGTTTCCTTGGCTGCGTCTTCCATCACGTCCCAGATAATAACATTGGCACCGTTACCAGCCAGCTTACGCGCGATTGCCTCACCAATACCACGTGCGCCGCCTGTAACAATTGCATTCTTACCCTTCATTCTTCTCTCCACCTTATCCTGCTTCTTTATATCTTTTAATTTTCAACTGCACACTATTTTCAATTCTGATAACCGCCCAACCGGCAGAAAACCTACTGATCCTGCAGATGCTCAACAACCGCCAGACTGTTAACGCTTGTCACATCACAATCCTTGTCAATGCGCTTCATCAGCCCCTGACAGACCTTACCCGGACCGCATTCATAGAAGATCTTGTCGCCACCGGCAGACGCAACCTGCATTGACTGTGTCCAGCGAACCGGACTTACCAGCTGCCTGGCCAGTGACTCGCGAATCTCCTCAGCATCCTTCAGCACCTTCGCATCGGCGTTATTGACAAATCGACCCTCAAACTCACGGATCGGCACTTCCCTGAGAGCTTCCGCCAACCCTTCACGCGCCGGCTCCATAATCGGTGAATGGAAAGCCGCGCTCACATTAAGTGGCAACGCACGCTTTGCGCCAGCTTCCTTGGCAAGCTCCATCGCCTTTTCAAGCGCCTTGGTCTCGCCAGAGATAACCAGCTGCCCCGGACAGTTATAGTTCGCCGGAACAACCACGCCAAACTCCGAAGCATCCTCACAGACACGCTCAACCAGCACATCATCAAGGCCGATCACAGACACCATGCCCGTATCCTTGCCCTCACCAGCCTGCTCCATGAGCTGACCACGCTTGCGCACCAGCTGCACCGCGTCAGCAAAATCCATCGCGCCCAAAGAAACCAGCGCCGTGTATTCGCCAAGTGAGAGACCCGCCGCACCCGAAACTTCGACATTGCAACGCTCTCTTAAAGTCTCAAAGAGGGCAAGCGAAGAAACCAGCAGCGCCGGCTGACAATTCTCGGTGCGCGCCAGAACATCCTCGTCACCGTTAAAAACCAAATCCGAGAGGCTGAAACCCAAAACTTCGTCAGCTTCCTCAAACAGACTCTTGGCATAACCACCTGCTTCAAAGCAGTCCTTGGCCATTCCAATAATCTGCGCTCCCTGTCCCGGGAAAAGGAAAAAACCGCTGATATTCATTTATCACTCCCCTGAGTTATCAATAAAATTCACCGTTAGTTAAATTCCGCCTCAACCAAACCGCCAATATCCAGATAAAGCACCGCTCAAACCAGCCCTGGCAGCCCCCCGCCAACGAACCAGCCAGCTAAGCACCCCGCACAAGAAAAGCACTACCAGCGGATAAGCGCACTCGCCCAGGTCAGGCCGCCGCCGAAGGTGACAAGACTGATCAGATCGCCCTTCTTGAGGAAGCCCTGACGGCTTGCTTCGTCAATGGCAATCGGAATAGTCGCAGCACTGGTATTGCCGTACTTGTCCAGATTGATGAAGATCTTCTCCATCGGAATATCAAGACGCTTTGCGGCACTCTCGATAATACGCGCATTCATCTGGTGCGGAATAACAACATCAATATCTTCACGCTTGAGGTTACAACGCTCAAGTGATTCATCAACCAGACGCACAATCCTTGAAACAGCCTTCTTGAAGACCGCACGCCCTTCAATGTGCATATAATTCTGACGCTTTTCAAGCATCTCGATACTTGGCGGATTAAGACTACCACCACCCGGCAGAATCAGCAGATCACCCTCACTGCCGTCACTGGCCATGTGCGTATCAAGGATACAGCCGTCATCCTCACCAGACGAAGGGCTGAGAATTGCCGCACCCGCACCGTCACCAAAGAGAATACATGAACCGCGATCCTGATAATCGGTAAAGCGGGTCAGCACCTCGGCACCAAGTACGAGGATATTATCAACCACGCCACTGGCAATCTGGGTCTTGGCCATTGAGAGGCCGTAAATAAAACCGCTGCAGGCCGCCGCCAGATCAAACGCCGGAATCTCGCGCGCACCGATAGCATGCTGCACGCGGCAGGCAGTTGACGGGAAAATCGTATCCGGAGTAACAGTCGCAACAATAATCATATCAAGATCAGTTGCTTCCATTCCCGCATTCTCAAGCGCACTTCTGGCCGCTTCAATACAGAGATCACTCGTAGCCTGGTCGTCAGCGGCAACACGTCGTTCGTGCATGCCTGTACGCTGTACGATCCATTCATCGTTAGTATCAACCATCTTCTCAAGGTCGAAATTGGTAAGACGTTTCTCCGGCAAATAACAGCCTGTTCCAACAATCTTGACATTTCTTAATCTTGGAGCGCTCAATGTATATTCCTTATCTATAACTATCAGTTCTCTGACTCTTCATCCTGGTCCATCTTGTCATGCAAAATCGCAGTCTGCTCGGCAATCAGGCTAATCAGGTCCGCACGCACACATAACCGCGCATTCTTCAGCGCATTATACACTCCCCGCGCCTTACTTGAACCATGCCCGATCAGACAGATCCCGTTAATGCCCAGAAGCGGCATACCGCCATAAGTATCCGGCGCTCCACGCTCGCGGGCATAATTAAAGCCCTTCTTGGCAAGGAAACCACCGATCTTCGAGAACAGCCCGCCAGTCATGATACCGTGGCGCAACCAGCCACTCATCGCCTTCACCACGCCCTCAGAACACTTGAGCATCGCATTGCCGACAAAGCCATCGCAGACAATAACGTCACACGAGCCGTTCCACATATCCCGGCCCTCGACATTACCGATAAAATTAACCGGCGCCTTCTCCAGCAGCTCAAAGGCTTCATTAACTACCGCATTACCCTTACCCCGCTCCTCGCCGACATTGAGGATACCGACGCGCGGCTCCTTGACGCCGAAAATTTTCTGCGAGTAGACAGAGCACATAATGCCATAATCCGCAAGGTGCTTGGGCTTGCAGTTGATATTGGCCCCCATATCGCAGACCATGCAGAAACTGTCAAGACCGCTCGGGATAGTCACCGCAATCCCCGAACGCTTCACACCCTTTATGTGCCGCAGCCCGAGCGTCGCCGCCCCGACCGCCGCCGTGGTATTGCCAAGTGCGATCATCGCATCCGCATTACCACTCCTGACCGTCTCAACCAATTTGATGATCGAGCTGTCTTTCTTTTCCTTGATAGCCTCGAACTTGTCCCCCATTTCCACAACCTGGGTACAGTGGACAATTTCAATACGAGGATGGTCCTCAGGCAGACCCGCTTTTTTCATGGCCGGCAGAAGCTTGTCGCGGTCGCCAACCATTACCACCGTGGCATCCTCAAAATCCTTGAGCCACTCATTTACTCCGAGAACAATCGGCGCACATCCCCGGTCATTACCCATGGCATCAATCGCCAGACGCATATATTCCCCCTGCTGACAAGAACCATTACACCTGCTATTTTCACAATTGCAGGCCAAGTCTCAAGCTTTTATTCAACAAAAGTTGAAATTTCATAAAAAAAACCGCGTCTGCTGCCCTCAGACAACAGACGCTAAGCTCTGTTTAGTAAGCCTCAACCTCGATCTTTTTCTCACCCTTGTAGTGACCGCAAACATCGCAAACGCAGTGCGGAAGCTTCGGTGAGTTGCAACGTGGGCATTCTGTAGCGATTGCCGCGGTCATTGCGTGATGAGAACGACGCTGACGTTTCTTCATCTTACTGGTCTTATGACGTGGTACTGCCATGATTAACTCCTCATTGTATATTAAAAAACATTTTCCAAACTATATTATTTTGAAAACTTCAAATCAAACAAATAATCCCCACTCCTGCATTGAGCGGGAAGGGGGAAGTAAATTTAGCCATAATGCCCTTAGAGTCAAGAAGATATTGTAATTTCCTTGCGCATCTCCCGCACAATCGGCTACAGCAGAATCTCCGCTCTGCCCCCGTCACCTCAGGACAGATCCAAAGATAATTTCACACAACATACTAATATAGCAGATGTTAAGAACGCCTGAATACCGCCGCCAGCCATGACAGAATACGGCCGGTAGTCGCCCTGTCCGCCCCGTCAGACCGATATTTATAGCCCACAGACTTTCCGGTTCTGGTTGATAAAAAAGACTTATTGCGTTATTTTCCCCTTTAATGTATAACTATACACCTGCGGGTTAGGGCAGCTCAGTGCAACAGTAAATCCGCTTCCTCAAAAAATACGATTACCTCTGAAGCTGAAATATGTGGAGATCCTTAAAATGAACGAGACCACAATAAACACCCCCGGCGGCAAACTTTTCTGCCGTGAATGGACCAGTCCTGCCGGAGCCACCGAGGCGGTACTTCTGCTGCACGGTGTCGAGAGCCACTCAGGCTGGTTTACAGAGATCGGGCGGGAACTGTCCGGCCTTGGTTACGCGGTATTTGCCTACGACCGTCCCGGCTGGGGTCAGAGTGCGGGAATAAAAGGTCATCTTAATTCCTATAACGACGAGATCTTACGGATCGAATCACTGGTCAACGCCCTGCGCGTACGTCACAATAAAGTACATCTTGCCGGGCTGTCATGGGGCGGAATGCTCGCCCTCTACACTGTCCTGCGCCGGAGAGTACTCTTTGATTCACTGACCATGATCGCCCCCGGAATTTTTGCCAAAGCCGATTTACCGATAACCGACAAACTTCTTACCGCTGGCGGCATAATCCTCGGCAAGAATGAGCTTCCCGTTGACATTCCGATCAATGTCGAGCATTTCACCAAAAAGGCCGAGTTCACCGACTTTATCAAAAACGACCCGCACCGCACCAAGCAGGTGACCGCCTCTTTCTGCTTTGAAACCCTAAAAATGCGCGCTTTCTGCCGGGAGGAAGCCCCGCGCCGCACCCTGCCGCCGACAACTCTTTTGCTGGCTGGCGATGACAAAATTATCGACAATACCGCAACCACCGCCCTTCTGGAGCGAAAAGCCGAGGTCGAGATCCGCAAGCTTGACGCGATGGAGCATTCACTGGTCTTTGAATGTCCGCAGAAAACCGCGCAGGCAATCGCCGATACCGCCAAGCGTACTCCCAAACCAGGCAGATCCGTCCTCGTTTTCGGCGCCGGCGCAGTCGGCAGCATGGTCGGCGGACTGCTCGCACTCGGCGGCTGCAAGACAACTCTGATCGCCCGCCAGAAACATGCTGACATTATTAATGAAAAAGGACTCACCCTCCAAATTGGCAGCGGCCAGCGGATAATCAAAGACAATCTCACCGCCGTCACCAGCATCGACGAGGTCACGGAAGTCCCGGATATTGTCATCATCGCGGTAAAGAGTTTCGACACCGAAATAATCAAAAATGAGCTTTTAAAACTCATAAATGATTATTCTGTGATCGTCAGCCTGCAAAACGGCGTAAATAATGAGCGCAAGCTCGCCGAAACTTTCAGCAACAACACCATCCTCGGTGGAGCGATCTGCGCATACCTGAATTTCGCCGAACCGGGCAAGATTGTCTGGAGTAATGACCGCGGGGGGCTGGCTATCGGCCTCTATAAAGGTGACGACTACACCGGACTCAACACCGCCGAAACGCTCAGAAGGTCTGGTCTGGAAGTGACTTACTGTAATGACGCGATGCGGGTGAAGTGGTCGAAGCTGATGCTTAACACGGCCTTTAACGCCATCAACGCCGCAACCGGTCTGTCAACGGCTGAAATCCTCAGCCATAAGAGTTACAGCAACCTCGCGATAAACGCTTTACGTGAAGGTTTCGCCGTCATGAAAGCGCAGGGAACAGACCCGGTAAACCTTCCGGGGTATGACGTTACAAAACTTGCCACGCTCTGCAAAGCGCCGCTTTTTGCCGCCAAAAGAATCCTCGCGCGCGTCACCGCCAAAGATACAAACACCGTCAGCTCCATGCAGCAGGATATTAAACGCGGACGGGGCAGAACAGAGATCGACGAGATCAACGGCGCGATCGTCGAGGCCGGAAAAAAGGCCGGAATCGCCACACCGGCAAATAATAAACTCTGTCAGATGGTTTCAAAAATATCTGAAAATGAAGCAGAAAATTAAGGAGCGAGCGGTTAATTATTAACTTCCAAAAAATCAATTTACAAGGCAAGCTCCACTATGGAATTATTTGAAAAACTGACCCGCGACGCGCTCTTTCTCTGGACAACTATCGACCCAATCGGTACGCTGGCGCTTTTTTCAGCGCTGACGGTCGGTTTCAGCCGCGAACGGCAGAATAAAATCGCCCTCAAAGCCATAATTTATTCGGCAATCATCCTGACAATCGCCATAGTTCTTGGACAGGTGGTGCTGACCTATCTTGGCATCCAGCTTATCTCCTTTCAGCTCAGCGGCGGTATTATCCTCTTTCTGTTCGGCCTGCAGATGATCTTCAAATCCAGCCCGCAGGAGGAAAAACTCCCCGGCAAGGAGCCAGACCACGAAATGGCGGTCTTCCCGCTGGCCGTGCCGTCTATCGCCTCACCCGGCTCGCTTATGGCGGTAATTATCGTCACCGACAACAATGTCTACAAGATCTCAACGCAGTTCTTCACCTGGCTGATGCTGGTAGTAATACTCGCGTTCACCTATTTTCTGATGCGCCAGTCACACCGGATCATGAAGATAATCGGCAAGAACGGTTCGTCAATCCTGGTGCGGATAATGGGGATGATCCTCGCGGCGCTGTCAATCGAGATAATTATGAATGTTCTCAAGATCCCCGAATGGATCAAGGAAACAACCGCTCGGTAAAGGGAGTTTCATAATTATTACCGGCATAATTTAATAACAGAGAAAATTGCCGACAACTTACACTTTATTTCGGAAATGTCGTTTCTCATGTTGCACAAAAGCAAATCTTTCATTATTATACTAATGCATAAAAAGTTCCCGGTGTTGTAAAATACCGTTGCCATGAAAGGTCTTCTACATGTATATCTGCATGATTTCATCTGAGATGGCTCCGGCCGCCAAGGTCGGCGGGCTGGCAGATGTCGTTACCGCTCTCTCGCGCGAATTGATGAAACTCGGTCACACGGTTGAATGTATCATCCCCATGCACTCGTGCATGCGTTACGACCAGATTGAAGACCTCCACTGCGTCTATGAAGAATTATGGGTTCCGCACTTTGACCAGTGGCGGCCGGAAAAAGTCTTCTGCGGCATGGTTGCGGGCGTGCGCACCTACTTCATTACCGGCGGCAATTTCACCGAGCGCGACGCCATCTACGGCTTTGATGACGACCTTTACCGCTTCACCTACTTCTCACGCGCGGCGCTTGAGTTCATGTTCAAGACAGAAAAACGCCCCGAGATCCTCCACTGCCACGACTGGGCGGTGGGGCTGATTCCGGTGATGTACTATGAAATGTACAACGCCCTTGGCTGGAATGATTCGCGCGTTGTCTTCAGCATCCACAACAACGAGTGCCAAGGGCTTTGCTGGTACGGCGACAAGTTGCTTGATATGGTCGGCATGGATTGCGGCAGTGTCTTTGACGAAAGCAAGCTGCGTGACCCCGGAAAGCCCAACTGCATCAACATGATGAAGGGCGCTCTGGTTTATTCAAACTTTATCACCACAGTATCGCCGACCTTTGCCGGTGAGATGAAGACCCGTGAGGGCGGGCGGGGGCTTGATAATGTCTTAAACCAGTTCTCAAACAAATTTGGCGGCATCATCAACGGCATTGATTATGACAACTGGAACCCCAACACCGACCGCTCCATCGCGCAGACCTACTCTGTGGATAATTTTGAAGGCAAGTATGAGAACAAGCGCGCGCTGCGTGAATGGCTGCACCTTGAAGACGCGTGGCGGCCGATTGTTTCGGTAGTAACCCGACTGACTGAACAGAAGGGCCTGCACCTGATCAAGCACGCCATCCGCGCTACCCTCGCGATGAACGGCCAGTTTGTCCTGCTTGGCGAATCGCCTGATGGTAAGGTCAACAATGAATTCTGGGCGATAAAAAATGAGCTTGGCAACAATCCGCATGTACACCTCTGGATCGGTTATCACGAAGACCTCTCGCACCTGATCTACGCGGGCAGTGACATGTTTATCATCCCTTCGATGTTTGAGCCGTGCGGGCTGACCCAGCTGATCTCGCTGCGTTACGGCACGGTGCCGATTGTGCGCAAGACCGGCGGTCTGGCGGATACGGTCTTTGATCTTGACCACTCAGGCAAGGGGCTTGACGGGGCTAACGGCTTTGTCTTTGAAGGCACTCAGCCGCATGATCTTGATTCTGCGCTGCGCCGGGCGATGAACTGCTGGTACGACCGCCCCGAGACCTTCCACAAAATCGCCATTAACGGCATGAACTGCGATTACTCATGGCGCAAACCGGCAATTGATTATGAAAACATCTATAATTATATCCGCGCCAAATGATTCCGCCCCAGGCAAACACCGACCTTCAAAACCGCTCCCCGCACTTGTACCGGGAGCGGTTTTTATGTAGAATAATGTCTCCTGTTTTAAGCAGACAACCAATGACAAAAAGCGGAAAGAGGCGATGGCTAAAAGCAACTCGAAGACTCCGATGATGGAGCAGTGGGAAGAGATGAAGTCGGCGAACCCGGGTACGGTTCTCTTCTTCAGAATGGGCGACTTTTATGAGATGTTCGGCGAGGACGCGGTAGTGTCAGCAAAGATCCTCGGCCTCACCCTGACAACCCGTGACCGCAATAAAGAAAACTCAATGCCGATGGCAGGCATCCCGCACCACGCCCTTGACCGTTATCTCAAGGAGATGATTAAAGCGGGGGTACGTGTGGCCATCTGCGACCAGCTTGAAGACCCGGCGCAGGCCAAGGGTATTGTCAAGCGCGGGGTGACGCGCATCGTCACTCCGGGAACGCTCATTGAAGAATCCTGCCTTGAGGGTAGCAGCAATAATTTTCTGGCGGCAGTAACAATTAGCGGCAAGGTTGCCGGGATTGCCTGCGTTGATATTTCGACGGGTGAATTCTTTGTCTCGGAGCTGCCACTTGAGGATCTTGGCGACGAGCTTGAACGCCTGAGCCCTGCAGAGACGCTTGTCCCTGTCGAGCAGATGCAGGAAGGACGGTCACTGAATAACGCGCTCTTCTGCCGCAATCTCGGACTGGTCACCAAGCGCGACGGTTATGAATTTTCAGAATCGGAAGGTCGCATCCGCATTCAGCGTTTCTTTGAAGTCTCAACGCTTGACGGCTTTGGCATCACTGAAAACCCGGCAGCTATCGGCGCAGCCGGCGCGGCTCTGATCTATATCGAAGAGACGCAGAAAATCGCCCTGCACCATATCCGCAATATCAGAAAATTTATCCGCGAGGATTATCTTATCCTCGACCGCACCACCCAGCGCAATCTCGAACTGACCCATCCGCTGATGACCGGCGGCAAGGGTAATACCTTACTCGGCGTACTCGACCGCACCAAGACCGGCCCCGGTGGGCGGTTACTGCGCAACTGGCTTTTGCAACCGCTGCGCAGCCGGGCGCAAATCCTGCGACGGCAGCAGGCCATCTCCGAGCTGATGGAGAATCATCTGGGGCGCGACGAACTGCGGATGCTGCTTAACGGCATCAATGATATCGAACGCATCATGGCGCGTATCACCACAGGACGAGCTAACGGACGTGACCTGAATTCACTCGCAGCAAGCTGCCGCCAGCTTCCGGGGATTATCGCACTTGGCGAAACTTTCGGCGCAGAGCTTCTTAATACTCTCGCAGCCGGGCTTGACAATCTTGAAGACATCGCCTCGACTATTGAGTCCGCGATTGTTGATTCTCCGCCGGTGCATATCCGCGAAGGCGGGGTGATCCGCCCTGAATATAATGACAGACTCGCCGAGCTTTATTCTGTATCAACCGGCGGCAAGGACTGGATCAGCTCCTTCCAGCAGATTGAGCAGGAACGCTCGGGCATCTCCTCATTGAAGGTCGGCTTCAACAAGGTCTTTGGTTATTACATCGAAGTAACCAATACGCACAAGAATAAAGTCCCCGAGGACTATGAACGCAAACAGACGCTGGCGAACGCAGAGCGTTATATCACGCCCGAGCTGAAGGAACGCGAGCAGCTGGTGCTTGGCGCGGAAGAAAAAATCATCGCCCTTGAGCAGGAACTTTTCGCGGCGCTGCGTGAAGCTATTGCATGCGAGGTTGAACGGGTGCAGACCGTGGCGCAGTCATTGGCGGAGCTTGATGCTTTAGCGTCACTAGCCGACATCGGCTCGCAGCAGAACTACTGCCTGCCTGAGGTGCATGAAGATATTGAAACAAAAATCATCGCCGGTCGCCATCCGGTGCTTGATGTGACGCTCTCTGAATTTACCGCCAATGACACGATCTTTGACCCAGCGGATTCGATGATCCACATCATCACCGGCCCGAACATGGCAGGTAAGAGTACTTACATCCGTCAGGTAGCGCTGTTGACAATCATGGCGCAGATTGGCGGCGGCATCCCGGCTGAGAGCGCGAAGATCGGTTTGTGTGACCGGGTCTTTACCCGTGTTGGCGCGGCTGACGATCTGGCGCGCGGGCAGTCGACCTTCATGGTCGAGATGGCTGAGACGGCAAACATTATTAATAACGCGACGCAGCGTTCACTGGTTATCCTCGACGAGGTCGGGCGCGGTACTTCGACCTTTGACGGAGTGTCTCTGGCGTGGGCGATCACCGAATATCTGCACAAGGAAGTCTGCGCGCGGACGCTCTTTGCGACGCACTATCACGAGCTTGCCGAGCTTGGAGTAATCATGGAGCGCGGCAAGAACTTTAATGTTGCGGTGCGTGACTGGGCGGGCGAGATAATATTTTTGCACCGTATTCAGGAAGGCGCAACCGACCGTTCATACGGTATTCAGGTTGCCAAGCTTGCGGGTATCCCTAACGTCGTTATCGAACGCGCACGGGAAATGCTGGCGGGGCTTGAGCATCAGGCCGTTGACCGTGACTGGAACATTCTGCATGAGGGGGAAGTCCTGCGGGCTGCGGCGCGTGAAGTGCAAACTGACCTCTTCGCTCCGCAGGCGGCGGTCAATGATGAACTGGTAAACCAGATTGCCAATCTTGATATTAATAACCTTACGCCGATGCAGGCGCATCAGAAACTTAATGACCTTGTGGCGATGGTGAAGACTCAGGGATATTATTCATGAAGAAAAATGAACGCATGAAAAAAATCCTGGTTATAGGTTGCGGCGGCGCGGGCAAGTCGACATTGGCAAAAGAACTTAAGCGCTTTTTAAGTCTTCCGCTGATCCATCTTGATACTGAATTCTGGAATCCCGGCTGGGAAGCAACCCCAAAGGAAGAATGGCTGGAAAAAGTCAACCGCATTGTGGCAGAAGAGGAATGGATAATGGACGGCAATTATCTTTCAACTATGGATCTGCGGCTTTCATACGCTGACACCGTCATCTTTCTTGATTATCCCCGGCGGCTATGTTTATGGCGGGCGATAAAAAGAATTGTGCTGCACTATGGCAAAACCCGCGCCGACATGACTGAGGGTTGCAATGAAAGATTTGACGTCCCGTTTTTTCGCTGGATATGGAATTTCAAAAAAAATGTCGCTCTGCAAATTCATGAAAAATTAGCCTCGCTTACAGACATGAAAATTTTAATTTTTAAATCTCCTGAAGAAACGGCCCAATGGCTAAGCTCAGAAGAAAATTTCTTGCGCAACGAAGCAATATAATAGAACGGCAAAATAACTTACACACTAAGCTCCGGCTTATTGCATGACAATCAAAAAAAAGGAGAAGGTATGTTTTCTGATCTTGTAGTTAAGGCGCGTACTGTGCGCAGATTTGTTGAGTGTGAAAGTATCGGCCAGGAACGGTTGACGGAGTGGATTGACCTGGCGCGCCAGACACCGTCGGCTGGTAATCTGCAACCTCTGCGTTACCGTATTGTCAGTAGCGAACAGGAGCTTGAGACGATTTATCCGCTGGTGGCGTGGGCGGGATATATGTCTGAATGGGCGGGGCCTGAGAAGGGCGAGCGCCCTAACGCTTTCATCATAATCCTCTCTGACGCGGAGAAGTCTTCACCTGATATCGACCTTGGCATCGCGGCGCAGACCATTCAGCTTGCGGCGGCGTCTGAGGGGTATGGCTGCTGCATGATGGGCGCGATCAAGCGTGATGACATCCACAGCGCACTGAGCCTGCCGGCGAGTTTATCAATTCGCCTTGCCCTCGCACTTGGCCGCCCGGCGGAAGAAGTTGTGCTTGAAGAGATAAAAGATAACAATGTCAAATACTGGCGCGACGGCAGCGGCGTGCATCATGTGCCAAAGCGGACGCTTGCTGAGGTGCTGATTAAATAGTCCACCGTTCACGGCTGTACATATTCCGGTACAAACAGAAAGCGGCGTGGGGACTTATCCTCACACCGCTTTTTTTAAATTCACTTTTATCACGCCGCAAGACAATGACAGGCGCGTTACTTCTTCACCCGTACAATTTTGCCTTCAATGGTCAAGCGCTTCTCGGCAACAAGCCGCAGCGCTTCAGGGTAAGCCTTGCACTCCTCGACAAAGACCCGGGCGGCAACGTCATCTGGTGTGTCTGTATCATAGACCGGGCAGGCACGCTGCAGGATAATCGGCCCGGCATCGTATTCGTTGGTGACAAAATGAACGGTGCAGCCTGAGACCTTGACGCCCGATTCAACCACCGCTTCGTGGACAAAATGCCCGCACATGCCCTTGCCGCAGAATGACGGAATCAGCGAAGGATGGATATTTACCACCTTGCCAAGCAGTTCCGGCGGAAGCTCGTAAAAGCACATGAAGCCGCAGAGACAGATCAGGTCCGGCTTGCGCGGCAAGATTATCGAATTAAGCTTCTCTGACATCGCTTTCCAGTCAGGCCGGCCACCGCGGTAATAGTCTTTTGATGGGACGACCATTGTCTCGATGCCGTGTGCCTTAGCCCGCTCCAGGCCCTTGACACCTTCCTTGGAGGAAATCACAAGGTCGATATCAACATCAAGCTCACCCGCGTTTCTAAGGTCGATAATATTCTGCAGGGTAGTACCGCCCCCTGAAAGCATGGCAATAATTTTCAGTTTCTCAGGCATCACGCCAAATCCTCTTGCACAACAGTGTCAATTCCAGCAGCAGCAACGCCGGAACAAGATAATAAGTCATCGCCAGCCACCACGAATCAGGAAGTGGAACGACTGGCCCGAGCCAGATATTATAGACATCAGGCAGGTGAGCGAAAGAGAAATTTTCATAAGCTGAAGAGATCATCGCCTGCGGCGAGAGCCAGACGGCAATATTACGCAGAAAACCCTCCCCAAGAACATGACCGCTCCAGAGGAAGCTGCTGAAAAAAAACATCGTCAGCACAAAACCCATAACCCGCTCAAGAGTACGGGCTACCTGGGAAAATAACTGCGCAACGGCAAGGATGAAAGCAACAAAACCGAAAACCACCAGTAAGGCCGGAAGACCGCCGCCAAAAATCAGCAGCGCCGGAAGAGCGCCCAGGAGGATTGAAAACAGATAACGGAAAATATTTTCCTCATCCCTGCAGCTCAGGCAAAGCTGCGGGGTAATCAAAACCAGCAGGTAAGCAATAAACACCCCCGCCGCCTGCGGATGCACCGCAGAAAGATAACGCCTGACAATAAAACCGGTGAGCAGCAGCAACAGCATACTGCACCCCCAGACTATCAGCCACTTTCTGTTATCGCGTAGTATTTTCATTTTTTGCACCGGTTTTTACCGCCATAAATGCAGTAAGGCTACTTCCCCTCTTTGCCCGTGACAGGGTTGACCTCAAAACTGATATTGTTTTTTACAAGCACAGCCATCAGTTGCTTCAGGAGCGCAGAATCGGCGGTAATATCTTTGACGATAATATTAACCTGAGAAATTCCGCCGGAATTTTTCAATTTCAGAAGTTCCTGCTCAAGCCCGGCAAGATCATCATAACGCCTGCCGGAAAAATCATACCTACCCGACCGGATTACTACTGCAGCTGTTTCCGCCTTATTGCCAACCTCCTCAGACCGGGCAGACAAAGCCGCACCCGCGCCCGCTGAAATCCCCAAACCGCAGTCGGCGGAATAATCCGGGGTAAGTAATTTCTGACGGGTATAGTATACACTAAAAAAATGCAGGCCGACAAGGCAAAGGATAATTTCAGGCAGGATATTGCGGTATATCGAGAAGAAACGAAGTATCATCAATCGTCCCCGTCTGCCGTGCAGGAACTTATTTTTGCGAGGGTTTCAACCAGTTCAACCGGGTCAAACGGTTTTGATAAAGCCTCAACATTGTCGGTGATTGTCGGCTTTTCAATGTCTGAGGAGTAGAGGTACACAATCGGAATATCAGAGTATTTGCGGATAATTTGTATCAGATCGTCGCCCATGGTCTCGGTATGCAGAAGATCGAGGATAACCAGATCATAACCGGGACGGTCCTCATCAAGCTCCTTGAACAGCTCCTGCTCATTGTCTACAGTGTAGGCCGTAAACGAGTATGACATCAGTACCGCCGTCAGCGCTTCCCGTGTCTGTTCCGCGTCGATGGCCAGAAGAATATTCATATCAGAGATAATGTCACCGACATCCTGCGCGGGATTATCTTCATAAAAATCCGTAACCACCGGAAATGACATCTCGACATTGGTGCCTTTTGCCAGCTCCGAAGTTATCTTAAGCTCGCCACCCATTCGCTCAATAATCGCCCTTGCCGTACTCAGGCCAAGCCCCACCCCCACAACCTGCTTGGTGGTATAAAATGGTGAACTGAGCTTCTCAATCTCCTCAGGAGCAATACCGCGGCCATTGTCCTTGATGCTGATTACCGCCTTACCATCCTCAAGGCGCGCCCGGTACTTGACCAGACCGCTGCTGCCACTGCAGGACTCAACGGCGTTCTTGAGAATCTGCACCAAGGCCTGCACAAGCTGGAAACGGTCGGCAAGAATCATCACATCACGCACCGCCGAAAACTCGCAGACCAGCACCGCACGATGCTTCATGGCGATGGAATCAAAGATGTTAAGGGCATTGTTGAGAGCCTCGGTCAGGAAAATCCGGCTCTCCTGCGTCTCAATATCACCGGTAAATGAGAGAAGCTGCCTGGCAAGATGGGAGATCCGTTGATGGCAAAGCTCCACATTGCGCAGCATCGCCAGCGTCTCTTTATCTGTAGTCATATCCATCGCCAGAGAGAGAAAACCCATCCCGGCTGTTAGAATATTGTTAAAATTATGCGCAACGCCACTGGCAAAGGTCAGTAACATTTCATCTTTGGCGCTGTTTTTATCGTTTGTTTCCATCTCAACCCGCAAAATACTGATAAATATTTTTCCCAATATTTATACTAATATCGCACATTTTTCTTTTTTTACAAGCGCTACCCAATAAATTACTTCTTGAATCATCAACTTTTTTCGGATATCATATATCCAACAATCTGTAACCAATTGTTCAGACGAAAGATACGACAAAGTAAAGCGGCATCAAACAATATCTTTTTAGTTGCATTTTCTGCCCGTTATTTTACCTGAATTATACATAATAAGGAAATTATTTTGAGAATCAGTAAATTCACAGCACTTACTGCCTGTATTCTGATGATTTCCTGCGCTTTTTGCATAAATGCGGCTGAATTTTCGCGTACCAGACACAAGGCCGCCTCACTGGCGCTGCTTAGTTACAACCCTGTCCCGGCACTGGCCAAGGATTTTACCTGCAAGCGGATACAGCGCATCGCCCTGCTTAATTCCTATATTCAGGAAGGGGGGTATATTCCCGAGAGGGTCTTTAACATTCTGGCGATTAAAGATCCCGAGGTACAGCAGTTAAAGCTGATTATCAGCGAACTTGATGGCAGCGGCAGCGGTGGCGGGGTCACTGCTCCGGGCTCGCTGAGTCTGGTTTCGACGGTGGCGCTGGCATATTCGCGCCCCTCCATTGACGGAATCAGGGCGTCTGTGCATATTTCGAGGATGGTCTGCGCTGACCCGGATACCGACCAGATTGCCCGGGCAGCCTACAGCCTGCTGGTTTATACCCTCGAAGGGGAACTGACTGACAAGCAGGAATTAATCAAGGTCGCCTCGGTGAACTGCGATAGCAAGATACTGGCAAGAAAGCTGCGCTCCCTGCGCCTGCAGGACTGGCATAAGCTTCCCCCGGAAAAAACGCTTCTTGGTCGTTTCTGCCGCGCGGTTTATCTCTGGCAGAGAGCTGACAACTGGCAGCAGAGTATGGAAATGGGGCGTCGTCAACTGCGTTACACCGAAACTATGCAATTTCTGGCGGTTCTTACCGCCGCCTGGGCTGACCTTCCACAGATGCCGGAATCTTTTGTCTGGAACTCACTGCGCGAGAAAGAAATCCGTGATATCTGCGCTGATGTCCATTATCTGGCGAGTAATGGCATTTTAGTGCCGGTCGATAAAAAACTGATTGCGAAAATAACTGCACCCCAGCAGTCAAGCTCCAAAGAAGAGGTCAACGGGCAACCTGTCAATACTCCCGCCGGCTCAGAGAATAATCCCGACCCAACCGCAAACACCACCCTTGCCACAGCCCACAATATTACCCACACCACACCGGTCGCACCGGTCGCACCGGCCGCACCGGCCGCTCCGGCCGCTCCGGCCGCTCCGGTCGCTCCGGTCGCTCCGGTCGCTCCGGTTGCTCCGATGACACCGACTGCGCCACAAGCCCCAACCCAGCCCCGACAGATCAGAAATCCTTATTCATTAGCAGCCGCCAGTGCAGAATTAAATAATACGGTACTAAAAGTCCAGACCGCCACCACCCTCCCGGCAGTTCCACCCGCCGATAACCCGACCAGCCAGAGCCTGCCGGAGAGCCAGTATCCGGAAATATCACCCTCAACTTCTATCGGAACCTTCCCGACAGAATAGCCAGCCCCCAAAAGCCTGTTTTTTTTCCACTATTGCGCTATCTTATTCCCTGCTTATAATACTATCCTTTGACCCGTAATTCAGGACAGGCGCGAAAATTCACGCGCGGGGATAACAATGGCAGAAACACCCTTGCTCAATTCAATCAATTCGCCGCAGGAGCTGAAGGCTTTCCCGGCAGAGAAGCTTGACAGGCTGGCCGTTGAGATCCGCGACCGGATTACCGAGGTTGTTTCACATAACGGCGGGCATCTTTCAAGTAATCTCGGCATCGTCGAGCTGACTATCGCCTTGCACAGGGTCTTTAATTTCAAGAAAGACAATCTGGTCTTTGATGTGGGGCATCAGTCCTACCCGCACAAATTACTGACCGGCCGTCAGGAGCGTTTCCACACCCTGCGCCAGAAAAACGGCATCAGCGGATTTCCTAACCCGGCTGAAAGCGAGTATGATACTTTTATTTCCGGCCATGCCTCGACGAGCCTTTCTGCAGCAACAGGACTGGCAGCGGCAAACCGTTTGACGAAAAACGAGAACAAGGTCGTCGCCCTTATCGGTGACGGTGCGCTTGGCGGGGGGATGTGTTTTGAGGCGATGAACCATATCGGCCACTCGGGCGAGGATGTGCTGATTGTTTTAAATGATAACGAAATGGCTATCGGCAAAACAGTCGGAGCGTTTGCAAGAAAGCTTGAGGAGTTCCGCTCATCGCCACAGACGACGCAACTGCGTGAGGAGCTCCGTCAGTCCTTCCAGAATATCCCGCTCCTTGGCACATCACTTGAATGGCTGCAGGAGCGTGTGCTTAACGCGCTGAAAAATCATTCAGGTGCGGCGGCGGTCTTCGAGGCGATGGGATTCCGCTACTTCGGCCCGTTTGACGGTCATGACATCGCGACGATGGAAAACGAGCTGCATAACCTGCGCAAGCTTAAAGGGCCGCGGGTCTTTCATGTTATTACGGTAAAGGGTCACGGCTTTGACGCGGCGGTGGAGGACCCGGAGAGTTATCATTCGGCTGCGCCGTTTGTCGTGCAGGGAACCGGCGAGATCGTCACCCGCACCAAAGGCAACCGGACATACTCCGGCATTTTTGCCGATGCCCTCCTGAGTCAGGCAAAAGATAATGAAAAAGTTATCGCCATAACTGCGGCCATGACTGCCGGAACGGGTCTTAAGAAAATCGCCGAGACTCTGCCGGAGCGTTTTTTTGATGTCGGCATTGCCGAGGCGCACGCGATACCCTTTGCCGGTGCGCTAGCGAAGAAAGGGCTTAAGCCGGTCGTGGCGATTTATTCGACCTTCCTCCAGCGGGCGTACGATCAGATTTTCCACGATGTCTGTCTGCAGCCGGATTGCCCGGTAGTCTTTGCCCTTGACCGGGCGGGGCTGGTCGGCTCTGACGGGCCAACGCACCACGGGATTTTTGATATCGCCTTTCTGCGGCATCTGCCGAATATTATTCTCATGGCACCGCGTGATGGCGTGGAACTTGAGATGATGCTTGAGTTTGCCCTCAATCAAAATACCCCCTGCGCGCTGCGTTACCCCCGCGGCGGGCCGCCGGTAAACACCCTGCCTGAGCGGCACGCAGCCATTGAAACCGGTGTCAGCGAGACGTTGCGTGAGGGCGCTGACGGGGTAATCATGGCCTACGGCAAGATGGTTGAACCGGCGCTCAAGGCCGCAAAGATCGCGGCGGAAAAAGCCGTGGAGCTTGAAGTAATCAATGCGCGCTTTGCCAAACCCCTTGACGGCGCGGCGATTACCAGAGCGTCCGGGAAGGGGCTGATCTTTACATTAGAGGACCACGCTCTGGCGGGCGGTTTCGGCTCGGCGGTTACTGAATTCTGCGCGGATAATAATCTCGGCTGCAGGGTCATGCGAAAGGGCATACCGGATGAATTCCAAAAGGCGGCGAGCGTGCATGAACTATTTGAGCAGCTTGGGCTGACCCCCAAAGCGCTCGCTGAAAGTTTTGTCGAGACGGTCACAAAACATAAAGCCTCCACCCACTCGTTATAACTCTACAGGCATAAAAATGCAGCAAGCCAATAATCAGCAAGAACTGAGAACCGGCTACACCACCGGAACCTGCGCAGCGGCGGCGGCTCTTGCGGCGGCACAACTTCTTACTAATAACGAAAAAGCCGGAAACGTCTCAATTACTCTTCCTGACGGAAAAATTGCAGTGCTGGAAATTGAAGACTCTTTCAGTGGCGGCCATTCCGCACACGCCAGCGTTCGCAAGGATGCGGGGGATGATCCTGATATTACCAACCGCGCGCTGATAAGTTGCGAGCTTATTCCTCTTGAAGATTCGGCCACAAATGAAAATATTTTCAAAGCTGGCGTCGGCGTCGGAATAATCACCAAGCCCGGCCTGCAACTGGCTGTCGGTGAAGCGGCGATTAATCCTGTGCCAAGAGAAATGATAAGCAAGGCTATCGCGACTGTTACGGATAAAAAATTTGTTATCACTATCTCGGTTGAAAACGGCTGCACACTGGCGGAAAAAACCTTTAACCCCCGGCTGGGAATTAAGGGCGGCATCTCAATTATCGGCACCAGCGGCGTTGTCCGTCCCTTCTCACATCAGGCGCTGCGGGAAGCAATCAACTGCGCGCTCTCGGTTGCGGCGGAAGAATGTAAAAATGCTGGCGCGGAAGAAAGCACAAAACAAATAATTCTCGTACCCGGGCATTATGGCTACCGCAACGCGATGAAAATTTTCGGCGCGGCAAATGCTGAAATAATTGAAGTGAGCAACGAGTGGGGCTTTGTGCTGCGGCAGTTGCGCGAACGGGGCTTTAATGAATTTATCGCCCTCGGTCATCCGGGCAAACTCTGCAAGCTGGCGATGGGGTATGAAAATACGCACTCCAAGGATTCGCCACCAGCTCTCAGTTACGTCCATGAGCAGGCAAAAAAACTTGGCATCGTTACCGCCAAAGAAACAGAAACTGTCGAGGGATTATTTGACGCGCTCAGTGATAATGATACACTCAAACTCGGTAATACCCTCGCCGACAGCACTGCGGCGGCAATGGAAAGTATTGCGGGAATTGCCTGCGGGGTTATACTTATCAATATGAAAGATCAAATTTTGGGGGAGTGCAGAAGATGAGCCTGCCACTGATTCTGAGAAAATCAATCAACGCGCTGATCGTGGGCGGGGGCGATGTCGCGCTGCGCAAGTGCCGGACTCTGCTTGAAGCGGGAGCGGCGGTGACGGTCATTTCACCTGAACTTGATTATGAATTTAACCTGCTCTGCCCTGAATATCCGCAGAAGCTTCAAATTATCCGCAGCGAATATGAAGGCTGTGAGCTGAAAGACTTTACTCTGGTCTTTGCCTGCACTGATTCGCGGGAGGTCAATAATCAGATAACCTGCCACGCGCGAAAGGCGGGAGTTCCGGTTAATGTCTCTGATTCGCCGGAGGATTGCGATTTTACCCTGCCGGCAAATTTTTGTTCTGATAATCTGAGCGCGGGCTTCAGCTGCGATAACCTGCCGGCACTCGCCGCGGCGCTGCGTGATAAATTCGCCGAATCGCTGCCGGAAAATTATCAGCGCACCATCAGACAGATCAGATCTATCCGGGAAAAGTTGATCTCCGGGCAGCCTGAACAGAAAAAACGGGCGGTACAGATGCGAAAAATCTGCCGGGTTGAAATTCTTGAGCAATGCTCAAAGATGAGTGAAGTCGACGCGGAAAAATTCCTGAATTCACTTCTTGCCGATTAATCGCAAAGCATCCCAGCAAAGCGCGCCGCGGAATATGCCTAAGCCTTTTACATTATATTAGTCGATGACCTCAGCATTGAACCGCAATAAATTACAGCCCCCCCCCGACAACCAACTTAAACCGGAAATACCCGCTTAACCGCCCCCTGCAGCGGCATTCTCTCTGTTTTTACTGGAGTTATTCCCCGGTAATGACCGATAAAAAAACAGTCTGTATTATTTTACATTACGCGGAGAGTAAAGGTGATACGTAAACTCATATTTACCATGATGTTATCAGGATCGCTGCTGGGACTGACAAATGCCGGGGACGAGAATATCCCGGAGAAGATTGTCGCCAGCCGTAATTTCACGGTTACGGTAAAACCGGCTGACAGCAAGAGTCTGGACGCTGAAGCGGCGGATCTTTATATTACACGTTTCCCCCAGCGGGGGTGGGTGCTTGACGGTGAGTGCCGCATTCAGGTCGGTACTGGCGAAAAGCTCTTTGCCAAGGCAGTCAGCGTTCCCTCCGACGGGGTGTATTACTTCACCTCACGCGGGGCGGATGCTGTCGGCAAGAGTCCTGCGCCGCTGCGGGGCGATACCCCGCAGGTCAAGGTTATTGCCGATACGACTGCACCGGAGTTTTCGCTGCACGCACCTGAACCGGGCCGGATTTTCCGCGAGGGTGAGGAGATCCGCATTGAATGGATCGCCTCTGACCGCAATCTCGCGCTCAACCCCGTAGAGCTTGAGTACTCGACTGATAACGGCATCAACTGGCGGATAATTTCGCGTGACATCCCTAATACCGGGCATTATTTCTGGAAGATTCCGCAGGCAGGCAATTTCATGCTGCGCGGGCGCTGTATCGACCGGGCGGGAAATGTTACCCGGGCTGAGCCTAATGAGAGCTGGAAGGTTATGCCGAAACTGCGGGCGCCGGTGGTGGTTAATGAAGAGGTCGTAGTTGCGCCCAAAATTCCGACGGCTCCAATAGCAGCGGTCACTCCGGAAGCTGCGCCGCTGGTCTCGGAAGTCAAGCCGACTGTCAAGGCGCAACCTGAAAAGAGCAAGTCAGCCGCCGTTGATGATTATACAAAACACCTCAAGGACCCGCGCCCGGCAAGCAAGCATCCCGAACTTGACGCCAATAATGGTGACATTCCAAGAGTTGAACAGAAGAACGGTAAGGCCGCCTATATAGCCTATATCATGGCCGGCAATCTTGTGCGTCAGGGCCGTCTCAAGGACAGCCTGCGTTATTACCGCACGGCAGTTGATATTGACGAGAATTTCGATCAGGCGTGGAATGACATGGCGCTGGTTTACAAGCAGCTTGGCGCCTACTCAAAGGCCGACGCCTGTATTATGCACGCTCTGAAGGTCAAGCCCGACAGCCCCCGTTACATCAATACCCGCGGCGGAATCTATCAGGCTTCAGGCTTTGAAATTCTGCGTGACCCGTCCTCGGGTGACGAGTCTCTGGCCCGGGCGAGTGACCTGATTTTATTCTCGGTAAAGACCTACGGACAGGCTATTGATTCAGCCCTCAAGCAGGGACGTCTGGCCGAGTGCGCGGAGACTTATTTCCACCTTGGCGAGATCTGTTACTTTGCCAATCAGGACCCGCAGGGTGCGCGTCAGTACTGGACAAAGGTGCTTGATCTGCACTCACCGACGCCTGATCTGGACAACGTTGTCCTTGACCGGGACACCCCGCAGGAAAAACTTACCCGTACAATCTACGAAAAGAATACTGAATTATGGGTGAACCTCAATACCTGGCAGAGCTGGTCACGCGAGTATTTGCGCCAGCTTAACCGTCTGGAGCAGGGCGCGGCTGTACCGAAGGCTCCGTTTGTCGCCAGCCACTTCCAGCGTTTTGAGAACCCTAACCTCGGCGCGAATACCCAGCCGATGGCGGCAAGTCAGGGTGTTTACGGACTGCGCCAAGACGGAAATTATTCAGGCACTGACGCATATGCGGGAATGGGCGGCAGCGGACAGCGCGTTGTCCAGCAGACGCAGCCGTATTACTACAACAATCAGGGACAGCCCGTCGCCGCGCCGACCAATCACCCGATGGTTGTCGGGCAGCAACCGGTTGACCCACGAACTTATTATCTGAAAAACGGCCAATGCCCGATCAGTAACACCCAGCAGTATTCCGGACAGACCAGCCAGCAGGCGCAACAGCAAGTTCAGGCGCAGGATCAGAATTACCCACGCTATGTTTATGACGGCGCTGTCACCCAGCAGTCGCAGATGCAGGCACGGGAGAATGTCGGACAGGGTGTGTGGAACAACCAGAACTATGGCAGCACCCCTGATTACACCTACAAGACCCAGAACTCGCAGTGATAACCTTATTCCGGCGGCGCCAGATTAATGCGTTTTACAATTAATTTTTAACAGCGAAAATTTTGAGGTTTGAAGCAGGAAACATTATCTATGGAAGTAAAATCAATCGCTGTTATCGGCGCAACAGGCTCTATCGGCAGCAGCGCACTGGATATTTTCAGAAACTATCCTGAACGCTTCAAGCCGGTCATGCTCAGCGCCGGCAGAAATGTTGAAAAACTGATCGCTGCTGCCAGTGAATTCAAACCGGCGCATGTAGTGATTGCTGATGATACAAAATACAATGACCTCAAGTCCGCACTTTCCGGCAGCGGGGCAAAGCTCTACTGCGGACAGGCAGGGTTATCCGAGGCGATAAATAATTGTGGCGCGAAAATGTGTCTGAGCGCGGCAGTTGGCTCGGCTGGTCTGGCTCCGACTATTGACGCGATAAAGGCGGGTATGGATATTGCACTGGCCAACAAGGAAAGTCTGGTTGCCGGGGGCGAGATTATCCTCGAACTTATTAAAGAAAAAAATGTCAGACTTCTGCCCGTTGATTCAGAGCATAGCGCACTCTTTCAGTGCCTTGACGGCAACCCGCGGAAGTCTGTGCGCAAGCTGATTATCACCGCTTCAGGCGGCGCGTTTCGCGACTACAGTAAACGCCAGCTTGAAACCGCCACCCCCCAGCAGGCGCTGGCCCACCCGACCTGGGACATGGGCGCAAAAATCACTATCGACTCCGCGACTCTCGCCAATAAAGCGCTTGAAGTCATCGAAGCCCACCGGCTCTTTGCTATCGCCTACGAAAATATCGAAGTACTCGTACACCGCCAGTCACTGATTCACGGCATGGTCGAGTTCTGCGACGGCGCGGTCATGGCTCAGATCGCCAAACCAGATATGCGCCTGCCAATTCTGCACGCGCTTGGCTACCCTGAACGCCTTGAATATAACCTCCAGTCGCCGTCATTTGCCACGCTTGGCCAACTTACCTTTGAAGAACCCAAATATGAACTCTTCCCCATGCTTGAGATCGGCATCACTGCCGGTAAAGCCGGAGGTTTGCACCCGGCGGTTTACTCGGCGGCCAATGAAAAAGCTGTCGCGCTCTTCCTCGACGGCAAAATATCCTTTAATGATATCGCCAAACGCACCGAAAAAGCCTTAAGCACCACCCCCAACCTGCCGGTTACGCTGGAAAATATACTTTCAGCCGAGAATGAAGCCAAAAAACAATTTTGCAATTGACACACTTTTAATCGCAAAACACCCCCGAAAATAATTGACAATTTTAAAATTCCGATTTAAAATCTTAATATCGGGTCGGGAAACCTATTGGGAAGATTAAAATGTCAACTAACACCAGTTTCAGCCACACGCTTGAAATTGCCAGGGAATTTTTCGGTGGCAACACTTCTATCGAACGCGCGGAGCAGATACTTTCTGAGTTAAAAAAATCACAATCGCTCTGCTGTGGGGTAATCCGTAATTATCTGACCACCGCCAACTACCTGCATCTTGAGTGGCAGAAGATGCTGATTGACCTGTTAAACTCACTGGTAGCCGATCCCCAGCAGATAATCCCGCTACTGCCGTCGATATTGCCGCTGATTTCTGCTTCTTCCGATTATCTGCGCGATGAGATAGTGGAGATTGTCAAGAAACTTGGAGAGGAGTCGCTGATCTGCGAGCATTTCAGCTACGGCTTTCTCAGAAACAACAAGCCTGAAGTCAAAATTGCCGGCGCAAAAATACTCCTGCATCTATGCCAGTTCAAGAAAAGTACATTCTGCCAGAATCTAATCGCGCTGCAGGAGCAGAACTCCGGTTATCCCGAGGTCCATGAACTGCTCCAACAGGCAGGCGAGGTCTGCCTGAAAAACCACGCAAGCTGTAATATGGCTACAAATACTGTCACCCAAAACCAGTCACCCAAAACCGACCTCAAAGACAAGAAGATCATGATCGTTGACGACGACCCGCAGATACGCGCACTTCTGAGCAATATTTTAAAACGCTGCAACGCGGATATCACTGAAGCGCAGAACGGACGAGAGGCCGCTGACATTCTTGACGCCGTTTACGGCAGCAACGGTTACTATGACCTGGTGATTACCGATCTGCGTATGCCAGTACTTAACGGTATGCATCTTATTGAACACTTCCGCGGAAAATTTCCCGAGGTCTCAACGCCGATTATTATTCTCACGGCCGTCAAGGATAAGGATATCGCCCTGACCGCGCTCAACAAATACCAGATAAAATCCTATCTGATTAAACCCGTGCCTATCTCAAAATTCTACAGCAGCATCAACAGCGTATTCCCCCAAAACACCGCCTGAAGCAAGCCCCGCACGTCAATCCGGTTCAGATAAATTCTGGCATTCAACGGTATTGCTTGCCCTTTGCGGCGCATTTGAGTAAAATTGCGGCTACATTTTAACTCACTTGCAGGCTAAATCATGCTCTCAAAATTATACTCTATTGCCATAACCGGTGTGGAAGCGGAAATTGTCGAGGTCGAACTTGACCTCAGCGGCGGTCTTGTAGGCATACGCATCGTCGGCTTGCCCGATAACGCAGTCCGTGAATCGGCAGACCGGGTCAAGTCTGCACTGAAAAACAGCCAGTACCAATACCCTCCGCGCAAGATGGTTGTCAACCTCGCTCCGGCTGAACTGAAAAAAGAAGGCGCACTCTTTGACCTGCCGATTGCTCTGGCGATACTTTTGGCATCTGAACAAATAGAAGCGCCCCGGGCCGGTGATTATCTGGTCATGGGTGAGCTTGCCCTTGACGGTACGCTGCGACCGGTGAAAGGTGTTCTCGCGGCCGCGATCATCGCCAGTCAGAAAAATTTCCGCGGCCTGATTGTCCCTGCAGCAAACGCGGTAGAAGCAGCCGTCCTTGCCGACCAGATCGAAATCTTCCCGGCCAGAAATCTTAGTGAAGCCGCCGGATTTATTACCGGCGAACTCGGCAGACCAGAGATCACTCCGGACTGCTCTGAAGAATTGCAAAGAGAACACCATCTCTGTTTTTCCGATGTGCGCGGACAGGAGCATGTCAAGCGGGCGCTGGAGATCGCTGCGGCCGGTGGACATAATATCCTGATGATGGGGCCGCCCGGCTCAGGCAAGACCATGAGCGCACAACGCCTGCCCGGAATTTTGCCGCAGCTGAACCTTGAGGAATCGCTTGAAGTCACCAAGATTTATTCTATCGCCGGTGAACTTGCGCCAGGACAGGGACTGCTCAAGGACCGCCCCTTCCGCACGCCGCATCACAATGCCAGCCCCGCCGGACTTATCGGCGGCGGGACAATTCCACGACCCGGTGAATTATCGCTTGCGCATAACGGCGTACTCTTTCTTGACGAAGCGCCGGAGTTTTCCCGCACACTGCTGGAGACCCTGCGCCAACCGCTTGAGGACGGACAGATAACTATCAGCCGCGCTGCAAGCTCCGCCAGATATCCGGCCAATATCATGCTTGTACTCTCAATGAATATGTGTCCCTGCGGCAAACTTGGCGACAACCGAAAAACCTGCCGCTGCACACCGAACCAGATTGAACGCTACACCGCCAAACTCTCCGGCCCGTTACTCGACCGTATCGACCTGCATATCGAAGCCCCGGCATTGCATTACAATGAACTTCGCGCGCCCAAAAAAGGCGAAACATCGGAAGTAATACGTGCGCGCGTACAAAATGCCAGAGACATCCAGCAAAACAGATTCACCGGGTCAACCACACCAGTTAACGCCAGAATGCTGCCTTCAGATATCGAAACACACTGCGCCCTCCCACCCGAAGGCGAGGTATTATTAAAAGCTGCAGTTGATAATCTCGGACTATCCGCACGAGCATGGAGCAGAATCTTAAAGGTCGCACGGACAATCGCTGATTTAGCCGGAGAAGAAAATATTAATATCGAACATCTTTCTGAGGCGATTCAGTATCGCGTGCTTGACCGGAAGAATAATTTATGAATTTTAAAACATTGACCATGCTTGAAATTGAAAAACATTCACTTCATTTCCTTTCAGACAGAAAAGGCGTTGTTTTCGACAATCTAAAAGAACAAATAGATGCGTCATATATTAATAATAGAAGTTATTCTTCTGCGGGAGGATACTGTGATTTTAAATTCAAAACATCTAACATTGAAACTACAACCGTAAATTTACTCGCAGACTTACAAGCCAGCCTGTATTACAACAATGAAAAATACATATTCGATTTTCTCTTATGGTTTGAAAATGGCCTAATATCTTCTTTAGAAATTACTTTTAATCCTAGTTTTTCTGAGTTACTCAACCCGGATAAATCCATTGATGACTTTATTTTTACAGCAATTCAGTTTTATTATTGGACATAATTTATATTAAGAGACATGAGCACCGTCCACAAGCATAACGAATGGCAACGCTAAAGAATTATACAACAACAGGTACAAGAATGAAAAAAATCGCATATTTACTTCTATTCACATTAATAACCATACTTGTTTCTACTGGCGCATATTACTATGCTGAGAATACTGGCAGGGGAGCACCTTTGCTTGGGTATATCTTTCTGTTTATTGCCGGCGGGCCGACAATTCTGATCGCTATAACCCTGGAAAAACTTGGTATCGTTCTTTCAGAGTCTCTTACACCAATTTTTATTTCTCAGTGGGCTTTAATCTGGATAATCGGATTAATATTTATTTTCAGAAACAAAGCCAATCCATTTCTAACATATACTACAGCAATCTTAATTATCTCCGCATTTTTATCATACCTTAATTTAGTTTTTTAATAGCATTTTAAGCTACACCTGTATTATTAAAGAAAATATAGATAATTGCCGATTTATATGAATGACGTGTTTTACCGCGATAAATGTCTGATAAAATTTTGTTCTTACTTTAATAACTATGAAACTGAAAAAATATCGCTCACTCTTTGACTTTCTGCTACTGGCCGGATTCTTTGCCGCAGCCGGGTATGGCGCGTATATTTACTGGTTAAAGAGTAAGCCTGAGCCTGAAAAATCTGCTACTCTGACCCTGCAGGATGACCCCGGCGGAATCAATATCAAAGACATGCTCGAACTTGCTCGCACCACCCCCCCCGCACCGACGAACCCCAAATGGGAGCCGGATGTGTTATCAAACCGCTGGAAAAATATCGTCATCCACCACAGCGCAACCCTCTCTGGCAATGCCGCAATCTTTGACCGCGCCCATCATGAACGCGGCATGAATAACGGCCTGGCTTATCATTTTGTT
>QKCJ01000051.1 GCA_003245715.1 bacterium
AGGCAAGCATTTTTTCTTACAAAAAATGCATTTCTCGCCAAAACTGTAAAAAAAAAATTATAGCCGCCCAATACCCCAATGATTTATGACAATCAGGATTGTGAGAATAAGAAGCGATAACAGAATGAGAATAGTCTGTAAATCAAAAAATGCCTTTTCTGCTGTAGATTTATAACTTTCTGACGCCTGCAAAGAAGTTTGCGATAGATTATCCTGCAATAAATAGCTTATCAAAGTTGGCATTGCCGCAGAATTTACCCATCGTTCAGGCAGAATATTCAAGTATAAGACCCGGAAAGTGTCAAATTTCCACACAGCAGCCTGAACACCTGTATTTTGACCATAAAAAGAGAGTATTGACATATTGTTAACAGGCAGGAAGACTTCAGAAAAAGCATTAAACTCAAGATTATCTGCGCAATAGGCCGGCAGGTTGACCCTATCAGCAACGATAGCCCCTTGCGCGGTAAATTTCCGCCCAGAGAATATCAGGCCAAAACAATCATTCTCCGGTGCAGCAAGAATAATAGTTTTATTGTCTATACCTTTTCCCATATTCCGGTCAGTTACAATAATCTCTGCTTCATCAGCGTTTTGCACTTCATGCCCGCCACAGACAAGCAAGGAGTCTTTAATCCGGCTATTTACCGATGGCAAAGCAAAAAAGCCAAACTTCCTCTCAGCAACAGTATTCAACCTGTGAACATTTTCTTCAGGATAATTGCATTTAAAAGTGATCGACATAAAATCCTGACTATTAACGATCCCCTTAAGAGGCACAACAACCGAGCTGTTTTGCTGGATTGCCCCTTGTGCCAGCGTATTTCCAGCCTGACTGAATGAATATTTCAGGATTTGCCCGGTAAGGTTATTAATGCCTGCACAGAGCTGCTTACTGTCAGAATGAAAAAAAAAGTAGTTAACTTTCTCTTGCATATCACGTACGTTATTGACTTTTTCCAAAACGTCTGCACCCGACCTGTATTCAGGTCGGCTCAGGGCAACAGCCAGAATAATTGGGAGTAAGGAAAAAAGTACAATCTGGATACTGACAGGAAAGGAGACGCGTTTTCTGTCATTTCTGGCGAGTGCCGCCTGCCAGAGAATAATCCCCCCGGTATCAACCGCCCTGCTCCGGTATGCCATAATTGCCAGAATCAGAAAAACTGGCGCCAGAAGGCTAAGCCATAACCAATCAGGAGAATTAAAAACAATATTAAAAGTCATAACTCCTACTCACCATCACCACCGGAATTGTCCGCAGTTTCTGACTTATTTTTCCTGCCCTTGGTTATTCTCTTTGATTTGAGATTAATCCCCGCACAACGTGAGCGGTTTAAAATATTATTAAGATCCCTGTTATCACGAATCGAAGAAAAATACATCCAGCCAAATACGAAAAAGATAACTGCACCGACAATTATAAAGAGCCAGATAACATTTTCTTTCGTCAACCAGGAAGGAGCCAACGGAGAAAGCGAATCAGGCAACAGCTGAACCTTGCTGCTGACAATCAAGGGTGACCAATACCAGGTATTTTCTCTTGTTTTATAAGGAAACAACTTCAGAAATAACCCTTCCGCCCTGACCCTGTTGCCCTGCCGCAACCCTTCAGGTAATTCCAGACAGGCAACAACCCAAGTGAAGAGGCCGGGTTCTTTATAAGCGGTATCACCAACCGTAAGAAGATGTATCCTGCTTATACCATCCACCGGCTCAGCAAAATGCAGCGTATCAAGGGAAAGAGCTATACCGGTAACGCCGGTAAACCGTCCGGTCATCCATGCCGGAGCATTTCTCCCCTGCATCAACGAGACATAATTTATCTCCGGATTATCAGCCCTCAGGCTGATCTCCCCCTGTTCAACACCATAAAGATACTGAAAAACATGGCGAAGAACCGATTTCTCCGAACGCAGATCCGCAGTCATCGGACGGTAAAACGGATTCCGGTCTCCGTCTTTGGGTGGATTATACATTTTTGACTTGATGAATTTTATGTCGATACCGGGAATAACCTTGAAAGGGATTTTAAATCCCTTGCTATCCATACGCCTATTGCCATAGATGCTGCCATCAAGTAGCGGCGGCGGTGTCGCACCTTCGCGGGCGAACCAGACCCTTGGCGCAAAAAAAAGAGGGGTCTCCTGTAAATTTCCACCAAGCGTGGTGTACGGGTAATTCATTAAAAACAGCCCGTCGAAGGCAAGGTAAGAACCGTGAACACTATTATTGCCGCCCCGTGAATCCTCATGTACCTTTGCCCCAACCGGCATCTGCGGCGTCAAAACGGTGAAATAATCACCGGCATAAACATCATAAAGTGTCAGAAAAAAAAGTTTCTTCATTCCCGGAGGGTTATCAGGATATTCAACAATATTTTTATCAGCCAGCAGGCCATAGACATGCATGAAATTCATTCGCCAGTAATCTGGCTCGCGCATGATATTTTCGTAATGCCAGAGACTGCGCGGCAAAGCCTCGTTATGGATCCGGTCTGAGGAAAAAGATGCGACCCAGGGAATAATCTTGCTGATCGGGTGCTTCAAGTCCGCGATAGAGCCTGGCTTGCGTTTGCGCTCAACAAACTGCAAATCTTCCTCGACTGTCGGGTAAAGCTCCTTTTCCGGGGTTACACGTGATAGAACATTTTTCTCGTTACCACTGTCGTCCGAATACTCGTAATCCTGTGATTCGGGATCAGCTTTTTCCGTCCCCTGACCGGAATACAGCTTCAGTACCTCCCGCCCGCTCCAGGCAAGAAGCAAAGCTGCGCACATCAGAATAAGCCGTAAACGTGTCGAATTATTTTTATCTAGGCGATAAAACAATTAATACCTGCCTTCCAGGAAAATAAGCAAAAAAGGGAATAATGGCCAAAACCATTATTCCCATAATATTAATCCAACAGACCTCAGTAAAGCGGAAAATTATTCGCTTTCAACAGGCGCAAGACAAACCTGCAGGGCAAATGGCGTCCCGTCGGCTTCAAAGAGAACAACAATATTCGGTGTCCCCTTTTTATGGCTTATCTCATGACCATGGCCGGAGATAACCGATGGGATGCTGATGGTAAAATGATATTTGGTCTTTACAAGCATGGCCTTGGCCTGACCGGCAATCATGTTGATGATTTCACCAACGCCGTCACAAACATCAGGACTAAGCTCAGTACCAAGATCCTCGCCAAGCATTTTTGTAACAATCTTGCAGGCAAGCTCTTTGGGTAAACTGACAACAACACTTCCGCAAGCCGTGCCAGATAATCCCATAACGCCCGAGACATCCCCAAGCATTTTATAATCATCTTTCAGAAAAAGCTTCTTGCGCACCACATCCATACCGCACATGGTGGAGAAAACATTTCTCGTCGCGTCAATAAACGGGTTAATAAACTCAACATTGACACTCTGCTTTTTCTCAGTCGTTGATTTAACCGCAGCAGCAACTGAACGAACAAGGTCATCAGGCTCGATAGGTTTGTTGACAACCCCTGAAGCCCCCGCTTTCATGCCGCTGAAGGTAGTCCCGGCCTTTTGCTTGGTAGCCAGCAGCAATACCGGAATCTTTTTATTCTTTTTCTTGGCAGCAATAACAAACTCAGTTCCTGTATCATCGGTATATTCCCAGTCAACGATGACAACAGTCTTATCGTCTGCCAGATCCTCAATTTCATCGGGTGAATCCAGCGCAACGAACTCTACATTCTGAACCTTCATTGATGTAAAAACGTTGCGAACCATATTAACCGTACTGGAACTAGGCGCCGCAATTAGTATCTTCATTAATTTTCTCCAGTTCCGTTTTGATTTACTTCAGGAACGGACCGATTTTCTCCTGCAGGACTTCAGGAGTAAAAGGCTTTACAATATAGTTGTTGGCACCAGACTTGATTGCTGTGATAACATTAGCCTTTTCTGCTTCTGTTGTAATCATGATTACAGGCAAATCCTTACCTTTGGTCTCACGAATCTTAACCAGAAAATCCAGACCATTCATATTGGGCATATTCCAGTCACTGAGAACAAGCTCAACATCGGGGTTAGATTCAAGCATAGCCATACCTTCAACACCGTCACCAGCCATCACAACATTTTCCTGACCAATAGTTTTCAGGGTGTTGCTGATAATGCGTCGCATAGTTGAGGAGTCGTCAACAATAAGAATTTTCATAAAAGTGTCCTTTCGAATCAGTCAATATATTGTTATTAAACAGTTTTTTTAAAAAAAATCTACAGAAAAGAAAATACATTTTGCACAACTTTGTCAAGTGGAACTACCCTTTCTGCAGCATCCAGCTTTATCGCCTCCTTGGGCATGCCAAAAACGACACACGATTCTTCGTCCTGAGCAATCGTATGCGCACCGGCATTTCGCATGTTTAAAAGGCCATTTGCGCCATCAGCACCCATACCGGTCAAGATCACCCCGATGGCATTTGAACCGGCGACTTTGGCAACCGAATTAAAGAGTACCTCAACCGATGGCCGGTGGCGGCAGACAAGTTCACCCGATGGAGTATCAACAATATAACCCGTTGCCCCTCTGTTTCTTAACGTAAGATGAAGCCCCCCGTTAGCGATAATGGCCCTGCCGGGGCAAGCCTCCATGCCGTTTGTCGCTTCAAGCACCTCAATTGTACAGGTAGAATTGAGCCTGCTGGCAAATGCCTGGGTAAAATTCTCCGGCATATGCTGGACAATGACAATCGGCGGGCAATTCTCGGGCATATCAACCAGCACCTCACGCAGAGCTTCAGTCCCGCCGGTCGAGGCACCGATTGCAATAATTTTTCCGGGATATCTTTTTGAGGTATCGCGAACAGTAGCTGCCGGACGGGCACGCGGCACATGCCTGGCTTTTGAAATTTTTGCCGTTGCTGCCGCCTTGACCTTATCGCAAAGACGCATCGAAAATTCATGCAGCGCACTGCCTTCAGAAAATGAAGGTTTTTCAATAACGTCAACCGCCCCTAACTCAAGGGCCTCCATGGACAGGCTGCAGCCACTGGGAGTCAATCCGCTGACAACAACAACCGGCAGAGGATAACTCTTCATCAGTTTACGCAGAAAAGTAATACCGTCCATTCGCGGCATTTCAAGATCAAGTGTTACAACATCCGGTTTCAGTTCAAGTATTTTATCTCGGGCGACATAAGGGTCTGGCGCGGTTCCGACAACTTCAATGCTGGAATCTTTGGTCAGTTCGCGCCTCAGTATCTGGCGAACAATCAGCGAGTCATCAACAACCAGAGTTCTTATTTTTTTAATCATATCTCTACCCTTTGCGAGCAAAAATAGCTAATTATATATTACGGTCTGTTGAACTTCCCGCCAAGACCTTTTCCCACCTCTTGAGTCGATCAACAGAAATATTAATGATCCTGACCACCTCATCAAGATCCTCAAAAGGCTTCAGAATGTAATCGGTCGCCCCCAGTTCAAGCGCCTGCAAAGTTGTTTTAAAAGTAGAAAAACCGGTCATGATAATAACCTGGATACTGAAATCATATGAACGGATCTTCTCAAGGAGAGCAATACCATCCATGCCGGGCATGCTGATATCAGTCAGGACAATATGCACCTTGCCAGAAGAAACAACATCCATAGCCGCCTGCGCGTTCTGCGCGACAGTAACTTTAAAGCCATTAAGCATCAGATAAGATTTGAGCGTACGAAGTATCTCAATCTCATCATCAACAATCAAGACATTGTATTCAGATTCACGAAGCATTTTTTACCCAGTCTCTTAAAAATCACCCACTAGTATTATACTTAAATTACACACTTTTGGTCAAACCAATAATTCCCGAGGCATCAAGAATTAATCCAACCCTTCCGTCCCCGAGGATACACCCGCCGGAAATGCCGCTGAGTCCGTTGAATTTCTTACCAAGATTTTTAATCACAACCTGCTGCTGGTCAAGCATCTCATCAATTACTAACCCGCAATAATTCTGGTCATCCTTGATGACAACAACCATCCCCTCCCACGGCTCACAGTTATGCTCAAGTTCAAAGAGACTGTGGATACTGAAAATCGGAATCATCTTGCCGCGAATATTAACAGCCCGCCCCTTACCGCCGGAGACCTTACATATCTGTTCGCGCGTAGGTTTGAAGGCCTCTTCAATTGATAACGTCGGCAGAACATAACGCTCCTGCCCAACCCTGACAATCATGCCATCAACAATCGCCATTGTAAGCGGCAGGCGGATATAGAAAGTCGTCCCCTCTCCCCTTTTGGAACTGACATCAATGCGTCCCCCAAGTAGGTTAATATTACGGCGCACAACATCCATGCCAACACCGCGTCCTGAAATATCAGTCGCAACATCGTTTGTCGAAAGTCCGGGGTGAAAGATAAAATCAAAAATTTCGCTATCACTCATCTCCCGGTTATCACTGATAAGACCGCGTTCCTGCGCTTTGGCATAAACCTTTTCGCTATTGATACCGTTGCCGTCATCTGAGACCTCGATAACAACATTACCACCGGCATGATAAGCTTTTAGATTAATTCTACCCTCACGCGGCTTGCCGCTCTTCTGCCGCTCCTCTGGCTCTTCAACCCCGTGGTCGACAGCATTGCGCAACAGGTGAACCAGCGGGTCGGCAATCTTTTCGATAAGAGTCTTATCAATTTCCGTTTCTTCACCGGAAATAACCAGATTTGCCTCTTTGCCGGTTTTATGCGTAGTATCGCGAACCAGTCTGGTCATCTTGGTGAAAATAGTCCTGAGCGGGACAAGGCGCAATGCCATTACCAGTTCCTGAAGGTTAGCGATAATCTTATCAACAGAGTTGATATTTTTTTGGGTAGCCGGTGACTGCAGCCCTTTTATGGCCGGGTCACATGAAACCTGGGTCTGGGCAATGACTAACTCCCCAACCATCGCCAGCAGATTATCAAGCCTGGAGGTATCGACTTTGATGGATTCGGCACGCGTCTGGCTGCGGCTTTGCTCTTCCAGAGCCTGAGTAACCTGTTTTTCGGTAGCCGCCCCCATATCAACAAGAATATTTCCAATCGGGCGGTTCTGCTGCTGGATAGCGCGTGAAAGCTGCTCGTCGCTGATTATTCCCTGCTCAATGAGCAGTCCGCCAAGACGTCCCTTCTCAGGCATAGCCTCAACAGTGACAAGCGGCCTCTGTAATATCAGATCCACACCCTGCAGAATTTTCGAGATATTGATATTCTCAAGATCCCCACTAAAGCTCTTTTCAATCGCATCCGCAACAATCACCAGCATACGGCGACAGGCATCAATAGACGCAAGCAATGTCTCAACAACATCAGAATCCGGTATAAGCGTATGCTTGCGGACACGGTCAAGCATTGTTTCACATACATGACACAGTCTGTTCAGACAGCTCAGGCCAAGAAAACCGGCCGCCCCCTTGATACTGTGAAAACAACGGAAGATATGGTCGATAGTTTCAGATGTGGCCTGATGGTTTTCAAGATCAAGAACCAGCGTTTCAATCTTCTCAAGATGCTCGTTGGACTCCCCGACAAACTCTTTGTAGACAACGACATCATCATTACTGGATAAATTGAGCTGCCCCATCGGCGGGTTCTCGAAATTCTGCTTCTTTTTTGATACAGCAAGCCCGATGTCATTTTTAGGAACAAAGACCTTGCTTATGTCAGTCAGAACGGCCTGCGGGTTTGCCGCATCCCCAAGAACTTTGAGCATTTCGATACTTTTGAGAATATATTTGCGGGTTGCTTCAGGATCGTCAACGTCATCAAGCAGCAGGCGTTCTGCTTCTGTTTTAAGCTGCCCGAAAACACCGCTGGCCGTAGGCCAGACCTCAGAAGTTAGCCTTTCAGCCTGCTCAAAACGGTCAATTATTGTGCCAAGATAGGTAAGGTCAAATCCAGCCTCGTCAGGCAGCGGCCCGACTGTCAGAAAAAGATCATGAATCTCTTTTAAACGTTCCGGAGTAACCGGAGTTGTATTGCCTACATCCATAAATGCACCTGACTTTGCCACCGACTCGGAAAAAAACATAGTAAGGGACTTTCTTTTTTTTGTCAACATTTTAACCACTTTAATGAACTAATTTTCAGGCATCTGACAAATAACCCCCTCAAGCTGCCGCTAATAGCAAATTGCTCATTGATTTTACATATTATTACCTTAAAATAAATTACACATTTAACTATAACTAACTACAGGAGCAGAACATGCTGAGCAAACGCTTGATTGTCTGTCTGGATGTACGTAATAAAAAGGTTACAAAAGGGGTAAAATTTAAGGGTAATATTGACATTGGCGAACCGGTTGAACTGGCCAGGCAATACTACCTTGACGGAGTTGATGAGCTGGTTTTTTATGACATTACAGCCAGCGCCGAAAAACGCCCGATAGATATCGAAATGGTTGCCGAAGTTGCAAAGACAATTTTTATTCCTTTCTCGGTTGGTGGCGGGATCAGCAATGTCGATGATATGCGCAGGGCGCTGCTTGCCGGTGCTGAGAAGGTCTCGGTAAACTCCCTTGCGGTAAAAAATCCGGAAATTATCCGGCAAGGCGCTCAGGCTTTTGGCAACCAGTGTATTGTCCTCGGGATGGATGCAAAAAAGGTTCCGGTATCCGATACGATCAAATCCGGTTATGAGATAGTCATTCAGGGCGGTCGTACGCCAACAGGTAAAGACGCCCTGGAGTGGGCTTTACAAGCGCAGGAACTTGGCGCTGGTGAGATCTGCCTCAACTCCATCGACGCTGACGGCACAAAGGAAGGTTATGAACTTGAGCTGACGCGCATGGTAAGTGAAGCGGTGCAGATCCCGGTGATTGCCTCAGGCGGCGGCGGAACGTGCGACCATATCGTAGACGTCCTCCAGCAGGGCAAAGCAGACGCCGCGCTGATTGCCAGCATGGTTCACTACGGTGATTACACCTGTTCGGGAATCAAGGAATACGTCTCGAAAAAAGGCGTAAAAATGCGCCTTAAATAAGCAGAATTTGCACTAATAATTCTGGCATTTACGTTACGCTACACGCTCTATAAAAATTGTCCATGAAAAAGCCCGGCTCACAAGCCGGACTTTTTTTATTATCTTTTAGGACAGCCCCTGTCATTTTCCGGATTTTTTGAGATCGACAATCTTCTCAAAGACAGCCACCGTCTCGCGCACAACCTGCTCAAAACTGCGCGGTTCAATATCAATTGCCGCCTGCCGCCCCATTTCCTGACGCGCCTCATCATCCATCAGCCTGCCAAGGAATCCCGCCAGAGTGGTGTAATCTGCATAATCATCAAGAACAAAGCCAGTCTGCCCATGGCGGATAAGCTCATAAGCACCATTCTGGGTTGTTGTTATCGCCGGCAACCCGCAGGCCATCGCCTCAACCGTAACCCCAGCACAAGGATCATACATTGTCGGCAAGACAAAAACATCCCCCGCAGCATAAAGGCGTTCAGGATTGCGCAGTGACCCCAGAAAATTAAGGCGAAGATGCTCAATTCCGACCTCATCGGCAATTTTCTTGTACGGCGCGCTGTTTCCTTTTCCGGCGATGAACAATTTATAACGCCGACCATTATGGCCAAGCTCCCCCAAAGCCCTGATAATTGTCTCAAGCCCTTTTCGCGGCCAGTTATGCGAGACAAAAAGCAGGCCCAGATCATTCTCCTGCAGGCCATATTCAATGCGGGAAGTCTTGCGGAATTTTTCACGAACCTGAGGATTGAAGATCTCGCGGTCAACCCCGTTGTGGACAACGGCCACACGTTCCGGTGCAACATTACCGTACATTTCAGCATGTTTTTGTATAAGATGGGAATTGGCAAGGATCATCTTTACATTTTCAGCCTTGAATATCTGATTCTCCAGCCAGATCTGCGCAAGATGGGTGGGGTTTAATATACTGCGGATTGTGCGCCAAATAGGGTTAGGCATCCGCACCTCAAGCCAGTGTTCATGCGCTCCTCCGCCCATAAAATACAGATCAGCCGGAAAGGCCTGAGTCAGCGCGTAAACCACATCATATTCCTCTTGGGCCTGGTCGTCAGCAAGCACCTTGCGGACATTTGAGCAAAAGCTTAATATTTTGTAAAAACCCGGTTTTTTAGGCATTTTCACATAATGTTTGTGTACTTCCTGTGGCACATCTTCAATAATAACCCCATAAAGATGAACCTCATGGCCGAAAGAGATCAGCGTTGAGGCAAAGTCTACAGCATACCGCTCTGCCCCGCCCCCGCTCTGGGAAAATACTTTATTTATTAATGCAATACGCATATCACTGTTTCCATAAAAATCAAAGCAACAATTATATCCCATTAATAATCAATATCAAGTATCACCGTTAATCTATTTCTCAGGGATTTGTTCAAAAAAAAATCACCCCGGAAGGTGACGGTATGCAAATATACGGTCGTATGCTGATTTTAATTTATATCAACACACGTCACCAGATTACGCCCCTTCTTTTTCGCTTCATAAAGGCATTTGTCCGCGCAGTCCAGCAACCGCTGTGAATTAATCACCTGCCTCTTGATTGAGGCGACCCCGACAGAAATGGTAATACCGATCTTGCCGACAGGTGTCTCAAAATCGCACGCCTCGACAGATTGCCTGAGCCTTTCCGCAATAGGCATCGCAGTTTCATGGTCAGATTCAGGTAGGATAACCGCAAATTCCTCACCACCATAACGGGCGACCGTATCAGTCTCACGCAGAGTATTAAGAAAGATCACAGCCAGCTCTTTGAGGATCAGATCGCCGATCGGATGACCGTGCGTGTCATTGACATCCTTGAAGTGGTCAATATCGATCATCAGCAAGGTTAGCGGATGTTCATAGCGCCCTGCGCGCCTTGCTTCGCGCTCAAGGGTCATATCAAATTGGCGGCGGTTGCTGAGTCCGGTGAGCGGGTCTGTCAGGGAGAGACGCTCAAGCTCCATGCCTTTAAGCTGCAGTTCTTTCTGTGCCTGAATAAGATAATCGGTAGTTCTGTCCTGCTCACGCAATACTCGGTTATAACGGTCTACTTGACGACGGAGCTTTTTCTCCATTTCAATCTGCTCTGTGGCATCGAGGGCGATAAAAATAATGGATTCGATTTTACCTTCATTGCTGTAAATAGGCGCAGCTCTCACATCAAGGTGACGCAGAGTGCCTTCAATTGTCACTGGCAGCTTCCCATTCTCGACATTACCTGTTTCAAGAGCCCGCATCACGGGATGCTCTTCAGTTGCGATTTCATTATCATTGAAGCAACTCTCAAAAAGATTATCGCCAATATGGGGGACTGTAAAAGTGGCACGGAATGAACGGTTCATTTCAAGAATACGCATATCCGGTGAAACAACAACAATCAAAACCGGAGAATTATCGATGATAGCCTGATACTTTCGCGCATCGGTAAGGCTTTTACGCTCAAGCTCGCGCAGACGGACAATATTGCGGATGATTGAGGACAAATGCGAAATATCGCAAGGCTTGCAGAGATGCTGAAAAGCGCCGTTTGCATAAGAGGTTGCGATGTCTTCAGTCGACGTACGCGCGGAAAGGACGAGAATCGGGATGTTTGAGGTTATCGGAGACTCTTTAATGCGCTTCATAACATCATAGCCATCCAAATCACCAGGCATAACGATATCAAGAACAACGCAGTCTATATGCTCCCACTCCTGATGGACAAGCTCAAGTCCGGCCTCCGCATTGCGGGCCAGAAATGTACGATAACCATGGTGTTCCAACGCATTTGACAGAATCGTCAATGCATCTGGGTCATCATCGATTAAAAGTACCGCACCACCTTCACCGGGCAAAATAACTACTCCCACACTACATAATAGTATACAAAAATCACAAGTTACATTTAACTCATAATTATGCGATGAAAACGAATATAAAACAACAGAAAAAAATCAGGTATGTTAAAAAAATACTTTTGACAAGACAAATGTCGCATTTTCCACATCCAATAGTATCTGTTGTCTCAAATTATCCAGTGAAGAAAATGACTTTTCATCCCGGATTTTTTCATGGAAAAATACCTCCACGCTCTGTCCGTACAGATTGCCATGAAAATCAAATAAATGTGTCTCAATGTAAATATCGTTTTCGTTGGTACTGTCAACGGTCGGGCGATGCCCAATATTGGTGATACTCTTGAAGAAACTGTCACCGCAGCGGGTTGTGGTGGCATAGACTCCGCGCGGTGGATGCAATTCGTGGTGCGGGTCAACATTCAGGGTGGGAAAACCAATTGTACGTCCAAGTTTTTTGCCGTGCATCACAGTTCCAAGCACGGAAACCGGTCGGCCAAGCATCAGTTCAGCCTGGCGCAAGTCGCCGTTACAGACAGCATCGCGGACATTACTTGAAGAAACCCGCACACCTTCAATCACAACCGGTTCAACGATCTCGCACCACAACGGTAGCTGCGATTTCTGCAGAAACCCGGCATTCCCCTCGCCTTTATAGCCAAAGCTGCCATTACCGCCAAGCACGACCCCGCAGGCATTAAGCCGCTCAATCAGAAATTTGCGGCAGAAGTCGTCAGCACTGATTTTCGAAAATTCCTCGGTAAAAGAAAGAACCCAGGCGGCATCCGGGCCGATCTGATTAATCAGCACCAGGCGGTGGTTGAGGCTGCAGATCATCTCAGGCCCTGCAGAAAGCAGCGAACGCGGATGAATATCAAATGTAAGAACAAATGCCACAGCTTCATTAGCCGTGGCAAGTTCAATAGTCTTGGATATAACGCGCTGATGTCCCAGATGTACGCCGTCAAACATACCGATTGCCACTACAGACTTTGTACCGGGAAACGGGGATACAGCTTCGTTTCCAAATAGCTTTTTCATAATACCTTATGTCTTTATACTCAAAAAGCGGCTTTGGTCAGGTGCGGACTTAGCTTGTCCCAGGTGCGCGGGCCGATAACACCGTCAGCCTTCAGACCTTCTGCACGCTGAAACTGCTTGATCGCACGCTCGGTATTTGCCCCCATCCGTCCATCAATACGTCCGGGGTTAAATCCTGCATTCTTCAGAGCAGTCTGAACATCACGAACACTCAAAGCAGGAATAAGGATAACTTTTTTCGCTTTTGAAGACTTTTTAGAGGTAGTCGTATGAGTCACAGCCTTGGCTTTGCTGCGGCTGGCCGCCGGAACGGGCTGGCTCAAAGTTGCGATTTCATCTTTGAGTGTACGGCTGGGCGCATTTGCCGGGGTGATATCAGTAATCTGAACAACCGGCTGATTTGGATTAACCGGTGTTACAGTAACTGTGTTTGCACTCGGCTGCAGGGTGACGGCAGAAGACGGCTGCTTATTGTCCATCTGCTCACTGATCACAGTCAAATGAGCCTGCAGATCATTAAAACGCTGTTCCGTATACTGGCGAAGCTGTTCAACCTCTACAGCAGCCTTATCTTTTTCATTATTACAACCGCCAAGCAGGAAAGCACTTGCACCAAAAATCGTTGATACAGCGATAGTTCTTATTTTCATGTTAACCCTCATTCTTGAAAATCAGCTAATTTTAACTGAGTAATTAATGCTTATATCGTCAAACTTAGCGAAAAAATCAAAAGAAAATTATGCAATGTACTAATAGTTATATTTTTACAGCTCAAAAAGTCAATAATCATTTTATAATCAGCAGAAAATAGCGGATATACACGCTTTAGTCTTGAGTTGACCGGTTCTCTTGCTAAAATGTAAGTAATGTAAGCGATTTATCTTTAATGAATATACTATGAAAGGCATAAAATGAGCGCAGGAGACCTGGACCAACTCACCGTTGACACCAACAACCTTTACAGGGAAGAGATCATTACCGACAGCAAGGCCGCAACCATCCGCAAGATGATCCCGATCAAGCTCGACGAAAGCATTGATGACAACCGCGAAACCTACTACATCGGCCAGACCAACATCATGAGTCCGATGGGAACAATTCCTATCAACACAGTACTTGAAGGTAAAACCCTTGAAGAAGCCCTCAAGGGTTTCCCTGAAGCAATCAAGAAGTCTGTTGAAAAACTTATTGAAGAAGCCAAAGAATACCAGCGCCAGGAAGCAAGCAAGATTGTTGTGCCCGGTCAGCACTCCGGCGGCAGCAGCCTGCACCTCTAATATTTCAGCCTATCATTCAATCCGGCACAATAGACGTCACAGAAATCCTGAGGCGTCTATTTTTTTTACACATCAAAATAAAAAAGAGCCTACCCCGGATTCAGGGCAGGCTCTTATTATTTGTTATAACGCAGATGCCAAACTAAGCTTAGTTACCAAGCTCAAAACGTGCAAACTCAACAACTTCAGCCTTGCTGCCGCCAGCATCCTTGGCAGCCTTCTCAACCATTGCGCTGACTGTAAGCTTGCCGTCGGGGTCCTTAACGAAGAGCTGCTCAGTAAGACACTTCTCGCCGAAGAACTTGCTGAGCTTACCCTCAAGAATCTTATCCTGAATATTTTCAGGCTTGTTCTTGACCTCTTCCATGAAGACTTCCTTCTCTTTGGCAACCATGTCAGCCGGAACGCCGCCACGGTTAAGAGCAACCGGACGAACAGCAACAGCGTGCATACAAACATCGTTAGCCGCAGTCTGCAGAGCGCCGGCATCGCAACCGTCAAACTTAATGAGACAAATCGCGCCTGACTTGTTGTTAAAGTGTGAGTATGAACCAAGAACAGCACCGGCAGGTGCTTCAATGCGGCCAAGCTTCTTGACAACAACATTCTCGCCGATAACACCGATAAGAGCTTTGACCTTGTCTTCGATCTTCTCGCCACCAACCTCGACCTGTGTCAGTTCTTCAGCGCTTTTGGCACCAGAAGTAAAGGCTGCGGCAGTAGCTTCTTTGACCAGAGCCTGAAAACGTTCGTTATTGGTTGTAGGTTCCTGCTCGCACTGGATCTCAAGGATAACAGCAACATTGTCACGGATCTCAATATTGATGACACCTTCACCTGTAGCGCGGTCAGCCTTCTTGGCAGCCTTATCAAGACCCTTCTTGCGAAGAATCATCTCAGCTTCTTCCATATTACCGTTTGCGTCAGTCAGAGCCTTCTTGCAGTCAGTAATACCCATACCGGTTATCTCACGCAACTCTTTGATCATCTTGGCGTCAATAGCCATAATCACATCTCCTGTATATATTTTATTTAATTGCAAAATTCATTTTTATCTGCCGCCTGATAATTCACCCCCTGCAGCAAACACCCAAGCCGCATCATACAGACAAACAGAAATTGCACATCAGTGTATTGCCGGGAAGCCGGAAATACTAGTCGTCAGACATGGTGAAAGCGCCCATCTGTGACAGATTTGTCGGGACGTCCATCTCACCCTTCTTCTCAGCGGCAGCAGCAGATACACCAGCAGCGCGAGCAGCAACAGCAGCCTTGCTGCCAGCCTTCTTTGAGCCTTCGATGATTGAATCGGCAAGCTTGCTGATAACAGTCTGGATAGCCAGCTGTGAATCATCGTTTGCAGGAATAACAAAGTCTACCGGATCAGGGTTGCTGTCTGTATCGACAACGGCAATAACCGGAATATCAAGCTTCATGGCTTCAGCAAGAGCAATGTGTTCCTGTTTTGGGTCAATCAGAACGATTGCGCCAGGAATCTTGTCCATCTTGCGGATACCTTCAAAGTTGCGGAAAACTTTCTTACGCTCACGGGTCAGGCTTGAAATCATCTTCTTTGAGAAGTTTTCAATTGAGCCTGATTCAACAAGCTGCTCAAGTTCGTTAAGACGGGTAACACGCTTGCGCATGGTGTCCATGTTGGTCAGACAGCCACCGAGCCAGCGATGAACAACAAAGAAGCTGTCAGCGCGGCTTGCTTCCTGACGAATGATGTCTGCAGCCTGACGCTTGGTACCGACGAAAAGAACCTTCTTGCCGCTTGCAGCAATACTTTCAAGGAAAGCACATGAACGGAAGATACCCTTCAAAGTCTCGCGAAGGTTGATGATGTGGATGCCACCCTTCTTTGAGTGGATGTAGGGCTTCATCTTCGGATCCCAGTTGGCAGCGCGGCTACCGAAATGTACACCTGCTTCGATGAGTTCCTTGAGTGTTACTTCTGGCATTAGATTCTCCTTTGCCGGTTCTGGCAAGCATCTGATGATTAAGACGTTAAGTCACATCTTACAGACAATTACCGCTTTAATAAGAAATAAAAACAAACTCCGCAACGCAGACCCCTGCGATTGCGAAGGAAGGGTATCTTACGCAAATAACCACTTAAGTCAATACGATTTAACCAATTATAACGTTTTTTAATAAAAAAGGCAGGAAAATTAATGTCATATGCGCGATTGATTAATTATCAATTCCTGTTAATGCTTACGAATAACCGCCTGTTTTTAATATCAAACAGGTACTTTTTGCAATAACGGTCATCACTGGAGCGAAAACCGGCAAAATAGTTATCCGGATTTTCTCTGGCTTCTTTAATCTGCGCTATAACTTTCTTTTCTCGATCACTTTTCATATTCCAGAAATAATCCAAGTGCATAAGAAATTTGGAATCATGCGCGATTAACGACCATTTAAGTTCTTTTCCATCACCATAAAACTGAGAATACATAAACAGAAAACGATCCGTTGGAGCTTTAAATTCCGCCATAGACGCCTCAGACAATTCATATTCCCGAAAATCATAAAAATCACCATTATTATAGAAATGGTTTCGCATGAAAACCGGCCAGCCAATTGAAACAGAGCTGCCGATTGCTTTAGTTGCTTCCTTTGAATAACGGCAGGTTGCTTCTATTTCGCTGTAGAGATAAAAACAAAAATAGAGTACTACAGGCACAAAAATCTTCACATATCCAGATTTTTTCTTTCCGAAGTTAAAGCTTTTCTTAATCCACGGAATATACCAGCATAACCCGATCAGAATAAACAGACCAAAGAACAACAGACCTTCAAACATATTGCTGAACATACAACTTAGCAAATCATATATGAACACGAAAGTCCCTTCCCTTAATACTACAGCAGTATCACATCATCATTAAGCTCTAAAGCGGTATATTTGACGCTATCATATGCTGAGCCATAATAGACCTCCACTGCCCTGAGCGGATTCTGCAGGTTTTCATTTATTGAAATGCAATCGTAAGGTGTCAGCCATAACGGATCTGTAACCTCGCTTTCCTCAAGAAGAGTATCATAATTATTAAGGAAATCCGGCGGAACATCAAAACCGATCACCACACCACAATACTCAGAGCCGGGATTGATCGCATGGCAACGCCGCGCCAGATCGCAGGCGTTGTCAAATAAAAGTGAGGGGTAAAATATTTTGTGGCGAAGCATACTCGGCGGAAAGCGTTTTCTGCCCTCCCCCCGTATCAGCCGCCACTCCGGCAGACCTATTGCCCTATAAAGGGTTTTATATGCGGTATTTTCACTCATGCCGCAATTATAGAAATATTTCTGACAAATACAAGCAACATCAGACAGGATAAGAATAAAAAGCAATACAGTAATTGGTAGGAATTACCGATAAACTCCTTTTACATTAAATATGAGAGTCTTCTTGATTATATGTATTCGATTGCTATTATTATAGTGATTCAAAATATACAGGTTTTTGCCGATGAGTCTTTCCAATACACCGGAAGATAAACTCCAACACCTGTAACTTTCTATGTAGTAAGGGATAATATGCGTACAGACATTGTGCATGAAGGTGCAGCGCACCTTGAGTATGAAATCAGACACATCGTTGAGGATGCCCACCGCATCCGAGCAACAGGTGTGGACATCACCTGGGAGAATATCGGTGACCCTATTGAAATGGGTGAACCGGTTGAGCCATGGATCAAGGAAATTGTCCAGGAACTGGTCAATTCTGACAGTTCATGGGCGTACTGCCACAGCCGCGGGGTCCTGCAGAGCCGGGAATTTCTGGCGCAGGAGGTAAACAAGCGCGGCGGGGTACAGATTACGGCCAATGATATTCTTTTTGTGAACGGTATTGCTGATGCGGTGGACAAGATCTACGACCTTATCCGCAAGGATGCGCGCGTAATAATGCCAAGCCCGAGCTATCCGACGCATATTTCCAATGAAAGCAAGCGTGGCCGGTATACCAATATCACCTTCCCGCTTGATCCGAAGAACAACTGGAAGCCTGACCTTGAAAATCTGCGCAACCATATCAAGTACAACGAGCAGATTGTCGGTATAGCTCTGGTCAACCCTGACAACCCAACCGGAATGGTCTACACCAGAGAAGAACTGGAAGAGATTGTTGCAATCGCCAGAGAGTATGGACTTTTTGTTATCTGCGATGAGATCTATGCGCATATCAATTTCAACAAGTCACTCCACCTTAGTGAGTTTCTCGGTAATGATGTACCGGGCATTGCCCTGCGCGGAATCAGCAAGGAATACCCCTGGCCCGGCGCGCGCTGCGGCTGGCTTGAAATACTTAACGGCAACCTCAACGCTGACTTTGCCGAATATGTCAAGGCGCTGGTAAATTCGAAAATGATGGAAGTTTGCTCGACAACCCTGCCACAGATGTCCATCCCGAAAATTGTCGGCGATCCGCGTTACCCCGACCATCTCCGCAAACGGTCTGAGATGTTCAAGAAACGGGCTGAAGAAGCGTATAACACCTTCAAGGATATTGACGGGCTTATCGTCAACCGCACAAGCGGGGCGTTCTATTTCTGCGTGGTATTTGAAGATGGAATACTCAACGACAGACAGACCCTGCCGATTGAAAACCAGAAGACCAGAGAACTTATTGAGAGTATGGTTGAGGGTGTGTCTGTTGACAAAAGGCTGGTTTACTATCTAATCGGTTCGGCCGGAATTTGCGTAACCCCGTTATCAGGTTTCCACACAAGCCTCAAAGGTTTCAGGATTACCCTACTTCGCCATGATGACGAAAAAAGACGTGACACGCTGGCAAAGATTGCAGAAAACGTAAAGAAATATTTGCAGAGCTAAGCAAGACTTATTATTACTGCGGATTAATCTTTGCCGCAGAAAAGAAAGCAGGTGAAAGATGCTACCTATAACAGTATACCCTGACCCGCTGCTCAGGCTGGTGTCTGAGGAAATACCCAGGATTGATGACGATCTCAAAAAGCTTGCCCACGATATGGTCGAGAGCATGTATGAATCAAACGGGATCGGCCTGGCTGCGCCGCAGGTTGGTGTCAGCAGGCGGCTGGTTGTTATCGATATCAAGGACATAACTGATGGCGTCCTGTACCTGATAAACCCCAAAATTGTCTCAAAGGGCAAGGACAAAGAGACGATTGAGGAAGGCTGCCTGAGTCTTCCAGGCCTTAGCGGCAAGGTCAAGCGGCCGATGGAGGTCAAGGTTGTGGCGCAGGATCTTGAAGGTAATGAGCTTGAGATTGAGGCTGACGGGCTGCTAGCGCGCTGCCTGCAGCATGAAATTGACCACCTTGACGGAATTCTTTTTATTGACAAGGTTTCTATGGCTGGTAAACTCTCTCTGCGTGGAGCATTGGCTGAGTTGGAAGCAGAATACCAGAAGAAGACAGGTAATTAATGAATCTTTGTTTTTTCGGAAGCGCCCCGATTGCCGTCTCTACGCTTGAAGAGATGATTAACAACAACCTTAATATCAGGGCTGTCTTCACGCAACCGGACAGGCCGGCAGGCCGTGGCGGTCGGATGACTCCGACAGCGGTCAAGGAATGCGCCCTGAAGCACGATCTTCCGGTACACGCGCCTGAGAAGATAAATAATGAAGAGACTGCGGAGCTGCTGAGGCAGTATAAGCCGGATCTGGTGGTTGTGGTTGCCTACGGGCATCTGATACCGCAGATTCTGCTTGATATCCCGACTTACGGTTTCATCAACATGCACGCTTCAATCCTGCCCAAGTACCGTGGCGCTGCTCCTGTACCGTATGCAATTTTAAATGGCGAGAAAGAAACCGGGGTCACGGTTTTTCGTCTTAACAACCGTTTTGATGAAGGCGATATCCTTGAGATAGCAAGAATTCCGATTGATGACAAGGATACGACCGAGTCGCTTTTAAGAAAACTTGCGCCGCTTGGAGCTGAACTGGTCTGCAAGGTTGTTGGCGAGTTTGAAGCGGGCTGGCAACATCCTGTGCCGCAGTCTGAAGAGGAAGCGTCCAAGGCTCCGAAAATGAACAAGGATGACGGTCTGATAAACTGGGAGGAAGACCCGGCGACAATTGACCGCAAGGTACGCGCCTACCAGCCATGGCCTCTGTGCTATACCTTTATTGGTGAGGGGAAAAAGCGCAGGAGGCTGGTTATTACCGAGGTTGAACAAGGGCCGGAAATCAAGGGAGAGCCGGGGGCGGTTCAGATTTTTGCGGAACTTGAAGGGCTGTATGTTTCCTGCGGAAATAACCACAGCCTTAAAATTATCAGGATAAAACCTGAGGGGAAGAGGGAGATGAGCGCAAAGGAGTTCATGCGCGGGGCACACCTTGAAAAGGGTGTAATTCTGGGGTAAGGAATAAATGAATATTTATATTTCAACTGGGGACACATCTGCAGAGCAGCACGCGATCAATTTTGTCAACGCCTGTAAAAAACAGAATCCGGAGGTCAATTTTACGGCCATGGGCTCGCCGATTATGGCTGATGCCGGCATTGATATCGCCTTTGATTCAAGTGACATCAAGATTTTTGGCTATCTGGCAATAATCAAGCACCTGCCAAAGGTCTATAAGGTCTTCCACAAGGTAGTTGATTATATCTGCGACACCAAGCCTGATGCGGTGGTGCTGGTTGACTTTCCGGGCTTCCACCTGCGCCTTGCCAAGGCCATAAAAAAACGCTGCCCTGAGATTCCAATTATCTATTATATCATGCCGCAGGTCTGGGCCTGGCATCAGAGCCGCGTCAAGACTATCCGCAGGTATGTCGATAAATGTATGTGCATTCTGCCCTTTGAGCCGGAGTGGTTTCAGAAGCACGGGGTTAATGCCGAGTATGTTGGAAACCCCATACTTGAATCAATCAGGGATACCGACCGAACCGCAGCCAAGAAACTTCTTGGAATTGACGACCATACGCGCCTGATTTCGATCTTCCCCGGAAGCCGCCGCAAGGAGATGGAGTATATCTTCAAGCCGATGATGGACGCGGTGGAGATACTTCAGGAAGACGTTGACGACCTTGCCTTTGCCATTGCAGCAGCTCCCGGCTTCAGCCGCATTGATCTTGAGAAGTATCACAAGATTCCCAGCCATATCCCGGTTCTTGAGGGGCATAACCATGAACTGATGGCGGGAAGCTATTTCTGTTTCGCCAAGAGTGGAACAACAACCCTTGAAGCGGCGATGATGGGTTGCCCGATGCTTGTTGCCTACCGCGGGGACTGGATTTCAGCAAAGCTTGCCTTCACCTTCATGAAGTGGAATAACCTGCGCTATGTATCGCTGCCGAATATTATTGCCGGACAGGCGGTTGTTCCGGAATTTCTGCAGGAGATGTGTAACGGACCCGAAATGGCGCGAATTGCCCGCCTTCTTCTGATTGACTGGGAACTGTATGACCAGATGGCTGGCGACCTTGAGAAAGTCCAGAATATTCTTGGCAACGCCCCGGCATCTGAGCAGGCCGCCAGAACCATGTTTTCATTTATCGAAAAATATAATAAATAGAAGTACCGAAACACGTTGAACTCTCGGCGTAGCTGAAAAGTTAAAACTCAAATAACAGGCGCAAAAAGATTCATTTGTCGCCTGTTATTTTTTTGTACAGCTTAAGATATTCGCCTGCCATAATCTCAAGGCTGAATTCCTTCGCCGTAAGAACTGCATTTTCAGCGAGTTCACTCCTTAAAGCCTGATCGTTTAGCAGTAACAGGATTTTCCCCGCCAATTCTTTGGCATTACCTTTATTGAAGAGCAAGCCATTACCATTATCCGCGATGAACTCTGGCAAGGAATCAACCTCGCTGGCAATTACCGCGCAACCGCACGCCATCGCCTCAAGCGCGACCAGACCAAAGCCCTCCCAGCGCGAGGGTACGACACAAATATCCAGCGTCTGAAGATAATCCTGAGGATTTTTGCTATACCCGGCAAACCTGACATTGCCTGAAGAAGCCTCAATAAGCTGCGCCTCCATATCGCCATAACCGGCGCAGAGAAAATCCGCACCATCGCGAATTTCCTGCGGAAGATGATTAACCGCATTAATATAAATATCCGGACCTTTCTGAAAATCATAACGCCCCAGAAAACCAACAACCGGTCTTGATGAACCGCCGATGCCAAGCGCCTGGCGTTTGGTCATTTTTTCAGAGCATGAAATTGGACAAAACAAAGTAAGATCAATTCCGTTATAAATAACCCGATAATAATTATCAGCCAGACCTGTATGGTTTCTCTGGAATTTTTTGACAGCGACAGAAACCGCGACTTCGCAGGAATTTAAGGATGCGGTTATACGCTCCAGCCAGAAGCGCCACGGCAGCAACCTCCGCTCGGTTATGTGGCACGTACTGACAACCGGTATCCCAAGCCTGCAGGAAGCAATCCGGCCAAGGATATTAGCGTGATATAAATGAGTGTGGATTATATCGAAACGGTTATTACGAAGAAAGCGCCGGATTCGCCACAAAGCCTGAAAAGCGCAGAATACCCCCATTGCCCTGAAGTCAACAACCTCAATGCCCAGCTCCCTGATACGCGTGGCATACTCACCTGAACCGTCAAGTGCGGCAACAGTAATATCATTGCCGCCATCCTGCAGGAGGTAACGGCAAAGGTCATAGACTATCCGCTCAGCCCCGCCCGGGTCAAGCTCTGTTATCAGGTATAAAATTTTCATGAATCTGATTATAGCAGATGATTGCGCCAAATGAAAATATTTAGAGTAAAATTCTTGACATGGTTTTGAACTTAAAGATAATCAACTTATATCAGATATTACATTTCTATTCCGTTTACAGACTAGTAATGAATCAATATTATCATTTGATTTTTATTGTACAAGCCCCGGAAATTCTCAACGCTTATGAAGAAATTATACCTTATCGACGGTCACGCCCAAATATATCGTGCGTTTTATGCCGTTGAAGGACTTCGCTCGCCAGACGGCCGTCCGACCAATGCGATTTTCCAGTTCACCCGTATGCTGATTCATCTGATCCGGGAGCAGAAACCGGACTATCTGGCCGCATGTTTTGATGCGCCGGGAAAGACCTTCCGCCACGATCAATATACCGAGTATAAAGCCAACCGCAAACCCGCTCCACCAGAGCTTAAAGATCAGATACCGACAATCCTGAATATCGTCGAGGAATATAATATCCCGATCTTCACCAAAGAAGGCTATGAAGCGGATGACCTGATCGGGACAATCGCCAAAAAAGCGACTGATTCTGATGAAGAAATCATGGTCGTTATTGTCTCCGGCGATAAGGATCTGGCGCAGCTGCTCTCTCCCAGAGTCTGCATGTATGACCCCAAAAAGGACAAGATTTCAACAGTAGACAGCTTTACCGAGGAAAACGGCTTTGGCCCGGATAAATTACCGGATCTGATGGGACTATGGGGCGACAGCTCGGACAATATTCCGGGAGTTGAGGGAATCGGCCAGAAAATCGGGCGGGAACTTATACAGAAATACGGCTCACTTGAAGAGCTTCTGGACCGCGCCAGTGAAATAAAAGGCAAGCGCGGCGAGGCCCTGCTTAAAAGCCGTGAAGTGGCGGTGCTTTCAAAAGAACTGGCGACAATTAATACAGACTCTCCTCTGAACTTTGATCTTGAAGCGACCAAACTGCACAAGCCAAACATTCCGGCGCTGCATGACATTTTTACAGATTTTGGCCTGCGCAATCTTCTCAAGGAAATTGAGCATGACACCGCCGAAGAAGCGCCGAATAAAGACTACACAATAGTTGATACGCCTGAGAAGTTCGACGCATTTATCAAGGCGCTCAAGGACGAGAAACACATCGCCGTTGATACCGAAACCACCAGCGAGAACCCGATGGAAGCGGAGCTTGTTGGTATCAGTGTCAGCTGGGCGGCGAATACCGCTTTTTATCTTCCTTTTAAAGGCCCGGAAGGCGACCGAGTTCTCAACAAAAATGAACTTGAATGGCTGCGTGAAATTTTTGAATCAGAAGAAGTCACAAAAGTCGGACAGAATATCAAGTATGACAGCATTGTGCTTAAACGTGCCGGCATCAACCTCAGGGGTGTCAGCTTTGACACGCTTATTGCAAGCTCTCTGACCTCAGCACATCTGCGCGGACATGATCTTGACACTTTGGCCAGCCGCTATCTGGGAATTCAAAAAATCCCGACCAAAGAAATAATCGGCACAGGCCTGAAGCAGATAACCATGGATATGGCACCTGTTGCAAAAGTCGGCGAATATGCGTGCGAGGACGCCGACGTTACCTGGCAGCTTGAAAAAGTATTCATAAGCCGGCTTGGTGAAGAAGAAAAGAAGTTGATGGAAGAGATCGAGCTTCCCCTGTCAGAAACACTTCAGATAATGCAGATGACGGGGATCAGGCTTGATGTTGATATCCTTGAGAAGCAGAGCGAAGAACTTGAAGGTCTGCTTGAAATGCTGACCCAGCAGATTTATGACCTTGCCGGACATGAGTTCAATATCGCCAGCCCAAAACAACTGCAGACTGTCCTGTTTGAAGAGATGGGCTTGCCAGTAATCAGGAAAACCAAAACCGGAGCGAGTACTGATGAAAGCGTGCTGACCGAACTTGCCGCGCAGGACCATGAGCTGCCGAAACGTGTGCTTGAACACAGGCAGTACGCAAAACTTAAAAACACCTATGTTGATGCGTTGCCAAAACTGGTAAATGAAAAAACTGGCCGCATCCACACAACCTTCTCGCAGACAACAACCGCAACAGGTCGTCTATCCTCAAGTAACCCCAATCTGCAGAATATTCCCGTACGCTCAGAAAAAGGCCGGGCGATAAGGGCAGCGTTCATCCCTGAAGACGGCTGGCAGATGCTGGCGGCGGACTACTCGCAGGTTGAACTGAGAATGCTTGCGCATTTCTCGGATGACAAAGTCCTGCAGAAAGCATTTAATGAAGGGCGCGATATCCATGTGGTCGCGGCAGCCAACGTTCACGGAATACTTGAAGAGGAAGTAACCCCGGAACAGCGCTACGCAGCCAAGGCGGTTAATTTCGGCATTATTTACGGGCAGACCGCTCACGGGTTGTCGCAGACAACAGACATGACCAGACCACAGGCGCAATTATTTATCGACAGCTACTTTGAGCAGTTTCCAAACGTCAAAGGGTTCATCGAAGATACTATCGAGAAAGCACATAAAGCCGGCGGAGTCAGGACAATGCTTGGGCGCTGGCGGGAAATCCCTGAGCTGTCTTCAAGCAAAAAGGTAATGCGTGAACGTGGTGAGCGGGAAGCGGTTAATACGCTTATTCAGGGATCGGCCGCTGATCTTGTCAAGGTTGCGATGATAAAACTCAGAGACAGAATGGAGGGAGAAACGCCGCAATCACGGATGCTTCTGCAGATCCATGACGAACTTGTCTTTGAAGCTCCACAGAATGAAATTGATCTGCTGCGTGAAATTGTCCGCGAGGAAATGGAAGGGGCGTTCCTGTTGAAAGTACCTCTCAAGGTTGATATCGGGCAGGGAAACAACTGGCTGGAAGTTAAGTAGCAAAATTATGAAACACAGACAAACCAAGGGGAAGGGATAGATGGGGATTTGTCCGCATATATCATTTATTGAAATTGGAATTATGGCTCTGGCACTTCTGAGCCTGATAGCCGGGCTGATAATCAGCCGTTATGTTCATTATATCGTGCGTGGAATCATTGCCGCATTAATCAGCCTCGGGTTTATCTTTTTTTACCAGAGGTCGCTATCCTGGCAACTGGATCTGCAGCTTGTTTTTGCCGAGAGCATAATAATGTTTTTATCAACGGGACTGCTACTCCAGAAACTGGTTGAAGCATATAAAGGTACGTGCAGATTTTTTGACCGGCATCATTTTGACTGGCTGTCACTGACACTCTGCATACCTGTAGCGTTTATAGTCTCTGCCCTGCTGAGCGACGATAGCGACTGGTATTGGTGGGAAAATATTATCAGCAACACCCTGTTTCATTTTCTTGACCGGGCGAGGCTTCTGGCCGGACTATGGCTGATATATGTGATTTTTGACTATTCCCGTGATCTGGTCAAGTGGCTGATAAAACAATTGCTTGATGAGGAAGACGATCTTGATGGTGACCTTAAATAAAAGCAGCAGGATATTTTCTGATGGATAAGAAGAACAGGATACTGGGAATCACCGGAATGCCGGGAGCCGGTAAAAGCACTGCCTCTAAAATATTATCCGAGCTTGGTGCGGTGGTTATTGACGCTGACAAGCTCGCCCATGCAGCCCTGAAAAAAGATGAAATTAAAAATAAGATTTCTCTGGCATTCGGGACACAAATCTATGATAATGGGGACATCAATAAAGCAAAGCTAGCTGAAATTGTTTTCACTGACCCAGCAAGACGCAAGCAACTCGAGGAAATAATCCATCCAGAAGTTATTTCAGCAATAAACAGAAGAATTAATGAAGTATCTGATAACTCACTAATTGTTCTTGACGTACCGCTTCTGCATGAATCTGGACTGGACAAGATTTGTGACTCAGTACTACTTATAACCGCCGACTTGGAAATACGCCTAAAAAGGGTCGAATCCAGAGGCTGGTCTCAGCAGGAGCTAACTAACCGGGATAACGCCATTAGAGCCAGAATACAAACAGATAATTGTATTTCAATTTCAAATAACGCATCAACAAATCAATTACGCGACAAATTAAAACGTATTATTAGTTAAGGACTTAGCATATGTCAGACGACGAAACCACCCCCGCCACAGCAGCAACCAAAAAGAAGAAAACCACCAAAAAGAAAACCACCAAGAAAAAAACGACAAAAAAGAAAGTAAGCAAAAAAACGTCAACTCATGATATTGATGCAATTGATGCCTACGATAGCGAAAACGAAGAAGCGATTGAAGAAACCGAGGATACTGAGCATAAGTCCACTACGACTGAGCCTCAATTCACAAATGCTGTTCTTCCCGGTATGGAAATTGACATTGACGAAAACAATGAAGAAGACGCCAGCTCTGACGATAATGCTCCTGAAGATAGCGCAGAAAGTTCAGATGAGTCATCAGCTGAAAACGCTGAGGATTCTCAGAATCAGAACCAATCACGTGAGCGCACCAGAAAGCCAGCACCGCGCAAGGAAAACCGCGAAGGCCGCTATAACAACCGGAATAATGAACGCAACGAGCGTAACAATAATCATCGCAACAACAATAACAATAATGACAACCGCCAGCGTAATTCAAATAATAATAACAACAATGTCAATGCTGCTTCAGAGGGCGAGAATGGTCTTTCACCCAACCACGAAGTTTACGAACAGGTAAAACGCAGTGAGTTGCACATTACAGCCCTCAAGGACATGACTGTTGCCGAACTGCGCAAGATGGCGAAAAATGAACGCATCGACGGTATTGCCGGTATGGTCAAGCAGGAATTAATCTTCGCCATTATCAAGAACCGCGTCCGCCAGAAGGGTCTGCTTTATGGTGAGGGTGTGCTTGAGGTTCTACCGGACGGTTACGGTTTCCTGCGCAGTCCGAAATTCAACTACCTGCCCTGCCCTGATGACATTTATATTTCGCCAAGCCAGATCCGTCGCTTTGGTATGCGGACCGGTCTTACTGTTGCCGGACAGATCCGCCCGCCAAAAGATGGTGAGAATTATTTTGCGCTGCTGCGTGTTGAAGCGCTCAATATGGAAGAACCGGACAAAATCAAGGACAAGACTGTTTTTGAAGACCTTACTCCGATCTTCCCGCAGGACAGGCTTATTATGGAAACCAGTCCTGACGAATTTTCAGGCCGTGTGCTTGATCTTGTAATGCCAATCGGCAAGGGGCAACGCGCGCTGATTGTTGCGCCGCCTCGTACCGGTAAGACAGTTCTGATGCAGACAATTGCCAACGCCATCACCCAGAATAACCCGGAAGTTGAATTGATGGTTCTACTGATCGATGAACGTCCGGAAGAAGTTACAGACATGCAGAGATCCGTCAAGGGCGAAGTTATCAGCTCAACCTTCGACGAACCGGCCAGCCGGCACGTTCAGGTTTCAAATATGGTTATTGAAAAAGCTAAACGAATGGTCGAGTACGGCAAGGATGTTGTTATTCTGCTTGACTCCATCACCAGACTGGGACGCGCATATAACACAGAAGCGCCGCACTCTGGCCGTATTCTCTCAGGTGGTGTTGACGCGCAGGCACTCCAGAAGCCTAAACGCTTCTTCGGTGCTGCCCGTAATATCGAAGGGGGCGGCAGCCTGACAATTATCGGTACTGCGCTGGTTGATACCGGCAGCCGAATGGATGAAGTTATCTTTGAAGAATTTAAAGGAACGGGTAATGCGGAAGTTCACCTTGACCGTCGTCTGGTCAACCGCCGCCTGTATCCGGCAATTGATGTCAACCTCTCAGGAACACGTAAGGAAGACCTGATGGTTCACCCGGATGAGCTTAACCGCATCTGGATGGTCAGAAAATATCTCAATGACATGAACCCGGTAGATGCGATGGAATTTATACACAGCAAACTCAAACGCCATAAGAACAATCTGGAATTTCTTATGACCATCAACCCCAACCAGCGGTAACAAGCTTTAAATTTTGTAAGTAATCGCGGGGGAAGCTCAATGAGTTTTCCCCGTTTTAAATGAAGAGGGAAAACATGACAGAACTCCTTGCGCCTGCTGGCTCGCCCGATGCCGGGTATGCGGCTCTTGAATATGGCGCGGACGCTATTTATCTGGGATTGCCAAAATTCTCAGCCCGTGCGGAAGCAGTTAACTTTACACCAGACCAGTTCAACGATCTGGTTGGCTACGCACACACCCTAGGCAAAAAAGTCTATGTAACCCTCAACACCCTTATCAAAGAATCAGAACTGCCAGAAGCGCTAGAAGCTCTTGAAACAATCTCATACTGTCAGGCAGACGCGGTAATTGTTCAGGACTTCGGCATCCTGAGAATAATGCAAAAATATTTTCCGGAGTTGAGTGTTCATGCAAGCACCCAGATGGCCATCCATAATTTGGCCGGTGCAAAGATGCTAAGCAATCTCGGAGTAAAGAGGGTAACGCTTGCCAGAGAACTGGCCCTTGATGAGATTACTGATATTTCAAAAAATTCAGATATCGAGACGGAAAGTTTCCTGCACGGCGCACTCTGTTATTCCTACAGCGGTCTTTGCATGTTCTCTTCTCTGTGCCGTGGTGGTCGAAGCGCCAACAGGGGACGGTGCAATTACAGTTGCCGCGAGATTTATACAGATGAAGCAACGGGAAAGTCCGGACATATTTTTTCACTTAAAGATATGGCTCTGCCGCAGTACATTGACAAACTGCTAGCCAGCGGGGTGGATTCTTTAAAAATTGAAGGCCGCAAAAAAAGCCCGTTGTATGTTGCAAGTGTTGTAAAGATGTACCGCAAACTCCTTGATAACCCGTCAAGCAGTTATAAAAAAGAAGCCCAGGATATTCAGACCGTATTCTCAAGGCCGTGGACTGATTTTTTCATCGGCGTTGACGGCCGGACAAATAGTGCAGACAGCGATATTGTCGGACACCGCGGCACGGTTGCCGGCAAGGCAAGTCAGGTAAAAAAGCACAACAATACCAACTGGTTGTTTTTCAAGACTAAAGTATCAATTGAACTTCATGACGGAATTCAGATCGATCTGCCAAACAGCCCGAAGCCTTATGGGTTTGCGGTTAAGGAATTAATGGTCAAAAAGAGTGCGACCTATAAAAATGCCTATACGGCAGAAGCTGGCTCAGAAATTCAGATTGCGATTCCAGCAGATGCTCCCATGATTGAACCAGACACCATTATCTATCGCTCCTCTTCACAGGAACTGAAACGTGAGACAGAATTCTTTATCCCTAAAGCAGCGAACTTTATCCGCAAGTTTCCAATTGATATTAAATGCACTCTAACTGCAGATGCGTTTGAAGTAACCGCAGAGGTCCTTGATGAAACCGGTCGCTATAACACATCTACATCCTGCACGCAAAAAGGCTCTTTTGACAAAGCAAATAATCCCGACAAAATTTCAGAAGGCGTAGCAAAATCATTCTCACGCTGCGGCGATACGATTTTCATATTAAACAATCTTGATTTTGTGAATACCGATTTGCGCTTTATCCAGATATCAGAACTGAATAATATAAGGCGGGATCTTTACACACAACTTATGAAGCAAATCAGTAATATCCGCGAGAATATTTGCACTAATATAACGGAAGAAGAAATCACAGCCCTTGCTAATGACTCTTCAATAACTACTCAGAAACATAACTCAAGCTGGAACTTCAAAATTGATGATATAAATAATCTTGAAATTTTGCTGCAGAACAAGCTCCTCGAAAAAGATATTGTTTTCGATCTAACCTTTACCGACGAAGAAACAATCCTGGGCAAAATACCTGCTCTTTGCAGTGAAAAAAACATAAGACTTTCCCTGCCAGCGGTAATACGCCGACAGGAACAGACTATATTTGAAAGAATTTCGCAAAGGCTGATTGATTATGGCTTCCTGAACTGGCAGGTCAGCAATCTCGGCGGCTTGCACATATTAAAACAAAGCCAGAATGACGCGGAATTATCAATTACCGCATCATGGCAAATGTACTGCATAAACAGTCAGGCAATAAAGTTTCTGGAGAGTATCGGTATAATGACCTGCTCGGCGAGTCCGGAAGATGATGCGGATAATATCAGCGAAATTCTGAGCAAGGTTACACATCAATTAATTATTCCGACTTGTACCAGCATCCCGCTGTATACCGGTGAGTCCTGCCCGAAGGCTGCATTATTCGGCTGCAGAAACACCAGTGAATGCGCCAATTCGCGTTCGGTCTGGATAGATAAAAACGGTGATCGTTTTATTCTGAAAAGCCATGACTGCCGAAGCTATTTTTTACGTGAATATCCGTTCATGAAATTTGACTTAGTCTCATCGTTCAAGGACAATCCCAAAGCCATCCTGAATGCAGATTTGTGTATTACCGAATTTGCGTGTAATGAACTTCTTGAAACAATAGATAATTTGCTTAATGCCGAACATCCCGATAAAGTTGCCCCTTTAAGTGGCAGACAGTGCATGCTTTAAGTATACAGGAATCAGCTTAAGACTTATGTTTCGATGTGAAAAATTTGCACGCACCTGCTTTAAATTGAACATTGACAGCACAACGCAGGCACGTATAATACTTAAACATTAATTGCGCCCGTAGCTCAGTTGGATAGAGCGTTGGTTTCCTAAACCAAAGGCCATGGGTTCAAATCCCGTCGGGTGTACCAAGCCAAAAAAAAGCTGTAATTCCTCATAATATGGGATTACAGCTTTTTCTTTTATCAACGCCTGATCAGCAAATCGTTTTTATTCAGAACGATTTTTCGACCAACGCTATAATATTCGGTGCTGATAATGTGATTGCTACGACTATAGGATAGGGATTGTAAAATAAAACTTTGAACCTTCGCCAAGCGTACTCTCAAGACCGATCGTTCCAGAGTGTCCCTGTTCAACAATCATCTGACAGATCGGCATACCCAAACCTGTGCCATCAGAATGGTGATCCATTGATTCAATCTGCTCAAAACGCGAAAATACTTTATTAACATTTTCCTGAGAAATACCGACGCCATTATCTTCAACCTCAATGCGGACAGCGGGAAACTCGGTATTGCTGCCGGAATGCGGGAGATTAACCAACATGGAACTGACAGTAATCATCCCACCCTCAGGTGTATACTTGATTGCATTTGAAAGCAGGTTCATCATGACCTGCATGATGCGGTCCGAATCACACCTTACATCAGGCATATCTTCTGTAAGCTGAGTATTAATGGTGTGTCCTTTACGATTGGCGGACGCGGTGCTGTTATTGACGGCGCTGATAATAATATCATTTATGTGATTATCGCTGTAAATATAATCCATCTTGCCGGCTTCCATCTTCGCCAGATCAAGTACATCATTAATCAGTCTGGTAAGGCGCTCACCCTCTTTGTAGATGATTCCCAGGTACTCCATTCTGTCATCAGGGTCCTCAACCATTCCTTCCATCATAAGCGTTTCGGTATAGGCAAGGATAGAGGTCAGCGGCGTACGAAGCTCATGGCTTACGAGTGAGAGAAAGTCATTTTTCAGTGCATCAACTTCACGCAGCTTGCTGACCTCACGGCTAAGGCCAAGGTCGCGGCAGATAACAACATAACCAGTTGCCTGCGCGTCACTGTCAAGGTGCATCGGAGTGACGGTCAGACCAAAGACGGACTCCTGCCCCACAACATCAATAAAAAGCTCTTCTTCCTTCGCGCCACCAGTTGAAAGGAGGTGGTTTATCGTCATTGCCGCAGGCGTAGGCAGTACCGGTCCAAATTCATGTCCGACTAGATCATCACGCCGAACACCAAGCATGACCTCCATAGTCGCATTAAGCAGCCATATTTTCTTGTCTGCGGTAATCGCCATAATACCATGCGGAACGCTCTCAACAAGATCCACCATACGCTCCTGGCTTTCCTCAAGCTTGTCCCGGAAGAAATGTGCTTCTATTCGTGAAGCTGTTTCATTGGCAATGAGGTTAAGCCAGCCGAACTGTCCCTGGGTAAACTCGGAGCTGTCCTGATCCAGCCAGAGAACAGCAACCCCGACAACATGAACATTACCAACAAGCGGCAGGATCATAATCGCAGTTGAGTCACCCTCACCATCATTAGGGATAACCGTCGCTTCCTGATTATCAATCGCCCACTTTACATAAACCCATTCAACCCCCATTCCTTCAAGGGTAATATCACGAAGAAGGCGCATTTCACCGGTAGTCCCCCGCAGGAAAAGCTGGGCATATTGTGACTCAATAACACTGTCGATCAGCTCTTCAAACTGATCGAGTGTTTCATCAATATTTGGCGACTTTCTGATCTTTGAAAAATCCTGCTGGATCTTTTCAAAGCCGCCAAAATAGTCATCACCTCTTGTGGAAATAATGTCCATAGATCAGCCTTCAATAAGATTAATAAATTCTTTGGCTAGCTTAAGTTCTTCAAGAGTCTCTTTAATCCATGAGTCGAGTAAAGAAGTATCAATTGAATACTTTGAACACATCTGCTGGTCTATTCCCATCATAGCAGAATCACCGGGAGAGCCAATATTAAGGGCTCTGGACAAAGAATCGCCGATATGAGCAGAAACAATGACCGACTGGTCTTCACGGGCCAAAGCCGGCTTGGCTGAATACTTTATTGAGTTGTTCAGCATCTTGGGAAGGCGCCACTTTTCAGCTACCCATGATCCGACCTGGGCGCTGGTAAAACCCAGGACCTTGCGCTCAGCCTGATTGAGCGTGATACGGTCTTCTTCACACACAGCCTTGACCATGGCATAATCAGCAGGAAAAATCTGGTCCATTATGATAACGCCAAGGGAATGGATAAGTCCGGCAACAAAAGCATCATCAGGTTGAATATTATTATCAAGGTCCCTGATCGCAACTCTGGCGCCAATTGCACAGCCCAAGGAGTAAAGCCAGAATTGCGGAATATCAATGCTGCGCCCCTGACGACCTTTGGTCATATCAAAAAGGGAGGCAGACATCACAACATTCTTGACTTTGTTAAAACCAATAATAACAACAGCATGCTGCACGGTCTTGATCTGACCGGGAAAGCCATAAAAAGCGGAATTGACAAGTTTCAAGACCTTGGTGGTCAGGGCCTGATCCTGCTCGATAATTGAGCCTACATCAGAAGCATTGGTTCGCGGAGAATTAGCCAGGCGAATAATTTCATTCACAACACTTGGCAAACTCGGCAAATCACTGGCATTCTCAATCTTGCGCCTTGCTTCTGCTGAATTCATCACCATATACAGATTCTCCGTATCATGCCAGACTATAGACCAGGCACAACATTCTTACCTTTCTCAATAAGATACTTAATGACAAGACGCCTGTACTCTTCATTAAAATAAGTAGGCTCGATTGTTGAGAATTTCTCACTTACAAGCTGGGTTATCCTTGTAGCAAAAGCCAGCTCCTCCTCATCCGCAGAAACCCGTTCTTGCTCTTCACAGGGAGAACTTATTTCAGCTCCGCCTTCTTCATCCACGATTTCGACAGGAACCGTAGTTATCCCCCATTTTGGCAAGCGTTTAATTGCCATAGGGGTAAGTCTTCCACCAGCAGGGATTATAACCCTACCGGAATTATCACAAACCGCGCTTGCGACAACCAGACCTGATTGCGCCTCAGCAATAGGAATATTTTTTATGCCCATACTAATTCCTTACACCGTAAAAAATCTATCGTATATAGTAAAAAACATTTCTATTTTCGTCAAGAATTACTTTTGTGAATTTAACAAATACATAACGAAAGCAGACAGGGAGTGCTGCACGTAATCAATTCTGATTTCATCTTTGCGACTATTATTTGAAATAGCCTCACCATCGTTACCGGCCATTTCCTGGGTTGATCGGGGCATACCGCCGGAAAGGTCACCTTTGGTAATTTGTGCAGCCAACAGAAATTTGATTGCATCCGAGCATGAAGCATAGATATCATCTTTAAGCTTGTTGAATTTTTCAGGCAAAAAGCAATACGCCGCCATCATGCCCTCAACTCTGGTGGATGTCGGACAGGTCTGCCCCCCAGCGCGAAACGATCCGGCAATCCCTGTGGACCTATCAAGTATTTGCTGACTCATCAATAACTTGGCCGTTGTCGCCGAATGAAAAAAGAGCAGATCTTTACTGCAGGCAGGTTTGTCGATATCGGTATAATACTTCAAAAATTGCCTCGTGGCCAGAATTACCCAGTGGTCAGGCGGATAAGATCCGGTCTTGAGTGCGTGATTAGCCAGAAAGTACAAGCCAAAATCTGCCGCCTTTAGCCACTTGCTATTTTTGTCGATCTCATAGAGTTTTAGTAAGCCCAAAATCGCCTCCCCACTGTAATACTGCGAGACAAAATATTTGTCATGCCCCTGCTGGGGATAATATTTATAATAAAAATCTCCATCCGGTTTCTGCATGAATAGAATAAAATTAGCAAGCGCAACCATATCCTCAAGTTTGGTCTTTCCGCCAACTTTATAATCCTCGACCAGAGCAATCAAGCCAAGCCCTGCTCCGCCAAGCTTTGCCATTATCGGATTACCGGAAGCCATCTTCGAATCAAGCTTCTCATGAATAGTCCAAATCGCTTTCATGTCTGTACGCATCTCAACGGGTGCAAAAAAAGAATTGTCACGTAAAAAATTACACGCCGTCCTGATTGTGCTGTCAATTTCCGCAGACGGATTTAACTCTCTAGCCATCCCAAGCGCATATACCGCCCCGCAATGTCGCAGAAGATTATACTTCATGCCGTATTTCTTAGCCGGATCGATACTATTCCGATAGGTGAATCTGCCGTACCGGTCACAGTGATTAAGCAAATAGCCCGTGGCAAGCTTTATTCGCTCCCTGACTATTAAAATATCCGGCCTTACCTCATCAGCCGCGTATACAAAATTTATCATTGCACTGAGCAAGACAGAAATGAACATTTTCCTTAACAGCAAAGCTGACTCCTTACCCAAAAAAATAAACTACCTATATGGTATGGATAGAGCATTAAAAAAACCAGCCAAACGGCTGGTTTTTTCATAAATATTTTCAGAGGTTCGCTTACCAGGCAAAGTGAGCAAATGCCTTGTTAGCTTCAGCCATACGGTGAGTGTTCTCACGGGTTGTCATGGCTGCACCTTCCTTGTTAAAAGCATCGCAAAGTTCATTGCAGAGAAGCACGGCTGTAGGCTTGCCGCTTTTCTTGCGAACAGCATCAAGAACCCAACGGAATGCCAAAGACTGCTGACGCTTTGGTTCAACCTTGACAGGAACCTGATAGTTAGCACCACCAACACGGCGGCTCTTAACTTCAACAATAGGCTTAATATTGCCAATAGCTGTCTTGAAAACTTCAAGAGGCTCTTTATCCTTAATACGCTTGCCAATTTCATCAAGAGCAGAGTAGAAAATCTTCTCGGCCTTGGTCTTTTTGCCATCACGCATAAGACAATTTATAAACTTACTTACCAGTAAATCGCCAAAAACAGGGTCCTTCTTGACACCCGGACCTGTAACTGATGTAACTTTAACGCTCATAGCTTCCTTTCTCCGGCAGCACCTTGCTGCGAATACTCACGGTTATTCTCCACCGCGCGGCTATACTAAATACTAATGTATATAGATAACCAACAATCAAATTTTAGGAAAAAACAAACAGTAATTCAGAGATAATTACTATTTCTTCGGCACCTTAGCGCCATATTTACTACGTGCCTGGCGACGGGCATCAACACCCGCACAGTCATACACACCACGGACAACGTGGTAACGAACACCAGGGAGGTCACGAACACGGCCGCCGCGAACCATAACAATTGAGTGTTCCTGGAGGTTGTGACCTTCACCACCGATATAAACAGTCACTTCCTTGCTGTTAGTCAGGCGAACACGGGCAACCTTACGAAGCGCAGAGTTAGGCTTCTTAGGTGTGGTTGTCTTCACCTGAAGACATACGCCCTTACGCTGAGGGCAGGATTCAAGAACCGGAGCCTTTGACTTGGTCCTTGCCTTTTTGCGTCCTTTACGGACAAGCTGATTGATAGTTGGCATTACTGGTAATTCCTTTCTCTATAACATTTTATTTCAATCCCACAAGGGATTTAATATATTAGCGGAACTTATGTTCATTTCAAGAGCTAAATTAGATTTTTATTAAATAATTGTTGACTCAAGCTCTGAACCGATATCGTCTTCCGGTACTGACTCTTCATCTTCCGGCGGAAGTGCATTTTCATTAATACGAACCACAGATTCACGCAGTGAAGGAGTACCTGTACCAGCAGGGATAAGACGACCAATTGAAACGTTTTCCTTGAGGCCGCGCAGTACGTCAATCTTTCCGGCAATTGCAGCGTCAGTAAGAACCTTGGTTGTTTCCTGGAAACTAGCTGCCGCAACAACCGAGTCAGAAGACAGCGAAGCTCTGGCAACACCCTGCAGAATCGGCTCATACTCAGCAGGCTTTCCGCCACGGGCAACAATCTTCTCATTAACATGCTTGAGCTTGACCTTGCTTATTGAGTCGGAGATCAGGAAGTCGGTATCACCCGGATCCATAATCTGGACTTTGTTCAACATCTGGCTGACAAGAATTTCAATATGCTTATCGTCGATAGTAACGCTCTGTGCACGGTAAACCTTCTGAACTTCATTGAGCATATATTCCTGAAGTGCCTGCTCACCCTTAACACGGAGGATATCATGCGGTACAAGCGGTCCGTCAACAAGTGGCTCACCGGCACGGACACGGTCGCCATTATGAACACGGATGTGTTTACCCTGAGGAACGAGGTGTTCATGGGTCTCACCCTGATCGTCCTTGATAAGAACGATACGCTTACCACGGCGACGGTCACCAATCTCAACAAATCCGTCAACTTCACAGAGAACAGCCGGATCCTTAGGCTTACGTGCTTCAAAGAGCTCAGTAACACGTGGCAGACCACCGGTAATATCCTGAGTACCGCCCATTTCACGCGGGATACGCGCAAGGGTTGTACCCGGACCAATCTGCTGACCTTCTTCAACCATAAGGTGGGACTTTTCAGGAATTGAATAGTAAGCAAGTACCTTGCCTTCTTTGTCCTGAATACTGATCTGCGGATGCAGGTCACCTTTGTGCTCAGTGATAATCTTACGTGAAAATCCTGAAGCATCAGATTCTGCTCGCATGGTCTGACCTTCGATGATATCCTCAAAGCGCACAGATCCACCAAATTCCGAAAGAAGCGGATAGTTAAAGGCGTCCCATTCAGCCAGTGCATCTCGTGCCTTGACCGGATCACCGTCCTTAACCTTAAGAATAGAACCACCCGGAACATCAAGTTGTTCACCAATCTCACGGCCTGTCTCATCAACGACGATCATCGAACCGTTACGGTTAAGAACGATTACTTCATCCTTGCCGTCTTCAGACTTGGTAACAACACGCAGATTCTGGAACTTAATGAAACCGGCCATATCCGCGCGCAGTTCATTATCCATTCGGCTGGTAGCCGCAACACCACCGATGTGGAAGGTACGCATGGTAAGCTGAGTACCAGGCTCACCAATTGACTGAGCAGCGATAATACCCACAGCCAGACCCTGCTCAACCAGATTACCCGTTGAAAGGTCCATACCATAACACTTGGCACAGATGCCGTAGTCGCAGTCACAGGTATGCGGTGAACGAACCTTGACTTTACCAAGATCAAGCTCTTCAATAGACCGGGCAATTTCTCGGTCAATCAGTTCACCCTGCTTGACAACAATCTCGCCTGTAACCGGATTCTTGATAGTTTCAGCAGCCGTACGGCCGAAGATATTATCAGCCATGGTAACTTCAACATGCTCACCGGAGATAACCGCACCCTTGGCAATGCCGTCATGCGTTCCACAGTCAAGTGTAGATACAGTAACATCCTGGGCAACTTCAACGAGCTTACGTGTAAGGTAACCTGAGTCAGCAGTCTTAAGCGCGGTATCAGCCAGCCCCTTACGAGCACCGTGAGTTGATGAAAAGTATTCAAGACCACGCAGACCTTCACGGAAATTAGCCTTAATTGGTGTTTCAATAATTCGGCCATTAGGCTTGGTCATCAGGCCACGAAGGCCGGCAAGCTGACGGATCTGAGTCTGTGAACCTCGAGCTTTGGAGTCAAACATCGCCCATACCGGATTGAGGTAAGGCTTGTCAAAACGGGTCTGGTTAGCCTTAAGTTCCTTGAGCAGTTCCTGGGTAATATTTTCAGTAACATGCGTCCAAATATCAACGATCTTGTTATAACGTTCACCATCGGTGATATCACCCATCTGGTGTGCCTCTTCAATATCAGCAACCTCAGCTTCAGCCTTGGCAATGATCTCAGGCTTAGCTGATGGTGTTGTCAGGTCAGCCGCAGAGAAGGAAACACCACTGAGAGTTGCGTAGTGAAAACCGGTCTCTTTCATGCTGTCAAGAAGCTTAACTGTTTCTTCACGACCAAGTGAAAGGTGGCAGTCACTAACCACGTTATTAAGACTCTTCTTGTTCATGTTCTTATTGTAGAACATCATGCCCTTTGGCAGAACATCAAAGAAAAGAATACGACCGACAGTTGTCTTGAGAAGCCCGAATTCATCAACGGTCTCTTCTTTAGATTCAGCAACAACCCCCGGGATCTCTTTCGGGAAACGGACTTTAATCCACGCGCCAAGGTGAACATGACCCTGATCGTAGGCGGTGATCGCTTCCTGGAAGTCACGGAAGACCTTGCCCTCTCCCTTGAAGCCAGGGCGCGGCAGTGTCAGATAGTAACAACCAAGAACGATATCAAGGTCAGCGGTGATAATCGGGTTACCGTGAGCAGGCGAGAAGATGTTCGCGGTTGAAAGCATCAGCATTGAAGCTTCTGTCTGCGCTTCAACAGTAAGCGGCAGGTGGACAGCCATCTGGTCACCGTCAAAGTCAGCATTAAAGCCGGCACAGACCAGCGGGTGAATACGCAACGCGTCACCTTCAACAAGAACAGGATAGAACGCCTGAATACCCATACGGTGCAGGGTAGGCGCACGGTTAAGCATAACAGGGTGGCCTTCGATAACCTCTTCAAGAACGTCCCATATTTCTTCGTCCTTACGCTCAAGCATAGTCTTGGCACTCTTGATCGTATCAGCCAGACCGCGCTCTTTAAGCTTGCGGATTATAAACGGCTGGAAGAGTTCAAGAGCGATCTTCTTGGGAAGACCAACCTGGTCAAGCTTCAACTCTGGACCGACGATAATAACAGAACGGGCTGAGTAGTCAACACGCTTACCAAGAAGATTGGCACGGAAACGTCCCTGCTTACCTTTAATCATATCTGTAAGACTCTTCAGAGGACGGTTACCCGCACCCTGAACGGGACGCTTACAACGGTTGTTATCAAAGAGCGCATCAACAGCCTGCTGCAGCATTCTCTTCTCATTACGCACAATCACGTTAGGTGCGTTAAGGTCAAGAAGCTTGGTCAGACGGTTGTTACGATAGATCACACGCCGGTAAAGGTCGTTAAGGTCGCTGGTAGCAAAGTTGCCGGATTCCAGCGGCACAAGAGGACGCAGATCTGGCGGAATGACCGGAATAACATCCATCGACATCCACATCGGATCATTACCACTCTTGAGGAGTGACTGAGTAATACGAAGGCGTTTTACCAGATTCTCACGCTTGAGTTTCTGCTTGCAGTCAACCAGTTCAAGACGCAGCTGTTCTTCAAGAACCGGAATGTCAATCTTCTTGAGAAGTTCACGAACAGATTCCGCCCCCATAAGCGCAGTAAATCCGTCACCGTATTTTTCACGTGCTTCCCGGTACTGATCCTCAGAAAGGAGTTCCTTTTCCTTGAGCGGAGTATCACCAGGATCTGTAACCACATAGCGCTGGAAGTAGATAACCTGCTGTAGAGCAGTTGACTTGATGTCAAGCAGCATGCCAAGACGTGAAGGCATGGCGCGGAAGAACCAGATATGGATTACCGGCACAGCAAGGTTGATGTGCCCCATACGGCTACGGCGAACCTTTGAGTGGGTCACCTTTACGCCACAACGGTCACAAATGATATCTTTATATTTGATGCCCTTGAACTTACCGCAGGAACACTCCCAGTCACGTTCGGGACCGAAGATGCGCTCACAGAACAGACCATCCTTCTCAGGACGGTATGTACGGTAGTTAATTGTTTCAGGCGTTCTCACCTCACCGTATGACCAGCTGCGGATATCATTCGGACTGGCAAGCGACACGGTAATACGGTTATAATCATTGATACGAGAGTAGTTCTGTTCAGCAGACATTATCGTATTCTCTCCTGCGGGTTACAGTAGATTTATAATTTCACAACACAACAGCCGTTTGCCAAGACCTAGGCAAGATCGGTGTCCTTCTCAAGTCGGAAGTTAAGGCCAATACCACGGATTTCGTTACAGAGAACATCGAATGATACCGGCATACCCGGTTCTACGCTGCTCTCGCCCTTAACCATCGCTTCATATATCTTGGTACGTCCGTCAACATCGTCAGACTTAACAGTCAGAAGTTCCTGAAGGATGTTAGCAGCACCATATGCCTCAATCGCCCACACTTCCATTTCACCAAAGCGCTGACCACCATTACGTGCCTTACCACCAAGCGGCTGCTGGGTAATAAGACTGTAAGGACCAGTCGCACGCGCGTGGATTTTTTCAGCAACAAGGTGGTGCAGTTTGAGCATATACATAAAGCCAACGGTAACCGTCTCATGGAACGGCTCACCGCTGCGGCCATCATAAAGAACCGCCTTACCGTCAACCGGCAGACCAGCCTCAACCAGAGCTTCAACAACTTCTTCTTCAGAAGCACCGTCAAAAACCGGAGTAATGGCGCGGAAACCAAGCTGGTTGGCTGCCCAGCCAAGGTGGATCTCAAGAATCTGTCCAACGTTCATTCGGGACGGTACACCAAGCGGATTAAGAATCATTTCCATTGAGGTGCCGTCTTCAAGGTAAGGCATATCTTCCTCAGGAAGAACACGCGCAACAACACCCTTGTTACCGTGACGGCCAGCCATCTTATCACCAACTGACAGCTTACGCTTAACAGCTACATAAACCTTGACCATTTCAAGAACACCAGGCTTAAGCTCATCACCACGCTTAAGGCGGCCAATTTCCACATCAAGGCGTGTGCGCTGATAATCAATACGGCGGTCATGCTCAAGACAGATGGAAACAGCCTGCTCGCGCTTGTCTGCCGGGAAGTCAAGATCACTGACAAGTGACTGATCCTGCAGCTCAATAAGACGTTCATACTCGCCAACACGTGGCACACGCAGAACCTTGCCGGTGCGCTTATTAACCGGATTATCACCTAAAAGGTCAGTAAGACGCTTAAACTTAAGCTTGATCTCCTCGGAAATCTTTGAACGCGTATCTTCTTCGATCTGGGCAATCCTGCGCTTCTGAGCCTTTTTCTGCTCATCAGTTGTCGGTTTGCGGCGGCTAAAGCGGTTGACCTTGATAACGTAACCGTCAGTTCCCGGAGGAACAGTCAGCGAATCGTTCTTTACGTCTTCACCAGCACGGCCAAAGATCGCGCGCAGAAGTTTTTCTTCAGACGAGAATTCACTCTTGGCCTTAGGTGCAATCTTACCAACAAGAATATCACCTGGCTTGACTTTAGTACCAATGCAGACAAGGCCATCTTCATCAAGTGATGAGAGTGCAGCTTCAGAAACGCCAGGGATATCCCGGGTGATTTCTTCGCTACCAACCTTGGTCTCGCGTATTTCAACACTGAATTCTTCAATATGAACTGAAGTAAAGGCGTCTTTGGCAATCAGCGGCTCACTGACAAGGATCGCGTCCTCAAAGTTACAACCTTCAAAACTGATAAAGGCGATGCGGGTGTTCTTACCGAGGGCAAGTGTACCACCACGGGTCGCCGCACCGTCAGTAAGCGGATCACCAATCTCAACCTTGTCACCAACCTTGACAATCGGCTGCTGGTTAAGGGTAGTTCCGTCATTAAGACCTTTATATTTATGCAGTGTGTAGGTACGTTCTCCTTCAGGCAGAACGTCAGAAGTCGTACGGACTTCAACACAGTCAGCATAAGTAACGGTACCGGCTTCAACAGCTCGCGCAACCATACCAGAGTTACGGACAACCATCTCTTCCATACCGGTTGCAACCAGCGGCTTATCCGGAATAACCAGAGGCACAGCCTGACGCTGCATGTTTGATCCCATCAGCGCACGGTTTGCGTCGTCATGCTCAAGGAATGGAATCAGACTTGCAGAAACGCCAACAAGCTGCTTTGGCGCAACGTCAAGCAGGGTAAGCTGGCTGGCATCACACATCATGAAGTCTTCAGCGTGACGACAGATACAGCGCTCTGTCAGAATATTGCCCTTGGCATCTACATTAATATCAGCCTGACCAATCCAGTGATCCTTTTCCTGGTCTGCACGCAGATAAACCAGCTCATTAGTGATGCGTTTATCCTTGACCACATAATAAGGCGTTACCAGATAACCAAGGTCATTGATGCTTGAATAGTTGGCAAGTGAAACAATAAGACCGATGTTAGTACCTTCAGGTGTCTCAACCGGACAGACACGGCCATAGTGCGAAGTATGAACGTCTCGGACTTCAAAACCGGCGCGTTTACGGTTAAGACCGCCAGGACCAAGCGCAGAAAGGCGGCGCTCATGAACTAGCTGTGATAGTGGGTTAGACTGGTCTACAACCTGTGAAAGTTCACCACGGGCAAAGAAGTATTCAATCGCACTTGAAACAGTAGTAGCATTAATAAGCTGATGCGGCTGAACTTCATCAATCTCCTTAATAACCATCTGCTCACGCACACCACGACGAAGCTTGATGAGTGAGTTGCGCAGCTCGGTCATAACCAGGTCTTTAATGGTACGAACACGACGGTTTTCCAGATGGTCGATATCGTCGATCTCACCTTCGTCACAGCGCAACTTAACGATATAGAAACAGATGTTAGCAAAATCGCTGGCGGTAAGTGTCGGCATATCCTGATCATCAAGACCAAACTTACGGTTAAGGCGGAAGCGGCCGATCTCACCGAAGTTATAACGTTTTTCATCAAAGAAACGTTCACGGAAGAGTTCCCATGCCTTAGTTTGGTTAGCTGGAGTTCCAGGGCGCAGCTTCTGGTAAAGCTTCAAGAGTGCCTGTTCATGAGTAAAGCTCTCATCAGCAGCAAGAGTGTTGAGGATAAGCTCATCGTGAACATTCTCCTTGCGGACAATTTCGATCACAACCGGTTTGGCTGAAACCTTTGAACCCGTACTCTGCTCCTGTGCCTGACGCTCATTCTCATAATGAGTCATAATCTCGTCACAGACAGCCTCGCTCAGGCGAACACCTGTGCGGATAATCGGCTCGTTCTTCTCGGTATCCATAATCTGGGTAACGAGAATAGCACCATCAAGATCAACAGCTGTCTTTGGTGAAAGTTCGACTTCTTCTGTCTGGTAAAAAGTTCGGATAATATCAGCGTCGGTATCAAGAAGGATATCCTTGACAATATCGCCGTTTTCATCCTCACGTTCTTCAACAGCCAGAGCGCGCAGGAACATTGTTGCAGGAATCTTTCCTGAACGGTCGATTCTGACAACCAGTTCATCCTTGCTGGTAACCTCAACCTGAATCCAGCTGCCACGTTCCGGAATGATACGGCATGAATGGAGAATCTTACCAGAGGTATGTGTCTCAACTGAGAAGTCTACACCAGGCGAGCGCTGAATCTGGGTAACAATAACACGCTCAGCACCGTTAACAATGAACTCACCACCACCGATCATCAGCGGTACTTCACCAAGGTATACCCATTCTTCAACCGGTTCAGTGCGGTTGAGGCGAACCCTGATTTTCAGTGGCGAGCCATAGGTCTGCTTGAGCTGGCGGCACTCTTCTGGAGTATAACGCGGAGGAGTAAGCTGGTATTCCAGATACTCTAAGCTCGTAGCTCCGTCGTAGCTCTCAATTGGGAATACTTCGCGAAATACAGATTCCAGACCGTCTTCAATCCTCTCTTGTGGAGGAACGTCCGCCTGCAAAAAATCAGCGTAAAATTTACGCTGCATAATCATCAGGTCAGGAAGTTCAAGAGTCTGAAAAGCTTTTCCGTAGTAGCGGATGTTATCCATTAACTTTTACCCTCGAATAGCTTGAAAAAGATAAATATAAATGACAAAATTCCGGGCGACGCCGCGGCCACGGTCCACCCGTGACTACGGCGCCGCCCGGAAGCCCCAAAGGGCAAGCGGCGCGTTTACTACTTGAGTTCGACAGTTGCACCAGCTTCTTCGAGCTGTGTCTTGAGCTTTTCAGCTTCTTCCTTGTCGAGACCTTCTTTAACAGGAGCAGGAGCACTTTCAACAAGTTCCTTAGCTTCCTTGAGGCCCAGACCAGTGATCTCACGAACAGCCTTGATTACATTGATCTTTGAAGCGCCAGCGCTTGTCAGAACAACATTGTAGGTTGATGGACCTTCATCTGCACCAGCAGCATCGCCACCAGCAACAGGACCAGCCATAACAACAGCACCGCCAGCAGCAGCTTCGATACCGTAAACGTCCTTGAGATAGTCTGAAAGTTCCTTAGCCTGCAGAAGTGAAAGGCCAACAATCTTATCGCCAAGTTCCTTGATTTCAGCGCTGAACTCTTTAACAGCTTCTTCGCTCATTTTTAATTCTCCGTAATTCTTATTATGCGGGCATTTGCCCAAGTTAATTGAAAAATTTTAACAATAAAATTCACCTGCAAATTATTATGCAGATTCCTTTTCAAGCTCTTCAATACGAGCCTTAATCTGACCGGCAATAGTAGAAGCCGGACCATTAAGCGCACCTGCAACCGCTGAACCAGGACCAAGGGCCTGACCAACGATAATTGACTTGAGCTCTTCCTTTGTAGGACTCTTTGAAAGTTCCGTGACGCCTGCTTCATCCAGAATAGTAGACTCAACCATTCCACCATGAATCTTGAATGTTTCAGCATTACTCTTGGCGAAATCTACAAGATAACGGGCAATTGCAACCGGATCTTCGCCATAGGCAAAGGCGGTCTGTCCGCTGCAGATGTCCTTGACTTCAGGAAGTCCCATCTCCTTGAAAGCAATATTAACCAGCCTGTTCTTGACAAATGTCAGCCTGATGTCCTTGGCGGCCAGCTCGTCACGAAGTTTACCCTGTGAACTTACAGGTAGACCTTCATAACCAACTGAAACAACACTCTGAACACCATCAAACCTGTTAAGATATTCCTTCAGGAGGAGTTGATTGACTCTGTTAGGCATCTCTCATATCCTCTGTTAAACAGCAACCCTGTAACCAAGACCCATTGTCGATGAAACGGTAACACCAGTGACAAAATCACCCTTTACCGCAGCAGGACGCAGTGACTTGATGTGTGCAATTGCCGCCTTTACATTCTCTACCAACTTAGAATCCTCAAAGCTGGCCTTACCAACGACGAGGTGAACATTACCCTCTTTGTCGTTACGAAATTCGATCTTACCTGCGCAAAACTCAGACACAGCAGTTTCAACCTTATCAGTAACAGTTCCGCTCTTAGGACTGGGCATAAGACCCTTAGGACCAAGAACTTTACCGAGTTTACCAACAAAGCGCATCATTGACGGGTGACAGATAGCAATGTCAAATTCCATCCAACCCTTCATGATTTTTTCAACAAGATCAGCACCGCCAACCTCTACAGCACCGTTTGCTTTAGCCTTCTCAGCCATGTCACCTTCTGCAAAGGCGATAACGCGTACTGACTTACCAGTACCGTTAGGAAGAGAAAAACTTCCGCGAACAAGCTGATCCGCCTGCTTTGTGTCAATGTTGAGCTTGATAGCAAGATCGACTGTCTCATCAAATTTAGCATTAGCACCAGCCTTGAGGAGTTTAACTGCTTCTTCAGCAGTATGAACTTCCAGGCGGCTATAGCCTTCTGAGACTTCTCTTCTACGTTTGCTAATTGTAGCCATTATAAAGTCGCTCCCGGGCTGTTTTAGCCCTCAACTTCCAATCCCATGCTGCGTGCAGTTCCAGCAATAATATTTACTGCATGATCTACATCGCGTGCATTAAGATCGTTTTTCTTAATCTCAACTATTTCTTCCAACTGCTTGCGGGTCACCTTACCAACTTTCTTGGTGTTAGGCTCACCAGAACCGCTCTCGATTCCGACAGCTTTCTTCAGGAGAACCGCCGCTGGCGGACTCTTGATAATGAAGTCAAATGTACGGTCAGAATAAACACTGATCTCAACAGGGAGAATCATGCCCTTCTGATCGGCAGTTGCTGCATTAAAACGCTGTACAAATTCGCCAACCGGAACCTGGTGCTGACCAAGCGCAGGACCAACAGGAGGTGCTGGTGTTGCAGCGCCACCCGTAACCTGAAGCTTGATGAGACCCACTACTTCCTTTTCTTTGGCCATTTCAACCTACTCCAACATCGGGCCTGAAGCCGGCCCTTTCCACAAAATAGCGGCCACCATATCGGTAAGTGCGTAAACCGACACCGCTATAATAAAAATAATAACCTATTTGTTTCAGGTTCTCTCAACCTGATAAAACTCAAGCTCAACCGGTGTCGAACGGCCAAAGATATGAACATTGACCTTGAGGATACCTTTCTCAGGATGAACTTCCTCAACCACACCCTCGTAATTCTCAAACGGACCTTCTTTGATACGTACACCCTGCCCTGCCTCAAACTCAATCTTCGGCTTCGGCTTTTCTTTCTGATCGTCAATCGACTGCAGGATACGGCCAATCTCATCATCCGGAAGTGGTACCGGTTCACGCGGGTTAGCACTGACAAAACCGCTAACGCCACTGGTTTCAGTAATTACATACCAAGCATCGTCACTAAGATCCATCTCCAGAAACAGGTAACCAGGATAAGTCTTCTGCTCAACAACCCGTTTACGACCACCACGGATTTCCTGAACACTCTCAGTTGGAATCAAAATTTCGCGGATCTGCTCACTGAGACCTTTGCTGCGAATCTGCTCCATCATAAGATCACGGATTTTCTCTTCGCGCTCAGGTTGAACCTTGACTGTATACCATGTTCCTGACATTATTTATCTTCCCATTTTTACCCGAGCAAAAGGGTAATTTTATTTTCAAATAAAGTTTAATTGTTATTTGCCAGCAGCCATACCAGCACGTGACGAGCCAGAGACCACTCAAAAAACATATCAACAAGCCCTATATAAACAGTACTTAAAACTGTCGTGACAATAACAACATATGTAGAACCCCAAGCTTCCGCCTTCGGATCAAAAAGAGGCATCGCCGTTGGCCAGACAACTTTACGCAGTTCTGCATCAAGCTCAATCAGAAAATCAGCGCTGTTTGCCTTAAAGTATGAAAGATACACGCCAAGAAGAATCAATCCGACAAAAATCACCAATGCACCAACAAAAGCCGGATTCAGAAAGAGCGAAACAAATGAACCGGTCTTTACAGTCTCAGCATCAATCTGCCAGCGATACCAGCTGATACCGGTATAAGCGCCAACCAGACCAATCAACAAAATTGTCAGTATACGGGTAAGAGCGCCCTGCCCCTCTTTATATATCGCCATACTCGACTTTCTCTTATCAAACATTCTAAGCGGCTATGAATGGCAGGAGCGGCCAGCCATTTGCGGCCACTCCTGCTTTTTATATTCTGGCAGGGGCAGAGGGACTTGAACCCCCAACCGCCGGTTTTGGAAACCGGAGCTCTGCCAATTGAGCCATACCCCTGTATTAACCTCTTACCTCAAAAACCATTACGGTTATATTTCTATGAGTAATTAAACTTACTCGATGATGCTTGTTACAACACCTGAACCAACTGTACGGCCACCTTCGCGGATAGCAAAACGAAGCTGCTCTTCCATCGCGATTGGCTCGATCAGTTCGATGTCCATGGTGATGTTGTCACCTGGCATAACC
>QKCJ01000053.1 GCA_003245715.1 bacterium
TTCAGGCAACAAAAATGAATTTATTGTGAGAGTAAAAGTAAACAAGCCGTCATTATGGACATGGTTTGAGCTGCCGCTTGCTGGTGTGCGCTACAGCGACAACTTCATTCACATGTGTCCGGGCAGAAGCTACACCACGACTATCACAACCCCCAAAGCGATGACCCCAACCGAGCTCAAAAAGCAGTTAAAAGCAAGCTCAATCGCTAGCACATACTAAAAATAAATTTTTATCAAGCCGATCACATAAACAGAGAAGCGCCGCAACTTATTCCAGGTGCGGCGCTTGCTTTTTATATGTTTACAGGCCAAGACGCGTGTACTGACACTCCGGCGCTTCATATTTTTCAAGCAGCGCCCTGAGCCGGCCGACGAGCTTCGTTTCAAGTGCATCATCAAGCACCGCGCAAAGCTGCCCCGGGTCATTCTCAAGATCAAAGATCTCGTTATAATCCACCGCGTCCGCATGAAAGACCGAGTCCTCCTCAAAGCGCCAGCACGGAATCCTGCCCTGACTCGGCAGGAAAATACCCGCTTCAAAATCCTTCATCACCTCTTCATTGAAAAAGCCGTGAAAGCCTCGCGCAAAGCCGTTATGATGCTTGATCTTCGAACCCTTCAAGGGCTGGCGGCAATAAGTATGACGCCCGTCGGTATAATTCACGTCCTTGCCAAAGTAGCCGAAAATCGTCTCCGTGCGCAGACACGTATCGTCCTCAATTGTCTTTCTGAACGAGTGGCCATGCACGTTAACCGGCAACTCTGCACCATGATAATCAACCAGCGTCGGCATCAGATCCATCGTTGCGGTCATTGCTTTGCGCCGCCCTGCGGCCTGTCCCGGTGCGCAGACAATCATCGGGATATTAGCCAGCTCACGATAATCAAGCTGATAATTCTTCGCCCAGTAACCATGCTCACCAAGAAGATGCCCGTGGTCAGTCGTCAAGACCAGCAGCGTGTCTTTCCACATGTCACACTCATCCATCTTGTCAAGAAACTTCCCAAGCCAATAGTCAGCCATCGTCAGCGTGCCGGCATAAGACTTTCTGATATGCGCGACAGCTTCCGCGTCATCCTCAGGTGAGAGCTTGCTGTACTCCGGCCAACTGTACCAATACTTATCCCACTTGTCATCATACAGATCACGATATTTCTTCGGACAGTCAAACGGTTCATGCGGATCAAAAACTTCAAGGTGCAGGTGCCAGTTATCAGCTTCCTTATTGATGTCGATAAAGTCGCACGCACGTTCAAAGCAACGCGGCGTCGGATACGAGAGATCATCCTCCGGGTCCTTAAACACGCTGTTGCGCCAGTATGGCATACGGTCCATGCCGCGCCCGCGCCCTTCGGGAACCTGCGGGTCAGTAACCAGAGGTTTCCATGTATCGCCTTCCTGACCGCGTTCAAACTCCCACGAATCAAAGAGGTCATGGTAAGCTTCGCCGCCACTGTGGAAGTAATGGTAATGGTCAGTTATCATATGCGAGTAGACATTTTTCTTGCGGAGAATATCCGGCAGGCACTTGTCCCATGGCATGATCGGACTCCACGGCGTCTCAAGAAAATTCAGCCGCCCCGTCATCATCTCGCGGCGTGCCGGCATACAGGGCATCGAACCGCACCAGTGATTCTCAAAGACCACCCCGCGCCCGGCCAGACGGTCAAGGTTAGGCGTAATTGATTTTCCGCCGCCGCCATAACAGTCAAGAAAATGCCGGTTGAGCGAATCCATAACTAAAAAAATTGTCCTCATGATTTTTCCTTCTCTTCTATGATTAATTTATTAAATTTGAAATTTTTCCAGTGTGCATCGCTGACGAAAGTTATTTAATTTATTTAGGCGCGTGTTTCGCTTTATCACAACGCATCTAACCGCAAGCATACATCCGCGGCATTTGTTCATAAAAAAGCAATGCACACTACTCGCGACACTGCGCTCAAACATACCTGTCGACTTGCATCTTTTTACTTACAGCAACTCGGCAAAAAACTCAGCCTGAATCAGCATCATTCTTTTAAGCTCCGCTACGTTCATTGTGAACTCACTGCTTAGACCCGAGAGACCGATTACGTAATTACTATCAAAGACCCGCACGCAGGCGCGGCTGATCTCTGGCAGCATATGTCCCTGTTCAAAGATAAAGTTCTCGCTGCCAGCCTGTTCTTTGAATTGTGCAAACTCCTCAGCACTCACCGTCTCGCCTCGTGCATCCTTGCCCCAGCAGAGCGTGTCCTCAATATCGTATAGCAGCCAGTAGAAATAAACCGCCGGGTGCGCGTCCATACCGACCTGATGCCCCGGCGACATGCGAACCTGAAAGTGGCTGCGCCCACCCTCCCAGCGCAGAAGCTGCGGCCCTTGCTCGGTAAGGTTGTAAAGCTCGGCATTAAGCCCCGTGCGCGCCACCATCTCCTGCAGCAGCGGCATGAAGCGCCCAGTCAATGACTGGTTGATCGCCGTCGCAGCCAGTGAATACAGTTTTGGTCCGGCCACATACCGTCCATGCTCGACCTTTGAGATGTAATCGACCTCCGATAATTTTTTCAGCAGCCGCGTCAGAGTCGCCTTGGGAATGTCGCACTGCTCAAATAAATCAGCCATCGAAAGCGAACTGCGTGATGCTGCCAGAATCTCCAGAATCTGGAATGAATAATCCTTACTCAACCCCTTCTCCTCGGTTGCAACGCGGTCACCTGTCCGGCGGCCGCCTAAAACACCAAATAATCAAAATTGATTATTTAATAATCATTTTTGATTATTTTGAGTGTATCGCATAAGGCCGGTTATGCAAATTTTTTGGTATGAAATTTCAGATATTTATTCTATCCTGCCGAATTTCCTCGGTGCGGCTTACTGAAGTACCAGTCAAATAAATATTTGACTAACAGTAAATGTGGTGTATATTTTACATTGATGAATATACGGCATGGTAAAACGTATGCGTTTCGGAGTTATTTTCAGTATAACATATTCAGCAAACATTGTGCTTCTGGTTGTTGATTTCTGTCGGGAAAGCTAGAAACTATTATAGAAGCAACACTTATGATTACAATAGATGGACTTTATGATCTGGAGTAACTTGGCAATGGCAAATACCTTTAAAATTAGAAATTTCGCAAAATCCTTTACCCTGATTGAGATTCTGGTTGTGATTGCGATTATATCAATATTGGCATCTCTTATGCTGCCTGCACTTAAATCGTCAATTGAGTCGGCGAGGATGATTTCGTGTGCGAATAATGAAAAGCAGATCAGTGCCGGCTGCTGGCTCTATTTCGATCAGTACAATGGCTTGCTATATCCTTGGGAGACAAGGCTTAGCAATAAGAACCAGGGGTTGTTGTTTATCAGGGAGCTGGCGCCATTAATGGGGATTACGGGTGAATTTTTAACCTCTCCGGGGCCTACGGTAAATGATAACGGGAGGGTCTTCAGGTGTCCGTCATCAGATAACGCGCTGATCGGGAAGCATTATGGCTATTGTGTCAAGCTGGTTGAGAACGGCCACAGAAGCATATATGAATTCAAAAAACCGTCGGGAGTCCTACTCTGGGGGGAACGAGAGGGGGATGTAAGTTGCAATATTAATGTCTGGTCATGGCGGCCGCCCAGTGATGGTGATTCATGGGTTCTGCGTCATGCGGACTGGACCTTGTCTAATGTCTTATGGCTTGACGGGCATGTTTCGCAAACGATGCAGCAGTCACCTCTTCCGTCAAGTTGGATCGGGTACTAGTTTAGGGGCTCCTGTATCACCGGATATATCGGCACGCTTTTTTTGAAGGGATAAATATGATACTGCGAAGTTTATTACTGATGGTGCTTGTTTTATGTTCAATAGTCTTGCAGGCAAATGAGGATGCCGCAAATAATGTAATCAAAAATGGCGGCTTTGAACAGGGCAAGCAGAATCAGGCTGAGGATTGGTATGCGGGATCATATGGCGGGGAGCAGGGCTCTTGGGGGCGAGAGAGCGGTGCTGACGCGAAAAGTGGCGGATATTATTATAAGCTGAGTCTTAAGGAGGGAAAGGGAAAGTTGCATCTGCTGACCCCTGTCTATCCGCTGAGTCAAGCCGATAATCAGGGTTTGATATTTTCATTCCGCTATAAGGGAACTGGTGTTGCGCAGTTGCGTTTTTATCGACAGGATGCTGGGAGGTATGTTCCGGTTACCACGCCTGATGAGAAGCATTATCAGATGACATTTTCTCTGAAGAAATCAGACTGCTGGAAAAGTTTTGAAAAGAAGATAACGCTTGCGGAGAGTCTGCAGAGCGAGCCGATTGCAATACGCCTGCGCTATTATCTTTCGCAGCCTTCTGAAGAATTTTTTCTTGATGAGGTAAAACTGTTTGAAGAGCAAAACAGGGATTCAGCCCGCATCAATAACGACTGGCTTCGGATTGTGCCGCCAGGCGATCTTTCGCAACAGGAGAGTGCGGGGTACTCGGCCTTTCCCGATTTAGGTTATGTTATCGGCATGAAGGACGGTTATTTTACGCGTGATGGCAAGCCGTTTTTTTATATTGGCAGTAATACTGTCGGTGGCGGTCAGGCGAATATATCCTCGGCATGGCTTGCGCGGGTAATGTGTCATTCTTTCTGCGAGATCAACCGCGGCGTGGGCAGTACGATGAACGTTGCCAAAGTCGATAATACTCTGGAGATTAAATATAAGGACGCCGCGGCATCCTATAGTGTCCTGCGGGAGCTGGCGCGCTATCATCTTGTTTCACAATTAGATCTGGGCAATGCCTATTATAAATACATCCCGCTGAAAAATTTCGTAACTGAATTTCCGCAACTCAAAGATTTTTATACCGATGGCAGCCATTATTACGGGTTGGATCATAATACCCAAACAGGACGCGAAATACATTTTGATGCGTGGAAGAGTATTTTCCGGTATCTGCGTAATGCGCCGGTCCTCGCTTTTGAATGTTTCAATGAATTAGGTTATACGCCAACTCATCAAAGAGTGCGGGAGGGCTTCAGGGTTTTTGTCAGAAACAAGTACGCATCTCTTGAGACTCTTAACGGTGCATGGGGGAGCAATTTCAGGCAGTGGGAGGAAATTATTCCGCCGCATCTTGCAAAGGGTAGTGATTTATTGGCTACGTATTCACAGAGACTTAATAATATAAAATCATGTCATGATACGGCGGGCTATCTCGACTGGATACTTTATTTGCGGGAAGATCTGATGCCGGGGCTTGAGAAGATGAAAGAGGACTTCCGTAAATTGTCTTCTGCGCCGTTTGCTGTTGACTGGCGTGGACATCAAACGGATTTGGATAGTTATGTTGCTGTTGGTCTTGAGCAACTGGAAAAGCTGGTTGATGTTTTCTTTCTTCATACCTGTTTCAGATTTTTTGAGTACAACCGGAAACCGGCTGATGAGGCGAGCGTACTTACCAGTTTGACGCGTTCTGTTTTATCACATGAATATGTCCGCTGTAATACTGATAAGCCGGTATTTAATCCTGAGGCGATTCACACTTATGTCAATGCCCCCAAAAATGAATTGCAGAGCATGGAAGAAAACAGTCTGGGTAAATTTCATGGCAAGTGGAAATTCACCTTGGACGCGGGGAAGGAGGGCGTCGATAAGGGCTGGCATAAAGCGGAGTTTGATGACTCTGCCTGGGGAGAGATGGACGTGCCTGGCTGTTGGGATACGACAGAAGAGTATAAAAACAAAAATGGTTTTGGCTGGTACCGTACAAGTTTTTTTGCTTCGGCGGCACTGGAGAGAGATTATCGTGATGGCAGCAGACGATATTTTATCGTTGGCAAGGGTGTCGCACAGAAAGGGACGATCTGGGTCAATGGCGAGAAGGTCGGAGAGCCGTCTGGCTGGAATAAAGAGTATCAGTATGACATCAGTGCCTTCCTGAAATACGGGCAGAAGAATACGGTTGCGTTCAGGGTTGATGGCAGCAAGCACAGTAATGGTCTTCGTTTTTACTTTTTTATTCTGCCAAATGACCGGATGTCAAAGACACGTGAATTGGAGAAAAAAGAATACGCCACTATTTTATGGAGTAATCTGGTGCACGGAAATTCCGGTATCAGTCTGTGGTTCTGGGATGATCCGCAAAGATTGTTTATGTCGCAATTGGCTTCTGAAATTAATTCTGTAAGCGGGATTGTCATGCCTGAAGCCCGCAAGCATAAAAGCAATATCGCAATACTGCTGCCGAGTATTTCTTTCTTCGGTATCCCTTATGATATTGAAAACCACCTGGATTATCTGAGTTATTTCGGTGCTCTTACCTTTCTTCAGGCAAGACCAGACGTCTTTGATGAAAGCAAAATGCTTGGCGTTACTCCGGCAAGCCATCCACTCGTTGTGATCCCTTACGCGCGCACAGTCCTTCCGGAATTATTTGCATGGTTGAAAAAATATGTGCAAGAAGGCGGAGCGGCGGTCGTGACTTTTGATTCATTAAAGCAGGAGTATAACCGTTATTCTGAATTACCGATTGAGGAGTTTGCAGGTGTAAAAGTTACCGGCGACTTGAATGAGGCGCAAACGATGAATATCGCCGGTAAAGCATATGATCTGGTAAAAGGGGATCAGTCCGGGAAATTCGGTGTATCAATCAGGCTGACAGAGGCGCAGAATTATGCTTCATATGGCAGTGGTGCCAGTGCCATCAGTGTGCGCGGGCAAGGGCGAGGGAAAATATATTTTGTCGCCGCGCGGTTGAATCTTCCTGTGGCGTCTGATTTGCTGAGAAAAGTAACCGGGGACAATCAGCTCCGTCTTCCTCTGACGGTAACCTCACAACAGGTTGAGGAATTTCCCTACATCGAGGCAGGCTTGTCTGGCTCTGCTGAACGTTTTGTGTTGCACCTCTTTAACTGGGGCGGTTTACAGCACAAGCTTGTTGTGAAAATAAATGATGAGAGATTCAGGAAAACAAATTACCTGATGCGGAATGTGCGTGAAAGCAAGGGTACGGGGCGCGTAGTAACTGCTGCTGAGTTGGATAAGGGTTTGAATTTGTCTGTCAATTCAATGGAGCCGTCGGTTTATCTCTTTGAACGGATTGACCAAACGCCAATTGTTTTGTTAAAAATTTCAGCTGAGCGCCAGAAACTGCTAGACCGGTTGTCGGAATTGCGCCAACCCATAAAAAGCGCAAAAACTGATAATCCGAAAATACTGTTTGTAAATGACATCAAGGCAACGCCGGTTGGCAAGAAGTATTTTCCGGTAGTTGATTTATTCATGAGAGCGCAAGGTTGTGATACTGAATCTCTGGACTTGGATCAGTTTACCATAGACAAACTCAAAAAATATAAGGCTGTTTTCCTGACTGAAGATAACAGCGCGCCTTATAAAAAAATCATGCGCTCCCAAAAAGTTGATGTCATGGCAAATCTGTTAAGTTATGTTAAAGAAGGGGGAACGTTGATAATTGTGAATGGTTCTACCGGACATTTTAACGCCAGCGCAACTCTGCTTACATGGTTTGGCAAGAAACTGGACTTTCGGGTAACCGGAAATTACTGCAGGAATCCAAAGGCGTGCGGCTATGGTGATCCGCTGCAGATTAAAGTCTCGGCTTTCTCGCAGAGTTGTCTCACAAAAAACGTTTCAAACTTGCAGTTGTTTATCAGCAGGGCATTTAAGCCTGGGGCGGAGTGTCCGCTCAAGCCGGTGGTTTATGCCGCAAAAGATGATCTTGTCTATCCGTCTGCTCCTCTGGTATTGGCTGGCGATGTCGGGAAAGGGCGTGTTCTGGTTGCGACTGATTTCATGTGGCTTCAGCCTTTCAGAATCGAGAAAGAGGACAATGCGCAGTTTTTGATGAATGTCATTTCTTGGTCTGTCGGGCGTGAGCCGAAAAATTTTGAAAGACAGGAGCTGTTGAAGTCACTGCCTGTTACAGACGAGGAAATGAATAAAATTGAAATTGAAGAAGGCTTGATAAAATAGCGTGACGGCTTATTTGGCAGTTGATAAATGGCTGGTGAAGTAATCGAGTTTTTTGAGTTGTCTGATTAGCTGCCGGGTCCTGATTGCCGCGCCTTCTGTGTTGAGATGCATGGTGGTGTCATAGAAATATTCTACAGGGAAGAGATAGTCTGTCGGGTGTCCCAGGACGGTCAGTCCGTTATCTTTAAAATGTTTGCTGAGAGAATTGAAAAACAGGCTGTACTCCCTGGTGTAAAAGCCGGGGAGTGTTACTGTGTTTGGGAAGGTCAGGATAATGGCGACATTGTTTTCTTTGCCCCAACGGCTGAACTCGATTATCTGGTTGCAACCGTAGTTGTTGAATGAATATGAAGCGGGTGCCTGGGTGTCGCCTAGATTGCGGAAGCGTTCGGCCTTATGTCCGGATTTGAAGGTTTCGTCACCATTTTTGTTTAGTGTTTGTGAAGTGTAAACTCCGCCGGGAGCAGGTTCACGGGGAGGATAGATCAGGTTTTTAAGTGACCTTGCAAAATCAAAGGGGGTAAGTGAAACGAAAATATAGAATTGTTCTTCAAGACTGAGTTGTCTGATAAATGGCTTGTCGTAGGAGAGAAAATACATTGTGTTCATGCCGATACCTTCAGACTCCTGAAAGTAAACGCTGTATTCAAGGGGGAGTATGATAATGTCTCCGGGCTTGGCTACTTCCTTTACTTTATGCAGGATATACTTGACGCCAAGTCCTGCCTGTACGGCGAGGTTTACTGACGGGGTGGAAAAGGCTTTCTCGATTTGTGCCGTGTTTATGCCAAAGTGGGCATTACTGCCGCTGGCGATGATAATCTTTTTCCCTTTGACGGATCGGGCGTAGCTGAGTTTTTTCTTGTAGCATTCATTGATCCAGAGGGTTTCGCTGCCGCTGTCGTAAATAAAATAGGTGATTATATTCAGGCCGATTATGACCGGCAGAAGAAGGATGAGCAGTAAGCGTACGAATCTCTTGTTTTTCATGAAAATGCCTAAAAATTAAAGTATAGAAAATCAGTGTTCACTGTGACCATGTTGGTGAGTGCGAACCAGAATAATATTATTATGAAGATCAGGTGTATATATGTCGGGCGGAATTTCTCCAGGTACTGGTTGGAGTTTTTGAAGAAGACCGCGACAATAAAAATAACGATAAGCCAGATTGGGGTGAAGTTGTTGCCGTTAAGCCCGCAAAGCCAGGCAGAATTGAATTGTACGCCGTAGTCGGAGAGAAAACCAAGCTTGCCCTGCAGCTTGTCGGTAATCACAATTCCGTTATACCCAAGCATACCCTTCAAGACCTTGCTGGCATCAGACCACTCTTTGGCGCGGAAAAAAATCCAGGCGATATTGACAAAATTAAAGGTCAGAAACCAGGCGATGACAGCGTTGAGTTTGAGGCCGGTTTTTTGCCAGAGGCGGTGCGTTACGAGGGCGGCACCGTGCATAAAGCCCCAGAAGATAAAGGTCCACCCCGCACCGTGCCAGATACCGCCGAGAATAAAGGTAATCATCAGATTCAGAAATGTGCGCGCCTCTCCTTTGCGGTTTCCACCAAGAGGGATGTAGATATAATCACGCAAAAAACGGCTGAGGGTGATATGCCATCTGCGCCAGAAATCCTGAATGTTCCCGGATTTGTAGGGCGACCAGAAGTTGAGCGGGAGTTTTATATTGAAGAGAAGCGCGGCGCCGATTGCCATATCGGTATAGCCGCTGAAATCAAAATACAGCTGGAAGGTGTAAGAGAGAGAGGTCGCCCAGGCTTCAAAAAAAGTCAGCGAGGTTGAGAGGTCAAAACCGGCATTGGCCCAGGGCGCAAACGTATCTGCGATTACAACTTTCTTGAATAAACCAAAGGAAAAAATAAATAAGCCCCTGCCGATATTCTGATAATTAATTACCTTGTTTCTGGCATTGGCAAACTGCGGCATCATCTCCTTGTGGTGGACAATGGGGCCGGCGATGAGTTGGGGAAAGAAGGTGACAAAAATGGTGTAATTCAGGAAGTCATACTCTTTGGTCTCTCCCCGGTATGAGTCCACGAGGTAGGCAATTTGCTGAAAGGTGAAGAATGAGATTGCCAGCGGGAGGATAAGGTGGAAGAGCTGGAAATTGGCACCCAGTATATAGTTGATGTTGGTAAGGAAAAAATCAAAATACTTGTAATAGCCAAGAAGTCCAAGGTTGCCGGTTACTCCAACGAGTAGGAGCATCCGGCGTGAGATGCCGGTTTTTACGCGTTGTCTGGCCAGTGATGAGCCGATGGCGTAATTGAAGATTATTGATAGCAGTATCAATGGCAGGTAGTCGATATTCCACCAGCTGTAAAAAAGCAGGGATGAAACAACGAGTATGCCTTTTGACGCTTCCGTGAGCCGGATACGGTTGAGGTAAAAATAGAGGAAAAACGTAACCGGTAAAAATATAAAAATAAAAGTGTAGCTGTTGAATAACAATTTAATCCCACCCAATAATAAACCCGTTTGACCGGGTAATTATAGGAGATGAAAAGTACATTGCAATTGTAAAGTATGTTTGTCTATGATACTCTGGGGCTGGCAGGGTTAGCTGCTGTCTGTTATCGGGTGGGGTATAAACATGGGTAATTTCAGTTATTTGTCTGGCTAGAGCTTGAAGACTGCGGTGAAAGTATTATACTTTAATGATGGATTTATCGGGAATTTTGCGGTTTTATCGCGCTGAAAAAAATAATTGAAGTCTATAAGGAATTATCATGTCTGTTATGTCTGAGGTCTCTGGTCTTAATCTGAAGCTGGTCAATCTTTTTGCTGAGTTGATTGATAAAGGGTTTGAGCGTGGGGTCGCTTTTGTTCTTTACCATGAAGGGCAGAAGGTTATTGATATTGCGATGGGGCGCTCTGAAAGTCCTGTCGGGCGCGAGATTGACAGCCGTACTCTTTTTCCGGTCTGCTCGACGAGTAAAGGCATCACCGCGGCGCTGATAAATATGTTGGCTATGAATGGGCAGGTTGATCTGTCGAGGACTGTCTGCTCATACTGGCCTGAGTTCGGGGTTAATGGCAAAGCCGGGGTTACGGTTCGTGAAGCCGTGGCGCATATGGCCGGTATCCCCCAGCGTCCTGATTTTGAATCTTTTGAGGAGATTTGCGACTGGGACAGAACTTGTGCCAAAATCGCGCAGCTTGAGCCGATCTGGACTCCCGGTTCACGCGGACAGTATCACAGCATTAATTATGGCTGGATTGTCGGGGAGATTTGTGAACGGGCGACGGGGCGCAAATTCAATGACCTTTTGCGGGAGATGATTACCGGGCCTCTGGGGATTTCAGATGAGCTGTACTTTGGCCTTGATGCTGCTGCGTTTGGCAGGGCGGTGCATTTTGAGGCGCAACCCAAAGCCAAGGCACAGGTCACAACCGCCCAGGCTCAGGCCACTCAGGTGCCTGGTGACCTTATGGCTTTTGTCAACCGGGATGATGTGCGCAGGGCCTGTATGCCGGCGGTCAATGGCATGATGACTGCGGGAGCGATTGCCAGATTTTATGCCGCGCTCATTTGTGAGGTTGACGGGGTGCGCCTGATTGATGAAAAGCAACTTGAAATGGCGACAACCCTGCAGGCATCGGAGAATTCTTTCCCCAGATGTTTTGGCCACGGTATGGGGCTTGGCTTTGCCCTCAAGGGGCCGGCGGGAAATGCAGGTGCATTCTTCGGGCATGGCGGCGCCGGCGGCTCTGAGGGGATGGCGATAAAGAATAGCGGCATCTCATTTGGTTTTACCAAAAATCTTTATGACACGCATATTGATGCTCCAAATCATACCCACTGGATGGTGATTAAAGAAGTCTTTGACGCTTTCCCTGCGGCGGCTGCTGCCGATGGCGGCTTTTACCGGTAGGTTCTGCCGGTATTGTTTTTGACGAATTCCCGCGGTGACATATTGGTATGCTGCCGGAAGCAGCGGGAAAAATAATTGCTGTCGTTGAAGCCGCAGGCCAGAGCGATTTCAGAGATATTGCCGGCATCACTGGTGAGCATCTGTTTGGCCTGATGAATTCTGCAGAAAATAACATAATACATCGGTGAGCAGTTCATGAACTCACGGAACTTCCTGATGAAGTTGGTCCTCGACATATTTGAGATCGCGGCAAGATGATCGAGGCTGATCTGATTGCTGAGGTTCTCCTTGATATAATTGATCGCCTGAATCAGGTTTTCATTTTTACATCCGCCCTCCTCATAGCAGCGTGAAATATGGACAATCAGTGACATCAGCAGAGCCGTGGAGCTGTAGGCGAAGCCACTGCGCTCTTCTTTCAGTTCGGTAGCTATTTTTTTTGCAAGGTCAGTCGATATTTTAAGCTCATACGGATTAAGCTTGAGCGTTGGCGGGATTCCCTGCTCCATCCTTATCTGCGGCTCCTTGACGAAAAAAAGATCATAGCCGGGGATATCCCTGAGATCGTCCCTCTCGATATTGAGATTTTCATTGTTGTATAAAACATCATAATAACAGCAATCGGCAAAGTCGACATAGCCATGTTCGATTGTGGGATTAATCACAAAAACATCACCGGCGGAGATTTTATGCTCGCGCCCGGCAATATGATGAACGGCTGTTCCCGAGGCTACAATTACCAGTTCATGGAAAATGTGGCTGTGCAGATTGTCACCGCCGCATCTTCTTTTTTGCTCAAGAACGGCGATGGAGCTGTTTTTGAAATACTTTGCGTTGTTGTATAATTTCGCCATGTTTGTCTCGCGCATTTGGTTCGATAATGCTATAATTATAACCGATAATTAAGGATTAGGCGAAAAAATTATGGTAATATTAGCATTATAATATTGGTTTTAGCTGATATAAAGGAAAAAGCATGAATAATCTGTACCCTGAAAATATGAAGAAGCAACTTGATATGGCGGTGTTTAAGAATCCGCCTGCGGTGTACCGTGGGACACCCTTCTGGAGTTGGAACAACAAGCTTGACAAGCAGCAGCTTTTCAGGCAGATTGAAATTCTAAAAGAGATGGGGTTGGGCGGGGGGCATATGCACGCGCGCACAGGCATGGGTACGGAGTATATGTCTGAGGAGTTCCTTGATATCGTTAAGGGCTGTGTCGAGAAATTCAAGAGCGAAGGCATGTTGGGATGGCTCTATGACGAGGACCGCTGGCCGTCGGGTTTTGCGGGTGGGCTAGTTACCGAGAATGAGGAGTACCGTTCACGTTATCTGTTGTTTACGCCGACTCCTTATTCTGGCAAGGGAATGGAGGTCTTTAACGGCTCGCGCGCTGGTGGCAATCGGAATGAAAAGGGCGAGCTTTTGTGCCAGTATGCGATCAGGCTTGACGTTAATGGCTGTCTTGGTTCTTACCGCCAGCTTGAGGCCGGGAGTGCGGTTGATTCTCTGGCTGAAAACGAGGATATGTGGTATCTGTATTGTGAGGTGAGTGATCCCAGCAGCTGGTTTAATAATCAGTCGTATGCTGATACAATGAACCCGGCGGCGGTCAGGAAGTTTATTGAGGTAACGCACGAGCGGTATTTCAAGGCTGTTGGAGAGGAGTTCGGTAAGGCGGTTCCGGCGATTTTTACCGATGAGCCGCAGTTCAGCCATAAAAAGCTTCTCAATGACCCCTTCGCTAAAAATGATGTTTATCTGCCTTATACCGGTTTATTCCCGCAGGAGTATGCAAAAGAATATTCCGCGGACTTTTTTGCGACCTTCCCCGAGATTGTCTGGGAGCGCGCGGACAATAAGCCTTCAGTTCACCGTTACCGTTACCATGATTTTATCAGTGAACTCTTTGCCCGGTCATTTGCCGACCAGCTTGGTGACTGGTGTGAGGACCATGAGATCTGTCTGACGGGGCATATGATGTCTGAGCGTACTCTTGAGTCACAGACCAATGCCATCGGCGATGCGATGCGCAGTTACCGCAAGTTCCAGTTGCCGGGTATTGATATTCTCTGCGACCATGATGAGTTCTCAACTGCCAAGCAGGCGCAGAGTGCGGCGCGTCAGTATGGCTGCCCGGGCGTGCTGAGTGAGCTTTACGGCGTTACCGGCTGGGACTTTGACTTTGCCGGACACAAGCGCCAGGGCGACTGGCAGGCGGCTATGGGGATCACGGTCAGGGTGCAGCATCTGTCCTGGGTTTCAATGGCTGGTGAAGCCAAGCGCGATTATCCGGCATCAATTTCATATCAGTCTCCGTGGTGGAAAGAGTACCCGATTGTTGAGGACCATTTTTCCCGGGTCAATGCGGTTCTGTCGCGCGGAAAGCCGGTTTGCCGGGTGGCGATGATTCATCCGATTGAGTCTTTCTGGATTTGTTATGGCCCGGCTTCCCAGACCTCGGGCGTCAAACAGGATCGTGACACTAATTTTACTAACAGCATTGAGTGGCTTCTCAAGGGGCTGGTTGATTTTGATTTTCTGGCGGAGTCACTTCTGCCGGGGCAGGAGGTAGCGGCTGCAGGGAAGAAGCTTAAAGTAGGGGCGATGGAGTATGAGGCGGTGGTTGTTCCGGGGATGAAAACAATCCGCAGCTCGACCCTGAAGATACTGAAAGATTTTGCGGCCTGCGGTGGCAAGGTTATATTCATGGGCGAAGTTCCTCAGTATGTCGACGTTGAGGAGTCTGCTGAAGTCAAAAAGTTTGCCGAGAGCTGCGAGGTGATAGAGTTTGCCAAAAACGCTCTTCTTGCGTCGGTTGCCGCTGAAAGGGAATTAAACATAATTGACAGTTGCGGCAAGCCGGCGGATACGCTGGTTTATCAGCTGCGCGAAGAAGAGGGTTGCCGGTATCTGTTTGTATGTAATACCAATAAGGAAAGAAACTGCAAGGGGCGCGATTTTACGGTTGAGATTTCAGGCGAGTGGAAGGTTGAGCTGCTTGACACCTTTACTGGTGCTGAGAAATCGGTAGCGGCGCAATATGTTAACGGTTCGACCAGATTTTCATGGGATGTCTTCTCGCAGTCTCATCTCCTGTTGAAGCTTGTGCCAGGGCGGCAGGAATCGGGTTTGACTTTGACCAACTGCATGGGAAGCGTGGAAAAATCACTGGCAAAATCGGCAAAGGTTACACTGTCTGAGCCTAATGTCCTCCTGCTTGACCAGGCCAGATGGCGGGTAAACGGCGGGGAATGGAATAGTCGTGAGGAGATTCTGCGAATTGATAACCTGATCCGCAAACAGCAGGGACGGGGGAATCGTACAGGGCAGATTGCCCAGCCTTGGGTGGAGAAGCCTGACGCCACAAAACTCTGTGACCTTGAGTTGTTGTTTGATCTTGAGTGTGAAGTCGGCGTTGAGAGTTGCTGCATTGCTCTTGAGCAGCCTGAGTACACGACAATATTCCTTGACGGCGCGCAGATCTCAATGGGCGATTGCGGCTGGTGGACGGACGAGGCCATCAGGAAAATAGAGCTGGGTAAATTGTCTACCGGCAAGCACGAACTGGTCTTGAAAATTGCATACTCTGCGGCAACCAATCTTGAGTGGTGCTATCTTCTTGGTGATTTCGGGGTAAGGCTTATGGGGACGAGAGCGGTTATTACTCAAGCCGTTACCGAGCTTTACTTTGCTGACTGGACAACGCAGGGGATGCCTTTTTATTCCGGTAATGTCACTTATCATGTTGACTGCGAAGTTGATGAGGATGAGTTCTGTCTCAACATCCCGCATTACAATGGCGCGGCAATTGTTGTCAATGAAGGCGGCAAGCGTGTGGCTGAACTCGCCTTCGAGCCTTACTCTGCCAGACTTTCGGGGAAAGGCAAGCACAGTTATGATATTGTTGTGCTTGGTACGAGGGGTAATTCCTTTGCTGCTCTGCACTGGGCGGGTGCGGGTGCCTGGTATGGCCCGCAGGCCTGGCGGACAGAAGGCGATGACTGGTGCTATGAGTACAAGATTTCGCCGATGGGTATTTTATCAACGCCGCGAATACATTTTGTCAAGTAATCAGCATATTAATAAATGGCCATTTTAAAAAAAGTCCCCCGCAAAATCAGGCAGGGGACTTTTTTTTTTGTGTATTGATTTGCTGCGGGTCTTGACGGCTTCAAGCCTGATTTCAGCTTTCAGCGCCGGAGCAGTCAATAACGGAGCCGATATGTTTCTCGATCCACTTGGATACCATCACACCGGTTACCGATGCCCAGACCGCCAGAAGCAGTAATACGCCCCAGTCCTGCCAGTCAAGACGGGCTAGTCCGAAGAAGGTGTTTACTTCAGGACAGTAGATAATAAAGAGCTGGGTGATTGCCGCAAGCCCAAGGCCGAAACAGAGCCACGGGTTGCTCCAGATGCTGAGAGTATCAAAAGTACGGATGACAAAGATACGGACAAAGGCGTAAACCACAATTCCGGTAAAGGCCATTGTCTGCGCGTACATAAGCTGGACTTCCGGCGGATGCTTGGCGTTAAGGAGTTTGTACGCCACCCAGAAGACAATAAAGTTCTCGACACCTTTTTTAAGACCGATTATGACCGTCGTCCAGATAACTCCTTTATTGAGTATGTGTTCGTCATGCGGGCGCGGCTTGCGCTTCATGAGCCCCGGGTTTGGCGGGTCAATTCCCAGAGCAATCGCCGGCATCACGTCCGTCAGGATATTAATCCACAAGACCATGACCGCAGTAAGGGTCTGCCACCCCATCAGCGCTCCGAGCATAACGGTAAGAACTTCACCGATATTACAGGTCAGCAGATAGTTGACAAACTTGCGGATGTTGTCAAAGATGCGCCGACCTTCTTCGATTGCGCCGACAATTGTCGCGTAGTTGTCATCAAGAAGGACAAGTCCCGCTGCCTGCTTGGCCGCGTCTGTTCCGCGCAGTCCCATGGCTAGGCCAACATCAGCCTGCTTGAGGGCGGGGGAGTCATTAACGCCGTCACCGGTCATGGCCGCAAAGTGCTTGTTGGCCTGAATGGCCTTGAGGACGCGGAGCTTGACCATCGGCGTTGCCCGGGCGACAATGTCGATGTCGTTGACCTGCGAGCGCAAGGTGATGTCATCCATCTTTTCGATGTCGGTGCCGTTTACCGCGCGGTCGCCCATGCCGAGGCGGTTGGCGATTGCTTTGGCGGTAATGGCGTGGTCGCCGGTAATCATGACTGTGCGGATGCCGGCGCCCATGGCTTCAGCGAGTGCGTCCTTGACTTCAGGGCGTGGCGGGTCGATCATTCCGGCAAGGCCGACAAAGGCGAGATTTTCTTCAGAATCCTCGGCTTTTTCACTGTCGGCAATTTCCCGTCCGGCAACTGCCAGAACGCGCAGCGCCTGCGCCTGCATGTGTTCAAGGTTCTCTTTTATGGCGTTTCGGTCTTCATCTGAGATCTCCACGAATTTGCCGTGGATGTAAATGCTTTTGCAGCGCTCTAGGATTACTTCAGGCGCGCCCTTGGTAATGGCGATTTTTCTGCCGTCAAAGTTATGGACGGTAGTCATGCGCTGGCGGTCGGAGGTGAAGGGAACTTCGTCAATGCGGGGGTGCTTTTCGGCAAACTCGGCAGAATCATAGCCGCCCTTTTCCGCAGCAACGCGCAAGGCAATTTCGGTCGGGTCCCCCATATAGGTGATCTCGCCGTCTTTCTCGATTTTCTTTGAGTCGTTGCATAAGAGCATACCAAGCAGTGGCAGCCTGAGCCTTTCGCTGCCGACATGACGCGTTTGGATCTCACCATTTTTGGCGTCATAGCCTTCACCGGTTACATAATAAGGTTCGTGTCCGGCAACATAAAGCGACTGCACTGTCATCTCGTTTTTGGTAAGCGTACCGGTTTTGTCCGAGCAGATCGTATCGACGCTGCCAAGAGACTCGACAATTGCCAGGCGTCTTGAGAGGGCTTTTCTTCTGGCCATCTGCTGCGCCCCCATCGCCAGGGCAAAGGAGAGAACAACCGGCAGACTCTCAGGAATCGCACCAACACCCAGTGACATTGAGAAGAGCGCGATTTCGGTATTGCTCTTGTCGTGGTGCAGCCAGAGCAGCAGGGCGGTGATGACAACCAGAAAGAGAACGACAAAGGTGATCTGTTTTGATAGTTTATCCACTTCAAGCTCGAATGAGGTTTTTGGGGTTTTGGTTTCCTGCAAGGCTTTGGCAATTGTACCAAGCTCGGTCTTCATTCCAGTATTGCAGGCTACGGCTTTACCGGTTCCGCGTACAACCGTAGTCCCGCTGTAGACCATGCAGAAACGGTCACCGAGCGGGGCGCTCTCCTCAACCTTGCCGTATTTCTTCTCGGCCGGCAGGGATTCGCCTGTCAGCATCGCTTCGTCACAGGAAAGGGCGTGCGCCTCAAGCAGCAACGCATCCGCCGGTACTTTCATGCCTTCCTCGAGGAGGATGATGTCGCCGGGGATTATCTGCTCGCTGTCAATCTCAACAGGCGTACCGTCACGCAGGACATTTACCTTTGCCGTGAGCAGGTTCTTCAGGCCGCTCATAATGCGGCTGGCCTTGTACTCCTGATAAAACGCCAGACTGGTATTGATAATCAGGATTGCAATAATAAAGATCGCATCAGTAAAGTCTTTGACGAAAAACGCCAGAATTGCCGCTACATAAAGAACAAGGTTGAAAAATCCTCGCAGCTGGACCTTGAGAATGTCCCAGGGAGTCTCCTGTTTTTCCTCGGCAAGCTTGTTGAGGCCGAATTTCTTCAGGCGCTGCTCGACATCCGTGCCTGAAAGACCATTTCCCGAGGATTCAAGTTTCTCAAGTACCTCCGGTGCATCCTTGGCATACCATTTTATATTATCTTCTTCCGCCATATCTTCCCTTTCCCACTAGTGTGATTTGAGCATAAGTTAATACTTAACCACTACTTCTGTTTTTTGTCAAGCTTAAATAGTTTTCTTGAATAAATACGGCAATTTCAAGTTGTTTCCGGCTTATCAACTGCTTTAGCTGCCATGTGTTATAAAAGTTTGCACATTTCTTCGTGAGTTACCGAAGAGCAATTTTATTTGAGCTGAAAATATTTAATAAAAAAGTTGCACAGCAGATTTACTAAAGTATATTAGTAGTGCGGTGCGGCAGTTTTTGGGATATACTAAAGAAAGATGCGAATCTGTTAATGAATGTTGATTATCTGGGTGCTTCAGCCAGCCGACTTTTACTGGGAGGCTTATAATGGTTCAGAGAAAACTCACAAAATTCACGCTTATTGAGATGCTGGTGGTGATTGCGATTATCAGCATTCTGGCGTCGGTGCTGATGCCTTCTCTGCAGAATTCGCTGAAAATGGCCAGAGCTACAATGTGCGCAAACAATCTGAAGCAGATTGGCCTGACGGTTAATTATTACCTCGGGGACTATAATAACTATTACCCGGCGCCATGGGAGAATGCCGATACCTGGCTGCGCAAGATTTCGCGGATATATATGTATGAGAATGATTACGTAAAAACTTTGGTTGCCTTCAAGAATGACAGCGCCGTGATCGCGCGTTGTCCCGAGAGGGAATACAGTGTCGAGGAGTATCGCTCACTCAGCTCGCACGGGGATTACTGGCTGACATATGGTGTGAATTACTCATACTTCGGGACTGATGCGGGAAAGGCTCCGCGGTCGGCGACAGCGCTGAAAAATCCCTCCAAAAAGATTTACGCGGCGGATACCAAAGGCACTAACGCCTATGATCATATAATAAACTATACCTGGTCTTCTGCTCTGCCTGAGGCGCGCCATAACAATACAGCCAATACCCTGTGGGCAGACGGGCATGTTCAGGCGAAGATACTTGAAGACTTCTGCTACACATCAGACAATCGCAAGGCGTGGTGGGAATGGTGAGTCGGGGTTCATTCGTTTTGCTCTTAATATAAACATAAAAAGGAGAAAAAATGCCTTCATTTGTAAAGGTTATTGGGGTTTGTATTGTAATCGTTCTTGGCTCGGCGGTTGCCGGTGCGGGTGAAAAGGTACGGATTGATTTGGTTCCGGCTGCTGACGGGGATCTTATCGGTTCGAGTAAGGACAATATTTATGACAAGGTCTCATCATCAATCAACGACAGCAAAAGCCCGATTGAGCTTAAGGTTGGTGAGGTGTGGGGGAACAACCGTAAGGTTATACTTGAGTTTATTCTGCCCGAATCAATCAAGGGTAGGGAGATAAAATCGGCTACTCTGCATCTTTGGCCTAATGGAAAATTTGGGCATTTTCCTGATACTGAAGGGGCGGGACCTGAGAGCCGGATGTATTATTATACGGGAAGTAATGTCGATGAAAAAGTAAGCAAGGAAGATAATGACGGGGGGATGCTGATCGGCACGGTACTGGCAAAAGATTTGAAGTTGACCTCTAAAAAGGGTGTGGTGCTTGATGTGCTGGTTGCTGTTGATGAGGCGGTTAAAAATAATGCTGAAGGGGTTGGTTTCAGGATAGAGCGGTTGCCTGAAAGCGAAAAAAATATTGCCTGGCGTTTTCGCAGCAGTGAATTCGGTCAGAAATACGGAGCAAATTTCAGTCCTTACCTGTTGATTGAACTCAAATAGATTCAGGCGTTACCAGATAAGAAGTTTTCTTTGCTGATTGGTCTGTCCGAGTGGATATAACCGGAGATGTTGTTATGGAAAATATGGTTTTCAGGCGGGGGCTTCTGGCCTTGTTGTGTCTGATTGGAATTTCATTTTGTGCTGAACTGAGAATTATCCCTGAGAAAGGTGCGCTCAACCCGCGTGTACCGATTATCAAACCTGATGACAGCGGTGCCAGAGGTAAAGCGGTTAATTTTGAAAAAGCGTTTTTCACTTACAATCTCCAGCCGCATCTTTTGTTTGAAGGGGCTGCGACGGTACGCTTTTTTGTCAGGGATGATAAAAGACAGGAAGAGAAGGATCTTCTGACACTAACCGGAAATGACGGCGGCACGTTGTCGTTTAATGTCAGTAGTGCCGCAACCGGCCGTGTTCCATTTCTTGAATTTAAAGACGCAAAAGGTAGAACTGTTAAAACCCGGTTGTCAGAGAAAATAACCGATAAATGGCAGGAGGTAATTCTTTCATGGCAGGGACAGGATGCGACACTGAAATTGGGCGGCAAAAAATATACCCTTAAAATTTCCGCTGGTTTTGACCCGGCAAGTTTCACCTGCCAGAGCTGGCATATTGATGAGTTGTTGATTACCGCGTCCAATGGCACGGCGGAAATAGACTGGGAGAACGATTATTCGGCAAAGCTGACTGTCAATAGCCGTGGGGGGATCGGTGTGCAGGTTACGGGGTTTGATACCTATGTTATTTCAGATGACAAAAGCAAACGCGATTATCCTGTTGTCATGATAACTAACAGCAGTGAAAAAGCCGGGAGTGTCAAGCTTGATTTTAAGGTGAGCAGTGAAATTAATGGATTTGATAAAAGCTGGAGTGATACGGTTAATATTGCGGCAAAGACTGCGGAAAATTATTATATCAAATTTCCATTCGAGCTGAAAAACGATATCTATCATCTCAATCTTTCTATCAGTTACGGAAAAGTAAATATCGCCGGGAAAAAGAACTTTGTCTTTGTTGAGCGGCTTGCGGAAAAAGCGGGAGCAGGTAAATTCGGGTTGCACAATTATCATGCCAAGGATTTTGGCTACTGGCCGGATGCTTTGCCGGTTGATATTGCGCACCGCTATCTGCGCTGGGGGTATGTTGAGGGACCGGCGTGGGTGCGGGACTATAACGGTGATTATGGAATAGACCCGGAGCTTTCTTCTGAGAACTGGCACTGGAATCATGTTCTTGACTGGATGGTTCTAAGCGGCAAGCGCCCGTTAATCAGTATGCAGAGTTATCCGCTACTGGAGCGCCACAGGGATTATCCTTATAAAGTGAAGATGCGCAAGCGTCCCTGGGGTGTTACCGGCGGTTTCCCCAAACTCGATAAATTCGCACGGTTTATGGATGAGGCGGCAAAGCGTTATAAGGGTAAGGCGTTTATGTGGGAGGTTGAGAATGAACCTAACAGCGCCTATATGCCGGAGAATCCTGAGGACTACTGGAAGATCTGCAAGGTTGTTTATGACAAGGTGAAAAAATATACTCCAACAGCGAGGGTCTTTGTCATCAGCGGTACCAGTAATTTCCCGGCATGGATGGGAAAAGCGCTTGCCGCCGGCAAGGGTCAGAAATTTTACGACGGGATCAGCTGGCATACATATTCACGTGAAGCGCCTGACAAATCCGGGCTGCAGGAACTGATACTTGACGCGAAGAAACTTGTTAAACCAGAAACGCCTCTGATTAACAGTGAGACCGGCATGGTGACGGCTAAGCGTGAAGTTGTTGACAAGCCGCTTTCGCAGCAATATGTCGATCAGATGATTAATGATGCCCATCCGGCCTTTGTTTCAAGCGGGGCGTGGCCGGGCAAGATCATGAGTGAATTTCAGACCTCGCGCGGGATTGTAAAAAATGTTGTCCTGAATTTTATTGAAGGGGTTGAAGCGTATGTTTTCTTCGGCTGGTCACCCTCACGGCCTGTTATAAATGGTGACTGGTTTAAAACCGATAAGACGCCGGCATTTCAGATACTGACTGCGACAAGAAAAGGCGAGATAACTCCTAACCTTTATACACTGGCAATCGCGGTATGTACGGCGCAGTTTGAACCGGTTAATCTCAAGGCTGCAAAAAAAGAAATTAAGTCATATGGCGTGAGAGGCGGGATCTTCTCCAAGCAGGCAGGGGGCGAGCTGGCCGTACTCTGGTCGCCCACCGGTTCATCATCCGCGCTTATCAGAAGTTCGCAGGGGCAAATTGATCTTTACAGTGTATGGGGACGGCACTCGGTCTTAAAGCCTACCGGTAAAGCCGCGGGTAATGAAAATATTTTCAGGATTGAGCTTGATGAAAACCCGGTGTATCTGCATACGAAAAATACCGGCATGAGTTTTATTCCGTCACCTGTTGAAAGTGTTCTCAGTACAGCTACCGGAGTGAATTCAGGTAATATCAGTATTAATTTCAATAACTATTCTGATAAGGAAATCAGGCTTACGGTCAAGGCTCCGGGCAGTGGCGATATAAGTTTCAGTCCTGATAATAATGTTCTGACAATTGCCCCGAAGCAGTATGCTACCTTTACAACGGCGTATGTGCTTAATAATTCCAAGAGCAAGCTTAAAGAATTGAATCTGCCGTTTAAGATCGCTCAGGACAACGCTGGTGATTTTGACTGCATGGTTAATATGGAGCGGAAGAAAGTTATAACCTTGCCGCGAATCAGTGAAGACGCCGGGCTTGCGAATCTTAAGGATTACACCAAAAATATGCTGAAGCATAATCTTGATTCTGTCGACCGGGTTACAATAGGCCGTCCGCCAAAGTTTGCGTCAATTCAGGAAGATTATTTCTGGGGCGGTAAAGATGAGCTTTCGGCAGAGGTCTTCACGGGTTATAACAATAAAGGTTTATATCTTTATCTCCGGGTTAATGACCAGCACGGGATTGTTCCAGCGAACTGGCCGGGTATTGATGGAAGCTCTATTGAACTTTTCTTTGATCTGCGTTCCGCGAAAAAAGGATTCGGCGAGAGCTTTTATGGCAGGGGCGTTTATCAGATTCTTGCCCTGCCAAACATCAAAGAAACGGGCAGCATTAAAACTTGGTCGCCTCAGTCAACAGATATTAATCAGCAGGGGCTAAAGGCGCTTGGCGGACCTGAGGGTAAAAACCGTTATTGGCTGGCTGTATTTATGCCATGGAGCATGGCGGGAAATAATGGTAATCCTCCGGCAAAGATTTCTTTTGATGTTGGCGTCAACGGTCCATTTGCCGGGAAAGCAAAACGTAAAACCCAGATGCTGCTCTTTGGCACGGTAAGTAATTTTAAAAATACCTCAGGCTTTGCTTTGTCGATGCTTGAAAAATAAAACCAATAGTAAAGAATAAACAGTAACCGGGGAGGGTGTTCGTTTGAATATTCTCCCCGGTTATTTTGTGATTTGAGCCTGGTTTATGACGATTGATTCTTCTGAATGAAAAGAAAATTTTAGTTTCAGAAGAAGATAGAGAAGTATTCGCAGTCTTCCAGCTCCTCATTGGCGGCTGAGGCAAAATCACAGACCGCGGTTTTAATTGAGGTGGTGCCAGAGGATAATTGCGCGTGATAGGCTGCGAAGATATCTTCTGCGGTGTAGGGTGTCAGCACGCATCTTGCCTCGTCAGCGCATATCTTGTCACCTGAGAAAATTTCATCTGTCGTACTTCCCAGCTTTTTGGTGCGCGCCAAGAGTAGCGGGCCATAAGTGATAACTGATCTTGATTCCTTTATCATGTATTCTTCAGGAAGCATATTGCTGCTCCAGCGTTTAGCATACCAGGCTGAAGTTTCTCCTTCTTCAAGATTTAGTTTGCGTATAACCGGCGAAACATCAAACCTGATAGCAAATGCTGTTTTCTTGTCAATGTTTATTTTTACATAGCCGCTGTTCTTTTCTTTGATGATTTTATCATTATAGGTAATCGTTGTTTCGTTGCTCCAGTTTGGAATCCTGAAGTAAATATTTTTCGCGGAGTTTGGGTTTACTGTTACGCTTACATTTCCTGACGGGAAGTTATGGCATTTTATCTCAATCTCTAGCGACTTTGTTTTTAGGGAAAAATCAGCGTACAGATTTATGTAACAGTCTTCGTCCTTTGACATGATAAACGTCTGTGCGACATTCATATAACCGCGGGGCATATTATTAACGCAGCAATGGCTATGGTTCATCTTTGCCTGTTGATGATTGTAAAGGTGATTACCGGAACTTCTGACACCGCGCGCGCCCCACTTGCCGTCTTTGCAGATCGCCGCAAGAAACGGATTGTAAAATGCCGTCTCAATTATATCAATATACTTTATATCGCCAGTGAGGGTGTACAGGTCATAATTAACCCTTATCCAGTGGAGTACGTCGCAGGGTTCTGTAATCGCATTAAGCTTTGTTGAGGCATGGTGGAAAATATCATTATAGCCTACGCTGTAAACCGTGTTCATTTCATACTTCAACAGAAGTTCATGAATTGCGAGAACGGTTGAAAAATATTTTTCTTCACCGGTAACCTTGTAGAGTTCAATCAAGCCCTCAAGGCAGGACATCAGTTCGTACGCTTTTGCCCATTTCGCCGGATCACCATACCATTGATCCAGGGGCTTTGCCGTTTTTGCGTTTGTGATAAGATTTGGCCACGTGCCATCCTCGCGTTCCCAGTTTCCTGTGATCTCAAGGGCAAAGTACAGATAGGTTTTGTCGTTGGTTATTTCATGGAGCAGGAGCATCGGTTTTAATATTGAGCAGCTGGGAAGCCCGGAGAAAGTTCCGGTTTCTGCTATGTTAATGCCTCTGTCATGTAACTGGTTTATCAGATGATTGGCAAACTTGACGGTCGCTGCCAAAATTTCTTTGTCGTCAGTGAGTCTGTAGCTTTCAATCAGGCCCCATAAGGTGTATTTGCGGCACCAGATATTCCAGTTCCAGTCACACTCCCAGCCCAGAAGCTCTTTGGTTTTTTTTGTGTCTGTCACCTTTAGAAATAACTGGTCACGGTAGGTTCCGATATAGCCGTCCTCGTCCTGCAGGGCTATCAGATTGCGTGCAGCCTGCTTTATGAAGTCCTTTAATTCGCTATTCTCAGAGTAACGGCAGACCTCAGCCGCGCTGATTATCCACTTCCCCCAGAACTCGCCCTGCCAGATCCCGTGAACCCCCGAAGCGTCATCAAGTTTATTTCTGAAGGCGTCTTCGGTTTCCTTATAGATGACATTTTTCGCATTGTCAGAATAAATCCGCTGATAAAAAAAGCGATCCATATCCGCGCCGAATTTACCTGAAATTGTCGTCTCTGAAAGTTCAAACGGTTCAAACATATTTTTGATCTTCATCATATTCCTTCCTGAATTTTTCTTGTTCAATCAGAGGATACCCCAGAGTTGAAAATTTAACCAATAGCTTATATTCCAATCATATATGATATTGTCCAAATTGTCCTGGTGGGGGTAAATAACATTTCTAACCGGATCAGACTAAAATTAGCCGCGCCATGAGATTACAACTGCTCCCCTGCATAGCGGTGTGCTGTATTGATATTTCATTGCATTAAGTTGTTTTTGGTATAAAATAGTTTTTGCCGGAATTATTTTTATTCATCCATGGTAAGTTAAATGTGGAGATATAATATTGCATTCAGTGACAAGCAGTCCGTTTGAAGAATATGATTTTCTTTCGGGACACACCATTTTTGAAGAGTTTCAGGGAAACTGGAATGGCCGCAGGACAGAAAGCTGGAACCTGATCTTTACCTGTGGCGGTGAAGGGGTTATCACTTATCTCGATCAGACCTTTCATTGTTCTGAAGGTTCTCTGGCCCTGATTGCTCCAGGCCAGGCCAGAAGTTTCAGCACGAAAAATAATTGGGATCTCTATTGGTTTCATTTTTTTATACGCCCACACATTATGAATAAGCTTCACTGGAATAAGTGCTGTGAGGGTTTTTATGATTTTCAGGTTAATGAGCAGTCTCTGAGCCGCGTCCAGACTGTTCTTGAAGAAGCGTATGATCTGGATATGAAAAGAAGTAAAGGCTGGCATGATCTGGCATATAACCTGATTGAGAATGTCCTGCTGCGCGGTAACAGCTGCTCTCTGGATAATTCCTCTGATATAAACCAGAAAATCAGCCGGGCGCAGGAGCTGCTGGTCGCTGATTTGTACAGCCATGAAATTGACGACCTTCCCCTTGAGCTTGAAATGTCACGCTCGTCTTTTTATGATAACTTCAAGAGAATAGTCGGTATCCCGCCGCAGAAATACCGCGAGACCCACCAGCTGCGAACCTCCTGCAACCTCCTTGAAACTACCGGCCTGTCGATCGCTGCGATAACCCATAAAGTTGGATTTGCCAACGCATTTTATTTCTCAAACCGGTTTAAAAAAATTATCGGTATAAGCCCAACGTCATACCGCAACGGGTTTTTGCATAATAAAGCCTAGTCATATCCTTTTTGCCTGTAACATCATGAGCGCTAATCTGTTATGTTTTTATCTAGCCATTTCTCGATTGCTGGACGGAAGATTTGGTTACTTCTCTCAGTGACTAGCTTTAGTATTGATAAACTTGACTTTAGTAATTTTTAATTTGTGGTGATTTTAAGGATTGACTAAGGGCTAAAACGGGATATAGTTTATTTGTGCTAAATAATTGTTTAGGATTGATAAAGTAGAGGTTTTATGGCGGAAGCTAATTACATTCAGTCGGTTTTGAAGGCTGCGCAGATGCTTAAGATTGTCGGCGAGTCGGAGTACGGGGTAAAGCTTTCGGAGATTGCCAAGGCGATGGACCAGAAGTTACCGGCAATTCACCATTTATCCAAGACGCTGATAAGCTGCGGTTTTTTGCAGAAGAGTTCGGATAATGTTCTGACTTTGGGTGAGGAGCTTGTCCGTCTAGCCAGCAAGTCCAGCAGTGATATTTTTGTTGATGCCGCCTCACCGGAGTTGACCCGTCTGTATAATCTTTATCCGGAGGGGGTGGTTATCCTTGCCCGGGTCAATCCTCCCAGGGTTGAGACGATTTTGCGTATCAGCTACGAGCGTCCCAGTGTTATCCAGAAAGAGACGGGGCAGATTCATAATATTTATGTAAACGCGGTGGCGCTGGCGGCGCTGGCTCTGGTTGAGGATTCCGCTAAAGAGCTGATGATGGACAAGCAGCCCTTTTCCGAGTATGGGATGCTGCTCTGGAAATCAAGCGGGGCGATGAATGATTATCTTGCCGGGGTGCGCCGGGATAGAATTGCGATTTCACCATTTGACCGGGAGACATCTTTCCGGGTGGCGGTGCCGATTACCGGAAAGAACGGAAAATTCAAAGGGGCGCTCGGGATAAATCTGGCTGCGTCAAAAATGAAGAGTGGCATGGATCTGGAAATAATCTGCGAGCTTAAAAAATCGGCAGAGAAGATAAACAGTAAGATTGCCAGTTTTTAAATAATACAGCATAATTTTAATAAGGGAAAATTTTCTGCTGCGCCGGGAGGCGTAATTGCAGCAGTATCACTGCAGCCTGATTTTCAGAGTAATCAAAAATATAAATACTGTATCAATGCGCTGGACGCTTGATGCAAGGGGATTACACATTAATTTTATCGAGTTATCGAGTAATTTTTTATCAGAAGAATGGAGTTTAATATGGCAGAAGAACTTTATGAAATACCGGTGGCAGAGTTGCGCGAGCGTTATATGAAATTATTCACTGCGGCGGTAAATGATGTCCTGCGTTTCAAGTATAAGAAAAATTGCTGCTTCCCGAGTGACTATCTGCCACTACGGGAAAACATGAAGATGGCGGGGATTGCTTTTACGATTAAAGGCGCACCTGACATTACAACTGATGGCGAGTTTGAGCAGCGCGCGCAGATGCTTGAGGATCTGCATCAGGATTCGGTTGTTGTCTGGGACTGTACCGGCGATACAGTAACTGCGCAGTGGGGTGAGGTTATGACAATGGCGGCAGTTCGCGCCGGGTGCCGTGGGGCGATGATTAACGGTATCCGCGATACTGATGCGATTCTGGAGCAGGGCTTTCCGATCTTCAATAAGTACCGCACCAATGTCGGAATGCTGGGACGTTTTCGGATGTATCATTATCAGAAGCCGGTTCGAATCGGTGAGATTGAGGTTTATCCTGGTGATTTTATTTTCGGCGACATTGACGGTGTTATCTGCGTGCCACAGAAAATTGCCTATGACGTACTTGTTGAAGCGGAAAAGATTCTTGATAAGGAAGTGCAGATCAAGGGTTGGGTTGAAGAAGGGTTAAAGCCTACTGAAGTTGTTGCCAAGGGCGGTTATTTCTAACAGATAGGGAAAAACAATGAAAGCTGCATGTTACATTGAAAAAGAAAGAATTGAGATAAAGGACAGAGAACCGGTTGCACCCGCGGCCGATGAAGTGCGCGTTAAGGTTTCCTATTGCGGAATCTGCGGCACTGATATGCACATTTATCACGGGGCAATGGATAAGCGTTTGACTCCTCCGCAGTCGATCGGTCATGAAGCGTCAGGTGTTGTTGATACTGTCGGCTCTGATGTCACGCACCTCAAGCCCGGTCAGAAGGTCGTGGTTATGCCGCTTGACTGGTGCGGTGAATGCCCTTCCTGCAGGGACGGGCTGACTCATATCTGCCACAAACTGAAGTTTCTCGGGATTGATACTGAAGGGGCATTTCAGAATTACTGGACGCTGCCGGCGAGGGCGGTATTACCTGTACCTGATGATATGGACCTCAAGACAGCCGCGCTTATTGAACCTCTTGCGGTTGCTTTGCATGACCTGCGCCGTGGAGCGGTTAAAAGGGGTGACTTTGTTGCTGTAATCGGCGGCGGGCCAATTGGCGCGCTGATTGCACTGGCAGCCAAAGAGCGTGGGGCGCGGGTAGTGGTCTCGGAGTTGAATGAACACCGGCTGGCGATGTTTGCGGAGTTTGGAATTGAGACGCTTAATCCGTCCAGAGATGATGTTGTTGCGGCGGTAAAGAGTATGACCGGCGGGCGTGGTGCGGATGTTGTTTTTGAGGTCAGTGCGCATCCGGCGGGGCTTGAGACAGCGGTCAAGCTTCCCTGTAACCGGGGCAAGATTGTGGTTGTCGGAATCTTCAGCCAGCCACCGCAGATAAGTCTCTTTGATTTTTTCTGGCGCGAGCTTGAGCTTTATGGCGCGCGTGTTTATGAGAAAGAAGATTATCTTGAAGCGATAGATCTTGCTTGCAAAAAAGTACTCCCGCTTGATAAGCTGATATCAGCAGTCTATCCGCTTGATAAGCTCGTTGATGGAATTCAGAAATTGCAGGAAGGCGGAAAGGTCATGAAGGTGTTGATTGATTGTCAGGAGGAGAATAATTGAAGATGTCTGTATTAAATGATTTCAGCCTTGAGGGCAAGACGGCATTGGTGACCGGCTGCAAGCGCGGTATCGGCAAGGGTATGGCGCTGGCACTGGCTGAGGCGGGCGCAGATATCATCGGTGTCAGCGCATCACTTGAAGAGAACGGCAGTGCGGTTGAGAAGGAGGTCACGGCTTTGGGGCGCAGTTTTAAAGGCTACAGTTGTGATTTTTCTGACCGCAAGTCGCTCTATAGTTTTATTGAAAAAGTTAAAGCGGATTTTCCGGTAATTGATATTCTTGTAAATAATGCCGGAACGATTCTGCGTGAACCGGCGGTTAATCATCCCGATGAGTACTGGGACAAGGTTATTGAGGTTAATCTCAGCGCGCAGTTTGTCCTTAGCCGTGAAATCGGCAGGGAAATGGTCGCCAGAAAATCCGGTAAGATTATTTTCACCGCCTCGCTTCTGACCTTTCAGGGCGGTATCACTGTTCCGGGGTACGCTGCAAGTAAAGGTGGTATCGGCCAGCTCACCATGGCGCTGTCAAATGAATGGGCCGCAAGCGGTGTGAATGTGAACGCGATTGCTCCGGGGTATATCGCAACCGACAACACGCAGGCTCTGCGTGATAATAAGGAACGTAGTGAGCAGATACTTCAGCGCATACCCGCAGGCCGCTGGGGGACGCCGGATGATTTCAAGGGGCCGGTTGTCTTTCTGGCGTCACAAGCGGCAAACTATGTCAATGGCACTATTTTAACTGTCGATGGTGGATGGATGGGAAGATAAGGTACTAACATGAATAACTATGGTGATTACGCAAAAATTGCGGTCAATTGCTGGAATAAGTTCTGCGAAGAAGCCAATATCGCACACTACGCTGGCATACTTAGTATGCACGGTCTGGCGCGGTTGGCAAAAATGCAGAATTCGTCGGAGCTGACTGAAGAGCTTAAGGCCGCATTAAAGCCTTTCTGGACTGGTGGTGTTCCGCGCGCTATCGGGGTATATGGTGAGAACGTTTACCGTTGGGGTGGTAATGCGACGGCTTATCTGGTTCACCGCGGGATGCTTGATGAAGCGAAGGATGTTGTGATTGAGTGCTGCGAAAAACTGCTGACAAAACAGGCGCGTGATTCAAGAGGTATTTATCATATGCCTTCAGGTAACCGCAGTGACAAGTCTGAGGGTTTTCTCTGGATTGATACGGTCTTTGGGGTTTGTCCGTTTCTGCTCTGGACTGGCCTTGCCGCAGATAGGGATGACTTTATTGACGAAGCCTGTTTTCAGATGATTAAGCATCACGAAATTCTCTTTGACCGGGAAAATAAAATATATCATCAGGCGATAAACTATAATAAGCCCGGTGAACTGACGCCGGTACACTGGAGCCGCGGTTGTGGCTGGGGCGCGTTTGCGCTGGCTGAAATGGTTTTCGACCTTCCTAAAGAGCATAAAGATTACCAGACGATTCTTGGCATGTATCAGGAGTTAATAGAAGGCTGCTGCAACTTTATGGATGAGAAGGGCATGCTGCATCAGGTAATGGAAGATGAGGACTCATACCCGGAAACTTCCGGCACGGCGCTGGTGCTTTATGCCATTTCCCGTGGCGTGAAAAATGGTTCGCTTAGCAAGGAAAAATATCTGCCTTATCTGGTTCAGGGCTTGAAGGGGCTTGGCCGGTATATCACCGTGGACGGCTCTGTTTATAATTGCTGCAAAGGCTGCCTTGCGCCGAATGACGGAACGGCTGATGACTATAACGCGGTTGAATGGATTCTCAATGATGACCATGCGTTTGGGCCGATTATTCTTCTCTATGGTCAGGCGCAGCAACTCTGTAAAATTAAAATGATCCCGGAACTTGATGAAATACTTTTCGCCGATAATGAGGAATAACCATGAAACCAAAATTACTGTTCATGTGTAAAATTGATGATGAGCAAGCCAGAGCGCGAATTGAGGAGTATGCTGATATTGTCGAAATAGAATCACAGGATAGCAAGGATGTCATCGGTAATATTGAGGGAATGGACGGTGTGGTTGTTCCTTACACCGGTAATATGCTTGTCACTAAGGAGGTGATTGATAAGGGCAAAGACCTCCGGCTGGTCGGCTCGACCTATGGCGGGACGCGCCAGAATATTGAGGATATCTATTGCCTTGAAAAAGGGCTGACCGTCATCCATACCGGAGCCTCGCGCCCGCGCCCCATGGCGGAATATACCCTCGCGCTTGTCATGAGTTCGCTGCTTCAGATTCATAACTATAACCTGTACATGCGCACCACCGAACCCTGGCCAAGGTTCAAGTATGACCGCACGAGGATTCTTGACAAGCGAAAAATCGGTATTGTCGGCTATGGGCGCATCGGTGCGGAAATTGCCCGGATTTTCAGGTTCTTTACCGATGACATAAATGTGCGCTCAAATCACCTGACCCCTGAGCAGGCGGAAAATGATGGTGTTGCCAGGATGGAGCTTGACGAGATTTTCTCTGCATGTGATATCATTATTCTTGCCGGTGGTTATAATAAGTCAACGCATCACATGATCGGTGAAAAACAGTTTGCATTAATGAAAGATCAGGCTGTTTTCGTCAATATCGCCAGAGGAAAAATGGTGGATCAGGCGGCGATGATTCGCGCTCTTGAGGGTAAAAATATTTACCTCGCGCTTGATGTCTTTGAAAATGAACCGCTTGAAGATGACAGCCCGCTGCGTAACAGTGACCGGGTTCTACTCACGCCGCACCGCGCGAATAATTCGATCGAGTTTGAACAGCGCTGGCAGTGCCTCGCTGATGAAATAGTGAAATTCTATTCAGGCCAGACACCCGAATCCGCACTGACCATTGAACGGGCAAAAATGATGAGCGAATCCTAAGCGGTTGATTTAATCGCATCAGACCGGCTGGACTGCAAATTTGCAGTACGATTACCCGAGTCAGGCTACTAAACGCCTTCATACACATTGATGTATGGAGGCGTTATTTATTTAGCATCCTGGAAAGGACTAATACCATGGTATTAGTCCTTTTGTTGCATTTTCTAGAAAAAATACTAAAAATTAATGGCATTTTGCTGGGTTGGTGATATTATACCCTAGGTATTACCATGTGGTATTATTGATTATTGCCGGGTATAAAAGCAGGAAATAATAGAATGAAAATTAAAATTGAAGCGCCTTTAGTCATGATTGCAGGTCAGCAGATTGGTCAGGATGCGGGGGAGTTGATTGTTGGTAGGCTAGAGACAGACCCGCAAAACTCCGCTGTGAGCTTTGGGTTCTGCAATAAAAGTGCTGAGGCGGTGAGGCTTGAAAGGTTATCTTTTTCACTTTCACTTGAGGGTTTTTCGGAGGTTACTGGTCTTAGGGTGTATCGTGAAGGTTGGACGATGGCCTCAGCCTGTGGCAGTGCCAGGTTTGGTGAGAGTGATTTTAAGGTGGACAACAATTATCAGAAATTCTGCGTGGCGGATTCTGCGGGTTATCAGTCTGATGTTGAGAATAAATTCACCTCGCATCATCTGATCCTTCTCAAGGACGAAGCAACAAATAAATTTGCTCTGGCAGGTTTTATCACTTCCGCCGAGCATCTGACCAATTTTGAGATCGAGCTGGCTAGCTCGGGCGTAACGTCATTTACTGCCAACTGCCTGCATGATGGGGCGCTGGTCTATCCGGGAGAGGCGGTTAGTTCTGAGGAGCTGGTGTTGCTTGTGGGTGATGACGGGTACGCGTTGCTTCAGGAGTTTGCCGGGCTGTGGGCGAAGCGCATGAAGGCGTTGACATGGGATCACGTTCCGACGGGCTGGTGTAGCTGGTATTATTATTTTGACAAGGTTACCGAGAAGGACATTGTTGACAATATTGATTTTATTTCCGCGAATAAGGATCAGTTTCCGCTTGAATATATCCAGCTTGATGATGGTTATCAGGCGGCTCTTGGCGACTGGCTGGAGTGTAATGAGAAGTTTCCTAATGGAATCAAATATCTCGCGGATAAATCGCATGAACATGGTTTCAAGTTTGGTTTGTGGTCTGCACCGTTTATGGTGGAGAAGCGTTCACGGCTTTTCCGGGAGCATCCTGACTGGATGGTCAAGGATGAAAATGGCGAAGTGATGTTTGTCAGCGAGTGGAGGGGAGAACCGGTGGCGGTGCTTGACGGTACACATCCGCAGGCGCTGCAGTACCTTTATGAGGTCTACTCCAAAAAGGTCGAGTGGGGGGTAGATTATATTAAGATTGATTTTCTTGTCTGGGCTTGCGCCGGCAAGGGCGGTTGTTATTATGATAAACGAGCCACGCGTGGACAGGCTTTCCGGCGCGGCCTTCAGGCGATACGTAACGCAATGGGGGACAAGTTTATCCTTGGCTGTACAACCCCGCTTGGCCAGGTGGTCGGGCTGGTTAATGGTGAGAGGATCTCGACAGATATCACCCCGTACTGGCAACCTGACCGTAAAATTTATGATGAGGCGCCGACGGTTTATAACGTCTGCCGCAATGTCATTAACCGGGCTTATATGAACGGCCGGTTGTGGATCTCTGACCCGGATACGCATATTGCCCGGATTGACAATAATAAGCTTACCGGGGATGAAGTGCTGCTCTGGACTTATGCCTTGTTTATGACCGGCGGGATGCTTCTTCTTTCTGACAATTTCATTACCCTGGATTCCGGGCGGGCTGAGCTGTCAAAGATGCTTATCAGAAATAACGGGATCTTCAGAAGCCGCCCTCTTGATCTGTTTGAGCGGCAGATTCCGGCAATCTGGTTGTGCGAGAAAGAGAATTCACGTTATGTCGGTTTCTTTAACTTTAATGATGATGAGACCACATATTCGCTTGGGCTGAGTGAAAATAATTTGTCCGATGTTTCCGCGCTCAAAGATCATATTTCCGGCGGCAGCGCACCGGAAATTGTCAGTGATAAATTAACCTGCACACTAAAGCCGCATGCCTGTAGAATATTTGAAGTATGCTGAGTCTGGCCTGAAATCATTATCTGTATATTTACTGAAACCGGAGTTGGCAATGCTGATTCCGGTTTCTTTTTTTAGTTGCCTGATTGTTTCAGAATGTTGTGATTTTATTATAAACGCTTCAAACTAAAAACAATAGACCTTTACACTCTCAGTTCCTCCTCCCAAGAAACATTCAAAACTGGTGCTAAAGTCAGAAACTGAGGATGTAGAGACAAATTTTCGTAAGCCTTTAGAAGATAAGCGGTACGGAGGAAACAGGCTGACGGTACACAATAGTTTTTTTAAGTTTTACTTTTTACAGAAACTGTATAAAATTAATATTGTCGTAATAGCGTCGGGGGCTAACCTGTTTTTTAGTTTCAGTGCAGGACTGCTGATAAATGCAATTTAGCTATAAAACCATAGTGATGGTTATTATTATTTTATGTGTTCTTGTGACACTGATATACCTTCATCCCAGACTGCCCGGGCAGCAGACTGTGCCAATCCGTATTGGGTTTGTTTCCACTTTGACTGGCCGGGCATCGACGGCCGGGGTTCATGCGAGAAACGGCGCAATGCTGGCGGTGGAGGAGATAAATAGAAAGGGTGGAATCCATGGCCGTCCCATTGAACTTATTATCAGGGATGATAAGGCCAATCCAAACGTAGCATTGAAAGTGGATCAGGAGCTGATTGATGCCAATGTTGTTGCAATTGCCGGACATCTGCTTAGTTCCATGAGTGTTGCGGCAGTTCCACTGATGAATAAGACCAAGACATTAATGGTGGCCAGTGCTTCTTCTACCAGCGAGTTAACCGGGATGGATGATAGTTTTATACGCTTGCTGACACCAGTGGATAAGGAAGCTTCGTTATTGGCGGAAGTGTCGTATTACCGTTTTGCGCTTCGCCGGATTGTTGTTCTCTATGACCTTTCCAATAAAGACTTATCAGAAGCATATGAAAAGTATTTCCGGATTGCCTTTCAGGAGGCCGGCGGGAAAATTGTCCGTACGATCCCGTTTGATACGCGTAAAAATTTTTTAGCAAAATCCATAGCCGCGGAAATAAACAGTGCTGATCCTGATGGGGTGTTTATTGCAGCGAATGCCATTTATGCCGCGCTTATTTGTCAGCATTTTCGGGCAATTAATCAGAAGGCCAAGATCATTGACTCGGCATGGGGGTTTACCGATCCGGCGTTTATTCAAAATGGCGGGCGGGCGGTTAATGGTGTGTATTCAATCACTGCCTTTAATGCTGAATGTCAAAACCCGGAATTTATCCGCCTGAAAGACGCATTGCACAAGCGCTTCGCTGCCGCTCCCAGCCTTGCCATGCAACTTGCATATGAAAGTATTGATGTGTTGGGAAAGGCTCTTGAGGAGACAGGCAACCATTCAGAACTGAAGGCTGTGATCCTGGCGAAAAAAACATTTACCGGGATTGATGGGGAGCCGATAATTTTTGACCGTTGGGGCGATCCGCAGCGTACCTTTTATCTGCAGGAAATACGTGATGGTGTCATTCACACCATAGACAAGGTAACACCGAATAATGTTAAGGGCAGGCCATGAGAAAATTAATCAGCCTAAAACATATTCTTACTTTCAATTTTTTAATTGTTGCCTTGGTGCCTCTGCTGGTTTCGGGAATCTATGTGTATTTTAGCATCAGTTCCAGCATGGAAGAGGAGATAAGGAATAAAAATCAGGTTCTGGCGGAATCCGTTTCGCGTGAGCTTGAAGGATTTCTTGACACGCCCTTGCGATTACTGCAGGAGGTTCAGACTCTTTATATCAAGCATAACGCTGTCCCGAAGAAGTATGCGGACGCATTTCTCAATAATATATTGCATAACAATGACATCTTCGAGGCCATCATAATTTTAGATTCAAACGGAATAGCCCAGAGCCTGTCTCCTTATGATGAAAACATGATGGGTGTTGATTTCTCCTATCAGAAATATTACATTAAACAGAAAAAATCATCTTCTCCGCAGTGGTCTCCGACGTTTATATCCTCAAAAAGCGGCAGCACAACATTAACCTTAACTGTGCCGTTTGATGATGGCATGATTGTCGGTATGTTGAATTTGAATTACCTGAAAACGATCAGTGAAAAAGTGCGCATCGGGAATTTCGGGTATGTTACTATTTGCGATTCTGACGGGACAATTATTGCCTATATCAATCAAAAAGCTGTCGAAGAACGCTTGAATATCAAGAATCTTAGAATCATTCGGGACGGCATGACGGGAATACACGGCACTAGTCAGTACCGCTTTCAGGATATCGAAAAAATCGGAAGTGTGGCTATTGTCCCGCAAACGGGCTGGCTCGTAATGATTACCCAGCCGGTCAAGGAAGCTTTTGCCCCGGTTTACCGCATACAGCTTATCTTCTGGTGGGCGGTATTGACTACGGTTATTTTTGCCGTACTCGTGTCGTTAATCAGTCAGAAAATAACGTTATATCCGCTTAAAAAACTGACAGAAGACACAAAACGGATTGCTTCGGGTGATTCGTCCTTTACTTTGCAGCCTCCGACATATACGGAAATGTTTATTCTGGAGGACAGCTTTCTGAAAATGCTGGCGACGCTTGAGTTGCGCGAGAATGCTTTGCGGGAAAGCGAGGATAAACTTCAGATAACTTTGAACTCCATTGGTGAGGCGGTCATCTCTACTGATGTGGAGGGGCGGATTGAAATTATGAATCCGGTTGCCGAGCAGCTGACTGGCCTGAAAGCAGAGAGCGCTGCCGGCCTGACCTTTGATACCGTATTTAAATTTGTTAATCAAAGCACCCAGCAGGAAATAACCGGACTTATTGCAAAAGTTATAGAAGAGAATAAGGTCATCGCCCTTTCTGATGGTTGTGTGATGATTTCCCGCGACGGAACGGAGCGGATCGTTGCCAGTAGTGGCGCTCCGATCTGTGACGGTAAAGGTAAAATTGTCGGTGTTGTTCTTGTTTTCCGTGATATTACCGAACACACTATTATGGAAACAAAAATCAGGCAAGCTGAAAAAATGAAGTCTATCGGTCAGCTGGCCGGTGGTGTTGCCCATGATTTTAACAACATGCTCGGTGGCATCATGGGGGCTTGTGAGCTTCTGCAGATAAACTTGCCGGATAATTCACGTGCGGCGAAATACACTTCAATCATCCTGGAATCCGCCGCAAGGGCGACCAGCCTGGCGGGTAAGCTTCTGGCTTTCTCCAGACGCCAGATGGTGGAGGCAATACCTTTTGATATTCATAATGTCATTCGCGAAGCGGCTTCGCTTCTTGAAAATACAATCGACAAGCGCATTAAAATAAATCTTGTGCTTTCTGCCAAAGCCAGCATCGTCGAAGGTGACCATGCTCAGTTGCAGAATGTTTTTCTGAATCTTGGCATCAATTCGTGGCATGCCATGCCCGATGGCGGTATCCTTTCATACAAAACAAAATTAATCGGCCTGACGGATGCTTACTGCAAGGCGAGCGCATTTAATCTTCAACCCGGTGAATACATTGAAATTGAAGTTCGTGATAGTGGCAGTGGTATCTCCCCGAAGGATATTCAACATATCTTCGAACCTTTTTATACGACCAAAGAACAGGGGAAGGGAACCGGTCTGGGGTTGGCTGCTGCTTATGGTACGGTGCAGCAGCATAAAGGCGCAATAACCGTATACAGCGAAGTTGGAAAAGGCACATGCTTCCATTTACTCTTTCCCCTGGCTAAAACTGCCGCGCCGGTTGACAAGCATAAAGAAATTTCAATCAGGGGGGAGGGGCTTATTCTGCTGGTTGATGATGAGTCAGTCATGCGAGAAACAGGCAAGGCTTTACTGGAGGAGTTGGGGTATAATGTTTTACTTGCTGAAAATGGCCGTTTGGCGGTTGAGACCTTCAAAAAACATATGAAAGAGATCCGTCTGGTTATTCTGGATATGATTATGCCTGAAATGAATGGCCGGGATTGCTTCCATGCCTTGCGGGAAATCCGTGCGGACATTCCAGTTATTCTTGCCTCGGGTTTTACCAGAAATGAAGACCTTGCCGATCTTCTTAAGCAAGGGTTGTCCGGATTTATCCAAAAGCCCTTCCGGAGCGCTGAATTGAGCCGGGTCATATCAGATGCGATAAAATGAACTTTGTAAGTTCTGCTTCTGAATCTTAGAGATTTCTGATCTGAATTATCACTCCAATCAAAATCAATTATCGGCTACTTAGCGTTGCCGTCCGATGGCGTTATCTGTGATGCCTTCTTCAATTTCATACAAACAATTAAGATACTGAAAAACGACAAGACCCGCCACAGGTCGCTCATGCAAATGCCGAAGGCGGTTTTTTTTGCGTAAAGTAATAAACATACCTTCAAATCATAGCAACATTGATGACTGGCAAGTAATATATATATTACTTTGATTTCGCGTTAATTTGAAATCACCTCAAGAAAAGCACAAAAAGCATTAATATGTATATAATTCGATATTTTGTTCTTGATTATAGACTAATTACAAGTTAATCTAAAAGGGTAAAGATTATTGTGGTTATATATATAGTACTCATGGATAAGGTAATGGTAGGCACTAACTCAGGCTTAAGAAAATCACTACAGATACTGCTCACACTCGCCCATAAAAACGATGGGGTTCCCTTTACCGAACTTAAGAAAAGTTGCGGTAATCTTCCCCCCGCCACACTCTCGCGCCTGCTCAAGGTTCTTGCGGAAGAAGGCTGGTGCAAAAAAGCCGAGGACGGACAATATTATCCGGCGGGCAATTTCAGGCTGGCTGCGGATGAAATGTGTGGGCTCAGTAACCGCGAAAAATTCATACAGCGGCGTATCGCGCAACTGGCGCAGGACACCCGCGAATCTGCCGCCCTTGTTGAGTGGAATGATATCGGCTATATCACTTTCAGAAACAAGCATGAAATCGGCGGAAGCTTCCGGTACATGAATATCGGCAACAATAATAATGGTGTCTATGTGCATGGCTTTGCGATGCTGGGGCTGGCGTTTGCCAATCATCAGGCGCAGCACACTATCTATGCGAATTACCCTGGCACCATAGAAGAGCGCGACAGTTTTGTCAACAAGCTGCTGGAGTGCCGCAAAAAAGGATTTATTATCGCGCAGGATCAGTCAGCCATCCGCGTTGTTTCTGCGGTGCTGGACAAATCGAAGACTTTTATCGGCGCGTGCGGTATTTCAATGCTTATCCGTGAACTAAGTACCAGTGAAGAAGATAACTACCTCGCACAAGTCATGCAGGCGGCGCAGGATATAGGTTCATATTTTTAGCCAACATTAACAAACAGACATGACGCAGCTATTCATCCTGTAATGACAGCAGCCCTGCAATTTCCGGCAGGAGTGCGCCCATATTTAGAATCAATTTAGTTATGACCATTTTGAAAGGATATAAGATGAAGCCTAATATAATTTTTGTCTTCAGTGACCAGCAGCGCTGGGATACTTGCGGCTGCTATGGACAGCAACTTCCCGTAACTCCCAACCTTGATAAAATGGCTGAAGACGGGGTGCTCTTTGAAAACGCCTTCACCTGCCAGCCGGTCTGCGGGCCTGCCCGTTCTGCGCTGCAGAGTGGACTCTGGCCTACTGAAATCGGTTGTAACAAAAACCATATGCACATGCCGGCGGAGCTTGAGACAACTCTGGCAAAGGAAATGAAAAAGGCTGGTTATTCCACCAGTTATATCGGTAAATGGCATCTTGCTTCCGGTCCTAATGAAAATGTTCCTGATTATAATCCGGACTATCGGATTTACCCGGTGCCGGAGAAACTTCGAGGCGGTTACGATTATTGGCTGGCCTCTGATGTTCTTGAGTTTACTTCCCATGGTTATGATGGTCATATGTTTGACACCGACAACAATATACGCTTCTTTCCCCAAGACCGTTACCGTGCCGACGCCCATACCGACTGGGTTCTGGATTATCTGGATACACAGAAGGATCAGGCGGCGCCATATTTTCTCTTTATCTCCTACATTGAGCCGCATAACCAGAATGACCATAACTGCTATGAAGGGCCAAAAGGTTCGAAGGAAAAATTTGCAAACTATCAGATTCCGGGAGACCTTGCAGGAAGGCAGGGCGACTGGCCGGAGAACTATCCGGATTATCTTGGTTGTTGTAACAGCCTTGATTACAATCTCGGAAGAATCCGCCGGAAGGTTGAGGAGATGGGGCAGACTGATAACACGCTTATAATCTATACCAGTGATCACGGCTGCCATTTTCGCACCCGTAAAGGGGTTTATAAGCGCGTCTGTCATGAAAGCAATCTGCGCATACCGATGATTGCCTATGGGCCGGGATTTACCGGAGGAAGGGCCACACAACGGCTGGTCAGCCTGATGGATATACCAAAGACTCTGCTAGCGGCAGCAGGGGGCGATCTGCCGGAGAAATGGCATGGCGCACCGCTGCAGCAAGCTCTTGATGAGAGTAAGCCTTGGCGCGAGGTACACTTTGCGCAACTCAGTGAGAGCCAGACCGGGCGCTGCATAAGGACACATAAATGGAAGTATTCTGTTTGCGCGGATGGGGGTAATGATATCGGAAAAGACAGCGCTGTTTATTATGAGGATTTTCTCTATGACCTTGAAAATGATCCGCATGAACGGCTTAATCTGGTTTCGTGTCCTGACCATAAAGCAGTGCGTGCTAAGATGAAAGAACTTCTCCTGAAGGAAATCATGACCGCAGAAAAAAAGACACCGGAGATAAAGCCTAAAAAGTAATTAAATAATTTTATTGCCTACAGATGAAAGGGAAATGACAATGTCGTATGTAAAACTTGAAAAACCGCCCCTGGGCTGGAACAGCTTTGATTGCTACGGTATTTTTATTAATGAAAAGCAGGTGCTGGAGAATCTCGAAGCCTTTGACTGTAAACTAAAGCCCTATGGCTATGAATACTTTTGCATTGATGCCGGCTGGTACAGCGAATACGAATTTCAGTTTGATGACAGTAAGCCGATTGATAAAGGGACAGCGGTAAACGTAATTGACGAGTACGGGCGCTTTATCGCATCGCCGAAGTTGTTCCCGAACGGGCTGAAATTTATCTCGGACAAGTGCCATGAAAAAGGCTTTAAATTCGGCATTCACATCATGCGCGGAATACCGCGGGTGGCCGTCAAACAAAATACTCCAGTCAAAGGTACTAAATACTTTGCCCAGGACATTGTCAACGAAGAAGATATTTGTATGTGGAATCCGTTTCTGTACGGCGTTGATATGACCAAACCCGGCGCACAGGAATATTATGACAGCGTTATTGAATACCTTGCGGAGTGTGGCGTGGATTTCATTAAGGCAGATGACATTATCGAGCATCCGGAGGAAATTATCGGCGTATCAAAGGCGATTGGAAAATGCAGCCGTCCGATGGTTTTGAGTCTTTCGCCCGGCAACCACACCAACCCGCTTAATTACGAAACATATAAAAAATACGCAAATACTCTTCGGGTGACTTCAGATGTTTGGGACAGGCAGAGTGATATTGACAAGTCATTTGACCGTTGGAGAGTATGGCAGGATTTGTGTGATACTGAATTGTTCCTCGACCTTGATATGATACCGTTTGGCGCGCTGCAGGTTTACAGCAAAGAATCATCAGGTGACGAGCTGCTTTCAGGGGTAGGTTCAAAACGGCTTTCGGATTATTCGTTGCCGCAGAAAAGATCATTCATCACTCAAAGAGCTCTTGCCGCTTCTCCGCTCCTGATGGGAGGAGAGTTATGTATGACCCCGGTTGAAGATTTTGCGCTGATAACAAATGCAGAGATGCTTGAGTGTAATCAGAACTGCATGACTGGCAAAAATATTTATCATGCTGAATTTTTTGAAATCTGGAAGGCAGAGAAAAAAGGCGACTCATCTCATGGCTGGATCGGAATTTTCAGCAGGCATAATCTGGACAGGAAAATCACCCTCACTGCGCAACTCCTGAAACTTGGTGCAAACCTGCCAAAAGAAGTCTACAGTATCTGGGATAATAAAACACTAGAATTCCCTGACGGCATGATTGAAGTAACAATCGGTGCGCATGATGTTTTATTCCTTAAGTATTAATTGTCTGAAAGTTGACTGAAGTTTTTTGCAGATATGTCAAAGCCATTGCCTGATTAGCAATGGCTTTGATTTTTAAGAATATCAGTTGTATTTCAAGAAATTCGTCATCACATTTAAGTCACTACTTATATTGAAAAGCGTTAGTTGTTGATCTCTTTCAAGACAACATCATCAATCCACCAGTTGCCACTGTTTCCGTGGTTCAGGAAAATCAGCTGGGCTTTTTCATCATCACGAGGCGATGTGAATTCATAGGAATTACTGGTCCATTTATCGGCGATGGATAATTTGGTGTGGATGTAAGGTACGGTTCCTTTTTGATTGCAGCGGAACAATAAGGTCGGGCCATCAGCCATTCCTGTTTGGCGGCTGGAAAATGAGAGCTGGTATTTCTGGCCTTTTTTCAGCGGAACATAGGTGAAGATAACAGGCCAAGCTTGTCTGCCGCCACTGAAAATTGTGGAAATCTGCTGGCAATAGTTACCGCTTTTAGGCGTTTCATTGTTTATCTTGAAGATGGCGATTTCTTCTCTGGATTTGTCGGCCGGCATATTCCAGATATCATGTAGCCAGCCATATGGCACTCCATTGCTGTTAATTGCTTCAAACCCGCCATTGGAGATGAGGTTGTTTTCATAGGCCGTTCCGGTCTCTGATCCTATGAACTTGGGGATATCAATAGCGGAGTCAAAGATTTTAAGGCCACTTAATTCTCCGGTAAAATTTTTTGAGCCCAGCCGTATTTTAGCTATCGGATTAATCTTTGGCATTTTCAATTTTTTCTCGCCGATTTTTTTGCCGTTAAAATAAAAGCTGCCAATGACATTCTTGTTTGTATCTGTTTTCCAGCAGAATATCCAGTTATATGACTGAGCGGGCGACACCTGCTGCCCATTTGAAAGGCTGTCTTTCTCTTTGAAAAAGCCATAAACCATCGGGATTTTTCCTGCGTGGTAAAGAAACTCAAAATAACCGCCATCACCAACAAGCGCAAGGATATTCGTGGTATTTTCAGGTGTTGTTTCTTTTGACGATTTAACCCAAACTGAAACGGTCCCTTCCTCAAGAGGTTTCGGCAATTCGATATTGACAACCTGCCCGGCAAGCGCAATCCCATCTCCTTTTTCCGTTTTTACAACATACTTCGCCGGGATGGAAACGCTGATTTCTTCGCAATAGGAAGTTGAAATTACGAGTCCGAGAATTATTAACAGTTTATATGCTTGCATCTGAAACCTTTCATTTAATTAAGACTAATGAGCCATATTTGGAGACATTTTTGTAATTATCCGCACCGCCACACCAACCCACGATACTCTTTCTGCCGCCTTTGACGCGGACGTTGCCAAGTGATGAACGATCAAGGTCATTGTCGTTGATGACTACATCACATCCCAACGCATCAAAAGGTTTTATTACGCCGCCCATAAACTGGAAAGAGCTGAAGGGGATTTTAAGTTCTATAATATAGCCATCCTTCTGCAGCGAACTTGCCATTGTGAGAGTGTTTGCCTTGAAAAATTGCCCTGTTCTGAGAACAAAGGTTTCGGGTTTTGAAATACCGTTATTGGTCGCAGGACCAAGGAGCACCTGAAAGAAGCGGTCGGTAATCTCCGGACTTAATGGATAAGGCAATTCCGGGCATGGGTTGAAAAATAACTCAACACAGTCACCGTTCCACATGGCCGCAGCCGAGTAATTGCGCCCGACCAAATTGTCTTTTACAATTATGGCAATGTAAAGGTTCTGCTGATCCCATGCTGCATAAGCTTTACCGTGAACATCTTCCTTGCCTTCCCACTTGCCTAAATAAGGTTTATCAATATCAATCCCGTCTATTAATGACCAGTCGGATAAATCTCCGTCAATGCGTTTCTCTTTTTGCGATTTTGTCGCAGACCAGACCTTTATGGTTGTTTGCCTGACAGATGTTTTTTTGTCGGAGGTCAGCGCTTCAATGTTAAGTTGTACATTTCCGCCGGTAAATTCCTCAACAGGGATATTGATGATTTTTGTCCCTCCAGCATCAATAACTTCGTCATACGTTGAGGTCCCTCCGGTCACTTCCTGAAACAGTATCTGCTTTGGCTCAATGTCTTCAAAGGCGACAGTTTCCTGTTTGAACTTGATATTATTAGTAAGCGGATTTATTTTGAGTACTCCTGAAATATTTTTCAGGGTATTATTTTTTATTTCCACCGACAAATGACCACGGGAAAATCTTGGATTGCCAATTGAAACGCTATGCAGGCCTTCAATTCTGGCATCATCGAGTGCTTTTTTAAGTTGTTGGGCTTGCCCGGTGAACTTGATGATATGTGGGATCGGTAGTTTGAAATTCAAGTCTTTTCTGCTGTAATTTTCTCCATAGATATCTGCAATCGCCACTTTATCTGAAACACTTTCCGGTAAAGTTATTTTTAATGATTCGGTCGGTTTTTCATTCCAGATAATCGCGTAGGCGGTATCGCCCTTCTCAAAAATAAAATACGGCATTTCGCTGTAGATCATACTGCAGGCATACAGCGGCACATTACGCAGATATTCAGGGATGGTTCTGTTCATTGCTGTGAATTTTTTACGGAAGGTGACAGGCATGACGCCGATACTCTTTGAAGCAGCGATTGCTGAAATCACTTTGTCTTTCTCACCGGCAGGGAAGCTGATAAATAACGGGATATTAAGCGAATAGGTATTTTCCTGGTGAGTGGCCGCATTTCCTGACAGGTTTGTGACGTTTGCGGCAGCAGGCAGTTTTTCCTTAAAGGCCAGCTTGATATCTCTTTCATTATAAGGAGCATACAGCGCAACTATGCAGTCCTGATTATCCCGGTTAGTGAACAGGTAGCCTGTAATTCCGGGAGGTGTTTTAATTAATCCAGAGGTGTCTGTATGGTATAATTTGTTGGCAATCACTGCAAGCGGAGCGACAAAAGCCGTTGGGCCACCATCAAAATCGCGAATAGGAATATCATCAAAATCCTGCCTTGACATCCCCATAACATAATTATTGCTTAAATAATAATAACTTACGCCAATCCGCCCCTGTCCTAACTCGTCAATAACCCTGATCGCTGCAAGGTTCATTCTTAAAATTGCTTTGTCTTTTTCATGTGGGCCAAACTCGCTGGCTGGGTGTATACTTACACTGCTTGGATTATATTCCGATTGCCAGATTTTAACGCCAGCTTTTTCTATGATATTTTTTTCTTCATTATTGACGGCATAATGCTTGTCGTAATAATCAATATTCTCAAGACCGCCGCCATTGACAAAGGCGTCAAACCAGCTTTTTGAGCCTGCAGAAAGGCTATTGGCGCCACCCATGATTTTAGCGTTGGGATCGTTTTTTCTGATAATGCCTTCTGCAATTTTATGGAATTTAACAAACTCCTCAGGGGTTCCGCCGTTAAAGAAAGAACCGGAAGCTTCATTCCATATTTCGTAACAGGCAATTTTGTTTTTGTTATGGGTGGTGTAATTTTCAACAAAATTAGCCCAGTCATTAAAGTCCTTTGGGCGGAAGCGCCATTTCTCCGTGTCGTTTGCGCTTGCCGGAGCCTGCGCAGCCCATATTGGTGTAAACAGGAAAGTGGAGAGGATATTGAATTTGTTGTCGATAAGTTTCTGAATCAGATCATCGCGCCAGACAAACTTGTTCTTTTGAGGCTCGACCCTTCCCCAGGCTGAAATATCGGTATTGTCATTCATGCCGCAGGAGCGCCACCACTTGGCTCCGAGTATTTTTGCCATTTGAATATTTTCATCGCAGATCGTGCCGTCAAAACCGAAATATGGCATTCCCTGATCAAAGCTATCCGGATTCCTTGGCTTGGGAACCACCGCATATGTTGCCCCGCTGATGTATTGATTGTTGTCGATATTTAAAAGTATTCTGAAGACACCGTTTTCCTTTATGGAATAGTCATTTTTAAAGGTCTTTATCTCGTTTGGCATTAATTCAGCTTCAAAGTTTTTTACATCTACATTATTGAAAAACACATCCTGAATTATGATTTTGTATTTTGTTTTCACCGTCTTCTCAGACATATTAAACAATGTTACTGAAAAGGGTAATGTCTGGCCGCTGTGATATATTCTGTTGAAGTTACCGGGAATTCGGACGGTTCCTTCGATATTGTTTTTGGGCTGATATTCAGACAACGCGCCGGATTCAAGCTGTACTGCGTCCAGATCGAAAATTTTGTTATCAAGCGTTTGCAGTAATAGATAATAGCGCCCGGCAACCGTTACTTTCACTTGCACATGATAACGCTTCCATTGATTATCAAGCAGGAATTTTTTGCTGGCGATTGTGTGCGAGGGTCTGTTGTTGGTCTGTAATGAAAGATCCACTTGAGCTTTTTCGTCGCTTTTGAGATAGGCAGAAAGAGTATATGTTCCCGGCGTTAACCATTTGGCGTATGAGCGTGTTTTTTTTGTTTGGAGGGACTTCCTGCCGTTGGCGCCTCCATTTTGCTGTTTACCGGTTCCCTGCCAGCCGTAACCTTCCCAGCCGTAAAATGAAATGGTCTCACCTGTAAGTCCGGGGATTTTTTCCTGTAATTCAAAACTGCTGTTATCAAGCAGATTGCCGGCGTATGCAGAAAAAATGGAACTGAATATCAATAAAGCCAACAGCGGTTTGTTCATCAGATGACCCTTCTTATTTTATAACTTTAAAATAATATCCATTATCGAAATAACACATGCTAAACATATTCCGGACAGAGGAGTCGCAGAACAGATAGTTGATTGTAAGCCCCGGATGGATGGGGGTCTCATTTGTGGAGGAACCCCAGCAAAATGACGAACCCAGTAAATTGTTGGTCATAATGCGTTCTGTCAGGACAATGGTGTCTGACGGCTTTTTTACTGAAGTTATCTTTACCGATACTACCTCGGTTTTGGCAATTCCATAACCATTGGTCCCTCCGTATTGATTGAGTGAATAGCTTCTGGCCCATGAGCCGAAACCATTATCAATATCCCCGCCCGGACATAAATACAGAGGGCTTTGGTATTCTTGATAAGTAACAGTAGATAAATACTTGAGATTCTTTATGCTTTGCGGCCAGTCTCTTCCATCGTAAATGCAAAACTGATCGTCCCATGAAATCACAGACGTACCGAATGTAAGAGCGCCGCTTGGTAACGAGCTGTTGTTGTCGCCGCAGTAACTCATCATCGCAGTGCCGATTTGCTTGATATTGTTGGCACAGCTTATACTCTTTGCACTCTCAAGAGCATTGCGAAGAGATGGAGCGAGCATTGATGCCAGAATACTGATAATTGCTATGACAACAAGCATCTCTATCAGGGTAAAGCCATGGCGTTCCACCAGACTGGCCGGCGCATGCCTGTATATCGTCATTTTTTCCTCCTTTTGCTGAAAGGAAAATATCATAAATGCTTTTTGTATCGGTGTCGACCTAAATAAACGCGTTATCATTATTCTGCCGCAAATTAATATCGGGATAAGCTTTTTTGCAATTCAATGCCCATAAACTGCCTGGTATAATTATCATGTTTTTCATTAAACTGAGTCACGGACAAATTAATTTGTCGTTATGTTTACACTGTACAATAGTTATTCGCATAAACAATAGGCAATAATTATATGCTATATGCAAATATAATATGGGATTGATGTTGAAAAATAAGGTATTGTCGAGTATAATGGATATTGTTT
>QKCJ01000002.1 GCA_003245715.1 bacterium
CGTATATTTTTCGGGGCAAGTTGCAATATTTTCTAAAGACCGATAATAAACGATAACAATTATTACATTATACTTGTTTTATGGGCTTATTTTACTAAAGTTAAGAGCAAATCTGGTATAAAATCATTACTATAAACAGCAGGAGCAGGATTTTATGAGCAAGTGGACTGAGTTGATGATAAAGGAACTTGTAAATAAATTTGGTGATAATTTCGCTGAAATTGAGCAAAAGTGTGCCTGGATCGTTCCGATTTCCGCAAAAGCGGGCGAAATACTTAATCCTGACTACCTTCGTTCCATTCAGCCGCAGGAAGTATACGAAAAAATTGCAGAACTCGGCATTTCCGAGTGTCCGATCAAGGCCACCAACCTTGGACGCATGAATAATGCTGAGAAAATTGTTGAGTCTCTCATCAAACTTCTTGAAACACCGGGTGGATTTGCCGAGAAATACCGTGCAGCAAAATTTCCACAGGCCGGGGTTGTTACAATTACCGAATTATTATGTATTGCGCGGCCACTACGTTTTATCTGCAGGAATACCGCTTTTACGCGGGAATTCGCCAAAATAATCCCGCTTTACACAAAAAAAGCGCTGGATGAACTTCCTTATGAAGAATTTCTCGATTTATGCGGCGAATTATGTAAAATACTTGAGACTGCTCCGGGGGTGGTCGGAGAGTGGGCCAGAAAGTACCGCTTCCTTCTGCTTTATGCCGCGGTTACTGCCAAGTGAATGGTTTTTAATTACGGATACATAATAATGCGCTATATATTAATGTTTGTTTTTGCTCTGGGGCTGGTGACTGTAGGTTGCTCAGGGCTTGTAAATGATAATAACCAGAAAAATAATTCCAATACAGACAAAGGAGAAACCATGGCAAAGAAAACGACAAAGAAGGCTGCTAAAAAAACCACTAAAAAGACTACAAAGAAAACAGAATCCCAGACACCCCGCGTCAAACTCACGACCAATTTTGGCGAGATCATTGTTGAGCTAAACCTGAAAGAAGCACCGATCTCTACCAAGAACTTCCTTGGCTATGTAAAGTCCGGCTTTTACGACGGCGTAATTTTTCACCGTGTTATCCCGAACTTCATGGTACAGACCGGCGGCTTTGACAAGGATATGAATGACAAGGACCGTGGCACTCCGATCAAGAATGAAGCCGACAATGGCCTGAAGAACCTGCGCGGTACTCTCTCAATGGCCCGTACCGCCGAGATCGACAGCGCAACCTCACAGTTCTTCATCAACCTCAAGGATAACTCATTCCTCGACCACGGTTCACGCGACTTTGGCTACGCAGTATTTGGCAAGGTTATAGAAGGTATGGATGTTGTCGACAAGATCGCAGAGGTCAAGACCGGCCGCAGCGGTTTCCATGATGACGTTCCTCTTGAGACGGTCATCATCGAAAAAGCCGAACTCCTGAAATAAGATTCTCTTTAACCTTAACGAGGATCAAACTCGCATGGCAGAGGTAATCATCACAACCTTCGGATCAGACGGGGCAGCCAGCGCTGCCCTGCTTCTGCGTAATATCCCAAAAGCAAAGATAATTGTAACCAGTGCCAACCGTCTTGGCGCGGCGTTGCATGAGCTGTCGGCTGAGAGCAAAGACAGGCTTTATATCTGCGGAGTCGGCGTTGGCGAAAACCTGACAGAGATACTCTTGGCTCTTAATAAGCTCAAGACAGCTAAAAGTGAAACGCTCTGGTTCTGCGGGCGGGGGTATCTTGATGATGTCGCTAAAGACCTTGAAGGTAATGCCGAACTTGTCTTCAATAAAGGCCAGAGCAATTGCGAGTGTATCTGTGATTACTTTAAGTACCCGGCAAAAGACAAGTATGTTTCATTCCTGCTTAATCTCGCAGCCGACTATACTGAAAACGTCTCACTGGCGAGTGACAGGAAACTGCCTGAAAACCGCCAGTGGTGGCATGATTTTATCCGCGCGAGTGCTGATGACTATTTCAAATATGACACACTCAACACCTACAAGCAGTGCATAAAAAAGCTCGCCGGGCTTGCTGAAGTTTCCGAGCATGACCACAAAGAGGTCGAGCAGAGCCGGGCAAGCGGTCTTAAAGCGCAGCCACTTGGTAACAGCACCGCAATCAGGAAGATGAGACGTCTTATAACCAGAATCGGCCCCGTAGACGCGCCGGTCCTTATAATCGGCCCCTCAGGAGCGGGTAAAGAACTTGCCGCACGCCTGCTGCATGAAGCCAGCTCCCGCGCAGCAAACCCGTTTATTGCCATTAATTGCGCAATATTAAGCGCCAATTCAGACCTCGCGCACGACCGCTTATTCGGACACGTTCAGGGTGCATATACCGGAGCAACTTCAGACAGCCCCGGCGCTTTTGAAGCCGCCGAAGGAGGAACACTCTTTCTTGACGAAGTAGCCGAGCTTCCTCTGAGCGTCCAGACGCAATTGCTGCGTGCGCTCGAAGAAAAGGAAGTCTCACCACTTGGAACCTTCAAGTCACGACCGGTTAATGTCCGCATCGTCGCCGCGACCAACCGGCCTTTGCAGCAGATGGTTGAAAATAATGAATTCCGGCTTGATCTTTATCACCGCCTTAATGTCCTGCGTCTACCGGTCCCCTCTCTCTCCGAGCGGCAGGATGACCTGAAATCAATCGCGCGGTCAGTTATTATGAATCTTAAAAATGAAGGCCATAACCTCAAGATTTCCGAGAAAGACTGGGAATGCGCCAGAGAATACCACTGGCCGGGTAACGTGCGCCAGCTTATCAACCTGCTACGCCGCGCGGCATATATGGGTATGAGCCTGAGCGAAGTGATTAATGAAGAACGCAGCCTCGAGTCTGCTCCTGTCAGTAACCCGGCAGACCTCTCACTGTTTCGCCCCTCATCACTTGAAACGGTCAGCCCCGAAGCTGATATCCGACGCGCGTACATACGTCATGTTTACGAGCTTTGCGATAAATCGACAACCAAAGCCGCGCAACTTCTTAATATCACCACCAACACCCTCAGGGCATGGCTGTAATTATGGAATTACCAGCAGCCGTTGATATCGCCATAATCGGAGCCGGCCCCGCTGGCATGCTTGCAGCAATTGCCGCAACCGGGTCTGGCCGCAGAGTGCTCATATTCGAGCGCATGAGCGAAGCCGGTAAAAAGATCCTCGCAACCGGAGGCGGGCGCTGCAATGTTACCAACCTCGACAGTATCGAGGAGTACACCGCCAATTTTGATAAATCAACAGCAAGGTTCATCACCCCCGCCCTCTATGCGTTCACGTCAGAAGACCTGATAAATTTTATGGCAGAAATCGGCCTTAAGACATTCTCACCAGACAATAACCGAATTTACCCGGAAAGCGAAAAAGCCAGAGACGTCCGCGACATTTTACGTGATCACTGCAAAAAAATCGGGGTAACTTTTTTCTGCGACTGCCCGGTCAGTGAGATTATTACCGGCGACAATCAAGTCTGCGGCATTAAAATAAATGACAAGATAATCCAAGCCAAATCCATTATCGTTGCAAGTGGCGGGCAGAGCATGCCTGAACTTGGTTCTGACGGCAGCGGTTTCAACCTGCTCAGAAAATGCGGCCATACAATTATTCCGCCAGTACCCGCCCTCAGCGGTCTGGTCATTAATCTTGACTGGGTGCGTGAACTTGCCGGAACGGCAGTAGATAATGCAAAACTGATCTTTAAGCGTGATTCGGAAAAGAAGCCAATCGAGCTTACCGGCTCAATTCTTTTTACTCATAAAGGAATCTCAGGGCCTGCGGCGCTTAATATGTCAGGCAAAATATCCCGCGCACTGGCTGAAGGCGATAATTTCTCCCTGCAACTGATCTGCACTCCCGCAATAAACTGGAAAGAACAGTTAAAAAAATGGCGCGATAAAAATGGCAAGGCGCAGATACTGAGCTTGCTCTCGACGGTGCTGCCAAAACGTCTGGCCACGGCTATAATTAAATTATCAGGCGGCGCTCCCGAACAGACAGTCGCGACAATTGCCGCTGATGTTCAGAAAGCATTGATTCAGAATCTCAGCGCAATAGAGCTGCCGGTTAAAAGCACCGAAGGCTTCAGTAATTCAATGGTAACAAACGGCGGGGTTACACTCTCTGAAATTGACCGCCAGACCATGCAGAGCCGTAAAATAACCGGATTGTACCTGGCTGGTGAAGTTATTGATGTGGACGGCCCATGCGGCGGCTATAATCTGCAATGGGCATTCTCATCAGGGCATCTTGCCGGAAAAGCGGCAGCAAAATAAAAGCGCCGCCACAGCTCTGCAGCGGCGCATACGAAACTTAAATATCACAATTACAAACACGGACTATTTATTGAGCCTGCGCTTATAAATCCGGTTCAAGCCGGCAACAATTGCCTTTGCCGCAGCCTGGGTGATATTCGTATCCATACCAACACCATAAACAACCGGCTTGCCTTCAGGCAAGAGCAGCGGAACATACGCCGTAGCCGTAGCATCCTCGCCCTTACCCATCGACTGCTCGTGATAATCCTCAACGTCAAATTCAATACCGGTCAGTTCGATAACAGCATGCACAAAAGCTGAAATCGGGCCATTACCGTCAGCTGCAATTTCCTTGGTCACCCCATCAACCTTCATAACCACCTTGCCATTGACATTACTCGGGTTATCCTCATGTGGGTGCGGCCAGAAACCGACCAGTTCATACGGCCCCTTCGGACTGATGAATTCACCACTGAAGACCTCATACAGTTCCTTGGCATCAATCTCACGCCCAGCCCTGTCAGTAAACTCCTGAACCGCGCGGCCAAGTTGCGGCAGAAATTCCTTAGGCAGCTCGTAGCCATAATCATGCTCAAGCACATACGCCGCCCCGCCCTTGCCAGACTGACTGTTAATGCGGATAAGCTGCTCATACTCACGGCCAAGGTCCGCCGGATCAACATGCAGATAAGGCACCTTCCAGCCCATACCAAATTCCTCCGCATTTTCATCACGCACCTTCATACCCTTGCGGATTGCGTCCTGATGTGAACCTGAGAATGCAGTGAATGCAAGCTTGCCGCTATAGGGCTGGCGATAATACACATCCATACCGGTAAGACGCTCAACCGTCTCAACCAGCTCTGAGGTCATCTTAAGATCCATTCCCGTATTAATGCCGCGCGAGGCGAAATTACCGATCATCGTCACCAGATCAATATTCCCCGTACGCTCACCATGACCAAACAGCGTACCCTCAACACGCGTTCCGCCCGCAAGCACAGCCAGCTCTGTCGAGGCAATAGCCATGCCCTGATCGTTATGGGCGTGCAGCGAAATTATGATGCTGTCCATATACTTGAACTTGCGTGAAAAAAGTTCGATCATATCTGCGTAATGGTTGGGAGGACGGCGCTCAACTGTTGCCGGCAAATTGAAAATAAGCGGCTTCTCAGGCGTAGCCTTGCCCCAGGCTTCAAAAACCTTCTCGCAGATTTCTACAGCAAAATCTATATCAGTATCAGTAAACTCTTCAGGTGAAAACTGATATCGGATATCACTCTCAGGGGCTTTGTCAGCAAGCTCGCGAATCTGTTTTGTTGCCGCAATCGCCGAATCAATCGTCTGCTCACGCGTCATATTAAAAACGCGCTTCATGTGCAGATCAGAGGTAGCAATATAAGCATGTACAATCGCCTGCTTGACACCCTTGAAAGCTTCAAAGGTACGCTCGATCAGATGCGAACGACACTGGGTCAGCCCCATGATAAAAACATCATCAGGGATATGCCCGTCTTTAATCAACAGGCGGGTAAAATCAAAATCGTCCTGACTGGCAGAGGGGAATGCGATCTCGATTTCCTTGAAGCCGAACCGGCAAAGGAGCTTAAAGTACTCAAGTTTTGCAGCAGGGCTGAGCGGGTTAGGTAGTGACTGATTACCGTCACGCAGGTCTACAGAGACCCAGCGCGGGCAGTCAGTGAGTACCTTTGAAGGCCACTGGCGATTCTCCACTTCAAATGCGGGCATAACTTTGTACTTTGCAATACCGGACATTACTCTTATCTCCTATTTTTAATTCCCGCGATGCAACCAGACACACCAGCCTGCATACACCGCCACGATAATCGATATGAAAAAATCACCTCACACATCTCGTAAAAACAAACAGCAATACTCTAAATCGTCAATTAAATATTCAAACTGAATTACAATACTCTCAACGCTGAAAGATTCAATAAAAAAACCCCCGGCGTTCCGGAGGTTAGTAAAGATTCACCTTGCAGCAAAATTTACAATGACCGGATACGCCCTGCCCTTCCTGACAGAAGTAGGTTTAGTAGTAGGCCATTTAGTAGTGCGAAAAAATTGCTGAACATAATATTCCTTCTGGTTTCTTATCGGTATTATGCCGCCAGAGTTAAGTAAAAGCAAGTCTTTTTTAGAAAATAGTGGACAAAAAGCGGCAGATTACTAAAATTCATAGTGTTCGTATCAATAAATCATATAACACCGGAACAATTAGGAGCGCCGCAAAATGCTAAAACGTTTTTCCTGTATCATGGCAATCTGTCTTTCAGTTATTATAATCGCCGGCTGCCCGCAGCCACAGAATATGGCAAAAAAGGAAAACAACACCTCAAATGCCTGGCCGACTGAAACCGCAGGTGTTCTAAAGGTAGCGGTAAGTATCCCGCCGCAGAAGGAACTGATCGAACAGATTGGCGCAGATAAAGTCCACGTTATCTCAATGCTCAACCCCGGCGATGATCTTTTTGCGGCCAAGCCATCAGCAAACAATCTTGCCCTTCTTGAGAAAGCGGATGTCTTTATAGCAATAGGCGCCGGTTTTGAGAATCAGCTCACCCTTCCCCAGTCAATAAGGGTTGTCAATATGTCAAGCGGTCTGCAGCTCAAGCCTTTCAGCTCACAGACACGTTACCTCAATGACAAAAAAGATTTCCGCAAAGATCCGTACTTCTGGATGTCGCCGTCAATGGTTGTGACCTCACTCTCAGGTTCATATCTGGCGCTTCGTGACAACCTGCCAGACAGTAAAGACCTCCTCAGCCAGAACTTCACCCGTCTGGTGCGCAAGCTTAACAGCCTTGAAGGAGATATCAACCGCATACTCATGAACTGTTCAGGCGCTGAAGTTTATACCGACCTGCCGGCACTTGGCTACTTCAGCAAGGATTTCAATATCAAACAGGCCTACTTTGTCAACGAAGAAGGTAAAGGACTCAACGACCTTGCCCGCAGCGCCATCACTGACAAGGTGCATACAATATTCTTCGGTCCATATATGCCTACAGGGGTTAAGGGCAAGCTTGAAGATCTGATTAAGGGAACCGTCGCGCAGCTTGATCCGCTGGCTGAAGACTACTTTGCCAACCTTATTTCTGTTGCCGAAAACATCCGCAGCGGACAGAGTAAACGCTAATAATTATACAAACAGGGGATAATCAATAATGCCAGACTCCAATGTTTTGTTTGCTTTCGGGATGGTTTTAATGGCCGGTCTTTCGACCGGTATCGGCAGTCTGATCGCTTTTTTCGCCAAGACCACAAACAAGAACTTTCTGGCGATATCCCTTGGTTTCTCGGCTGGTGTTATGATCTATGTCTCTCTGGTTGAAATCTTCCAGAAAGCAAATATTGCCCTGACTGCAGTTTATGGTGAGGGTAAGGGCTATATGGTCACGACCATCTCCTTTTTCGGAGGCATGGCCGTGATTGCGCTTATTGACAAATTCATTCCCAGCTATGAAAACCCGCACGAAATGCACGAAGTAAAAGAAATGTCGCCTGAGCAGAAAGACAGGCATCTTCTGCGCATGGGAATGTTTTCTGCGCTGGCTATCGGCATCCATAACTTCCCCGAAGGACTCGCCACCTTCACCGGGGCCCTCAAAGACCCGGCCCTTGGCCTGGCAATTGCCGTTGCTATCTCAATCCATAATATTCCCGAAGGTATCGCCGTATCAGTCCCGGTTTACTACGCAACCGGCAGCAAAAAGAAAGCCTTCTGGTACTCGTTTCTATCCGGCGTATCAGAACCAATCGGCGCCCTTATCGGTTACTTCTTTCTGATGCAGTTTTTCAGTGACAAGCTCTTCGGAATACTCTTTGCCGGTGTTGCCGGGATCATGGTCTTTATCTCGCTTGATGAACTTCTTCCTACAGCAGAAAAATACGGCAAGCACCACCTCTGTATCTACGGCGTTATCAGCGGGATGATCGTAATGGCGATCAGCCTGGTACTCTTCGTCTGACAAATAACAAAACACGTCGCCAATCAATCAAACAAAAAAGACTCTGCCAGACAAGCAGAGTCTTTTCTTATTAACTTATCATCTGGCCTGTCATGCCTACATTTCCTCAAGCACAACCATCGCCTGTAACGGCTGAGTGGCAGGAGGAATCACCGGAGCATCTACCCCACTTGGCGGATTAAAGTTTCTGGCCTCAGGAAGTTCATACTCCAGATAAGGAGCAGCGGCTGAATCTTTGGACTTGAGATTATCATCAAGCAATCCGGTCTTCTCACTGTCAGGACGGTCAAACATATCAGGCCCGCTCTTAAGTTCAAGCCCGGATAAACGCCCTCCACGCACTCCGTCAAACTCGGAATAACCGCCTTCATTATTCAGGCCGACAGTAATCGTCGGGCGGGTGCGCTGCATCAGCGGCTTACCGTCACCGAATGTCACCACATAATATTCTTTTTCAAGATCACTGACGCGCTTGCCCCAAATATCATAAACCACCTGCGACCAACTCATACGCAGCTTTTTACCATCCATTGAAGCCTCAGGTTTATTAACCGGAAGAAGCTGAACCTTGGCGATATTGCCGGCATACCCCGGGGTATTGTTATAACGACGCTGCAACTTTTCCTCAAGTGCGCGCGCATATTTATTGACATTTTCAAGCTCCGGCGCAGGCAACTCGACAACCGGGGCAGCCGCTTTCTTTATTCTGGGATTATTCGCCCTGCCCATACCAGCGAAGAAATTCTTTACATTAACAACAAGGCTATTGTCCGCCGCAGGAACTGCCGAATCACCAGCATTATCAGCAGCAGTAACTTCACCTTCAGCATTTACCGGCTTCTTCTTTTTTGAGACAGGCTTGCCATTCATTTCCGCCTCAGACTCACGCGCATCGCCCTCAATATCTTCCGGGCTGGCGCCATTATAGGTATCACCAATTCTGGCCAGTTTGCTGCAACCAGCCATTGAACAGACAATCACCAGAAAAATTGCCGTAAACAGGATAACTTTGGCCAAATGGTCTAAAGCTTTCATATATAACCTTTATTATTCATGTCAAATAAGCATAAAACAGAAATATTATCGGCTGTTGGCGGCATGAAACTTGATGAAAGTTGAAAGGAAATCTGATTATTTTACACATCTACATCTGGCTGACAGGATCGACATCGACCGCAAGCCGTACTCCGCCGGTCTTTCTGCCGAGGTACTCCTTGACGGAATCAAGCATTTTACCGATCTCCAGATGATTTCTGCCCTTAATAAGCAGGTGAAAACGGTACTCATTCTGCAGACGACTGATCGGGCAGGGATTGGGGCCGATCACGGAAAGCGGTCGCGGTGCGTTTTTCTTGAGGATCACCGAAATCTCGGCAAGGAGTGTCTTGACGGCGACCTCTGTCTCACCGCGGGCAACAAACCTCGCAACCTTGCCAAACGGCGGATAACCAAGCGGTTTTCGCGCGGTTAATTCTTTCTGCGCAAACCCATCAAAATCCTGCGCAACAGCATACTCAATGGCATAATGCTCCGGCTGAAACGCCTGAATGACCGCCACCCCGGGATTAACCCCGCGCCCGGCCCGCCCGACAACCTGCGTAACCAACTGAAACGTCCGTTCCGTTGCCCGGAAGTCCGGCAGATTTATCGCGCTGTCAGCCGACAAAACCCCAACCAGCGTGACATTAGGAAAGTCAAAACCCTTGGTCACCATCTGCGTACCAAGCAGAATATCATACTCGCCGTTAACAAACGCGGCCAAAGCTTTTGCGTGCGAATCCCGACCGGTCATCGTGTCCGAGTCCATCCGAAGCAGCCGCGCATCAGGGATAAGCTGTGACAAAATCTGCTCCACCCGTTCCGTTCCGCTGCCACCATAACGCAGATTAGCAGACGAACAGGCCTCACATTCCAGCGGCGGCTTGACCATATAATCACAATAGTGGCAACGCATCAGGTTGTCACGTTTGTGAAAAGTCAGCGAAATATCACAGTGCGGACACTTGACCGGCTCGCCACAGCTCAGGCAGGTTACGAATGTATTAAAGCCCCGACGGTTGAGAAATAAGATCGCCTGTTTCTCATGGTGCAGGCAATTTAACAGTTCCTTTTCAAGCGCCCGCGAGAAGGTCACCATCTTTTTACGCTCGGCAAATTCTTCGCGCATATCAACAACTTTAGTCTGCGCCTGACGGGCGCCTCCCGCACGCTCAGTCAAAGTCAGCAGCTCATACTTGCCACTCTGAGCGTTATGCCAGCTCTCCAAAGAAGGCGTCGCCGACCCCATAACCACCACCGCATTCTCATGCAACCCCCGCATCACCGCCAAGTCCCGACCATGATAACGCGGCTCATTCTCCTGCTTGAAGGTATGCTCATGCTCCTCATCGACGATTATCAAACCAAGATTCGGCAGCGGAGAAAAAACCGCAGACCGCGCACCGACAACAACCTTGACCTCACCATTTCTAAGTTTGCGCCACGCTTCCGCCCGCTCCCCGTCAGACATATTGGAGTGCATCGAAACGACCTCACCAGCACGCTGCTGAAAGCGTCCGACAGTCTGCGGCGTCAGGCTGATCTCGGGAACAAGCACCAGCACCGTCCGCCCCTGATTAAGCGCGTAACTCATCGCCTGCAGATAGACCTCAGTCTTGCCGCTGCCGGTGATGCCATATAGTAAAAAAGCTTTGAATTTACGCGAATCAAGTGCATCATTAAGCTTGGCTACAGCGGTAGCCTGCTCAGGGTTTAATGTGATATCCCTGAAGTTCTGCGGCAGTGTCGGGTGTTCGATAACTCGTGCCCGCTCGCTGATTACAAGCAGCCCCTTCTTCTCAAGGCCGCGCAAGGTAGAATGCGTCGCCTCAACCTGCGGCAGCAACCAAGCCGCCAGAACCTCCGCGCAACCATCCGCAGAAAGCGCCAGAAGCTTCTCAAGAACCAATGATTGCTTGATGGCATTTTTCGGAATAAAAGCCAGTTCCAGTTTTGTCTCTTCTGTTGATTTGGCGAGAGAAATGTATAGCTTGGTCTCGATCTGCGCGCCCTTGCGCACCGCCGACGGAACCGCCGCCGCCAGCATCATGCCCCAACCGGTGTAATAATAATCCGCTGCCCATTTAGTCAGGCGCAGAAGCTCAGGAAAGACAATCTCCCCTTCAGGGCCGGCTTTGAGGATGTCTCGGCATTTTGCCGGATCAATCGGGCACTCGTCACTGACCTCGACACAAAAACCGCGAATACGCCGCGGCCCAAACGGCGCAAGCACCCGACTGCCCGGCTGCACCTGCCCCTGCAATTTTTCAGGAATGCGATAAGTGTAGATCTGTGTGACCGGAGCCTCAACTGCAATCGCCGCATATTGCGCCATCAGAATCATCCTTTCCTGCCGATAATTCTATTCAACCACAGCCTCATATGCAAGCGAGTGCAGCCAACGTCACTACAGATAAATATGGTTAATATTTGCCACAGACCTATTCAGCCGCGACGTCAACCTCAGTGTACAGAATGCGTCCGCAACCAGGGCAACGTATTTTATCAATCGCCGCGCCACTTAAGACATTACTGATAATATTCGGCTGCATCTTCTGGAAGCATCCCTGACAAGCCCCGCCCTTAAGTTCGGCAAGCCCCTGCCCCCGGCCTTTTTTCATCGCCGTAGAATAAACCGGCAACACTTCCGCGTCAAGCTCCTGCAAAACCGCAATCTGCTCCCGGCGCTTGGCCGCCAGTTCCTGCTGACGCCCCCTGATCTCCTGCGCGTCCTCTTCAACCGATTTCTCTTTATCAACCAGAGCCTGTTTCTGCGCTTCAAGATCATTATTCTTCTGCTCAAGGTCACTGCGCAGACTGTCAAGCTTCTCCATCAGTGCCAGCCCACGCTCCTCACTTTCACCAATAACCTTCTTAAGCTCACCGATACGCTCAGTAACAATCTGGTATTCTTTATTATTCTTAACAATACTGATCTTGCGCTCAAGGTCGACAATCTCATTCTCCGCAGCCTTGACATCAAGGTTAATCCTGTCAACCTCAGTCGCGCATTCACGCACCGCCTTCTCAACTTCCTCCTTGGCGCCCTTTGCCTGCTCAACCATCTCCTTCTGCCCTGTAAGCTCACCCGGGGCAGAATCAAGCACTTTCTTCAGGCGCACCAGAGTGGTATCAATCACACCAAGTTTCTTTAGCTCATCAAGTATCTTTGCCATAGCTGTTTCCCCTATTGCGGCAAACCGATCTAATTAAAAACCCCGCCAGCATGTGGCGGGGTTTACTATAACCATTAAGGCTCAACGATGTCTTCAAGGAAGCCGTTGAGCTTGCGACTGCGCACAGGGTGCTGCAGTTTCTTCAGCGCCTTGGCCTCAATCTGACGGACACGTTCACGGGTAACATTGAACTTCCGCCCGACCTCTTCAAGCGTATAAGTATAATCATCACCAATACCGTAACGCAGCTTGATAATCTCGCGCTCACGGAAGGTCAGCGACTCAAGAACTGTATCAATTTTGTCCTTAAGCATCTCGTAACTGGCGACATTGACTGGATTATCAATTGTCGTGTCTTCGATAAAGTCCCCAAAATGACTGTCATCAGCATCACCTGAGCCAATCGGTCGGTCAAGTGAAATCGGATGCTTGCTGATACGCAGCACACGCCTCGCCTCAGCCAGCGGAATCTCCGCTTCCTTGGCAATCTCATCAACAGTAGGCTCGCGTCCGATCTTCTGCACCAGCAGTCTGGTAATACGGCGCAGCTTACTCATTGTCTCGATCATGTGAACCGGAATACGGATAGTACGCGCCTGGTCGGCAATAGCACGCGTAATCGCCTGACGAATCCACCATGTAGCGTAAGTTGAGAACTTGTAACCGCGGCGGTATTCATACTTCTCAACTGCTTTCATCAGACCGGTATTACCCTCCTGAATCAGGTCGATAAAGCTCAGTCCGCGGTGGCGGTACTTCTTGGCGATAGAAACAACCAATCGCAGGTTACCGCTGGAAAGATGCTGTTTTACATCCTGATACATCCGGTAACGCAGGCGTATGTGACGGGCGCGTGAGCGAAGACGGTCGATCGGTTCCTGGGCTTCGAGCTTGATTCTCTGCAGACGATCCTCCGCAGCCTCCATTTTACGGCGCTCCACAGCCGAAGAACGGTTACCCTTGCGCTTGATCTGCTTGATCTCGTCCTCAAGCTTGTAGGACTCACTGGCCATGTCCTGAATGCGGCGCATAACCGGCATGATACGCTTGGTACGCAGCCCCAACTCTTCAAGCAGCATCGCAGTGCGGCGCTGGCGTGAGCGGAACTCACCGTACAGCTCTTCATAACCCTTCTCACCACGCTTCATCTTAGATAGCTCGCGCCAGATCTCGATATTACGCTCGCGCATCTTTTCCATTGTCTTGATATGCCCCGGAAGCCTTGAAAGGATATCATTCTTGCCAAGACCCGCCGGTGAGCTGGTACGCATTATCTTGTCAAGGCTCTCGCGGTTCTGCAGAACCTTTTCATTAAGCTCCATTATATAGTTGATGGCAACCGGACTCTCAAGAGTACGTTTACGGAAACGCTTGCAGCTTAGCTCGATCTGCTTGGCCAGCGTAACCTCTTCATCACGGGTCAGAAGCGGAATGCTTCCCATCTCCGATAGATACATGCGCACCGGGTCATGAATATCATTTCCGTCAGAGTCGGCTACGACAGAACCGTCTTCATCTTCCTCGTCATCCTCATCATCCAGTGAATCTTCATCAACAAGCCCGTCAGTGTCATCATCAAGCTCGACACCTTCCTTCGCCAGACGGTTAAGAACCGCGTCAATAGCCTGTCCGGTGACAATATCCTCAGGAAGAAGGTTATTGAGTTCGCTGTAAGTGATTGACTTTTTGTCCTTGATCTTCTTAAGAAGGTCGGCCATCATCGCTTCATTGAGAGTTACCGGCGCGCCTTCC
>QKCJ01000038.1 GCA_003245715.1 bacterium
TGTATAGCGACTCGGACGGCTTAGACCGTGAATAGGTGATGACCCACCGGGGCAGCGCGACTTTATGTTTGCGAAATCAGTTAGAGAAGGAGAATGAAAATGCCTCATTCTTAAGATTTCCCCTTGACAAACATCATAGGTAAATAGGGAATTCCTTCTTCCGGCCATTCTTTTTGCCGAGAAGTTTTTTTGTCCGCCAATGTCTTGTGAATTATTTCTATTCATAACGCTCTCCATGAATATGAAGCCCCCTCCTCAATTTTGAATATCAGCCAGACAAATAAGTACCCATTTTATGGAAACGGTATAGATTAATAATATCAGAAGCAGTTCTGCTAGCAGGTTTCGCGCGGTGTAACCTTTGAACTGATGCTGATACTGATAATTTTGTTCGTGTTCTTCCCATCAAGTGAGTTGGTTATCTGGGTCGCAAGTTCAAGGCCTATTTCTTCAAGCGGCGGTGTTATTGTCGTGATGTTCTCGCCGCGAAATATTGAGTTGTCATCAAACCCCATAAGCCCGAAGTCTTTCCCGGCCTTTAAACCTTTTTCTTTTGAATATTCAAGCAACTTCGCCGCGCCACGGTCATTGGAGGCCACCAGCGCAGTTTTCTGTCCACTGACAAGTCCCCTGATATCAAAGTCTGGATTGTGATAGTCATAACCCATTTTTAGTAATGAGACTTTGCCATCAGTCTCCCTGATTAGGCCAAATTCCAGACCACGGCATCTTTCCTTCGCCCAGTATAGCTTCATGTTCGGGGCAAAATAAACAACTTTCTCATAACCTTTCTCTATCAGATACTCTGCCGCAAGCACCCCTTCACCAAACATGTTCAGAGAGACAACATTAAACGGCCAGTCACTGAAAACCGATGTGCCACGGTTGAAGATAAAAACATTGTTATGAAACTTGAAGAGCAGCTCCGGATGGTCCTTTATTATGCTGTCGGTAAAGGTCTCACTGACAACAAGGATCGCGTTGTACCCTTCCGTAGCTATCCTTTTAATATAAGAAAGTAGTTCATCGTAAGTTGTAAGCTCCGTACCATCGCGGTAGATGGGCTCAATGTTTGCGCCTTCTATGCCTTTATTGAAAGCCGAGACAATCCGCTCGTTCCAGTGAATCGCGTTATTACAGGTATTGAGGATGCAGACACGCCTGGTATTTACGCACTTGAGTTCCCCGATACGCAGGGTATTGGGGATCTTGCCGACAAATGTCCCCTGACGTTTATTGCGCCAGAGTATCCCGTGTTCCTCAAGTTTCTTGATCGCAAAGTGCGCATTCATCCGGTTGGTACAGTGGGTCTTGCTCAATGCGGTCTCTGTCGGTAGCTTACTGCCAAGAGGAAGCCTACCCTTGAGGATATCTTCCAGTATTGAGTTATATATTTTTTCCTGAAATAGGTTCATTACGTAACTCTCGCGGTAATGTTATTATATTTTATTTATGTTTTAACATTATCGCATTATCTCTGCTAAGCAAGTATATTCTCAAACTTTTTTCATCATGCAAGCAAATAGCTGCCTTATTTTGCCAAAATTAGTTAAGAAAAATATTGTCGCGCAGACCAGGTCCGGAAGATGAAATATTGTCTTTTGCATTTACTTTTTTATTGATAGTTATTTTGGGGCTTTAACGTTGCCGGAAAAATGAAAAGATAATACAATCCGTATCAGGGAAACCCATTATGGGAAGATAAGGAGGGCAGTAAATGAGAATATCTGATGTGTTGAAGGTTGCTTTGGGGTTGTGTCTGGTTGTTGGACTGGGAGGGTTGAAGGCTGCGGATAAGCCCGGGCCGGCAGAAGCGTTGAAGATGTTGGAGGATGGTAATGCGCGGTATGTTGCCGGAGAGATGAAGAGTCCGAATCAGTCTGCGGAGCGCAAGAAATTGTCCAGTCACTCTAATCAGGGTAATTACGCTTATGCGACGGTTCTTTCATGCTCGGACTCGCGTGTTCCGGTTGAGCTGATCTTTGATGTGGGTGTGATGGACCTTTTCGTTGTCAGGGTTGCGGGGAATGTCTGTAATACTGATGAGATAGGGTCGATTGAGTATGGGCTTGCCCATGTCAATACTCCGGTTTTGGTAGTGCTTGGGCATAAGCAATGCGGCGCGGTGACAGCGGTTACGCAGGAGGTTGAAGGTGACGGCCACCCGCTTGAGAGAAATATTCCGCCTTTGGTCGCGAGCATAATTCCGGCTGTTGAGCGTGCGCAGAAAATGCATACTGAGGTGAAAGGGCTGAAGATTGTCCCGTACGCAATTGAAGAAAACGTATGGCAGTCAATTGAAAATCTCTTCATGCAAAGCCCGGCAACACGGGAGATTGTGAAAAAAGGCAAGGCCAAAATTATCGGCGCTGTATACAATCTGGAGACCGGTAAGGTCGAGTGGCTGCCGGAAGAGAAGGTGGTGGAGATTCTTGCAAAGGTAGAGAAAAATCCGCAACGGGCGATGAATGCAATGTATGAAATGAAAGAAGCTTCAGGCGCGAAAGTTCACTGATAAATGAGCGTTGAATAAATGCTGCCAAAAGCTATAGAATTGGTGGTAGTCGATGAATGTAAAGGCACAGGCTGAGGAATTGGCCTGTGCCTTTTCTATTAATCAATGGTAGTTTATGATACAGAAAATCCCCTTACATTAAATCCTTGTTATTACAGGAGTTCAAACTATAAAATTCGTTGACATTAATGTTTGATAAACGTATATTTGACAATTGATTATGTGCGTAATTAAATGGCATTTTTGCCGCCGTTATCCTCCGGATAATGCGTTTTGATGGGGCGGACAACAGTTTGCCATGGCAGGCAGATGGTATGCGCAGAGTATAGTGTTTGAACATGAATATTGCATGAACTGTATAAAGTCATAGAATATTTTATATGATAAATCGCCCGATAACCCCGGTAAAAAGTGTCAAAAAGCATAAGTTGCTTGCAGCGACTTTTGTTGTCTTCTTCACAGCTATTGCTGTGTTGGCAGGGGTATTGATACCGCCGGTGTATCGTTCGTCTTCATTGATTCACGTTTCTCCCCGTTATATTGGCAACCTTGGTGACGATTCGTCGAGTGTCTCAAAAAACTACCAGGAATATGCCAACAACCAGATTTATATCATCCAGAGTTATGAGGTGTTGAAAGACGCTTTGCTGCGTCTTGGGGACAAGGCTGAGATGTGGTCGCACCCGAGGGGGATGCGCAATAAAATATTCAGCTGGGGCAAAACTTCAAAAGAACTTGCGCCGGAGAATCTTGCCAGTGACCTGCAAATTGAGCTTCTACCCAAGAGTAATATCATTGAAGTCGCGCTTGAGGATACATCGCCTGAGGGGTTGGCGGAGACGGTAAATGCGATTGTCAGTGCTTATATGTTCAGGATACGCGGTGATATGGTTCTGGGCAAGGATGAGCGCCGCAGCAATCTGCGCAAGCGAAAGCGTGAGTTGCAGGAGCAGATGCATAACCTGAAGCTTACCAAGGTGAAATTGTCTGAGGAGCTTGGGGTTTTTGTTTCGGCCGATCAGGCTGAGGACCCTTTCCGCAAGAATGTGGAGGCGTTGTATTCGGCGTTGTATGATTCGGGGTTGAGTACGGTTCGGGCTAAGGCGGTATTAAATGCGGAGAATAAGCGTTTTGAGGAGCTTAGTGATGAGAAGCTGAGGGTGCTTGCCTCGGCGGCGGCGGATAAAAACACAATTGTCCGCGAGGCTTATAAGGCGCTGGCTGACCAGAAGGCATTGTTAAAGTCGCTGGTCGATAATATGAAGCCGACGCACCCGAAGAGGGCGAAGGTTGAGTACGAGATAAAAATCCGTACCAAGGATTATGACACTCTCAGGGAGAAGGTGGTTGAGGACGAGATAAAGAATCTTCACTGGGAGATGCAGAATTCGTTGCTGAAGGCGAAGTTCAATGCCGAGCAGGCGGTGCAGGTTGAGGCTGAATTGCGTGCGAAGCTTGATGACTATAAAAAGCGGACTTACCGTTATAATTCCCTGTATCAGCAGGCAACGGATCTGCAGCGTGAAATCACCAGAGTGCGTGAGCAGCTTGAGAAGATCGAGGACACGCTTGACAGCTTCATTACCGAGGAGAACGCGCCTGGGTCAATCAAGCTTTCGTCAATAGCGCGTTATCCTGAGAGTCCCAATTACCGTAACAAGATCAAATTTTCCGTGATGTTGTTCTTTCTGGGGGTAGTCCTCAGTATTGGTGTGCCTTCATTGCTTGATATGTTAAATCCGTGGGTGATGACGCCGCAGGATATAAAAAACCGGATCGGCTATCCGCCGATTGCCTGCATTGTTGAGGGGGATACTCCTTTACTGATGCACTTTGCCGATGACCAGATCCGACGGATGGCTCTCTCGATTGATTCTCTGAGGATGAAGGGCGGGGTAAAAAAAATACTTGTAACTTCGGTAAAGGCCGGCGGGGGTACTACTGAGATTTGTCTGCGTCTTTGCCGGGCTTTTGGCAAGATCGGGATAAGCTCATTGCTGGTTGAGGCGAATGTCTTCAAGCCTGACCGGAAGTATGCAGAGAAAAATATGCCGGGATTACTTGATATTATCCGTGATGGCATGGCGGCTTATGACTGCATAATTCCGGCTGACGAGAGGAAGAAACTTCCTGACCGGATACCGGTGGGGCATAAGAAGAGAGAGACACTGCTCCCGTCGGGCCTTCAATTGAACAGTTATCTTGATGGGGTGCTTAAGGAGTATGAACTTTGTATGTTTGATACTCCGGCGATTCTACTGTCAGCGGATGCGGAGCTTGTCGCCAGAAGTTGTGATGCGGCGATACTGGTTGTTGAAGCGGAGGGGGTAACCTTTCATGAGATGCAGCGTGCGGTTAATCTTCTTAGTGACATAACGGAAAATACGGCAATTGTTCTCAACCGTGCGGTGATTTATAAAGGTTCAGGTTATTTTGCTGAAATCCTAAAAGAGTATCAGCCTGCAAACACAAATAAGTCCGGCGGGATTCTTAGTTTTCTATTCCCTAACAGAAAAAAAGCTGACCATAAGCAATGAGATTCATTTCTGTCTGTCTTATCATCTTCTGCATCTTTGTGTCTTCTGTTATCGCGGCAGAAGATAATTCCAAATTGCTCAAAGGAGATATGGATTCTGACGGCAGGATTTCTGCTGAGGATTATGCGCTACTGATTCAGGCGGCAATTGATCCGAAGGGCTACTGTCAGGAAAACGGGCTTGATTATAAGAGATTGCTCGACCTCGCTGATATTAATCAGAACGGGTTGATTGATATGCGTGATGCCAGCCTTCTTAAAGAGCTTAACAGTAAGAATCCTTATACCGGCAAGGTAACTCAGCCTAAAATTTCAGGGATCGCGCATGACCGGTTTCCTATCGGTGTCTGGCTGCAGTCACCATCGCGTGCCGGTGAGTATAAGGAGATTGGAATTAATCTTTATGTCTGTAGTTGGAAAGGCCCCAAAGATTCTGATTTGAAGACACTTAAGAAGTTTGACATGCCGCTGATTTGTGAGCAGAATGAGCATGGCTTGCGTAACATTGATGATCCGACGATCTGCGCTTGGATTTATCCTGATGAGCCGGATAATCTCAAGAAGGGCAAGAACGGGTATCTTCCGCCGATAATGCCGGATGAGGTCAGCGAAAAAATCCGGCAGATAAAGATGAAAGATCCGGGCAGGCAGGTTCTGCTTAATCTTGGCGTTGGTGTGGCCTGGGATGGCTGGTATGGCCGTGGTGCGCGGACGAACAAGCCTGAGGATTATCCTGCGTTTTACAAAGAAGCTGATATTGCCTCATTTGATTTTTATCCGTTTGCCAATGCGCCGAGAATGGTGCGTGGCGATGTCTGGCGCATTGGTGAAGGGGTGCGGCGGGTGATCGGCTGGACGAAGGGGGAGAAGAAGGTATGGTCGGTTATCGAGACTGGACCGATCAAATCCGACCTTGGTCCTACTCCGGAGAATGTCCGCTCTGAGGTGTGGATGGCGGTTATTAATGGCGCACGGGGGATAATTTATTTTGTACACCGTTTCCATCCCAAATTCTGTGATCACGAATTACTGAAAAACAAGGACATGGCTCAGGCCGTCAGCAGGATAAACAGTCGCCTTGCTGAGCTTGCGCCGGTGTTGAATAAAATTCCCGCCAAAGACAAGCCGCGTGTTGCCAGAAATGATTCGCTTTTGGGGGTGGAGGTGCGCTATATCCTTGCCCGCAATGATAATTATCTGTATGTCTTTGCAATTCCGATGGGTAAGGATAAGGTGCGGGTCGTTTTTGAGCTTGCTGATTATGTTGACAATGCAAAGGCAGAGGTCCTTGATGAAGGTCGTTTTGTTGAGGTCAGAAATGGCTTGCTTGAGGATGCGGTTGAAAACTGGAGTGCGAGGTTGTATCGCATAGCGCTTCCTGAGAAGGGGGCAGGCGACGGTGGAAAATAGTTATCACTATGACCAGACATCGGTGACGGGGCTTGGACTGGCGGCGTTGTGTTTTAGCGTTATGCTGGTGCTGATGGTCAAGCGCGAGAATATAATCTGGCCGCTGATGCTGATTGCCTGTTTTATCTCTTTCGGGCAGCGGATAAACATACTGGGGTTGGACTTTACTTTCCTGCGGATATTATTGCTGGTGGCGACGCTGCGGATAGTGGCCAAGTGTGAGTATAAGGGCTTTAAACTGCAGACTCTGGATGTGGTCTTTATTCTGCTACTGATAGCAAGGGCGGTTGTCTATGTACTGTTGCATGGGTCAGTGGGAAGCGCGGTGTATCAGAGCGGAGTGATGTATGATGCGTTGGGGGCGTATTTTTTCTGCAGGCTTTTTTTCAGGGATGAAAGAGACATAATCAAGTTCGCAAAAGTCATGGCGATTATTTCAATACCGGTGGCGGTTTTCTTTCTGGTTGAGTGGGCAACAGGGCGTAATATGTTTTCCGCATTTGGCGGTGTTCCTCTGGTGTCGCTGGTGCGTTCGGGGCGTATCAGATGTCAGGGGGCGTTTTCGCATCCGATTATGGCAGGTTGTTTCTGGGTTACTGCGTTGATTTATGTTTCGTTGTTATTGGATAAAAGAAATAATAGCATGTTTCTTGGGGTTGCCGGCGTTTTCTTTACATTGCTGATTATTTTCACTACCGCTTCAAGTACGCCGGTTCTGGCTATCGCTTTTGGCATGCTTGGCGCAGGTCTTTATTATCTGCGCAACCACCTCGTATCACTGACGGCGTTCTGTGTGTTTACTCTAACGTGTATGCATCTTGCCATGCGTGCTCCTGTCTGGCATCTCATCGGGCGAATTGATGTTGTTGGCGGTTCAACTGGTTATCACCGGTATAGGCTTATTGACGAATTTATCAAACATGCTGCGGACTGGTTTCTGCTTGGCGTCAAGGAGACGGGCGGGTGGGGGTATGGTCTGTCTGATGTTACTAATCAGTATGTGCTTGAGGGGATTACCGGTGGGGCTATTGGGCTGGCGTTTTTTCTGGTATTGCTTTTTATGCTTCTGAATGGCCTTCGTAAAAAGGCTCTTGAAGAACCGGATGATTATAAACGGATAATAATCTGGGGTGTATGGACGTCTCTGTTTATGCAGGCCATGATTTTTTTTGCGGTCTCATACTTCGGGCAAATGCTTCTGATGTGGTACGTTGTTCTGGGCTTTGCGACAAGTCTGATTTATTACCGGGGCGCATCCTCGGAAGGCGCTAAGGAAATAGAAAACCTGTCCATAAAAAATTCCCAGTCTGCAGCGGGTGTAAACTCTCCCTGGATAAGTCCCGGTGGCGCAAGGGATGGGCATAATAAAGGTTCTGCATGGATGAAAAAATAAAGCTATCCATAATAATTGTCAGTTACAATACCTGCGACATATTGCGTGGCTGCCTTGAGTCGATATATGTAAATCGGCCTTGCGGCGGGTTTGAAGTTTTTGTGGTTGATAATAATTCTGTTGATGGCAGCCCGGAGATGGTTGCGTTGGAATTCCCGCAAGTCGGGCTGATAAGAAATGCCGAGAACAAAGGCTTTGCTGCTGCAAATAATCAGGCTCTGCGGCTATGTTGTGGTGACAGCATCCTTCTGCTTAATTCAGATACTCTTGTTATTGCCGACGTGCTTGATCGTTCGCTGAGTTATCTGCAGGAAAATAGCGATGTGGGGGCGATGGGATGCCGGGTGCTTAACCGTGACGGATCTCTGCAGTACACCTGTTTTCGTTGGCCGTCATTGGCGGTTCTTTTTATTACGGCCAGCGGGCTTGCGCTGGTGCCTTTTAAATCGCTTAAGGGGTATGAGCGGATGCGCTGGTGGAAGCGTGATACTGCGTGTGAAGTGGACGCGATTACTGGGTGCTATCTTATGCTGAGGCGGGAGGTGCTGCTTGCGGTTGGCGAGTTGGATGAGGATTTTTTCTTTTACGGTGAAGAGACTGACTGGTGCAGGAGAATTCAGCGGGCGGGCTACAAAACTGTTCTGGCGCCGGTTGGAGAGATAATTCATCTTGGTGGCGCAAGTGGTGAGGCGGCAAGTCCTCAGAGGAGGGTGATGCTTATTTCGGCGCTTGTTCTGCTGCATAAAAAACATAGTGGTATTTTGAGTGCGGTGCTTGCGCTGCTGATTTTGTTTTTCGGTGAACTGCTTCGGGGGATTGTTTGTGGCTTGGCCGGGGTGGTTTGTGGTAAAAAAATATTGCGCAGAGGCGTGAATCATTTTAAAATCTGTCTCGGGTTTGGTGCGGTCTTGCGTAAAATTATTGACAAGAGGTGAACGAAATAATGGAGGCGGCGCAGAAAAAAATAAAGGTGCTGGCTGTTTCATCAAGCGGGGGGCATTGGCTGAACCTGATGCATGTCCGTGAAGCACTGGCGGGGTGTGAGGTTGTTTATGCGACGACAAACCGCGACTACTGTTCGTATGTTGGTGACAATAAATTTTATGTGATCCCGGAGGTGAGTCGCTGGCAGAAGCTTAAAATACCATTTGTTGCGTTAAAGATTTTCAAACTGGTTAGAGATATCAAACCTGATGTGGTGATTACTACGGGGGCGTTGCCGGGGCTGCTTGCTTTGATCTCGGGTCGTATAATGGGGGCTAAAACTATCTGGCTTGAAACTTTTGCAAACTGCGGGGAGCTTTCGATGTCAGGCAGGATTGCGGGGCGGTTCGCTTCTTTATGGCTTACGCAGTGGCCACATCTTGCCCGGGAGAACGGCCCTCTTTATAAAGGCAGGATAGTATGATTTTTGTCACAGTCGGTTCGCAGATTCCGTTTGACCGGTTGCTTTGTGCAGTTGACGAGTGGGCGGGTATGCATAAAGATGTGCAGGTTGTTGCGCAGGCTGGTGCAGGCAAGTACAAATGCAGGAATATTGAGTCGCATCAGATTCTTGCGCCTGAAGAGTATAACTGGTATTTTAAAAACGCCGAGGTAGTGGTTGCTCATGCGGGGACTGGCGTTACCCTTACAGCGGCAGAGTATGGCGTACCGCTTATCATGATGCCAAGGCAGGTTGAGAAGGGTGAGCTCCGCAATAATCATCAGATGGATTATATGCAATATTTTGGTGAGCATCCGGGGATTTATCCGGCTTATAATTCAGAAGATCTTTCGAGGCTGCTTGATCTGCGGGGAGAACTCGACTGTGTTAAAGCTTTCGGCGGTAATAGTAGAGACCTGGTTGAAGCGATACGCGAGCATATTTTTTCCTGATAGTGTTCTTAAAAAGTAAGAGTCAGATGGTGGATGAAGATAAAATTTTAAGCAGCGGTTTTGATTCTGTCCTTTGCATGGGGACGGTTGACTGGTGGTATCATAATCGCGGGCATTTTGATCTGCAGATTCTCAAGCGTTTTGCCAGAAAGGTTCCTGTCCTTTATGTGAACTCGATTGGTATGCGCCTGCCGAAGCCGGGGGGCGGAAATTTTTTTGGCAAGGTCTTTCGTAAGCTCAAAAGTTTTTCAAAGGGGCTCACCAAGGTTGATGATAATTTCTGGGTGTACAGCCCGGTTAATTTTCCCGGGTTCTCTTCAGGCATGCCTTCAAGTATGAAATTTCTTGAGCTTCAGATAAAGCTGGTCATGAAACGTGTCGGCCTTGAAAATCCGCTCTATTGGGTTGGCCCGCCGAGTGCGTATCAGGTTGTTAAAACACTTCCGTCTGCGCCTGTTGTCTATCAATGTACAGACCGGTATGAGTTTTACCCCGGTGTTGACAAGAGGCGCATCTCTGAGCTTAATGATATTCTGCTTAAAGAAGCTGATGTCTCGGTTTTCTGTTCGGAGTTTCTCTATGATCTTTATGGCGGACGATGTAAAAATTCGGTTATGATCGATCATGGCGTGGACTATGATTTGTTTTCGGCTGCTGACAGTATGCCAGAACCGGAGGATCTCAAGGATATCAAAAGGCCGCGGGTCGGTTTTGTCGGGAGTATGAACAGGGGCGTCTTTGATCCTGATTTTTTTCTTGAGGTTGTCAGGAATGCGCCCGATGTGGAGTTTGTCATGGTTGGCAATTCATCGCTTGAGGAGGGATGGTGTCGTTATGGCAATGTTCATTTTCTCGGCAAGAAGGATCTTGAGCAGGTGCCTGCCTATATGGCCGCGTGTGATGTGCTGGCGATGTACTGGTCGGCTAATGAATGGATTGAAGCGTGCAATCCGATAAAGACAAAAGAGTATCTGGCGGTTGGGCGTCCGGTGGTATCGACTCCGTTTTATGAGTTGAAAAGTTATCCGGGGTTGGTCAGGCAGGCCGGTACGCCGGCGGAGTTTGCTGAGGCAATTTCAAATTATAAAGAGTGGGCGGTAGGGCCGCAGGCTGGCCGGGATAAGGTGAAGGATATAACCTGGGATGCGCAGGCAGAGAAGCTCTTTGCTTTTGTCAGCAGCGTTCTCTCCGGTAGTTGAGCTAACATTTAAACGCTGTCAGTTTTGATAAAGCGTTTTTATTTCATGAAATTGTCAACTGCGCCCAGATTGCTTGCCGGATTCCAGTCTTGCATATTTACGCTCTTGACTGCGGAGCCGCCCTGAATGAGTGCTTGCAGTGGTGCAATAATTTCGCCGATAATGGTTGTTGTCCAGCGTGATGATTCATACAGTCCGCGTTCCGGGATGAAAACAATATCGCTGTCCTGCAGTGGAATATCCTCGGCTTTGCCCATGACAATTTTATTGTAATCAAGCGTGATGATCTTTCCTGCATTTTTTCTGACGACTACACATTTGGTGGCGTCTGCACGGTATTTGTCAATGCCGCCGCTGTTAGCCAGAGCAGAGATGAAAGTTCCGTAGGTTGTAAAGTTGTAGACACTCGGTGCTGCGACCGCTCCACAGACATAGACACGCTTGGTGACATCTGAGAGGTATGAGCTTGGGAAGAAGATAAAATCGTCTGGCTGGACGACAATGTTATAACGCATGTCTCTTTTGATCAGCAGGGCATAAAAATTGATTGGTAGTATTTTCCCCGCGCGAACCATGTACGAATTTTTCAGATCGACAACATCGTTTGTGACATTTGAATTTGAGTAGGATATAAGTTGGTCTTTGGGCAGCAGTGTGAGTACGCCGGCTTTTGAAAGGACCTCAAGCAGGTGGGAGCTGTTTTGCACAGAGATCGGTCCCGGGCTTGCCACTGGCCCCATGACATAAACCTGGCTTCCGGCAAAGACCTTGCTGTTGACGCTGACGCTTGGGTTATAGTAATAAGACTTCAGCGCCTCTTTGAGCTGGTTAATCATCTCCGGATAGGTCAGACCGGCAACGGGGATATCCACATCATAAAGGTAGCCGATTTTGCCATCAGGCCGGACGGTCACAACGCGGGTGCTCTCCGGCTCAAAGGGGATTGATATTTCCATAACATCGCCGCGGTGGATCAGATATGGCGGGTTGGTTGGCTTGTTGAGATCTTTGAGCATTTCATTCAGCTCATCTTCGGCAATATTGCTCACCGCGTTGAAGGCTGCCGGGGAGATTGTTTCTTCTGGCGGAAGATTGTTGCTGGAGTTGCTTAGCCGATCGGGCTCGGGTACCGGTGCTTGCGTATAGTTATCCTGCCCCACGGGTATAGCTTTGGCTCCTGAAAGCCTGACCTCGTTTTTACTTTCTGAAATGTTATTGCCAGATAATTTTGATATATCCTCCTTCACCCTTGAGGGTGAGCAGGAAGAGACCATAAATATCAACGCTGCGCTATAGGCTATGTACTTATAGTGCAGGTATCTGGCGAGATAAGAAAGCATATTTTCCCTGGTTAAATTGCCAATAATTCAAGCCATTACTCGGTTTAAAGTACAGGCTATCCATTTTATCGGCATTTTTACGGGTAAAAGATAGTTTTTTTGTGTATTATTTGCGGGAAAACACAGGTAATATATTGTGTGGTAAGGAGTAATGGCGAAATGCGTGTTTTGGTTATAAGCGTTGCCGGTTAACATGAATAAAAAACACCGACCAGATTCAGGCCGGTGTTTGGGCATTTATGTTTTATTGTCTGTAACTTGTTATAGGCAAATATAATAGTAGCTTTTTAACCGGTTACATTCAGGCCAGACGTGACTTGCGATATTTGATAAAGATAACAAGGCCTGAAAGCATTATCATGAATATTGTCGAGGCTTCAACAGCTGCCACTCGGGTAAGAAGGAATGACCGCACCTCGCCGTTGAAGATTCCCCAGCCGACAATCTGGCCAAGGTTGTTGATGTCAGTTGCTTCAACCAGAACACTCCAACCGCTGTTGGCTGAAAGGAGGTTGTTAAGGTCATACAGGCCTGAAACCGAGTCCCAGACAAAAGCGTGTCCGTCGGCAGATCCTACAACAACACCCTTGTCATTCATTGAGATCGCTTCTATTTCGGAGTTACTTGCACCGTCGGTAATCTCTGTTATTTGGCCGTCACTAAGGTAGAAAGAGGAGGTGTTTCCCCAAAATGAAGTTACTGTTCCGACCGCATCGTTGTTGTTATTTACTGCTGTTACATTGATATCGGAAAACAGAGAATATACCGTTGTCAGGTTACCTGTTGAGGTGTCGAGGAGGTATCCATCAGAATTTGACGTCTGTCCAACGATAGTTCCGGCATCATTGATGTCTGAAGCTGTGCTCAGGCTTGTACCAAGCTTGGTTATACCTTCAGAGCTGCTCCAGGTATAGGCTTGTCCGTCAACAGACCCGACAACCTCTCCATTGCTGTTGATTGCATATGCTGTTCCGTTGATAGCGATGGTTGACACCGTTCCGTTGCTGCTGACATAGCTGCTGCTGACGGTGTGTTTGTTGCTGCTGTGACGCGAGTTGTCTTTTGAACTGATTTCGCGTGTGCCAACAATCTGGCCGGCGTTGTTAATGTCATATGCGGTGCTGTTGATGGCGGTATTGTCAACGGCGCTCATTGTTCCGGTGTACCGCCCGGTTGCAGAATCAGTAGTGGCATTATAGATGAACGCGGTGTTTGTGCCATTTGTCGTGCTTACACCGACAATCTGTGAATTGTCATTGATCGCATAAGCCTTTACCACTTCCTGCTTTTTGCTCAGATAACCAAGGTCAAGTATCTGGTAGTCGTCAGTTGTGAAGCTGTCGGCGTGACAAAGATTGCCTGCAGTACAGATGTACGCAAGCAGCAGAATAAAAATGTAAGGTAATACTCTGATCTTTGTCATAATTTGATAGTTCAATCTATATTATTAAGATAAAAGCAAGAAGTAGAAAACCGCGTAGCAAAAATATTCTTAATAATTATCGGGAATTATATCACCGACCTTAAGAAAATCAACACCTATTTTGTTAGTTTACAATTAGTATCCACGATAAGCCCCGTAATTTTTATTTACACTAATGAGTGTGTGGAATAAAAGTATACAACTAAGTAATGTGATGTTGTATTGCCTTGCGTCGTCATAGGTTATGAGGTTTGTGGCTGTGATTTTTGTGTTGACAAACCAGGCTTGCATAGTATTATGCGCGAAGTTTTAGCAGTAATTTTACCTTTTTTGTGCAACTCAGTGGCTGGTGGATGTTGCTTCTTTCAGGTAGCAAAGAGGCTAGAGGGGCATTTGTATTTTCATCGCAAACAATAACTGATTAGGGTAATAGCCGATGGTGTCAAAAGAGCGCATAACTTATAAGCCCAGCACTGTTTTTGCTTTGATAAGGACAGTTCTGGATTTTGCCATTATTCTGGCAGGTATCGTTCTCTGCGCCAAATACTATGACAATACCTGGAGTGTTGCCTACAGGGATTCAGGGCTTTTGTGCGGCCTGTTTTTTGTCTATGTTGCCAACTTCTGCAAGCTCTATGAAAATGTCCTTCAGGCCGGACAAAAACATGAATATTTAAGAATTATCGCAATTTTTTCTGTCTGCTTCCTGATAGTCCTGTTTGTCGCGTTTTTATTCAAGTATACTCCTGATTATTCACGCGTAATTTTTGTCAGCTGGTATGTTTTTTCGGTTATTGGCTTGCTGCTTAGTTACTACTTCTGGTATCATGTTATTGGTTATTTTCACGGTCGCGGTTGGAGGGTTGAGCAGGCGGCGGTAATTAGTAGCGGTAATTGTGCGGACAATATTATAACGAGGATAAATCAGGACAGATTTGCCGGGGTTGAGATAAAGGCTATTTATTCTGTTGGCGGTGAAAACCTGGTTTGTCCTGAAGTTGAGTGTATGGGGGGGCTGGAGGAGTTGCTTTCGGATATCCGGAAAGGTCTTTACAGGGTTGTATTTATCAGTATTCCCCTTTCAGAGGAAGCGTGGATAAAAGAGGTGATCCGGCTTTTATCGGATACGACGGTTACATTTTATCTGGTGCCTGAGGCGTTTACGGTTGAGTTGATGCACGGGAAATTACTCTCGCTTGACAATATCCCTTTGATAAAGTTCTATGATAGTTCGGTGACGGGCTTTAATGCTTATCTTAAACGCATTGAGGATATTGCTATCTCGCTTGCCCTGATGCCGGTGATCTTGCCGCTGGTTGTAGTGATTGGTGCATTGATAAAGCTGACCTCCAGGGGGGCGGTGTTTTTTTGCCAGAACAGGTACGGTATTGACGGCAAGGTAATAAAGGTCATTAAGTTCCGTACTATGGATGTCTGCGAAAATGGTGACGAGGTTGTTCAGGCGGTTCCCAATGACAGCCGGGTTACTGGCCTTGGACGTTTTTTGCGGCGCACTTCTCTCGATGAAATACCGCAGTTTTTTAATGTTCTGGCGGGGAGTATGAGTGTTATCGGGCCGCGGCCACATGCTGTTTCCCATAATGAACAATACCGCAAAGTGATTGACGGTTATATGGTCAGGCATAAAATCAAGCCGGGGATAACCGGTTGGGCGCAGGTCAATGGTTTGCGCGGTCAGACCAATACACCGGAGAAGATGCAGACGCGGGTGGAATATGACAAGTTTTATATTGAAAACTGGTCTGTACTTTTTGATCTTGAAATTCTTTTAAAAACTATTCTGGTCGTACTTAATGTGAAAAATGTTTATTAATAAGCTGTCAAAAATAATTCATACCAGAGCATTCAAGGCAGTGCTGGTGCTTCTGATTCTTGTTGCCGCGTCATTTATTTCTGTGGTGCTTTATAAAAAATACAAGAATAAGACTGTAACGACGGATCTTGTTGAGTTGCTCAAGCAGCGTGATGAAAGCTTGAGCCGGGGTGATTTTTATCATGCTTATCTGGCTGCTCGGCAGGCGGCACTGCTGAAGCCTGATGATGTGTATATGCAGCGTGAGGCCGGCGCCAGAGCGCTGGATGCGGGGAAGAAGAGTCAGGCGCATGAATTTTTCAAGAAAGCCTGGAACATGGGAGTGCGCGACTCCAATACGTTAATCATGCTGGTTTCAACTTCGATCCTGCCGGCCAAGGACAAGCGCGAATATTTATTCACCCTTATTTCACAGTTGAAAGACAAGAAGGTTGCTGATGAATTAAGGGCTTTTGCCAATTTCCGTTATAAGAGATATGATAAGGCGCAGGAGCAGTTTGCGGGAATTTATAACGAATTGGGGGAGCCGTTTGCCGCAGAATATAATGCTAGATGTCTTCTTGCCCTGAGAAAGGCTGATCTGGCCCGTGAATTTCTCTTGCAGGCTAATGACAAAGGGCATCTTGATTCGGGCGGTTTTGTCATTCTGCTCAACCTGCTTACGGCAGAGTGCAGGGGGGGGCTGGCGGATAAAATCTATAATGATTTATATGGTACCGGCCTGGTTCCGGATAAAGTCAGGCTGGAGTATGGTTATTCACTCTTTAACCGCAGACAGTATATTGAGGCGCTGGCGGTTCTCTCTTCAATGGCGACTCCGGTCAGGTTTTCAACAACTGACATAACAAATCCGCGGGAGGTTCTGACGCTTATCCTTGCCAACAGGGATAAGCTTTCAATAATTCTGTCAGGAAAACTGGCTGCAATTGCGAATATTGAAAATCCGACCGATCACGACTATGCCAGGCTGACGTTATGGATGTCTGCGGCGCTTAATGATTATGTCTTTAGTAAGGATCTGACAAAAGCTGTTTCGCAAAAGCGGCTTGCTGAGATAATGAAAATATTTCCCCACGGTCTCAAAGCTCCGGAATTGTCCTTAACCTCGCATAAGGCGCGGGTGACAATGGCGGCGATTTATTCCTTTGAGAAAAAATATGCCGGGGTGGAGCAGCTAAAAAAATATGCTCAGGGCAAAACCCGCTGGATTGAAGGCGAGAAGATGCTTTATAATTATCTGCTGGCTAAAGACCGGGCATCGTCAGAGGCACAAAAAAATATTGACCAAGCTGGCTTGTTGCTTGATGATGATCCGGTGGTGGAGATTATTTTAGGTGATGATCTGCTTTTAAAAGATGAATACTCAATGGCAATCGAGTCTTACACAAAAGCGTTAAGCATTAATGAAACGTTCTCGGTTAATCCTCACCTGATGGAGAATATGGCTGACGCCTTGGGTGGTGAGAAGAGGTACTCGCTTGGGGTTAAGCTTATCAGTCTTCTTCACAGCAGAAATTATTTGTCAAAACGTTCATTTGAGCTTATGAGGGATTTGGCTCTTGCTGCAGGGATGCCGAAGGTTTCGGTTGATGCGGATAAGTTGCTGCTAAGTAAATATCCGAAAGATGCGGAGGTGCTTTTTTCTCATGGGAAATTACTTTTGGTTTTTGGTAAAGCCGGTGAGGCGTTAACGGTATTTAAAGGGCTTGAGGGTGTTGCGGAGCCTGAGTTGTTAAGGAAGATCGAGTTTCAGGAGGCGGTGAGTCTGTTGAAGCTGAAAAAATATAAGGAAGTGGTTGAATATGTTGAGGGCAAGCCGGCGTTGCAGGGGTTGTGCGCGATTGCGCTCAATGAAATTGGGGAGAGCGGTAAGGCTTTGACTGTATTTAAAAAGGTTGATGCGCAGGGAGGGATGCTTAAGGGTTGGCGGCTATATTATAGCGGCATTCTGGCCAGAGCCGGACAGAAGGATGAGGCGCTTGAGCAGTTATTGAAGGTAAAGAAGGAAGATCCTGACGGGATGGAGGTTAATCTTGAGATTGCGGCTTTGCTCCTTGAGAAGGGTGATCTTGTTGCGGCCAGAAATTATGCAATGCATGCGAGCGAAAAAAATCCCGACTCAGTCAAGCCGATGTTGGTTATCGCGGCAACGAATGTGGCCTTTGGCAAGTTCAGTGAAGCGCGAAATATTTGTGAGAATGTGTTGAAAAGGGAGCCGGATAATCTGGAGGCAAATTATCTGATGTCGGTTTCTCTGCTCAATTTGGGGGTGGTTGAAGATGCTGATAATCATATTGATGTATGTCTTAAGATAAATCCAGTAAACGCGGCATATGTTAAGCAGAAGTTGGAGATTCTTTGTGCGCGCAAGAGATATGATGAGGCGTTGAAACTTGCAGAAAAGAACAGGCAGATTTTTTCCGATAAGGCGGCTTATGAGCGCTTTGTTGTTGAGATAAATATTTTGTCCGGTAATTATCAGAAGGCGATAGAACTTTTAAGTAGATCCGAGATTGATCCTGTAGATAAAAAACTGATAACAAGTCTGGCGTTATTTAAGGCCGGAAAAATTCAGCAGGCAATCGGGCAGCTGGATTCAGGGGATGATCCGAGGGTTGTGTTTCGTTGGGCGGAGCTGAATATTAATGAAGGTTCGTCAGATCAGGTTGTGCCTCGCCTCAAAGGAGCAAAATTAAGTCCGTCTTCGCTTTTGTTATTGGGGACAATTGCTGAGAAAAGAAAGAATTACAGACTTGCTAATGCAATTTACTCTGTTGCGTTGGAACGCTCGCCTGATGATGCAGTGCTGCTGAATAATTTTGCCTGGTCTGGCTATATGGCGGGTTCAGATAACTGGAAGAACGCTTATGCTGCTGCAGCCAGGGCGGCAGAGTTGATGCCTACTTCCCCGGAGGTGCTGCTGACTTTGGCAAAGATCAGTAACGCCATGAAAAAATATGATCAGACGGTTACTGTGTTAAGGAGAGAATCGCGGATACTCCTTTATAATGGAGAGTTGCTTTATTATCTGGCCAGAGCTTATGAAGGGCTTAATGACATTAACGAATCAAATCGTTATTTCCGTTTGGCGTTGGACAGGCTTGAAAATAATGAGATCTTGAAAAAAGAAATTGAGAAGCGTCTTAAGGTTATTGAGTAGCCAGATTATCGGTTGATTTATGACAAGTCAAAATGAGAAACCACTGAATAGTAATATCATTTACCCGCTGGCAGTTGCAGCGGTATGGTGGTTTCTGTATGAGTATGTTATTGATAATATGGTTGCTTATCCGCTGCGTCTGGCATCTGCAAAAATAGCTGCGGTTCTTCTCGATTTGATTGGGATAGAAAACAGTCTGGACTCGACAATTATAAGTACCTCGGTATTCGAGTTTGATGTCAGCTCTGAATGCAGTGGCTCCACGACGTTGAGATTTATGATCCTTACCGCGCTGCTTCTGCTTTTTCTGACAAAAAATATATCTGCAGTGAATAAATGTGTTGCGCTTATTATCGCAGTTGCGCTGGCTGTTGTTGTTAATGGCATAAGGGTTGCCACGATTTCGTACCTGAGTATGGCGACAAATATTCCGATATATGAGCACAGTCTGGCACATTCAGTAACCGGCATTTTCTTTTATGGACTGGCTGTTGGTTTGTTCTGGTTTGCATTGAGCAAGTTTGAGCGCAGGGATGATTCTTCGCGCACTCGAAAGCATATTCTGGCGCTACTGGGCGTAGTTTGTTCGGTAATATTATTCATTCCATTTCTCAGTCAGAGTATCCGGCTTCTGCTTTCCGGTAACTGGAATCCCTGGTCCTGGACAACGCCAGGGTTTTTTCTGGCAGGATTCATTTTGTTTGTTTGCACCCTGCTTGTGACTTCAGAGCAAAAGCAAAAGAGGTTGACTGGGTTGCCCTTGTCGCTTGTGATTGCCGCAACGCTGGTTGCTTTACTTGCGCGGGTAATTGAAACTGACGCCTTCTCGGGTGGGGCGTTGCTGCTGTTTTTTCTGGGCTTTGCTGTCTATAGCTCAGGGTGGAAATCATTGTGCTTTTACCTTCCTGCGTTTGCTGTGATGCTTGTGGGGCTTCCCAAATCATCACTTCTTCTGCAGCACGTGTTGTTACTTACCAAAGAGTATATTCAGGTACACCTGGCGGTTCTTGTGATAAAATTATTCATACTTGCTCTGGCCGTTGCCGCGCAGTATTGGCTTGCAGGAAAAATGGCTACTCAAGCTGGAGTACTCAGGAATCTTGAGTGTTATAAAGGGATTGTTCATTCAGGTGCCGAGTATATTTGCCGCGCTTTTGGAGTTTTGTTTCTTGGTTGTATGGCGATTGTTTTGTTGCCGGATTTTACAGGGCAGTCTAAAGATGCCAGGTCAATAGAGCTTCCGTATATTATTGACAACTGGGTGGGGCGGGATGCTGGTTTTGCGGCTGGTTTAACCGTTTTCAATGGTAATAGCTACCTTTGCAGACGCTATATTAATGTGCAAAACCGGAGTGTCGAAATATTGGTAAACAACGCCGGTGGTAATCGCCGTGAGATTCATCTTCCGGAGTATTGCTTTATTAATGCGGGCTGGACTTTGACTGGCGAGATGATTGTTGATCTGGCTAATGGCGGTATTAAAAATGCTGTGCTGAAAAAAGATGGCGAAGTGCAGCATCTTGCATATTGGTATTGGGACGGCCGGAGAATGATAGCCTCCTACTCCGGGTTTGTATTTCGCGATATTCTTGCGCGTCTTGGCTCTGAGCAGATTCACTGGCAGATTTACCGGGTGGTTTCTGCCAATGAGTCTGATCTTAACGAGTTTATCTCTGTCTTTCAGAAATATTTTTCCACATTCTAAAAATAAAGAACCAGAAAGCCGGATCTTGAAATCTTGCACCTTGAGGCGCCGGCGTGAATTACTTCTGTTGTCTGGCTTTCTCCAAAGACATTATATGATTCAATTTTTGCAGGCGTGTTGGTTAGCTCAAGGATTAGTGAGTCTTCTCCGCTGGCGTTAATCAGATAATATTTCTGTCCCGGTTTCTGGTTGACATTTACGCTCTGGCCAGAGTTGTAGACGGCGGTTACTGTTTCCTCTTCTGTTTCGGCGCTGACTATAGGGTAATTAAGCTCCGGATAGAGTGGCTTAAGGTAGCCTTTGATAAGTGTGTTTTTGTGCGCAGTCCAGAAGTCAATCCAGAATTTAAGCATGCGTTTGTGGTTTTCCGGTATGTCTTTAAGCTTGACTGAAATCTGCGGCACACTGAAGAGTATATTCAGGAACTGCAGCGCTGCAACTTCTGGTTGATCCTGATAATTCCATTCCAGCATATCGGAGTGAACGGCAGTGCTGCCTGAGGTCAGGCGGAGGTCGATAGTGTGTATGCGGTTTGAGAGGATGTCGGCCGGGCAATCTCCGGCGCGGAAAATGTTGCCATACTTGCGGATTGCCGGCCCGATGTAACTCTGCCGGAATTCAATCATGATCTCTGGTTTTATTGCTCTAAGGCGTGACATGGTTTCCGAGAGAAGCCTGTCTACTGCCATTGGTAAAGATTTGATATCGCGACCAGCATAGTCCTCCTGTATGGCTGGATCGTCATCGACGAAATTGAAACGGTCAATAAAATCGAGTTTGAACCCGTCAATATCCCATTTCCGGAGCGCTTCCTCGTATGTTGAAATAAGAAAATCCCTGACCTCAGGAAAACGCGGATCTAGCACATATGTGTCGAGACGGTCAATGCGGCATAAGGCCATGTCTTTGAAACGGTCAATATTTTTGCTTTTATAGCCGAGGAACGGAACTGAGTACCAGACCAGATATTTCAGGCCGGTCTGATGGACATTGTTGACATGTTCATTCATGTTTGCAAAGCGCATTTCTGAGATTTCCCAGTCTCCGCAGAAAGCATAGCCGCGGTTATTGTCGCTGGTCTGCCAGCCGTCATCAAGTATGATGCCTTCCATGCCTATTTCCTTGCCAAGCTTGCATTCTTCTTCAAGTTCGCCGGAAAAAAGATTCTGGTGGAAGTTATACCAGGTTGAATAGAATGGCTTGAAGGCAGCTTCGGGGGCAGTGCTGGGGGCGTATTCCTCAAAACTTTCATACCATTTGACAGCCTGGCTGATGTTGTCGGCGTAGAATAATTTTCTGGTGTCAAGGCGGAGAACAACTTCGCACTCGGAGAGTGGGGCTTCAGGAATAGAGAAAAGTTCAACAGTGCAGACGATGAAGTTTGTTTCTTCAGAGACACCGGTTTTTATCTTTACCAGACGCATTGCATCTGAAAGGGCAAAGAAAAGCTGACTCTGGTTGTTGAGGTTTCTGAGCTGCATCAGCGGTGCGGAGCTACTTAATGATGATTCGACAGGATTTGACCAGTCTGCGGGAATGTTGCGAACCTGATGGCTGCAGGGATGCCAGAGCGAGTGCATGTCAATCTGGGGAAGTTGCCACTGCAGTGTAATGCTGGGAAGAGTTGCTTCATTGGCGGATGTGAAGCTAAGGGTAATATGTTCAAGCCCTTCTTCGATAAGTTCGTTAGCTGTCTTTAACGCCCAGCAGCCAAGCTCTCCATTAATGGTTATGTCGCCAACGATACTGGATATTTTCATGGGATGTCCTCTTGTTCTATGGTTGTTAGTGGTGAAAACCGCAAATAGTTTATATAAGCTATGCTACAACATAAAAATATTCTTGTAAATAGAATTAAATTGCTGTTAATAGTCTTATCTTGCTTTATAATTAAAGGGCAGGTGCTTTGTGGTGGTTTTGACTGAGGATAATATTTTGGCTGTAAAAAAACAGATCCCATTAGGGTCGAAGATTATGGTTAACCCCGAGCCGCGTGATATTCAGATTTATATCGAGGATGTCGGTCACGAAATAAAGTCTTATCCCTATTACCGAATTTCGGGTGACAATACTCTGGTACACAGGTTGTCGCTGCAGTATACCATTTCCGGGTGTGGGCGGCTTGTGCATCGCAGGGGGGAGTATCGTCTTGTTCCGGGGAGTTTGCTTCTGGTTAATGCCCCGTCTGAATATATGTATGAAGTCGTGGCGGGAGAGGATTGGGAGTTTTTGTATTTTTCGATAACCGGAGATGTTGCGCAGCGGTTGGGGCGGAGGTATGAAGCAGAGTATGGGCCATATTTTGAGTTGGACCGGAAGGGTTTGTTTCTGGAGAGGGCGAGTGCGGTTGCCCGAAGCGTATTGTCCGGGCAGGTACCGGATGTTTATGAGAATTCGGATTTTGCGTATTCGTTATTGATGAGTTTGCTGCGCGAGAAAAGGTCGGTTGCGCCTGTTGAGGATTCGGTGGCTGCGCCGATAATAAATGCCATGGAGTTTATTCGCGGGAATTTTCATAAAGAATTGACTCTGGATAAACTCGCGGCGGAGTTTGCAATAAGCAAGTATCATTTCAGCCGGTTGTTTAAAGAGCATTTCGGTTGCCCACCGGGTGAGTTTATACTGCGGGAGCGTTTGCGCAATGCAATGGAAATGCTGGAGACTACCGGTTTGACTGCGCGTGAAATTTCGTATAAATGCGGTTTTGCTGATTACGTTCATTTCGGTAAGATTTTCCGTAGGAAGGTTGGGTTGACGCCAATGAAATACCGCGAAAACAACCATAATATTTCTGGTGCAAAATAGACCAGGTCTTAATGCGAATTTAAAATCATATCATCATGGATTGCGGCATTGGAGCTGGTATAACTGTCAGGCAGGTTTATCTGATTTGGAAATTAAGGACTTGGTTCAGGTCGCTTATGTCAAAAGGTTTATGGATAAAGGCGGCTGTATGGGGGGCTGTTGCATCTTTGATGGATTCTTTCAGCGCGTAGCCAGACATGAGAATAACCGGCGTGGTCGGATTGATTGCTAATAGTTCCTTCATTAAATCGATGCCGGTCATGCCGGGTAGCATAACATCCAGTAAAAGGATATCTACGTCTGTATAATGATGGTAATACCACTCTTTGGCCTTTGCCGGATTTAGAAACGCCTTGGTTTTGTGGCCAATGGATTCGAGCATTCTGGCTGTGGATTTCAGTACATCCGCCTCATCATCAACAATGAGAATGGAATAGCGTTTGTCAATGTTTTCAGAAAAGGAGCATATCGTCTCTTTTTCAATAGTGTTCTCGGGCGGTTCAGGAAAGGTGATCCGTACTTCTGTCCCTAGGCCAAGTTCGCTGTTGATTGTAATTGTTCCGCCATTGTCTTCGACGCCCTGTTTGGTTGCGCCAAGTCCCAGGCCGGTCCCTTTTTTTGAGAGTTTAGTCGAAAACAACGGGTCAAACACTTTTGAAAGTATTTCCTTACTCATGCCGCAGCCAGTATCCTTAATCGTTACTGCGGTGTGAATGCAATTATTGAGTTCTGTTTTTGAATATGAAATGTATATATCACCTTCTTCAGAGATGGACTCTGCGGCGTTTAGAAGGATATTGAAAATGGCGTTTTGAACTGATATTTTATCCGCATGGATCAGGGTATCTGAAGGATTTTCTTCAATGTGCCATTTTATTGGTTGCATTGTCAGGCGTTTAGCGAGTGAAATGGCGCTTTCTGTAATATCAGTCAATGAGAATAGCGCGGGATTGACAACAGACTTGCGTGAGAATAAAAGAAGTTTGCTTGTCAGTTCCGCAGCTTGCCGTGCTGCAGAAACAATGTCCTCCAGCATTTCCTCTTCATTAATATCCAGATCGGGTTGTCTCTGCAATATTGAGACTGTACCCAGAACAACATTCAGGCGGTTGTTAAAGTCATGTATCACCCCACCAGCAATCCGGCCGAGTGTTTCAAATTTGGTGTTTGCCTTGATTTTTGCTTCAAGCTTGTCTAATCTGTCGTGTAGTTCTTTTTGGGTGGTTACATCTTGTATGAAGACAAGTGCGCCATAGGCATTTCCGTCCGGGCTGCAAAGGTACTCGCTTTTATAGCGCACAAGTATCTCGGTTCCGTCACGCCGTTTGTCGAGTTTTTCAAATATTTCGATATCCGGTTTATTTTCAAGGAGGTTTGCAAGCAGTTGTGTCTGAACAGGTTGTTTGGTCGTGTCTGTTTTGACTTGCATGAAATTTTTGCCTGCCAGTTCTGGTGGTTCGTATCCATAGATAGCGGCATAGGCAGGATTGGCAAATATGTACACGCCGTTTATGTCGCAGGCTGCAATGCCGATAGGGCAATGCTGAAAGATTGCTTTCCATTGCTGAAGGTCTGATGGTAGGAAAAAATCACTTTGTTTGTTATTCATAATAGCATATAATATGAATTTATATGTTAATTAGAAAGGTTTTTGTGTGGGAATTATAGGTATATTGTTCATCGTTGCGCTGGCATGGTTTTTTTCTGTATCAAGAAAAAGAATAAGCATTCGTCCGATATTGGTTGGGATGTTAATGCAATTCCTGTTGGGTTTGCTCTTTTTGAAAACCAGTGCGGGGACGCTTTTGTTTAAAGGCGTGACCATTGTTGTTCATAATCTTATTGAATGTGCGGATATCGGCGCCGCGTTTATCTTTGGGCAGGGATTTGGCGAGCATTTTTTTGCTTTTTCGGTATTACCGGCTATTATCTTCTTTTCATCGCTGACAGGGGTATTGTTCTATGGCGGAATATTGCCATATGTTGTAAAGCACATCGCCCATCTTGTGAGAATAACTTTTGGGATATCAGGACCTGAGGCACTGTCTGCAGCGGCAAATATATTTGTTGGACAGATTGAGGCGCCAATGTTTATTAAAGGCAGCATTGCGTCGTTAAGCAAGACGCAACTTTACACGGTGTCTGTGTGTGGCATGTCAACCATTTCTGGGAGCTTGTTGGCGGTTTATGCCAATATGGGGGTGGATGTCGGTTATCTGTTGACTGCAAATATAATGTCACTGCCAGCGGCATTGGTAATCAGTAAGCTTCTTATGCCTGATGACTGCGAGTCTGTAAAGGATAGCCCGCCTGTGTTGCTTGATAAAGCAACCTTTGGGGATAACATTATTGACTCGGCGTGCAAAGGCGCAATGCAGGGGTTGAAAATAGCTCTTGCCATTGGTGCGTGTGTATTATGTTTTGTCGCATTTACCGCGCTTTTAAATAAAGGATTGTCTTTGTGCGGTGATATTCACGGAATGCCGCTTACGCTTGAAAGAATATTCGGGTTCGTGCTTCGCCCTGTAGCGTGGTTGCTCGGGGTTCCCTGGAATGATTGCCCTACAGTGGCGCAACTGCTAGGGAAGAAACTGGTTTTTAATGAATTTATTGCGTATGTCGATTTTACTCAGGTAATGAAAACGTTATCTCCAAAGTCAGTGATTGTCACTTCTTTTGCTCTTTGCGGGTTTTCAAATATTTCCTCAATTGCCATAATGATTGCCGGTCTTGGTTCACTCGCCCCTGAAAAGCGCGCTGAAATCACATCATTTTCGTTTCGCGCGATGATTGGCGGAACAATGGCAACATACCTGACTGCCTGTATTGCAGGATTGCTAATGTAAAGGATATTATTAACGTGGAAATTCTTATAGTTGACGATCAGCCTGATAATCTCCGTACCATGATGCGTATTGCGGAAAGTTGCGGGTATTCTGTTGTTACCGCGTTAAATGGCAAGCAGGCAAAAAAGGCGATCAGCGAAAGATTATTTCACATAATTGTTCTTGATGTCAGACTTCCCGACATAGATGGTATTTCCCTGTTGCAGGAAATCAAGGCAATGGATGACTTCAGGCATTCCGATTGCATTCTGGTCACTGGTTATGGCGATGTGGATATGGCTGTGCGTAGTTTTCGTAATGGTGCTTATGACTTTATTACCAAACCCGTTGAGATAGATGATTTTGCCTCTGTATTGAATCGTGCTGCGGAGCATCAGGAACTATTACGGTCAAACCTTGACTATAAAGAGCATTTTGCGGAAAAGTTACACGACGCGACACAAAAGCTTCAGGATGATTTCACCCGAGCCAGAGAATGCTTGCGTAAACTTTCAGGTATAGGTGAGGTAATTGCCAATTCCGCAGGGATGAAAGAGGCGATGGAAATGGCATTGCGTTGCCACGAAAACCCGGAAATCCCTGTTTTAATTGAAGGAGAAACAGGTACGGGTAAAGAGTTGATCTCTAAAATTATTCATTATGGCGATTGCGGGGTCGATCTCCCTTTGGTTGATTTGAGTTGTTCGGCGATTCCGCGGGATTTATTTGAGAGCGAATTATTCGGTTATGATGCGGGAACTTTTACCGGTGGGCGTGAAAGAGGTAAGATCGGTAAATTTGAGTTTGCTGGTACAGGAACGCTGTTGCTGGATGATATTTCCGATATGCCACTTGAATTTCAGCCCAAGGTATTGCGCGTATTGCAGGAGAGAGTTTTTTACCGGATAGGTGGCGCAGAGAAAGTTTCTTTTAATGCCCGTGTTGTCAGCACCAGTAATCAGTCCCTTGAAAAAATGGCTGAAGACGGGCGCTTCAGACGTGATTTGTTGCATAGAATTTGTTTTGCTCATATTGAAATCCCTCCTCTTCGTGAGCGCCGGGAAGATATCATTGACCTGGCTGAGTATTTTCTCAAGACAGAAGCTTTGAGGCAAAAGCGCAAGCCGTTGACCTTGACGGAATTAGCAAAGGACAGGTTGCAGAATTACAACTGGCCGGGAAATGTGAGGGAACTTCAGGGCGCAATGTGTCGGGTGGTTCTCTGTTGTAAATCAGAGGAGATCAACGCCGATAGTTTTTCATTTCTTAAAGGATGTGATAGCGCTTCTGATACATTTAGCAAAGAAGGTTTGTTTACCGCAATTCACCGCAATTGGCTCAGGGATGGCCGTACGCTTGATGATTTGAATAATGAACTGGTACAGTCAGCCCTCGAACAATTTGATGGAAACCAGTCACAGGCAGCTCGTCATCTTGGTGTAACGCGATATGCTTTACGCCGTCGCCTTAAATAATAAACAATTTCGTTTATTAAATCAGATTAATCTGTGCGGATCTGCGCAGGGGCTGTTGCTTTTTGTTCAAATTCGCACAGTTGTTCTCCCTTTCTCATTTCTCGTTGCTTGTCCGCCGCCGCTGGTATTCTCCTTTATTTCCGATGATAATCTGAAATATTGTTGGCTATGCAGTTCTGGAACAATACTTGTTGTGAGGGGGAGGTATATGAAAATTCAGAAAGACAGGATATTGTATGCCCTTCGTGTGTTGTTTATGCTCAAAAACAGTTTATTCCGCGTATAAAGTTAGTGATAGCCACTATTGTGCGTTATGCTGGGGCATAATCAATAATGCTTCCACGAAGGTTCGGCAAAATGATTTACCGCTTGCTGAGAGCTTACGGTATACTAAAAAGGTTGGTGAGTTATAGTGCGTAGGACATTTAAGCAAGATATTCAGGAGAAATAACGTGGATCCGATGAGGAAAGCCATACACTCAATCAACATCTTTAATAATAAAGTACTTGGTTCTTTACAATATTTTGCAGATGAAATTAATAATTATCCTATGGTGCATACCGGCAAAATAAATTTTGCGCTGGATGAGTGCTTTTCAATTAAAACTATGAAGAATGGTCATAAAACAATAACTTTGGCGCAGAATCAGAAATCAATAAATTGGATTATTGGTAAAATGCTGGAGAGTTTTGGGGAAAGCATTACTGATGCCCAGAAAAACGCGCTTGTTATCTGCCTTGTTTTGTCGGTTGAAGACTATAGCATGAATGCTGATGCGGAGGCGATTAATTCACAGTTAATTATGAAAATAATATTGCTTGAGGCAAAGAACTTTGCATATGGTTTGGCTCTGAATGGTAATCGTGAAAAGGAGAAATGCTTACGTATCTGTTAGCATTGTATGACGACCAGTTTTTTATCTTTATTATATAATAGCGTTGACCAGAAGACAGCTAAGTTCAAAATTTTATAACAGCGCCAGCTTTGATTATTCTGTATAATAGCTGCAATTTGATTCAATTTTCGCGCAGGTAATGTTTTAAATATAAGGTTATTAATGTCTAGGATTTTTGGTTTTGTCAGAACTCTGCCTTTTAGCTGTTTTTCATTGCTGTAGATGTTTTCAAAAACTATATTAAAATATTTAAGACTGAAGTTGTCAGACTCAGTGGCTGGAAAATGCTGCTGATTTCCCATGCTTTTTCCGAGTTTTTCGTAATTGATACTCAGTAATTGTGGCATATAACAATGGTTTTCCTGTGTGACTCTGTCTGTTCCCGTTCTTAGGAAAAAGAGTGATGAATACGGTTTGTCAGTATCAATAAATATGTTTGAATAGAGAATATTAAATATTCTGGTGGCGTTGCTTCCGAACCACGCCCTAATATCAATTGCTATCATTGAGAGGTGGATTAGGTAGTTGTTTGTGAAAGTGATATTGTTGATGCAGCATGGTTTGTCACCTGCCCATATCTCAAGACTCTTTCCCCAGTCGCACCACAAAACACAATTTTCAACAAGGATATTTTTTGTGTTGTCCTCTTCTTCGTTAAGATATGCTCCGCGGACAACAATACAGTCATCAAATGAGCGTACAAAGCAATTACGTACTACTACGTTCTCGGAGCAGCAGAGATTTATCCCGTCGGAATTATACCGCCACTGTCCGATTATTTTGATATTATCAATGATAATGTTTTTGCAGCTGTTTCGAATTATCAAAGTCCAGAACATTGAATCTCAAAGAATAATGCCATTAATTTCGATGTTTTCACTATTATATACAACAACAGAACCGGTGTATTCAATATCTTTGTGCGGGAAACCTCTGGCAGATAAGCCAAGAGCGACTTCATTGCCCACCGTGCTTTCAAGGGCTTCTATTCCGCGTTTTAATTTTGAGGCGTCAAGTATCCCGCGCCCTAATATTTTAACATTTTTAACTTTGTTTAAAAATATCGCTCCATAGACAATAGCACCTTCGTCGAGTATTATGCGCTGATCTGATTCAGGGTAAATCAGGCCCGGATAATGCTCTCCTCTTCCGAAATAAATATCATTATTTTTTTATGGTATTTGAAAATTGGATTAGCAAAGATATGCAACGGATTGTGATAAGGCTACCTGGGCCTGATTGGCTATTGATCTTTTGGCTGTTTGTATGTGTCAATTGCTTTCTGAGCCATTTCCTGATAAAAGTTTGCTTTTTCTTTTGGCATTCCTGGCGGAAAATACTTGATCTCTGAGGTCTTATTGCCAAATAGTTCAGAAAACCATAAACAGCTTTGAAGATATTTGCCGTCCGCACTAAGATGGATGCGATCAAACTTGATATTGCGTTTGCCATTTTTATCAGGCCTGCTCCAGCTTGCGATATTTACCAGATATTTAGTTGATACAGGCAATACAGGATAAATAAATCCGGAAAGATCTTCCGTGATAACATTTTCTTCCTGCAGTTGTTGTCTTGCAATATTTAGAGCCAAACCTGATGGTATAACACGCAGTTGGTATTTTTTTGCATAATAAGCGTAGGTGGTTTTTATTTTATCAAACATTTCTTCCGGTGAGTGGACACTGTCGGTTTTGTAGAGCTTGTGTGACGGATGATAGCTCCATGTCATCTGCAGCACGATTTCAGCACTCGGGGCGTATTTATGAATATAATCTATGAGCTGTTTAATGTATGGCTCAAATGTTTCTGGTTTGAAGCTCTTGTAAGAAACCTGCTGTATGGTAACAATATTCCATTTCTCTTCTTGTAATATTTCCTTTAAGGATTTCCGGTTTTTATCATATGGTTTATAGTCTGGGTTGTTTTCGCTTTTATTTATCTCATTGCAATGACGTTCAAAAGATGCTCCTCCCAGATTGGCTCTTTTAAGTTTGATATTGCAATCAGTAACAGATTTGACAATAAGTGGCAAATCGTGATATACACTATCGGCAAAGCTGTTTCCTATGGTTAGGATTTTGATTTCCTGGGCATTAACCATGCCACAAAAGAAATACGCAATAAACAGGGCAGCTATATATTTCATTTTAGTTCCTTTCTTTTTGTGAAATTTGAAGTTCAAAAAACTCTATTGTCCTCTGATAAATTCATAAAAAACGGAAGGGGATTGTTTGTCTGTTCCAGTATTAATATTTACAATTGTGCCATCATTATTTTCCTCTAAAGTGATTTCATTCAATCGCGAACCGTCCATTGCTAAGGCGTAACATTTAAAACCTGTCAGGTTTTTCAGAATCATCTGATAGTTGCCGGTTTCTATAAGAATTGGTGTGTGTCCAGTGTTAATGCGCCTGCATAGCTTTGCTGAGGCAAAACGCATTTCGCTGTTCAGGGCGTTGGTTGATATAATCAGGAGAAGGCGTCTGGCTTGGGGAATGGCCTTTTTCCCGTCTATGGATGCCAGAGTAACGTTAGCGGGTATCCCGATTTTTTTTATGATGAAATCAGAAAGTTCTACAGATTCACCTGGAAGCCCGCACATTCCCTGCAGACTTGGAGTGTTTACGGTCATAAGTTTCTTTTTTGAATCAAGGTAGATCTGTTTGGTCTGGCTTTCGAAAATATCATTAGCCGTATCACTGCGGTTATGTAAATTCAAACGATCAAGTGCCTGCTTAAGGGAAAAATTTCCTGTTGATTTTCCAAGACTTGAATCTGCTGAGCGTATTAACGCTTCAGAACTTCCAGCACGATTAAATATTACCGCATCGTCTTTTAATGAGCTTTTATCTAAAGTGAGATCCAGTTGGGAAATAAGCCCCAGTTTTAATTGTTCTGCGTTCAGGCCATTTCTGGCTTCGCAACTGTTAACGGCCTCAGTAACCGGGACAAGGATTCGGCTTTTTAATTTTGAAGTGCTGACGTCACCCCGACGAAACATTAGGACAGTCAAAAGTTCCGAGGCTTTTATAATAGGGTCAAAACGGTTTTCAAAAGGCGCAATGGGGTGATTTGGCTGGGTTGTTACCTGCAAAGCAAATCCGGTCAGGCCATCAAAATCATTAAGTGCCGCATACGCCCCAATTACAAATCCTTGTTCGTAGCGGAACTTATTCCAGAAGGCATGACCATGTTCGCTAATCATAAATGGCTTTCCCGCAATTCGGCCACTCAGAAAATCTCTCATTGTTCTTGCCGATAGTCCAACAGAACTTGTTTGTTCGACTGATCTTCCATTTAGAACACTTCCAGCGCCATAGGGGTGCGCATGATAACCATTCAGGGAAATAAAATCCATGTCTCTGCGCATCATGCTATTACGTATCGACCTTCCAAGCAGGAAGCCAGTAACCGGTCCCTTAAAACCGATTTCACGCAAGACCGAACGCTGCCAGTCATAAAGCCATTTTTCCTGCTCGGTAATAAATGTGGTCTTGTCCCTTTGCATTTGTCCGACTGGGTCAATTTGGAGTAGGCTAAAGTGTGTAATATCATCGAATTTGTTAAGGTTATAAGCGTCCTTTCCCCAGGCAGATTTCAATTTTTTAAAGGTCTTGTATTTATCCTGTAAGAACTTTTTCCATAAAGGGGCATATTTATCAAGATCACCTCTCAGAAACGAAAACTCTTGTTCATTGTTGCAGTCACATAGGGCCAATACTGGGTCGTCAACTAACTTTTTGCCTGTATATGGATTTACCGTTGTCAGAAGTTCTTTTACCGTTCGCGCCCAGGCATCCCGGTCTGCGCTATTTATATAATAATCAACATCTTTTGCTCGCGGGTCATTCCAGTTCTTCCCATAATCAAACCGCATCATTGGGTTTACAAGGGTATACATAATATAAACCCCTTGTTTTTTCAGACAGGCGATCAGGTAGTCGTGTCGATCCTTGTATACAGGGTTGTATTCAAAAGCTTTTTGCTTGCCGCGACGTAAAGAATTTCCCCAAAGTCGAATCATGTTATAACCGCTGCGCCGAAGTATCTTTGCATATTCTTCAATACTCTCCTTGGTTTCAAGTTCGGCCGGGACTCCAAAGTAGGTATCGTATATCCGGGCCGTAGCGTTGACGGATACAAAGCGGACGGCTTTTTCTGGCGATGTCTCAAACGCAAATTTGCCTTTACCATTTATTATCACTCGTCCTGTCTTTTCAACATCAGGTTGTTCAAAGAAGGGAGATAGGTCTAACGCCGTGCCTGGCAGTGGTCTCTGGATATGTTTTTGCGGCAATGCTTTCCATACGTTGTTTTCTGCAGTTGTAAATGACTTCTCCTCTGGGTATTTAAAAATATTATCAGTAAGAGTTGCCCCTAAAAGAAGCCACATGGCAGTTGACTCTGGTGCCGAACGAAAGGTAACTTTTCTGATTTCCCCAAAATCAGGTTCAATATCAAATCTGGAAACAAATACCCCTAGTACAGTGCTTTTAGCCAGCCATTCACAGGCAAGGAAGGCGTTCTCTTTCGACATCGGCTTATAGGATCCGGCAACATCTTCATCGAATTTAACAGCAATAGTCTGTTTCTTGACATCACCTTCAATGTCAATATAGCCAATGGCATCTCCTTTTTTTTGCGCCCAGGAACTGGCGTGGAGGATATAAATATACTTGGCAGAAGTGGCAGCGTTTTTCATTTCAATGGTTGAACTTTTAATTCCGTTAGGCAAGCGCGGGCAACGAAATGTCAGCATGGTTTTTTTGTTATCCCCTTCTGGCGCAAGAAGGCTGAAGGGGACATTTGCAAAGTAGCGCTGTTTATAGGGGAAGTTAGCAGCATCTTGATTAGGCCCCTGGTCCGACCAACCGCCTTTGCCATCACTACTTGTTTTGTCTGTATAGCTAAAATTAGCTACCCTGCCAAGATCAAGCGGTGTTCCCTGTATCTCTATTTTAAGGTTTCGAAATGAAGCAGTTCCAATAACATCATGTATGCCCATTGAAAAGGCGGCTTTTTTAAGATCTGCAGGAAAATCGGTTTCAAACTCAATAAGCTTCCAGTCAAATACACCTCCGCCGATGGTTTTTTTTGAACGGTAGACAACATCGTTGTTATTTGTAATTGCATAGGCGTTAAATATTGCACCGCGCCAGGCTTTTAATGGCATGGTCATATTGCCTTTGGCTTCAACGGAAAATTTCACTCTTTTACCTGCAATTGTATTTAAATCCAGTTCCTGTGTAAGTTGCTTGATTGTTTTTTCACCCTCTTCCAGTTTAAACGTTAGTTCTGAAGCCGTCACGCAGGAGACAGTAAATAATGCGAGAAGTATCAGTAATGCTTTATTGGCTTTAGTATAATATTCTAAATATGGTTTTCGGCGGATTGTTGCACGCTGCTTTAAGTCCATGTTTAAAACCCCTTCATAAAATTGTTATGATTTATAAGCAAAAAATGCGATGAAATGCCCTTCAGAACTTCATGGATATTCCCGAAAATTGTTTGCTACTTCGATAAAATTGCTTACTGTTTTTCATTGTCGTTTAATTGATATCAGGTATGCCGTTCTGGAACTGTACCCCGATATTCTGATAGCTTCCGGCTCTTCCATCTGCCCGAAGATTCACCAGATTAACGTCATGGTAGGAATGGCCGCAAAAATTACTATTGCTAAGGTCAGACAGCTTGCTCTCAGAAGCCAAAATATATCCAATTACTCGGGGACCTTGGAAATAAGCATTCCCGCAATATGAAATCATACAACTTCCTCTTACGCGAGAAATTTTGTTGAATGTGACATTGGAACTTGAGAGAGGGCTTGTCCACCAGAAATAAGTACTGTCACCGACATAATTTCTGGTTGCACCATAGGTGAAATAATATTCGGTTGCTTCTGTCCCGTCATCCTTTACTATAGGCCCGGTTATCGCGGGGCAAAAAAGTATCCCGCCTGGTGCTGTGCGTTTTACGGTCTCACCAACGTAGGAATCCATTTTCCCATTGAGAAATGCTCCTTGAGGGTTGTTCAGATATCCTGGAAAATAATCATTGTTATCCCCAGCGTATGCGCTAAGTATAATTCCATACTGGCGTAAGTTTGAGATGCATGACATCTGTTTCGCTTCCGCAATGGCATTATAAAGTGACGGCATCATCATTGACGCAAGAATGGATATTATTGCAATCACAACTAACATTTCAATCAGGGTGAATGCTTTTTCAGCAGTGCTATTCGTTAAAAGAATATTTGCGAGAAATTTTTTATGGCACATATTTTCTCCAGCGTTAGCTACCATTAAAATTCAATAAGATTAATATCGTTTTGTATCTTCTATTTAAAGTCTACCTTGATACTTTCAAAATTAGCATACTTTTTATTATTGACGATGACTTTTTCACATTTACCCTTTAACCCTTTAAGGTTGATTATCAGTTCGCGCTTTGATAAATCATCTACCTGCAAATCAATTTTAAGAAGTTTATTGCGATAGTATTCAACCCTGATATAGCCACCGTTCACCGGAACTTTTGATTTGAACCACTCTAAATCTCCGGGTTGTGGTGCCACTAATATTGTTTGAAAGCCCGGTTTTTCCGGTGTTACGCCAACTACCCATCGTGGAATAATATTCGCAGGTGCCGCCCCCCAGGCATGATTCCAGTCTAGATTGTTTTTATACTTCCAGTCCCAGGCTTCCATTGTGATTGTTGAACCGGATTTAATCATGCCAAGCCAACTTCGGTCACTATCCTGACGCATTAAATCAAGGGCATACTGTTGCTCGCCCAGACAATATAACGCATCAAGAAGAAATTGCGCCCCGTATACACTGCAAGCCATTCCCTTATTTTTTAAAAATTCCGATATCATTCCCTTGAACTCGGGAGAAACAAGCCCAAACGCGGCCGGAAACATTGATGAATGCAAGCTGCAGTGACAGCTATCTTCGCCATCGGTGAAACTACCTTTTGAATAAGAAAATAATTTCTTAAACGCGGGGGCTATTTTACTTACTCTTTCGGCAAATAGTATTTTATCATTTTTATATCCCAAAACATCCGCAATTTTTGAAAATAAGATAAGATTCCAATAATGAAATGCGTTGACAACGGTATTAATTGGCTTCATCTCATGATTATCTCTTTCTCCAGTTCCTCCCTCGGTGAACGATCCGGGAGGCCAATCCACCAGATCACGTAGTGGTTCTTTAAGGTTTATTGAGTCTAAAAATTCTTCAGACAATCCATTGTGTGTTGTAATCAATCCATCAGGTCTGGATAACGCCAGTAAGGTCTTGTTTCTTAACACTTCATAATATGTACTCAGTAAAACCGTTTCTCCTGAATACAGGTAATCAAGCCAAGCCATCGGCACACAGAACAATTGCCATTCAGTAGGCCAGGTCGGGTTAAAGAGCAAATATTCAATAGTTTTGCGGGCCAATTGATAATCATTATCTAAGCAGTAATGCCCAAGTTGATTAATATAGGTATCACCCTCATAAGCAATACGTTCCCTATCGCCATCAACATAAACCGGGGCAAATGACGTCGCAATTATACTGTGACGACATAAGTCCCAGACAGCATTGATTTCTGAATCAGAACATTCGAAAAACGACACCTCAGCGCTAAAAGGATATTGTACTGCCAGCTGAATAATTTTATCAAGTTTAAAAGCTCTGCCGCTAGAGATAATTTCGACATAGCGAAAGGGCAGCACCTCAAACAATTCTTCAGGCATTTTCACGGCTTTTTCATTGGTGTTACGTTGATCTGGTGGAATTTCAATTTGGCAACAACGCGTACCTCTGGAAAATATGCACTCCACTTTCCGGTAACGTATGCTTCCCCTGGGGGATCTGTTCAGCCTTCCCTCCGAATCTAGCGCTTCTCCAAGATGCACCGTCAGGTTCACATCATCCATGGCCTCACCGGTTATTTTTATTGTACCAAATGCCGCTTTTCCAAAATCTACAAACCAGTGGTTGTCTCCCAGTTCATGGCAGCAAGCGGGCGAAATTTCGCGAATAATATGCTGCTGTGGGGTGGATACATAATTGTTGCCTAATGAATTCATTTTGATATTTTCTCTAATTTCTAATATAGTAAGGTGGCTGTTCATGGTTTTATGAATGAATTTCAATACATGGTTATTGTACCCTGTGGCGTTTGGATATTCCTTGATCTTTGCGCCAAAATAGGGTAATATAACGCCAAAAAGGAGAATATGTGGATGGAAACATTCGATTTAAATCGTTATCAGCATGGAAGGATATTGCCATTAATGGTTTGGCATATAGAGCAGGGGAAACACAAGGAACAGCTGTTTCACAATCATTTATTCTCTGAGATAGTTTTAATCATGAATGGTCCGGCCGAACATATACTTAATGGCGAAACCTGTGCGGTTAATCGGGGGGATGTTCTGATAATACAACCAGGCGATGTTCATGCGTATTCATCGACCTCGAAACTGGAATTGATAAATGTAATTTTTGATTTGCAAAAAATACCTCTTCCGATGATAGATTGCACGTCTCTTCCTCTTTTTCAGCGGTTTTTTGGTACAAATAAAAATGATTGCAGTAGCGTTTTACCTGTACTGCGTTTAAAAGATAAGCAGTTTGATGTGATTTCAAAAAAGATATCATTTCTTGAGCAAGAAATAATGAGTGGCAAACCTGGCTGCCTTTTCATGGGGATTGCCATATTTATGGAGCTGCTTACTCTTTTAGCCCGTTACGATGAAGATATTCCATACATTCAGCAATCGCGGGTTCTCACCGGCGAGGCGATTGCTTATATGAATAAAAACTATCGTGATGCAATCTCGCTAGATGATCTTGCGCAAATTTCCCTGATGTCCAAAAGGAGTTTTTTGCGTTATTTTAAGAGTGCAACGTCTTCAACGCCAATGGAGTATCTGCAGAAAATAAGGGTTCAGAAAATCTGCGAAATGCTTATTTATACAAATTCAAATCTAAGCGAAATTGCCGCTGAATGCGGTTTTTCCGACAGCAATTACATGTGTAAAGTTTTTCGTAAAATTATGCATAAATCTCCATTGCAGTATAAAAATCAAACGGTAAAAAAACAATCTGTATAAAATTATATTTAACGATTAAGATTTATCGTGTTGTTCGGCTGGTTTACAAATAAACACCGATTGTCGTGCAAATCGGTGTTTAAATATCTTTCATGCGGATTTTTTTGATTTATATAAGAGTCTCTAACAGTGATAAGCGCTTGGTGGTGAAGTTATTTAATAATAATATGGAACGGTCCCTGTTTCATCAAGCTGATATCCCCATTTGTCGGTATATTCCTCACCCGGGCAAAACCGGTCATCCTGATTGGCAAGCATATTATGGAGTTGCTCCTCAAGCTTTGCCTGAATATTTTTATACTCAGGATCGTTAATAAGATTTGTCTCTTGATATTTATCGTTCTTGTTGTCGAATAACAGCCATGGTCCCTGTAAGGTTTTTGTATAAGTAAAATCCTGTGTGATTACGCCTCTGTATTCAACTCCGCCCTTGCTCCTCTGATACTCGCCGAAGGGATGATAGCAGGCAATCAGTCCGGTACCTGCTGAAGGATCTTTCGCGCCGTAAAAATGCCGCGCAAAGCTTTTTCCACTTACCGATTGCGGTATATCAAGACCTGCCAACTCAAGCAGTGTTGGCATGATATCCGGCGCATCGATAAAGCCGCCGCAATTTCTACCTGTAATGCCAAAGGCGTCCGGGTATCGCAGTAAAAATGGAACATATACCGACTCTGCATATGGCTTCTGTTTTCGGGTCAAGCCGTGAGAATGTAGCATGTCGCCATGATCTGAGGTGAAGAGGACGATTGTATTGTTTTCAATACCCTTATTTTTAATGGCATCAAGTAATAAACCAAAACATTCATCAAGTGCAGAGCAATGAGCGTAGTAGCCGGCCAATTCTTTTCTGGCAACCTCAGAAAATTCATTTGGAACATTTTCTGGCAGAATAAGTTCATCCTTGTTGTACATTTTTTTGAATTTATCAGGCGCAGTTGAATAAGGGTTATGCGGTGGCCCCCACGAAAGAACCATGAAAAATGGATTGTCCTTTTGGTGGGTTTTTATATAACACGCAGCATCAACTGTCTGGGAGTACGCATCGTAGCCTTCCCACATTTTTTTTGTCGGGTTATTATTGTCATAATATGGTGATTGGTTATACTCGTGCGAACATTCCAGGACTTTCCAATATTCAAAGCCCTGACGAAACTCAGGCTGAATATAGCCATGCCGGCCATTGCCGTTGAGATGCCATTTGCCGATATATGCCGTATTATATCCGCCATTTTTGAATGCGTGCGCGATACTGTCATTATTATTTCTCAACTGTACATCATTTAAAAAGATACCATGTTCAAGTGGCCTTTTGCCGGTAATAAGACTCGCTCTATACGGAGAGCAAACCGGACACCCTGAATAGGCATTATTGCAATATATTGCGTTTGCTTTGAATTGATCTAAGATTGGAGTTTTGACATTTGGATCACCGGCATAGCCTGTTGCCTGGGCCCGCCATTGATCGGCAAATACGATAATTACATTAGGTTTTTCCATTTTAAATACCCCAATAAATCTTTAACTGAATAAATAAATTATCTGACTAAGATTACAATATTTTACTTGCCAAAGCCATAGTGCTATTCATACAATATTTGGTATAGATCGAACATATGATGGAGATTGTATGGGTGAGAAAAAATTGCTGGAAATGATACTTTCCAATAACGCTGACCTTCAGATTGAGCGCTTTGGTCTATCTACGGTGAGTCCAAAATGGAATTTGATAGACCGCAAAATACCTGAACATTATTTAACTTTCATTGTCGGCGCGCAAAATCATGTTGTTTTGGATAACAGTTCATGGATCCTGGGACCGGGATCAATCACGTATGTTTCACCATTTTTTCCACATTCAATGCGATCCGTTTCAAGTTTAGATCCTCATACGTTTTATCATTTGCGTTTTACCTTGAGTGGCCCTCAATCTAATTCGCTATCCGAGATATCCTGGGCCGTGTTAAAGAATGGTCAGGCGTTACAGCCTTTGGTGGATCAGATGTTTAATGAATACTGCAATCCCGGATTATTTTGGCAGATACGGTTCAAATCTCTTTTGGTGGCCGTGTTAGCGGAAGTTTTTCGATCAGGAAAATCAAACTGTTCTAACGAAATAAATTTATTGAATTCAGGATTGCTTGCCGAATGCAGAAATTATGTATTAGATAATATCAAAAGAACGATCCAGCCATCCGAGCTTTCAGATTTATGCGGGTATAATTCAGACTATTTTACAAGGATATTTAAAAAAACAACAGGGGCGGCTCCAAGAACTTGGATTATGCGTGAACGAATGAGACAGGCTGCCTTTCTTCTTCAAGAATCAGACCTGACGGTAGGGGAAGTTGCTTACTTAACCGGTTGTGATGATGTTTTCAGGTTTAGTAGGCAATTCAAGAAGATATTTGGGATTCCTCCTACTGTTTTTCGTAGACAATAGGATAATAGTGTTATGATACGGAGTTGTTCTTTGCCAAAAAGTAACGTAATTCATGGCTTTTTTTCAGGATTTCCTAGGCTGATTATAGAGAGCTTTGCCGGTGACGCAAAAGTCGCTCTTTAGATGGCGCGAAGAATTATGCAGTAACAACCAGAGTGGTTTACTGGCATGCCACTAACTATAGGGGAATATATCATAACATATTATTTGAAGAATTTCATCATTGTGGCAATACACAATTGAAAACATCATTACCCTGTTATTGCCTTATTAATTCGAAGAAAAACGCGGGACCATTTTTAAGTTTCGCGATATCAATATCAGCAATATAACCGGTGTTATTAACTTTGATGTTTAATTCTTGCGTCCTGGCACCATTAATATCCAGAGCGAATAATTTTGCTTTACGAGTCAAATCATTTGAGTGCAAACTCACAGTAAAATGTCCAGTTTTAACTAAAACAGGGAGCGTCCCAATATTTTTGAGTTCCTCCTGATTATATGTAATTTTCATATTTGTGTTTGCAGATTGCGTAGAATATACAAGAACAATCCGGTCGCTTTCTGATAACATTTTCCCATCTACTGATGAGGCGGCGATCATTGACGGTGTGTTATTTGAGATGATTTCCAAAATATCAAGCTTTTGTGCTTTCATATCTGTCGCCACAAGGATCTCGGTTTTGGGTGTGATGATTTTAAGCTGGTTTAACTTGGTATCGAGTTCGATTTCTCCGGTATCGGTTTGAAAAATTCCTTTTGCCGGATTGCTTTTGTTTGATGCTGGCAGAATATTTTTATTTTTGAGGGTTACTGTAATATCTTCATTTGAAAATGCAGTATCTGTACTATCCTTTAGTTCAGCAGACCATTCAGCACTTACGGTGGTACTGCCGTTTTGAGGTGTTAGAATAAGATCTACTTCAGGTTTTTTGATAGTGCCTGCTGGCTTCTCTGCCCATGGAAAATCAATTGCGAATCCGGTTATCAGTCCGATTTTATCTTGGGTTGAAGTAAGTGAACCGAAATTGTTTTTAAGCCATTTCTGACTGATTTGCATAATGACCTTACCCTGTGCTGTTTTTAGGTCTCGGCGCAAAAAGAGGAGAGTGCTGATAAACTCATTGGCTCTAGCTACAGGATTATTGGCAACGCTGAAGGCATCTGCAGGTTTTACTGTGTTTGGTTGTACTGCATCGGAATGGACAATTAAAGCACTGAAATCCTGAAAAGCTGAGTATCCACCAAAGAGCGCACCACCTTCGTATTTATATTTATTCCAGAATGGATGGTTGTATTCAGTCATGATAAATGGGCGGTCTGAAAATCTTGAAGCGTTGGTTCTGCGCCAGTATCCGCTTGCTTCGGCGATTGAACTTACCTGTTGACAGCGTGATCCGGGTTTACTCTGATTGCTTGGGTGATGGAAGTAGTTGTTACGTATAGCTACTTCTGAAGTCTGATAGCGGGCAAGATTGTCGCCATACCACAGTGGAAGAGAATACTGGGCCTGTAATCCGTTATAACCAATTTCCTGTAATATTCCCGCGTACCACTTGGCATTCTCTGATGCAAGTTGAGTGCAAAATTCTGCAAAGTCTGCTCCGCTTTTTCCTTCGGCATTTACACCTTTTTCAGGGCTGGTGATTTTACTCAGATCATTAATCTGTGTTTTCCATGAAGTGGCAATTTTTTCAACTGATTTGTATTTTATAATCAACCAGTGTTGAAATTGCAAATCAAATTTCTTCCTAGTTTCACAGGAAAGCTTGTTAAGCCTGACAAGTCCGAATTCCTGCTCGTTGAAATATTCAATAAGGGCGATAGTCGGGTCATCTTTCCAGGCAATGCCGGTATATGGATTTATGTGATTAAGCAAAGTCTGCGCGGTATAGCGCCATGAATCGCGCATGAATTTATCACCAATATACATTTTTGCTTTATATTTAGAGATACTCTGCTTCCACCAGTTCTCGCGCGCCATGCTGTATTTATAGGCGAAGATATTTGTAAGAGCGTAAATGCCTGCCTTTGACATTTCTGCCAGCCAGTAGTCTGCCAGATCAAGCAATCTATTATCAATGGACATAGTTTCTTTTGGCGAGATTGAATCGAATAGACCGTTAAGCCTGATGGCATTATAGCCTTGCCTGCGACAGGCTTGAAGATATTGCGGGATCTGCTTGCGTTCAAGCGCTGGCCATGCATGCCCCCAGTAACCAAGCAGCCATGATGTTGAGAGATTGAAACCATTGAGGCGTATTGTTTTGTCAGGTGTACCTGCCTGTGCAAGTTTTCCTGCCTGATTAATTATGAGTCTGGGGAGACGGTGATTGTGGGTGAGATTGAGTTTTGAAATTTCAGAGAGGTCTAAGGCGCTGTCTGGCGTTATATATAAATGGTCAAGATTGACCGCTTTCCATTGTTCGTTTTGCGTGAAAACAATGTCGCGTTTATCGTTATTAATGTAATCTCCAAATACCAGAAGCCAGCCATTGCTGCCACTTTTTACTTTTACAGCCAAAATATTTTTTCCTGGAGTACAGTTTAGTTTTACCTGATGATCCTGCGGAGTAAAATACGGCGATACGTTTCCTACTTGCATAGTACTGTAGGCTAGTTTGCCGTTAAGATAGATCTCCATCCACCAGTCAGCGGAGAACCCGGCATTTAGCACACATCCAGACTTGCAGTAAAACTCATTGAACATTAGCGCTTCTGATTTAGTTCCTGGTTTATTGTAAATAGCAGCCAGATCAATCCGGCCATTATTTGCCTGTACAGTTTTCGGCGTAATTGGTTTGCCATCTATTCCGGTCAAGTTTTGTGAAATGGTTGAAAGGTCCTGAGGGATTTGCGCATCAAAGAAAATAGTCCAGTTTTCTGAGAGTAGTGAACTAATGCCGGTTGCCGTGCTTTCTTGCGTATGTCCAAGACCTATAATCAGCAGCAAAGCCATAAAGAGGCTTTTACAATAATTCATTGTCATTTTATTCTTTCCTGTCTGTCGCATCGGTTTGCTTTACGAATTTTACTTGAGTGCGAAGTAATAATTGATATTGGTATAATATATCCCGTCAAGCCCACGGGTTGTGCCACCGATTACACCCTTACCCAGCATAAGTTCACCTTGTTGCATCCAGCTTACATGTGTGTCAAGCCAGAGCTCATTAATCCCGCCAGAATGACGCTTTCCTATCGGTTCTGGTTCTGTAGCGTTATTCGGAAAAAGTGCGACAAGATAATTGCCCTCGCTTCCGGTAAGTGTATCGGCACTATCGATTACCGCGATGGTCTCAGAGAGTTTATTAAGTTGGGTGATTTTACGGCGTTGTGCCCATGAGCTATTCTCTGATGCACCGATGTATTTGTTCCAGCCGTACCCCCCCGCATATCTTTCGTACGAGATAACAACATTGAATTCCGGACAGTGAAAAATTCCTTCTGCATATTCCTGAATCCAGCCGTTGAGATATGAGGGCTGCTCAAGTCCCGCATATGGGGCAAGTGCTCTTTTCCAGTTATAATCAAGATATCCAGATTGAATATACCGAGCAACCGGCAGCCAGTCATTGTTGTCACTGGCATACCCCATCAGCGCCAAGCCCTGTTGTTTCAGATTGTTCTGGCAGGAAATACTTCTGGCGGTGTTGAGTGCCTTATTCAGCGACGGCAGCAGCATTGATGACAGGATGCCGATAATTGCAATCACCACCAGCATTTCTATCAGTGTAAATTTTTTACGTTTGATATTTCCCGTTTTACATTCCGCTGACATCTTGTATCCTCTGTGCTTAAATTGGTTTATTTAACGCCACACTCGATTGTTATTTCATTTTTTGAGTCGGAACGTAGATTAACCAAATGTTTTTCGCTGCCAAGGTTAGTCTCAATTTCAAGCTCATATTCACCGTAAAAGCCGCGGAAGTTATTTACTGATGAATCACTATACTGTAATTTTCCTTCAGATACCCATTCTTTATGTAATAGACGTTTAATTGTATTATATACCGGTTTAGGGGACATATCATAGTTTAACATTCCCCCACGGTGAATATTTTCTCCTTCTTCTGTATTCTGCCTTGCCCTTGCGGCTGTGCCGTCTACAAGGTTCCACCAGATTATGCCATTGGTCGCTTTGTGGCTAAACCAGATTTTATATAGTTTTTCAGTCACAAGTTCCTGAAAACGATCGCCGTCACCCAGCGCACGATTTCCGGAGATGGTAATCTCTGAGACATTTAAGGGAATACCTAATTTGGCATACTGATCCATATTGGCGTAAATGAAATTCTGATTTAGGAAGTGATGTGAAAAATCAATCATATTTTCTGCAGGTTTGAACATATGATATTGCAGACCAAGCCCACTGACTCTACGTCCTGAGTTCTGGAGATGGCGTACAAGCATATAAAGCGGGGTGTAATTGCCGTGGTAGCTATCCCAACTGACAAACGGTCCGTCATTATATAAAAGTTTTGTCGAGGCAGGGAAGTATTTCTCAGCCATCACAAAAGATTCTTCCACATGGTTTTCAGGCATTAGTATACTCTTGATCGGGTTCCACTGCAGGGCTTCGTTGGTCACATCCCAGATCGGAATTTTATCAGCATATCTTTGCGCAAGTTCGGCAATTCTTTTTTCAAGGCGCTTCTTGTGTTCGGTTTGGTTTTCCGGAAGCCACTGTGGCAGGAATTCATGCCAGCATAACAGATGACCTTTAGGGGTGATCTTATGCTCATCACAGAACTCAAGTACCAGATCAACCGGCGGGCGGCGGTATATCGGCGCGCTGTCCTTCCCAAAGCGCGGATTACCGTCCTCAGGCTCAAGGTCTGACCAGTAAAACGGGACAACCGCTAGGTTGAATAATTCAGAGAAACGCTCACGGTATAAGGTGTTTTTTTCGTCTTCCTGAAACTGGTCAAGCATAAATGCGTTGCAGCCGAAGTGATATTCATGATTTATTTGTCGGAATTTAATCATGGCTTGTTGAAGCGGTTGTCCTTTCGAGTCTTCGAGCCTGATTGTCATAAAGCCTTTGCGGTTATTCTCTATCCCTGACTCAATTCTGTATTCAATCTCGGGATCGTCACATAGAATGTTTTTGGCAACTTCCTGGGCTAATTTGTTCATAATTACTTGTCCTATCTTTAAAAAAACTTTATTATTGCAATTTATTCCTGTAAAATACAATATAGACCTTGATATAGGAATACCCAAAATAACTGCAAACATGTCCAAAATTACTAAAGTGGTTGATTTTAACAACCCTGATTTTATCAGGTACAACAGCCTCCATTGTCGTTTGAGAGGGCTCTGGGATATGGAGGTCGGCCATGAGCATTTTCATGGCTGGCATTTTTACTGTTATACGTCAGTCGGAGTTGTTAAGAGTGGCAGCTTGAAGATTGAAACGAAATCCCCTACCGGATCTGTTGAAAGTTATGATCTGGTGGCAGGTGATGTTTTCTGCCTAAGATCATTTATTCAGCGTAAGTTACACATTACTTCAGAGGGTAATCTGCAGTTTATTGTTATCAGTATAGCCTTTGAGATCCTTGATGAGGTGGATGTGTTGTCTTTTTATGATTGCCCGGTAAAGCTTCCCAAAAGCGCAGCCCAAAAGTGCCTTGAGATATTGAGTCGGTATAAGGATGCAGACAATGAGACAGACGGGTTTATTAAGTCTTCATGCTTTAGCGTATTGGGATTGCAGCTTTTGCAGGAGATCCTGCGCACTTCTGAAATAAATAAAAATCAACAAAACCGCTTATCGGGTTTTCGTAGAATTGCTGAGCAGATCAGGTATTTCCAGAATAATTACTTTTCCGATATAAGCCTTGAGGAGGCGGCTGAAAAGTGTTGCCTTTCCGCTTCGCGTTTTCATGCGGTTTTTAAAGAAGTTACCGGCTTCTCGCCTTATCAGTATATAAAAAAATTACGCCTTGAGAATGCTGCGGAGATTCTGGTGGCGACGGATCTTTCCGTTGAAGAAACTGGACAAAAAGTAGGATGGCCCGACCCCTTCAGCTTCAGTAAAATATTCAAAAAGTTCTACGGCATCTCACCACAAAAATACCGCAAAAGAAGCATCAATTCTACTCTTACCAATTTTAACGTCTGAGTATTTTTATGGTACTTCCGTCATTCAGTATGGCGTTTAGCAGTTATGCAATTATTTCCAGGCGTTCATCAATACTGCCAACGTACCCAGCCAAACTTAACTATTGTCACAAGTCACAATTGAAGCACTTTTACCCATGATACTATGGGGTCTGAAATTTTCATTATCATAGCTGGTATGTAAACGTCAAAACCAAACGCAATACATGATGGGGGGGCGTATACCGCAATCACGCAGTCGCCCTCCTGCGGTAAGATTTGAGTGATCCTCCCAGACGCTTAACTTCATTGGCCTTGAAATTATTGCGCATATATTCACTTGCCTTTTATTTAAATGGAATAGTAGGCTCGTTGTTTACGAAAATTTTATATGCCATAGGACAAGCGAACTTTTAATAACATATTGATTGTTATCTCGGTTTTGCATATCCCATTGGTGATTCTTGTATTACATCTGTTAGCCCACCTAGTGTACCTTTAGGTGCAGGGGCAGTTTCTAGTACTGGTGCTGGTGCAGTTTCTGGCGCTGGTGCGGCTTCTTGTGTTCCTTTGGTCGCCTGCACTTCGATATTCGTAGCTGTGTTTTGTTCTGAAACCAAATTTTTCAAAGCTGCCATAGCAGCTTGTATTGATGGAGGTAGGGCGCCATTGGCGGTTAATATCTCATTTATTTTTGCTAAAATTTCAGTTTTTGATATTTTCCCTGCTTCAAAGTCTTTTTGAGTTTTATCAAGAGTAATTCCAATACGTAATAATGGTGTTCTGACGTTATTTGCATCCAATTGTGATAATTCGGGGAGAACCTTCGTATTGGTTAATGTCAATATGGCTTGTCGAAAAAATGAAAACATATTTGATATTTTTTGCATTTCTGCCGTCATAGGAGTAGTAGTAACCGTACTTGCACTCTTATTTTCATTTTCATTTTGTGCGGAATCTTTTTCTTTTTGTTGAGTTGCATCTGCGGTCTCTTGGTTTGCTGGAGTTTTGGATTCAGCTTGAGTGCCAGCATTTGTTTTGGTTGTGGTTTCAGCCGGAGTATCTTCTCCTACTGCGGTAGCGTCATTATTATTGCCTGAGGCCTGTTCGGAATTTGGCACTGAAGAATCTATTTGTACTTCTGTAATCTTAGCAATAGCATTAGCATTAGCACTAAAATCAGAGCCTGAGGCGTATGGTGAAATTGGTATTATGGCTGGTTTATTTGAAAATTCGGATGCAGTAATGTTGGGGTCTGTTGTACTGTCTCCAGTAGCGGATTGACCACTTTGGCTTTGGACTGCTGCCGGAGCCTGAGTATTGTGCGCTACTGGTGTCTCGCTGGTAGTACCATCTTCTGATGGGGTTTCTACTACCGGTTGCGAAGCGGCAACTATTGCTGTAGCTACACTGGTTATGTTTTCTGTAGTGCCTTGTTGATCGGTATAGGATACCGTAACGGTAATAGCTTTGCCGACTTCATCCTGAGTCAGTGTATAGGAATTTGAGTTTCCGCCAATATTGACCCCGTCTGCTTGCCATTGGTATGAATATACTACTCCAGTAAGGCCGTCAATGTCGTTGATGTTGTCTGTGCTGGCTGTCAGCGTCTGGTTCAGAACAGCCGTTCCGCCGATTGACGGTTTGCCGGTTGGCAGGTCGTTAATGTTTGCAACAACTGCGCTGTCAAGGCTGGTTACGCTTTCTGTTGTGCCCTGTTGGTCGGTATAGGTTACGGTAACGCTGATTTTTTTGCCAACTTCATTCTGTGTCAGTGTGTATTTATCTGAGTTTTCACCAATATTAACCCCATCAGCTTTCCACTGGTATGAATATACTACTCCGGTAGTTCCGTCCGGATCAGTTATGCCGCTGGTATCGGCAGTCAATTCTTGACCCTGAGTAAGACCGCCGTTGATTGCCAGCGCGCCGACCGGAGCATCGTTTACGTTAAGAACTGCGCTAGTGGCAGTACTGGTTATGCTTTCTACAGTTCCACCGTCATCAGTATAGGAAACGGTAACGGTAATCGCTTTGCCAACCTCGCTCTGAGAGAGTAATAAGTTAGGTGAATTTACACCGATATTAACTCCATCAGCTTTCCATTGGTATGAATATGCTCCAGTAATTCCGTCCAGGTCGGTAATAGCGCTGGTATCGGCAGAAAGTGTTTGGTTTTGCTCTGCGAGTCCGGTGATTACCGGCTCGCCGGTTGGGGCGTCGTTTACGTTAAGAACTGCGACACTGTCAAGACTGGTTATGCTTTCTGCTGTTCCACCTCCATCGGTATAGGATACGGTAACAGTAATAACTTTGCCGACCTCGTTCTGAGTAAGTGTGTAGGTGTTTGAGTTTTCGCCTATATTAACCCCGTCCGCTTTCCATTGGTATGAAAATCCTGCGCCGAAGCCATCGGTATCGGTGATGACGTCGGTTTTGGCGGTTAATTGTTGACCTTGTTTGATAATTCCGTCGATTGTCGGCTTGCCGGCCGGGGCAGCATTTGCAGGGACGGAATCAGAGAAGATATAGAAAGAGCCATTGCCGTAAGCGGTTGCTGCCAGGGTCGTGCCGGAGATGGCGACATCCCTGCCGAAATAATAATTTGCCGCGCCGTCAGATGCGGTGATTACTGAAAGCTGGTTACCTGTAGAGGCGCTAAAGAGACAAACCTGACCTGTATTGCTGCTTATTGTATATGAGCCGACATAGACATTGTCGCCTGAAATGGCAATCGAGTAGCCAAAAGAATCAAGCATCCCGCCACTGGCATCGTTAAGTGTATATGTTTTATTGCCGGTAGTTGCATCATAAATATAGACTTTACCGGCAAAGTCGTTGCCAATGGAATTGAACGCAATGGTGTTTCCGGAAATTGCGACTGTAGTGCCGAAATTCATGGAATCAGTACCGTCTGCATCGAATTGGTAGATCTTAGCACCGGTGTCAGAATTAAAAACAAATACGCTTGCTGTGTCGGCAGAGCTTGGTGAGCCAACAACAACTGTAGTCCCTGAGATATCTACTGAATAGCCGAATCTATCCCAGCTTTGTCCTCCGGCATCGCTGAGGGTGCGGACTTCCGCACCGGTAGATGAATTATAGATATAAACTTTTCCGGTATCGCTGTTGTATCCCCTTGCGCCGACGACAAGTAATGAATCCGATAGCGCCACAGAACAACCGAAATAATTATCCGCCGCTTCACCATTTAGTTGTGTAATGCTGGCACCAGTTTCGGCGTTGAAAATGTACACGCTGCCGGCAAAACTGTTGTGGTTTTCCGAACCTACGGCAATTGTAGTTCCGTTAATATCCAGACTGGTGCCGAAGCAGTCATTTGCCGCACCATCTGCTGCTGTTAGTGTAAAGGTCTGCTCCCAGGTATCTGCGGTGCCTGCATCATTGTCGTGATCGCCAAAATTATAGACGTAGACAGCGCCGGTGCTGCTATTTGCAGTGGTTGAACTGATGATAAGATAATTGCCATCAATTGCAATCTGACTTGATGAATCACCCTGAGTGTTGGCATTTGCGACTTTAGTCTCTGCAACTAGTGTTGAATCAAAGTTCTCCAGTGCCACGGCATTGAAATAAAGTGCGGCTGCGTCAATATTGCCATCTTCAAGAATCCAGTCTCCGCCCTGATCGGCATTACCGGTAAGATCGTCACTTGCGGCAATTTCAACGCCAGCGGCCTGTTCCATTGCTGCTAGAAGGACATCGCCTTTTTCATTGCCGGAAAGATTACAGCTAAGCATATCCAGATGCCCATCATCATTAATCATATCGCCAAGGGCTGTTATAAATGCCTGCTGGCCGCTGCTTGAGAGGAAGGACGCCAGATCTACATGTTCACCGCTGCCGACAACAAAAGAACCAGCCCCCTGTGAATGTGTGGCAAGGGCAATACTGTCAAAAGTTTTGTTACCGGCTGTTTCCTTGAATCCGTCAAGAATTTGTTCAAGGCTGTTAGAGTCGCCATCATATACATATACCAGAACATTTTCAGCAACTGAGCCAGCCAGATTTTCATAGGACTCTATTTCGTCATTTATCAGTATAGCCCGCAAGGTGGGATCACCTATTGCGTTGGCGGAATCAGTTGCATCGCTGTTGTCAGAATCTGAAGTATCGGAATTGTCGGTTGAAGCATGATTGTCCGTGGAGTGGTCTGCGGCGGGGTCAGCGACTGCGGTAGCGCTTTCGGTTGCGCTATGTGCGCCGTCTGTTCCTGTCGCATCCGTAGCGGAACCTGACGAATCCGGCTGAGCGGCTACGCCATCAAGAACAATTCTTTCTTCCATACGCATTATCTGCCCAAAAACCATTGCCACTCCTCCTTGTGGATATAAAATTTTCTGTTTTTATGTACCAGCGATTTAATTGGTTTGCAGGTACAGAAAAAAAGAAAAAATAATTTCCCCCTCGTTGGTAAAGTGAGTACACCCTGCCAGCGATCTATTTAAACGCAATCCGTTGCATTTGTTATTATATATAAATCATGTAAGCAGCAAGAAAGCCAGTTCCTGAAAAATTGGCTTTCTTGTGTAAGGTTTTTTCCGGTAACAATTGCAATATAATTATTAAGTTTCTTGTTTCACTTCCGATTATAATACTATATTCGGTTTCGTCAAATTAAAATTTAGCAAAAAAATAATTTAAATTATTGTGGCTGAATAAGTTGTGTTGTTATGTGGTATGTGCGTTCAGCCGGGATAATTTTGTGAAATTTGAGATTATCGGACATTGATGCGTAGCAGTGGGGGTAACTGGCGGGGGCTAGGTGGATGCGATGGAGCGCATCCTGTTGGTGATTTTGGGGGTACTTAAACGTACTGATCTGCAATCTTTTTGTTTTCAATGGAGTGAAAATAGGGGAAATGGGACATATTTTAAATGCCTTGCTTGGAGGCAAGCGTGTTTTACTGTGTTTTTTGCTTTTGTTGTTTTGTGGCTGTGAGCAGGACATGCAATCGCTGGTTGAAACCCGCAGTAAAAACGCAGCAGAAGATATTTCGCTTTATAATGAGGGAAAAGGAAAAGATCTGGGGGTACTTTCAGTCGATCAGGCTGTCGAGCTAAGCCTTAAGTATAATCTTAACCTCTGGCTTTCCCGTCAGGAACAGGCCATTGCCAAAGAACTTCGCAACAGCGCACTCTTAAGAATGCTTCCGCAGTTCAATTTCAATATCGCCGGCACTGGGCGTGATGCGCCAAATGCCAGCAGTTCTGTAGGATTGTTTACCGGCCAGCAGGCGCAATTGACCACCTACTCATACAGCTCGGCTGAACAAAATACCGCATGGGGCTTTGGGATGCTTTGGAATGTAATGGATTTCGGTGTCAGTTTTTACCGCTGGCAGCAGAATTCAAATCAACTCGCAATTGCTGGGCAGGATCTTCGCAGGGCAAGACAGAATGTAATGTTTGATACACGCATGGCTTTCTGGAAAGCTTTGGCTCTCAGGGAGGTTGTCAACAAGGCACAGTCAATAGAAGCTGAGATTGACAACAAACTTCAGGATATTGAAAAACGCATATCCAGTGGCAACATTACCGAAAATCAGGTTTATGACATTAAATATAAGTTGTTAAAATACAAGCAGGGAATGATCACCTATCAGGAGAACTACAAAATTGCTCAGGCAGAATTAACGAGGGTTATGGGGTTGCCTTTAGGTGCTAAATTTACTCTTGCCGGTCTGCCAGACGGCTCAGCGATAATTCGGCCGGAGGTCTTTGAGCGAAGCAGGGAACTGGAAAAAACAGCGCTTCTCAATCGACCGGAACTCTTTCAGGAAGACCTCAAGGAAAAGATTTCACACACAGAAGCGCGTCTGACACTTCTTCAGATGCTTCCAACCCCAACCATGCTTGTACGCCATAATGATGATGATAATTCATATCTTTATTACAATAACTGGACAAGCTGGGCAATGGATGTATCATGGAATCTGCTGGCTGTTCCCAGCCGGATTATGGAATTCCGAGGACACAAAAAGCGTGCAGAGTTTGTCAAGAAGCGCCGTATGGCCATGGCGGTTGCGGTTCTTACCCAGCTACATATTGCTTTGATTGATTATGATCATACGTTGGAGAAGTATCTACTCTCATCCAAATTATCGACAACAATTGACAAAGCGGTTCAGGCTCACCTGAAGAATATGGGAAAAGGAAAAGAGTTCACAGAAAGTCAGCTACTGGCTAAAAAAGTTCAGGATGTTGAAGAGTACGCTAATTGCATGAATCTGTATGCCCAACTTATGGCTGCACAGGCGCGTGTCTGCAATACTGTCGGTTTGGACACGCTTGATGGAGAAATCTATGCGCAGGCAGTGTCTTCTTCTTCCGAAGAAATTACGCAGAATACACAGGCTCTTGAGGATAGTCTCGCCAGGTCAGGGGATTATCCGTCAACGCAGGTTGTGTCTTACGCCTCTATCGCTGAGCCTGCCACTGCCGCTGAAGAAACAGATAATCTGGCTGACATACCTGAATGGAAAGATGAAAAAACCTTAACCTATAAAGAAGCGGTTGAACTGGATCTGCATAATCAGTTTAATAATCAAAAAATAAGTTCGAAGAATACAGAGGGAGCGGATGCTTCAGCAGAAAAAACACCACGTTAATTTCCGTGTATTGATCCATGTGATCCTTTTCCTGACAGTATTGGGTGCGCTTTGCGTTCCCAATACTGTCATTATTGCTGGGGAATATCTTCCCGATATGGAAACACACCTGCGTGTTATTTTTACCGCCAAGAACGAAGCTGATATCAGTTCGGAAGTTAATGGCAAGATCAGTAAGGTGCATCTTTTGGCCGGGGATTCCTTTAGTAAAGGGCAATTGATTCTGGAGCTGGATAAATCTGTTTACCAACCGGCACTCAACCAGGCCAGGACTAATCTGAAACTTGCAGAAGCCAATTTTGACCGCGTAAAAAAAATTGTTTCCGGTAAACTCCAGATTATTGAAGCTCAGGCAGCAGTAAAGGCGGCTGAGGAAAATCTGAATTTTCTTGAGCTTGTTCACAAAGATAAAACTAAAGTATCTAAAGCAGAAGCTGTCTTTGATGCGGCACAGAAGGAGCTTGATTCACTGATTGCCATGCAGAAAAGCAACGAGGCGTCCGTGTCGCAGGTTGCAAATGCAAGGCGTGACTTTATTGTCGCGGAAAGTAATCTGAAAATGGCGGTTTCTAGTGAAAATGTTGAATTGGCTACGGCAAACAAGGACGTTGCAAACGCGAGCTATAAACTTCAGGATGTGATATCATCCCAGAAAACAATTATGGCGCAGGCAGAAAACGATCTGGCCAAAGCGCAAACGGCTTATGCCGCTGCAGAAAGAGAATGGAAGGCATGTGAGATAGTCGCTCCTTATGACGGGCGTTTGTCTGCGGTCAGAGTTAATGAACATGAAACGGTGTCGTTTGGGCAACCTCTGATCCGGATTGTGGAGGACACTGTTCTGTATGCCCGGTTTCTTGTTCCCGGAGAGTATTTGACGAAAATTCCGCCTGGTACAAAGATAAGTATATTCGTTCCGGTTACCGGTCAGACAATTTTGGCGGAAGTCAAGCGCACTAGCGCGGAAGTTGATCCTGCCAGTAATACTTTGGAAATTACCGCCGAGCTTGACAATAATGACGGAGTACTCCGATCGGGCTTTACAGGATGGATAGACCGCAATGTAATCGGTGCCGGGAGCAGAAAGCCATGACATCTTCCCCTGATCCTTTTTTTTTACAGAAAAGTCTGCAGACGCTGGGAAAAATTAACAGCCTTATTCTCAAGGCCGGAGATCAGCCTGAAATTGTCGCGCTTGAGTTTTTCATATTAAACGAAACTGCTGGCCTTTTACCTTATGATCGTGCAGCTCTTTTTTCACCTGAAGGTACGTCACTTCTTGGTGTTTCGGGAACCAGTGATCCTGACTGCAACAGTCATTTTTCAGACCTGCGAAAAAGAGTTCTTCGAGATCTTGGTCGAATTGAAAAGCCTGTAATTCTTCAGGAGTCAGAGTTTAATGCTGCTGAAAATTTCCAGTTATGCCGCGAAGAGAATGGAGGAACTTCGATTCTTTTACTGCCTCTTGTTTATCAAAACGAATGCGTTGCGTTCTTGTGGCTGGAACGTTGGCAGGGGCGAAAGTGGGTAGCTGCGGAAATGGTACTCTTGGGCAGCCTCTGTGATGGTTATGCAAAGTTCTGGCACTGGATCGCGCGCAAACGTCCGTCTCTCATTAGTCTTGTCCGGTCAAAAATAACAAAAAAACGTTTGATTATTTCCGGTGTTGTTTTTGCGGTTCTTCTTTTGTTTCCATTACCTCTTCGCGTTGCCGCGCCTTGTGAAATTGTTCCGGAAAACCCGGTCGGCATCACTACCCGCATTGATGGGGTCATTGATAAAGTACTGGTCCGCCCCGGAGATCAGGTGAAGTCAGGCGATATACTTGCTCGTTTTGACCAGAATGTAATTGCTGAGGAGTTAAAAGAGGCAAGACAGCAGGCGGCAATGTATGAAAAACAGTTATTACGTATCCATGCTGAAGCATTTAAAAATCCAAGTTCAAAGGGGGCGCTTGCAATAACTATGGCTCAGTTAGAGCAGGCAAAAGCGCGTCTGGAGCTTGCAGTTTTTTATTCCAGACAATCCACGGTGCTTGCCCCGACCGGCGGGACGGTCGTGATGGGAGATCCGCATGAATGGGAAGGGCGGCCAGTCAGGGTTGGTGAGCGCCTTATGCTTCTTGTCGATCCGCAGCAGAGCAAAGTCCGCATCGAATTGCCTCAGGATGATGTGGTTGATTTTCCAGAAGATGCGGCGGTAAGGGTTTTACTGAATGCCAGATCTGCTGATACTGGAAATGCAGTCCTGTCGTATGTGGCTAATCACGCACAGGCAGATAATACCGGAAAAGTATATTTTATGGCGGAAGCAAAGTGGCAGAAAGGAAAGCCCTCTGTTCGAATGGGCCTTAGAGGGACAGCTGTTGTGTATGGCAATACGGTTCCTCTTGGTTATGTCCTTATCCGCAAGCCTTTGGTTTGGCTCCGTAATGTTGCAGGATGGTGATATATGGCAGAACAGGAACCCATGCTGCCGGTAATCCGTCCGGATCTGGAATTTTTTCCAGCACCCCATGAGGAAAACGGTGAGCCGTTCTGGATGGTACGCGATCCCGTTCATTCCCGATATAGCAGGCTCAACTGGGCGCAGATGAAACTGGTTGAGCAGATGCGTGAGCCTCACACCCTTGATGAACTTCACAAACTTGTTACTGAAAAAACGCCGCTTCATTTTTCACGATCAGATTTGGAGCAAGCTGTCAAAGATCTTATCCAGAATGAGTTGACCGTTGCAACATTAAACCAGCATCCGGAAACCCTGCTAATAGCTCGTAAACGCAAGAAAGTTCACCCGTTGCGCTGGCTGTTGCATCATTATTTGTTCTTTCGCATACCGATTCTTCGTCCGGATAATTTTCTTGAACGCAGCCTTTCGGCGGTTTCAGTGCTTGTTTCGCCCATGGCGCTGATGTTTTATGTTTTAGCAGGTCTTTTTGGCCTATATTTTGTCACACAGCAGTTTGATACCTTTATTAATACGTTCCCCCGATTCTATACTTTATCAGGGGCTTTTGCCTATGGGCTTACAATTATCTGCGTAAAGGCAATACATGAATTCAGCCATGCCTATGTGGCAAAGGCGATGGGGAACCGTGTTGCGGCAATGGGGATTACGATGATTGTCCTCTGGCCTGTTCCCTATTGTGACGTTACCGATAGTTGGCGAATGGATAGTCGCCGCCAACGTCTGCTAATAAGTTCAGCAGGAGTGCTTTCAGAACTGGTGGTCGGGGCATTGGCGCTTTTGGGGTGGGGATTATTTCCTGAGGATAGTTTGGGGCGCAGTATATGTTTTATGCTGAGTACAGTGGCGGTGTTGGGGACTGTTCTGGTAAATCTTAATCCGGGAATGCGTTTTGACGGATATTATGCTCTTGGCGATCTGCTTGGTATTGACAATCTCAGGCCGAGGGCATTTAACATCGCCCGTTGGTGGTATCGAAAGATTCTTTTCGGAAGTAAGGCCGCCTGTCCGGAAACTCTCAGTAAGCGTCGTTTTGTGTTGATGATTTCCTTTGCGATTTATTCCTATCTTTACAGCCTTTCGGTTTATATTGGTATTGCCATTTTTGTTTATTATGCCTTTACCAGGACATTAGGAATGCTGCTCTTTTCAATTGAGATATATTCTTTTGTGCTTCAGCCGGTATTCCGTGAGCTGCAGCGGTTGTTTCAGGGGCGGAGTCATTTTTTTCGCATCCGCCACAGTGTCGTCTGTGCATCGATTATTACCCTGTTATTTCTCTGGCTCGTGATTCCGTTACCAAGGCGCGAGTCTTTTCCGGCGATAACTGAGCCGGTGCAGGAACAGCTTCTGTATGCCAATCATGAGGGTGAACTTGCGGATGTCTCGCTTGTCCGTGGAGGCATAGTGAAAAAAGGACAGCTGCTTTTCCGGGTTTCATCTAAATCTTTAAGTTCGTCTTTGAGGATTGCCGAACAACAGGTCAGGCTTGCACAGGCGCAATTGAATCTTTCAAATAGTCTAGAGAATGAAAGCCGTGCATTTTTGAGGGAAAAGCAAGAGGACTATCGCCGTGCGCAGGCAAGAAAACGTTCCCTTGAAAAACAGATTAGTCAGAACCGGGTTTTTGCCCTTTTTGATGGCAAAGTTCATGAGTGGGGCGATACGTTGCGCGATGGCGTGGATGTTGCGCGGCAGGAGCGTTTGGGAAGTATTGCTATTGAGAAATCCCCAATTATCATTGCTTATGTCCCAGAAAAGAGCATTGCCGGGGTTTTTCAAGGTCAAAAGGTGCGTTTTGTCAGTAAAGCCGGATCATGCAGCATCAACGGCAAAATCAGCAAGGTTTACCCTCAACGTACGATTTATCTGCAACATCCGGGTTTGTCTTTTTTATACGGCGGTCCGTTGCTTGTTAACAGAGACGGTGGCAATATCAGGTTGTTGGATTCTTATTATCAGATTGAAATAAAAATTGACGATGCAGATCATATTTCCTGCGTTCGTCTTGGCCAGCCCGGACACATCTGGCTATATTCTGCAGGCCGGTCATACTTCGTCGAATTTGTCAGGCATGTACAGCATGTATTGATGCGTGAATTCAGTTTTTAAATACTCATTACTATCAATGGACTTTTAATGCGTCTTTTATTAACCGTAGAATTTCGGCATTAGGTCCCAAAATTGTGTAGGCCAAATTCATTTGTAAAATTAAATTCTTAAAAATGCTTCTTGTAATAAGACGGTGTGCACCCATATTGTTTTTTGAATCAACGGGCAAGGACGTTGCCACCAGAAAGGGCAACTTCCAATGCGAGATGAATGACAGACATTTCGCTACTACGTAAAAGGCTTGCAGCTTCTTGCAGACGAATTTGCAGCATGTACTCCAGAGGCGTTACTTTATATTTTTTTGTGAATACCCTAAAGAAATTGGTTCGAGACATATGTGCTGTATCAAGCATGTCATTAAGGGACATGTCGTTTTGAGGATTCCTGACAAAACCAATTTGGTATGGGATTATAACCCGTTAACCTGCAGTCTGCGGGTCTTATGCTAAAAGTTCCTAGTATGACCCGGTAAAATTCTTGCCATGCAACAAAAGAACATTTTTCTTAACTTCACTATTTGGCTGGCATCCATGTAAGCCATTTCCATATTTTGCCCATGGCTCTCAAAATTTAATCTTATAACCTGCCCCCCCCCTCAAGATGTAACCTAGGTGTCGCCGGCTTGTCTGCTGCAATGCACGGTGAGCCAATTAAAAAAACACAAATAGAAGTAAATAGTCTTCGCAGCAAATACTGTTGATTGATATTGCTATTTTGCCCTCCTTTGTGCTTATTTTGACGTTAACAAGCTAAATCATGTGGTGATTGTTGTATAATTATAAAGAAGCAGCAATAATTGTGTTTTTGCATCTGAGTGAACGCCGATTTTTTATAAAATGAAAAATTTTACAACAATAATTCAGAGAGTGCCATCTTTGCCTGGCATTGCCAAAACTGGGGAGGGCTATGAATATTTCTTTTAGTATTGGAGACAATTACAATTGTGTGTTTTTCTTCCTCCATGAATTAGGTGAAATAGCATGTGACTTTGTAAAGCTGTTAATGAAATGTTTGTCCGTATTGTAGCCACAGTTATGTGCTATTTCCTTGATCGGCAAGTCAGTCCCGACGAGTAATTTCTCTGCGTTTTTAAGTTTGCATAGTTGTAAATATGCTACAGGTGTCAGGTTTTCATGTTCATTGAAATATCTTAACAATGTTGAACGGCTGATTTTCATCTGCTTACATACATCGTTGATATTAATATTATTCGCCACCTGAGAATGGATAATTGATTTCGCAATTTCAACAGTTTGCCTAGTATTGTCATGTGCCACAGACTCTCTAGCGGCATTACCTGCGCCGCAAACTGAAAGTATTTCATATAGATACGAAATAAGTTTATAATTATCTTTATGCTCGGATTCGAAGAGAACCAGCATTTTTTTTAGTAGCAGTAGCACTTTGTTGATTTTTACGTTAATTACCGGATGGTTTATATTCAGTTTTAACGCGTTTAAGTATCCTGGCACGTCAGGTCCGCTCAGCTGGTACTCCCACCATTCCCATGGAGAAGACGACTCATCACCCATATTTATTAGTGTTCCCGGCATTGCCAAAAAGAGGCAGCCCTTTCTCAGAGTATAATGATTTCCCAATGTCTCCAACCAGCCCGTCCCCTTAGTGATAAGGCGGAGGGTTATACCGTTAGGATATTGTCTGGAGTGGAAGTTTCCCGCACTATTAAAATAAACCATTTTATGGCACCATATGCTGGCTCCATCTGGTGGGAAAGCTTGAAACCAGTGATGATATTGCCAGCGCTCATTCTTTTTGTGAGTCATATTTGTACCCTCGACAATGCAAATACATACCTGTATTTATTTGAATAACTTGTATGTTGGTATATTATCAAAAGGTAACTGATAAGCAAATTTATATTATAAAATATGTGCTTAAAATATGTACCTTAGCCTAAAGACAGGAAAAAGAATATTATGAATAGTGAATTACATTGGGAATTTCCACTTACTCGCACGCATTGTGGTATTCTTCTTGGTAACGCCCGGATGGGAGTTATGTTGTGGGGGCAGGAAGACACCCTGCGAATAACAGTGGGCAGAGCTGATTTGTGGGACCATCGTGGCGGGATGCAATGGACGGATAAACAAAGTTACAACAATATCAGGACCTGCCTTGAGCGAGAAGACCGGGAAGGGCTTAATGCTTTATTTAGAACTGATACCGAGGGCATTCCGGGGCAACCGTCGAGGCCGTCAGTAATTCCTGTTGGCAGGATTGACCTTCATCTTCCTCAGGGCTCTGAATTAAGAAATGCCACGTTAAATATACATACGGGACAGGCACGAATTTGTTACCGTTATCAGCAAAATGATCTTACACTTGAACTTTATTTGTCAATGGAATTTGATCTGCTTGTCATGCATACAATCGGCAATCAGGATTTCTCCATTTCCAACCATCCTTCATGGCAGACGCTTGGTGACAATCTGAAAGATCGTTCATTTACAGAGCCGGAGATGATACCGAGCAGTAAGTATAATGGCTGGATCCAGAAGTTTCCTTCCGACCCTGATTTTTGCCTTCTGTATGAGAAAGTCAATACGGGGTTTATATTATCAACAGCTAAAGCATCAGATGGCAGAAGCGCTTTTGACGCTGCTGAAAGTTTGATTAATGCTTATGATAGAGCCGGATCTGTCGCCAGTTCTGAGGCAAGTTGCAAGTGGTGGCGCGAGTGGTGGAAGGAAACGCCGGAGATCTCAATTCCTAATAAAATCATTGAAGAGTCATATTATTACGGGATGTACAAATTTGCTGGTCTGGCGCAACCTGAAGGGGTTGCCGCGACCCTACAGGGACCATGGGTTGAAGATTATCAACTCCCGCCCTGGTCAAATGATTATCACTTTAATATTAATGTCCAGATGTGCTACTGGCCGGCGTATAAAGGTAATCACCTCGACTGCTTAAGGCCATTGTTTGATCTGATTTTCTCGTGGGAAGATACGCTTATTGATAATGCGAGAAAATTTGCCGGTGTCAAAAACGGACGCATGCTCCCGCATGCTGTGGATGATCGCTGCACCTGCATGGGGGGATTTTGGACAGGAAGCATTGATCATGCCTGCACAGCATGGATAAGCCAGATGATGTTTGATTATGCGCTGTACAAACCGGATTTTGATTTCCTGAGGGCAAAGGTATTGCCATTTATGCGGGGCACGATGGATGTCTTTGTTGCTATGCTTGAGAAAGATGCTGATGGTATTTACTCTTTACCGGTTAGCGTCAGTCCGGAGTATGGTGGGGCGCACATGAAAGCATGGGGGCGGAATTCAAGTTTCCAGCTGGCCGCTATTCACCGTCTCTGTGATAATCTGCAGCGAGCGTGTGATATATTAAAAATCAGACCTGATCCTGTATGGGCTGATATCATGAAAAATCTCCCTAAGTGCAGCCTGGCAGATGCAAACGAAAATCTATGGGCAGATACTGAAAAAAACAATCAGAATCAAAATAAAAAAATGATCGCATTGTGGGAGGGATGTGATCTTGATGAAAGTCATCGTCATCATTCCCATTTGGCCGGTCTTTATCCGTTTGATTCGTTTGATGCTTCAGATGATAAATGGCGAGAAATCATATCAGAATCAGTAAGACATTGGATTAGTCGAGGCATGGGTAAGTGGACTGGTTGGAGTATGCCCTGGGCTGCAATTTTACATAGCCGCTTGAGAAATGGGCGGATGGCTGAGTTGATTCTTGAAGTTTGGAACAGGGTTTTCACAAATTATGGGCGTGGCACTTTACATGATCCAGACTTTAGAGGGTTGACATTGATGGGGCATGTGAGAAATTATACGGTAAAAAATACTGAAATCATGCAGATGGATGCTGGTATGGGCGTGTGTGGTGCGATACTTGAGATGTTTGTATCCGAGCAGCGCGGCATCCTGCACATCATGGAAGGAATGCCTGAGAATTGGAAAGAATGCTCATTTAAAGGTATCCGTGCTTCTGGCGGTATTTTGATTGATGGGTGCCGGAGTAATTACAGTACGACTGAAATATTAATACGAGCTAAGGCAGATACTATAATTAAGATGAAAAATCCATTCTCAGAAAATTTAATTTTAGTTAATGGTGAAATCATGAAGATTGATTCTGTGGACAGTCTGATTATATTTAATGCAGTAGAAGGTGAATCATATGAATTGTGCGGTATAAAAAAATAATCTTGAAGTGACAAACGTTCATTACGAAAAAACGGCGTACTTCTTTGGTGTGTACACCAAATCACATAGATACACGTCCTTCTTTAAGCGTAGAAGTTCACCACGATGAAGCTATTCTCAAAACCACCTCAATATTTTCAGAACACTCAGTCAAGAACTTCGCCATTGCGCAAGACATAATCAAAATATTTCAGCTCAGGTTATCTTATGGCTTGAGTTCTTTGCCGCCAAGACAGATGTATAAGCTTCAGAGCCAAACTGTAATGCCTGATGTGGCCGCCTAAAACTACAGAAACACTGCGGACTTTAAAGTTGTTCCTGCAATTTTTCTGGTATAGATATGCTCCTGCGTTTGCGATGCAGTTATTGACGTATTATTGCCAGTAAATGATAATTAATTCAAAGAGAGCCGATAGTTAAAGTATTTCTTTTCGATTGTCCCGATATTGTCCGGGCGGTACGCCAGTACTTCGCTTAAATGCTCGCGAGAAGGAGTATATTGAACCGTAGCCGCATTGATGGCAGATAGTTTCAAGTGACATATCAGTGGTGTCGAGATAATGTCTTGCCCGGTTAACACGCAGACAATTGAGGTATTCAGTGTAATTGCAGCCGGTATAGCGCTTAAATTCATTACGCAAATGTCCCGGCGAAACATGCATTGCTTCCGCCACAGAAGTCAATTCAAGATGTTCGTTCATATGCTCAAACATAAAAAGCGAGGCCCTGTTTGTCAGTAACTCTCCTGCGGAGGTTTGATTGGTTCGGGGTTTGTTTGCTGTTTGCCCTTGTTTGTTGCTCTGTTCTATTTCAGTTATATGTATCTGAAGTAACTGCTCAAGGATAACCTGAAGGCGCAAGCGTAATGACAATTGCAGGCTACTGCCTGTTAGTCTGGCTGGGGACAGATCAGTTTGCGGTATGCGTTGCCGCAGCCTTGAGAGATTTTGATAATCTGTTACCAAAGCTAGAAGGTCGTTAAGGATAGACTGGTTGATATCAATACAGTTATTGCGCATCAATTCAAACGTATCGCTCTTATGCAGAAAGCCGCAGAAAAGCCAGAGTACGTTTTTTTCTGAAATATTGGTATAACCATGGATCTGTCTGGGGAGGACGAGTAATCCCTTGCCCGGTTGGAGTTCTATATTATTCCCAGAAACGACAGCCCTTGCTTTTTCATGAATAGGGATTACTAGAGTGTACTGGTTATGTAGGGCAAAGCCGAGTTTTATCGCTGGTCTGTTTCGCATAAAAATACGAATTGAATATGGTAGGCTCAGAGGGGCGGAATCATCACATTCATAATGAAAAGAATCCTCATTGACCAGATTCTTGACCTTTTTGCAGAACGCAGATGAGAGCTGCATCTTTCCTCCTTTTATGTTATTCGCTAATCTTTATTCTGTTATTATAATATCTGAAAAATATCAGGTCAAGCCATTAACCTGCGCTAGGGTTAAAAATCCATGCTTTGAAGATATTTTTTATGGGCAGGCTAGGTGATATCCTACAAGCGTATAATAATTGTCCTATATAAAGGTGTAATGATGAAAGCAGAGAATTTGGAGAGTTTGCGCTGGTATAGCGGGCGTCTGATGGCTTATTCAGGTTTGGAGGGGCAGACCCGTTATGCAACATCGCTTGTTGCGGCTACTGGAAGGAGTAATAACCTTGATATCAAGTTGCCTGAGCCGGCAAATTTGAAATTTGGACTTGTACATGAGCGCTCTGCATTTGGTGGCGATTTTTTCTGGCTTAAGGGGAAGTCGTCGACTGGCAAAGCTCTTAAGGTTAAAGGCTGTTTTGCTGATTGCCACCACTTGCTGATTAATGATCCGGGGTGTGTGTGCAGTCTTGAGCAGCCTGAGAGCAAATACAGGTCAATACGCGCTGGGGACAATATGCTTGTGGGACTTGCTTCTGAATTTGAGCCAGCTCTTGCCGAAAAACCATTCAATGATTTGTGGGATAATTACGTCAAATGGTTTGAGGATCTTCCGTTAAAAGAAACCTGTGATAAGTTGCGGAATCATACCCTTGCCAGAGCTGTCTGCCTGATGAAAACGCAAGTATACTCCCCGGATGAGAAGATAAAAAAACGCTGGACGACCCCCGACCGCTGGCCGCATCAGAAAATGTGGCTGTGGGATTCGGCCTTTCATGCAATTGGCTGGAGGCATCTTGATTGTTCTCTGGCGAAAGAAATACTTGAGGCTGTTCTTGATTGCGCTGATGAAGAAGGCTTTATCCCCCACATGATGAGTCCGGATTATTTTAGCACTATAACCCAACCGCCAGTACTTGCGCTTGCGGCAAATGAACTTCTTGCTTATGGTGCAGACACTGGATGGCTTGAGAAGGTTTATCCGCCATTAGCTGCATACGTCAAGTGGGATCTTGAAAACCGTGATACAGATGGAGACGGACTGGTTGAATGGTTTATTGAAGAGGATATGAATTGCCGCAGCGGTGAAAGCGGCATGGATAATTCGACACGCTTTGATTCCGCTTTGCAACTTGGAGCTGTTGACTTCAATTCGTTTCTATGTAATGAAAGCCGTTTGCTTGCAGAAATGGCTGGCAAGCTCGGCAAGACGGATGATGAAGAAAATTGGGGCAGAGAGTCGCAGCGGCTCAACAGTCTGATTGGCGAGAAGATGTACAACGCTGATAAGGGGTTTTACTTTGACTATGACGCACAAACGCAGAAGCAGACAGGAATAATGGCCAGCTCCGGATTTTTACCGCTACTATGCGATATCTCTGCTGAAATGGCTGGTAGCCTTGCCGATCATCTTGATAACCCCGAGACCTTCCTTACTCCCTTCCCGATAGCAAGTATTGTTGAATCTGCTGGAAAGCATTCAACCGATATGTGGCGCGGTCCAAGCTGGATCTGTATCAACTGGCTGGTTTCTGAAGGATTGAGAAAGCACGGATTTGCGAAACAGGCTAATAAATTAGTGAAAAAAACAATAGAAGAAATTGAGCGCTGGTTTTATAATTATGGTGTGTTTTTTGAGTATTATGATGATGAAGGTAATTGCCCTCCGCCCAGACTGATGCGTAAGGGCAAGGTCGCAGAGGAGTATGACCCGGAGCCGCACCCACATCAGGCAATCAAGGATTTCGGCTGGAGTGCGACGCTGTATCTTGATCTTGTCACGCGTTATGGCGGCGATGTTTAATTGTGGATCATAATAAGCAGGAGAGAGAAATGAATGCACAACTTACCGCTAATAATATCAGATCTGACGGTGTGCGCTTCACGCTAATAGAGATGCTGGTAGTTATAGCGATAATCAGTATCCTGGCCTCAATGCTTGCTCCTGCCTTGCAGAATGCGCTCAATTCGGCAAAAAGTGTTCAGTGCATGAATAATCTCAAACAGCAGAATATTGCCATTAATATGTATGATAATGATCTTGGTGAACGTCCTTATGCGTTGAAACTGGGGACTGTTGCTGAAGCTGGTTGGCCGGCCAATATCAATGCCAAATGGTATGCACTGCTTTACAAAAACGGTTATCTCGAAGTGACTGGGGCTTTGACTGCGCAGGGCGCTGATGGCAGAAATTGTGATATTTTGCTCTGCCCGACACAACCTGGCCCGATTGAAACATCATATGTAATGAACGTCGCCTATTTCAATATGCTCGGTATAGCCTATGGCTCAAGTTATCTTGATTGGGCCAAGACACCATGTAAGGCGTCTCGCATTCCGTCTCCGTCAAAAAGAGCATATATTTTGGATGGTAGGGGTGGTGTGTATTCCGTAAGCTTTAAATATAATATGAACTATCCGCATGGCATGAGCAGTATGTATGTTACTGAAGCCAATTATCAGTCCGCGCCCTATGATCTGGTTACAAATGCTCTTTATCTTGATGGGCATTCCTCCTCGCTTTCTTTTGCTGAATTTAGTTCTGACTCACGCACCATCTGCGGCTGGGACAAGTAATAAATCTGAATTGTTTGAGTATAATCTGGTGTGAAAGGTTACTTATGAAAAAAATACCCGTATTTTTTGTGGTTGCGTTGATTGCTTTTGGTGCGATAGCGCAGGAGAGAGAGCACGCTGCTGAATATTATTTAGTTCCTCAGGCTGAAAGGGGCGTTGTCTGGATCAAGGATATCAAAAATAAGAAGGTTGTAACTGGTATTTCGGTACAGCCTAAATCATCCTTCAGCGATTTAAAATATAAACTTGAAAACGACGTTATTGAAATTGACACAAGAGACCTGATTAAGAATAACCCTAAAGCAGTTGTTTGCCTAAGGTACAACGCCATCACTTACTCGCAAAGCGATAATCTTAAAAAATGTTTTGTGCAGGTTAAGGCTGGTTCTACGCCGGCAAATACAAAGCTGCGTTTGTTCTTCGAGGGGGCAACAGGCAAAGATAACAAACATTATTGGAAAGCAAAAAACATTGCGCTTCCGGCAGATCCTGCTGTTGTGCGGTTCGAGCAGAATCTCCCAAAGGATTTGGCCTCTCTTCATATTCGCTGCGATTTATTAAGCTCTGGTGTGTATAAGCTGTCAGATTTTTCGTTTGGTGTCTGTGAAGAATCTGTGATTGATGAAAGCAAAAACCAGATAATTAATGGTGGGGCGGAAGCAGGTTTTTATAATACAGCGCTGATTGGCAAGGATGTTTTGGTGAAACCTGCAGAAGGTGTTTCATATGATGGGCGGGGGCGTAGCTTTGATAAGTTTTGCACTTTGGAAATAGATTCGACAACTAAACATTCCGGGAAGAGTTCATTTAAGTTCGTCTCTGAAAAAGGGAGCGTTGGCTCATTTGTATTTAATTCGTTAAAATTTTTGGTGGGCAAGCCAGCCTGTTTTTCTGTTTGGATAAAAGCGGAGAAACCCAAAACGAAAGTATCGCTTACCCTGTATTTGTCATCGGGTATTGCCTATGTAAAAGAAGTTACAGCTGACACTGACTGGAAGCAGTATGTTTTAATGATCCCAACGTGGGGGGATAACGCTCCTAGCGTAACGAAAATTAATGATGTTGTCGGTAGCTCAGGAGCCTTGTATGGCGAGGTGATGCCAAGGATAAGTGCAAAGTCAACAATTTGGATAGACGATGCGGGTTTTTGCCTTGGCCGCGATCCTTATAGCCTGAATGCAAAACCATCAGTTATTGCATCCGCAAAACTTGATAATGACAGTAGCGTATATGATAGTGGCGCGAAGGTTGCAGCAGATTTCAAATTGTATTCACCTGTTGATAAAGAAGTAAAGGTTTCATGGCGGCTTAAAGATTATGACGGCAAGACCGTAATGTCTAAAGAACTGCCTGAAATTAAACTGCAGGGCGGCAAAGATATTGCCTGGCATACAGACTTAATGCCTCCGGCTGGTTTGAGGGGTGCGCTTAACTGGTGTTTTAATATTGATGGGCAAGCGTATAATTTTTACCTTGGTATTAATCCTGAAACTTTGAAACAGAATAAAAAACTGGGCATCAACTTTATGTCCCGGCAGAATACTGACATGGCGATTAAGCTTCTCAAAAAATTCAGGTTCGGCAGTGTGCGCTTATGGTCGGCTTTTCGAGAACTTCCTTATCAAGGATTTACGGATGTTAAGGATTTCCATGACAATAACTTCTATGTGATGATGTGCCTTAGTAATAGTGTCGTTGCGCCAAGATATTTTGTTCCGGTGGATTTTACCGAATATAAAAAATTGCTTAAAGAGCAGGCTGTTAAGGCCAAGGGATTGGTTGATTCTTATGAAATGCTTAATGAGCCTAATATCTGGACTGGCAGGGTGAGAAATCCTGATCCGGCAAAATATCAGGAAATGACCCCGAGGGCTAACGCGATGTTTATTGAAGCGTCAGCTTCGGTGCTGAAAAACGTTGATGATAAAGTAAAAATTGCCGGTCCGACAACCTGCCACACAGATATTGTCTGGACGGAGAATGTGCTGGCGGCAGGAGCTGCGAAAGATCTTGATATAATCTCTGAGCATCCTTATCGTGAAATCCCTGAACTGCCTGATTATGAAGAAGACCTTGACCGTTTGAAAAATACGGCTGCAAGGTATGGCAATAAATTCAGTTTTGTTGCTTCTGAAGCCGGTGCGGTTGCGGTATCACATCCGGCTAACAACCTGATTGATAATTCGATGCGTGACCAGATCTGGTACAATACACGAATGATGATTATCGGCTGGGCAAACGGTGTTGATAAGTACTATCATTTTTCAATGACCCTTGACGATTTTGGGACTTCCTGGTGTATGTCAAAGCTTGGCAATCCTAATAATAATTGCCAGTCATTTCCAATGCCGGTAATGTATGCTCTGTCTTTTGCTTCAGATATTCTTGATGATTACAAACCGGAAGCACGAGTTAAAATCGGAATAAATCGCAGGGCATATGTTTTCTCCAAAGATGATGAGCGTGTGGTTGCTCTCTGGAAGTGGAACGGCGATGAGGAGAAAATGTATTTCAAGCCGGAACTGTCGGATAAAATTCAAGCCTATGATGTAATGGGTACTCCTATCCCTGCGAACAACATTATGCTCAATAAATTCCCGGTATATTTGCGCACAAATCTCTCCTTTAAGCAGATTGAGGAAAGTCTTATTAGTGCTCTTGCACAACCAGAGGGAGAATTGTTTGTTCCGGAGTTGATCATTACCGGTGCCAAAGAATTTAAAATTAATCTTAAAAACCGTACAGGTAAACCTCTTGAAGCGGAGATTATTTCCTTAGGTAAAAACATCACAAAAAGCAGTGCTGATGGATACGTTAATATTGCGCCGGAAAGTTTTGCTTCTTTCACCTTTAATACGGTATCTGTTATTTCAACTTCTGAGCATCCGGCTAAATTTGAAGTTCGGACTAAAGGCAATAAAGTACAGAAAATAGATTACAATCTTCGCGCGTTGCTGGTTACGCGGCGAGTTAATGATATCATTATTGATGGCAAAACCGCTGATTGGAATGATTATCCAGAGCTGATGGTTCTGACAAACAAAAATGCCGTAAAACTTAAAGGCTGGGACAAAAAGGAAGATAAGCTTACGGCCAAACTGAAAATGGCGTGGGACGATGATTATCTTTATCTGGCGTTTATAACCAATAAACCTGAATATGTGGCAAACAATATTGCGCCTGGAGGAATGTGGAAGTTTGACAGTATCCAGATTGCCTTTGATCCACTGAAAAATGCTGCGGCAAATCAGCTTGGTTATCAGGATGACGATTACGAATTTTCTGCCGGAGTATTTAATGACAAGCCGCTGGTATTCATGCATCGCTCTGCTGCTGCCACGTATGATAGTGTGAATAAGCCAGCGGGTATTGTTGAAAGTGTTAAGTCTGCAGTCAGAACCGATGAAAATGGCAACACGGTTTATGAGTTGGCTTTCCCAAAATTACTGGTCAGCCCGTTCCGTCTTGAGGCTGGTTCGAGCATGCGCTTCAATCTGTTACTGAATATAAATAATGGAAAACAGCGCGTAGGTTGGCTGGAGCTGACCCCGGGGATCGGCTCAGCCCCGAAGAAGCCAGGAGCGTTTATGGGGCTGGTGCTGATTAAATAAATACTTGTTTTGGCATAGCTAAAACTATTTCTAAAATAAGCGAGCCGCAGGTATTTATAAACCTGCGGCTTTTTTTTTTAACGTTGAACATTTTTGGCGTTAAGATCACACCGATGATTTAGCCACAAACATACCTTCCGCAGTGCGGCTGCGGTTTTGGGTTTTATTGCAGGCTTTGTTGTAAATAAATTCCTGACTGCGCAGTTGTTTGGCTTTCTTCTCAGGCATCTCAACGCGTTTATAAGAGCCGTCCTCCTGCATTTGCCATGCCTTGACATTGTCAGAAAATCCTGCATCAAGGTTTTCAATTGCCTGCTTTTTGCAGATCGGGTCAATGATCGGGAACATTAATTCAAGACGCATGTCGAAGTTTCGTTCCATCCAGTCAGCACTGGCCAGATAAACTTCTTCGTTGCCACCATTGTTGAAATAGAAGATACGTGGGTGTTCGAGGTACCTGTCGAGAATACTGAATACGCGGATATTTTCAGAAAGATTTTTGACTCCTGCGCGCAGACGGCAAAGTCCTCTGACGAGAAGGTCAATTTTTACGCCTTTGCATGAAGCGGCATAGAGAGCCTTGATTACATCCGGGTCGACAAGCGAATTCATCTTGGCGCGGATGCGGCCGGGTGATTCCGGAGTGTGAACCTCCATCTCGCGCTTTATCATTGTAAGGATGGTTTTACGAAGTCTTGTCGGCGCCATAGTCAGGCAATTCCAGCGCGGTGGCAGGGAGTAGCCTGTAATCACGTTAAAGAAACCGGATACGTCCTGCCCGATTTCCGGGCGGGTAGTAAAGAGTCCGAGGTCTGTATAAAGCTTGGCTGTTTTGTCGTTATAATTTCCCGTTCCAAGGTGGACATAGCGCCGGATGCCGTCTTTTTCCTTGCGGACAACAAGGAGTACTTTGCTGTGGGTCTTGTAGCCGACTACACCATAAATTACGTGCGCCCCGGCTGAATCAAGGGCTTTCGCCCAGCCGATATTGGCCGCTTCATCAAATCTGGCGCGAAGCTCAACAAGCGCGGTGACCTGCTTTCCGGTCTGTGCGGCATGGATAAGGGCCTGAACCAGCGGGCTTGCACCTGATACGCGGTAAAGGGTTATCTTGATTGCCAGAACATCAGGATCGTTTGAAGCTTTGCGGACCAGCTCAACAACGGGATCAAATTTCTGGTAAGGCAGGCTCAGAAGATTATCGCTTTTTCGCATAACCTCGAAGATGTCACCGGAAGATAATTTCGGGTGGTCTTGCGCCGGCCATGGTTTCTCAATCAGATCAGGCCGGTCAACCTGTCCAATGAAGCCGAAGAAGCTTGATAATTCCAGAAGCCAGGGCAGACGAAAAATCTGCCTCTGATCGTTTACGCCAAGTTTTGTGCGCAGATAGGAGAGAATTTCTTCCGGCATGTCATCAGAGATTTCAAGGGTAATCGGATCACCCCAGCGCCGGCTGCGCACCGCTTCGTCAATTGCCCCAAGCAGATCGTCCGCAGATTCGTCATCAACAACCATCTCCGCGTCGCGCAGCAGCCTGAAGGCATACGCCCCTTCAATCTCATAACCGCCCAACAGGTTCTTTGAATAAAGCCTGATGATGTCATCAAGCGCCGCCATTCTGACCTTTGAGTCGTTTGATGGCAATGTTATAAAACGGTGCATTGAGGTAGGCATCTGGACAAGCACAGTATCTGTTTTGTTGAAAAACATCTTGCCCTGCTCAACTGGCGCCACCCTGAAGAGCAGGTAAACCTTGCCACTGGCAAGAAGCGGGAACGGGTGTCCGGGATCTACCGCCATAGGGGTGATCGCCGGGGCGATATTTCCCTCATAGAAAGAGCTGAGAAACTCCTTGTCATCAGTTGTGAAGTCTGACGGGCGTACAAGTGAAATATTGTTTTCAGACAGCTGGGGCAGAACTTCATTGAAAAGGCAGTCATACTGTCGTTTGACCATTGCATGTTTCTTCTCGGCCATACCTTCAAGTACCTGATCAGGAGAAAGCCCGGCCACATCGGTAGCGTGAACCCCCTCGCGTTTCAGGCGGATCATATTGGCAATTCGGACGGTTGTGAATTCATCCAGATTTGATGAGACAATGGCGATAAATTTAAGTCTGTCAAGAACCGGAACCTGCGAGTTTTCTGCTTCAGCCAGAACCCGGAAGTTGAAATCCAACCAGCTCAGTTCACGGTTGAGAAAGTTCTGCGGGGCGCCAAAATCATGATCTTCTTTGCTCATTTTGTTATTGTTTCCTTGCCAGTTCGATATCAAGCCCTGTGATCTCGCAGAGTAATGAGCCTTTTGAGCGCATCGCCACACGTTCTACAATCAGGTCTGTCTTGCCATCTATTGTTATAAGAATTGATTTTTCATTAATATCCGCTTTAAGGTTGCGGATTACCTGAAGGTGCGGACGGTCAAGTGCGTCAGCAACTCTCAATATCGCCGCGAGCTTGCTTACCCTGAGGCGGTCAGAGAGCGGCAGACGGGCAAAATCCTGATGAGTCAGGTTCGGCAGAGCTTTACGGTGATAACGGGCGATCATCGCCACCAGCGAGCGCTCCTCACGGTTGAGGCCGACAATCTCCGACCATTCAATCAGGTACTGCGAATGCTTGTGGTGCGCCTCGTCACTGATAAACATGCCAACATCATGCAGGATGCCTGCCACTTCAAGGTATAGCCTGTCCTTGCCTGAGAGGTCAAGGTAATCAGCCAGATAGTCATAAAGTGCGACCGACATCTGCGCAACAGCTATCGAGTGTGATTCATCGTAACCAAAACGCGCAGCAAGGCCGCGTGCTGACTGAATAACCTGTTCACTGAACTCAAGCAGCGGGTTCTGCCCCCATGCCCGCATCCGCAGGTCATATAATACCGAGGTCATCAGTTCAAGTTCGGCGATATAAAAGCACTTTGGCTTGATGGTTTTGAATAATCTCTCAAGTGTCGCCAGCGCAGGCATGAACAATTCCACTTCCGCCTGCGTAAAGCCAAACATCAGGGCAATGTCTTCATTGTTTGATTTGCGCTCCACCATACTGATTACCGAGGCGAATGCTTCCATCGGTACCTTCAGCCCGCCTTCAATGGCTTCTACCCCGTCAATATCAGCCAGAACCTTTTCAACCAGCGAGTTTGAGATAACGCAATTGGAGATCGTATAATCCCGGAAGTGATTGAGAGTCGAGCTGACAACATTACGGATCACACTCTCCTGCAGCATCTGCCGGTCGCCATATCTGGTAAGGTTCTGAAACAGGCGCAGTGTTCCCAGACGGCGGTTGTTGGCAAGAACTATGTCCTCACCCTTGAGTAGCAGTGTTTCAGTCGAGCCGCCTCCCAGATCAACAAATAAAGTATAACCATTTGCTTCTGAAAGATTAAGCTCAAGAAACGGCAGCAACACCTGACAGGTCAGGCGACTTTCTTCAACCGCATCAATAACCGAGATATTTATGCCTGATTCATGGCGGATACGGTCTACAACCAGATCACAGTTCTCGGCTTCGCGCATCGCACTGGTCGCAACAGCCAGTTCTTCGGCCTGATAGGTCTTGATAACTCCTGAAAATTTACACATTATCGAGCAGAGCGCCCGGAGGACTTCTGGGGTGATATAGCCGCGGTTAAAGGTATCTCGACCAACCGCAACCGGATGAACCAGTTCTTCAAGTACGGTCATTTTGCCATCAAGCGACATCTCGGCAACACAAAGTCTTGCAGAAGTTGAACCTATATCAATAGCGGCAATCTGTTTAGGTTTGCGGAAACGCTTGTTTTTTTTGGCTTTTTTGGTGGTCAATTACATCTCCCTGCAAATTATACTTGAACAATCTATCATAGCAGCCTTTCATTATCAGTCAAGCATAACCGTAAACACAAACAATAATTTAACATTATTCGCCGTAAAGCCGATAATAGACATGAAACCAGATCCGGGCAGGTAAGCGGCAGGGGAAGACTTTTGCCGGTCTTGCAGTTTAAACAGGAATGTATATGTATTTGAAAAGTATTATTATTGCCGCGTCACTGGCTGTAAGTATTGCGTCATTTGCGCTACTCACGCCAAATATCCAGAATAAGCAGGAAGCCGAGATTTGGAAACCGGGAATAGAGTATATGACCGTCTTTTCCGAGCCGGTCTGGTTGCGGATAAACCGGCAGCAACAGGTGCTTCTGATGGAGGGAGATGGAAGTCAGGTAAATTCTGTGACTGTTGATGGCAAGGATATCGAAAAATCACCGGATAGTCCTGTGCCGTCAGAGGATGCGGGGTATCTTGCTATTCTGAAGCTTATGCGGGAGGGTAAAATTGAGACTGCCCAGAACGCTTTAAAGGAATTTCTGGTCGATCATCCAGACCACCCAGACGCGTGGCGGCAGCTTGGCGATTGCCGTTATAACCTTGGAATGGTTCGCGAAGCTCTTGATGCTTACCGCATCGCATTGCGCAAGGATAGCCGGAATTATCTCGCCGAGCGGGGACGTGGGATAGCTGCGCTTTATCTCGGCTATGAGTCTTACAGTAAAGGTGACACCAAGCTTGCCCATACGTATTTTCAGACCTCACTCAACAGTCTGCATTCCTGCCTTAGCGCCAATAAAGATGATAAACTTGCCCGGTATGGTCAGGCACTTGCAGCAGAAGGCGCCAGCCGCAAGCTTTATGAGATCGCCCGGAAGGCTCTTGGTGGCGAGAATCATGAGCAAGCTAAAGATATTATAAGAAACTGTCTTGATATAATTGACGTAGCGGCGCAGGCTTCACGTGAGAGAATGCAGCAGAAACCCGAAGACAGTGAGGCGCGGATGCTCTATGGTTGCCTGATGATGCGTCGGGCCAAGGTTCTGCAGCCTTTCGGACACCAGAAAGAAGCGCTTGATAATATCAAGTCTGCGCTCGAAGCATTTCAGCCTGTAGCCCTGAGTAAGGATAAAAAATCCCAGATAGCGCAGGGGCAGGTAAGTATCTGTCGCGACCTGATGAAAGCCTGGAAAGAATAAAATACTTCTCTGCTGCGAAATCAAATAATCTATAACATTAAAAAAACGCGGCCCTGTTATGGGCTGCGTTGTTAATAATAAGCGATACTTCGCAGTTGTCAGAGGCAGTTATATTCTAAGAACAGAGATAAACTCGCCCTTGTCATTTTCCTGCCCCGTTTCGGTGAACTGGTTTTTCTCAAAAAAGTTGACCGCCTCAGTCAGCTTGCGGTCAAGCTTGACTAGAAAATGCGTGATCTGATTTGCCTTGGCAAAGCTGATAAGTTTCTGCAGCATCAGACTGCCGATTCCCGCCCGCCGCCATGAAGACGCCACACACATCGCCCTTAGTTCCCTGATCTGCGCCTTGCCACTTATTTCGCGCAGTGCCACTGCGGCAACAACTGAGCCCTGAATTTCCACCACCCACAACTTATCCGTTGCCGGATTGACATTGTAATACTCCGCGGCCTTATTTTTTTCAAAAAGTCCAAGCATTATTGATTCAATAAGCTCTCTTGCCAGAAGTTCCCTGCCCGGAATATCTGCCTCAATAAATACCAGCGGATTTTCTGCCATCCTATTCAATTCCTCCAAAGCTGCTGTTGATTAAATCGCTCAGCGCCTTAACCGCTTCAACTTCGTCTTCCCCGTCGCCGCTGACGGTGAGCTTTGTCCCCTTCAAAGCCCCAAGCGTCATCAGCATCATGATGTTCTTGCCATCAACACTCGCCCCGCCCACAAGATTAACCTTGATAACTGATTTATAATCATTTGCCATCTTGGCAAAGGCTGTGCTTGGCCTGACATGAAAACCGTATTTATTCAAAATTTCCAGCTCTGAACTCTCTGTCATCTTTGCTCCGCAATCAAATAACGGGTGAAAATAATTATTTCTCTGTTTCTACCGCAGATAAAAACCATAAGTTCTTGTACCGTAGAGGATACACATAGACGATTCGGGTGCAAATAGATTTTACGACAAAAGTTGAATAAATATATCAGGCTTTATGCAAAGAGGCAGAGTCTGCGGTTGACAATTTCAAGTAGGATCAGGAACAATGCCAGTATCAGCAGGGCAGGGCGGAGGTTATAGCTGCCGGTAGTAATTCTGCTGGCGCTTTCTGCAATATCATCAAAGCTGATAAAGCTGCCGCCGCCGGTATTCTCAGCGATCTGTTTGAGGAAGCTTTCTCCCTGATTTGAGTGCTGATGGGAGAATTCCGCAGAATATGAAGTACTTACAGGCGGGGCTTTGATGAGGCCCTCGCCTTCGATATCAATGACGGGCAGATAATGACCGGTTTTTTCAATCTCGATACTGGCGTAAGCGGTTGTCGGTGATTTCCATTTAAGCTCGGAGGAGAAGGTTTGGCGGTCAGGGCCGATGAAATTGCATTTAATATTTTTGCCGCGCATCTGTTTGGCCTGTTTTTCTGAAAGTTCAATTTCCACATTCGCCAGACCGTTTTTAATATTTGAGTACGCTTTGATATCGGCATGACGGGTATCACCGGCCAGTTTTCTGATTAGCGAAATAATGACCTCAGGCGCTTTATCCCATTTCGGGAAATCACCGGAGAACTCACCATCAGCTTCAAAGGTCAGCGCCGCAGTGCTGTATTTGCCGTTGTAGCGGTAGGCTATCAGCGGCGATTTGAATTCATCATCAACAATCGCATAAGCCGTTGCCCCTTCGCGTAGAGAAGTGAAATTATAGCCGCCGACAGTCAGGTCTGGGATTTTGTCGATTGGTGCAAGTTCGCTCAGGCTTGGCAGGGGGGATATTTTTGTCGGCTCTGCCACAAATGAACGCTGCGAGGCGCGGATTACTTCCTGGGTGAAAATCTGCGGCAGGTTGTTTATGTCATTTGAGAAAATCGCTTCAGAGCCGCTGGCCTTGGCCAGCTCCCGCAGGAACTTCGCATCAGAATCAGCCGGTGTGCCCATTGCAATAACCGACATGGATATTTTTTGTTTTCTGTACATCTGCGCAAGTTTGATGCAGCCGCCCTGCATCTCGGAGTCAGCCGCGTCTGCAAAGAGAATGATGTGTTTGGTCGGCAGCATGCTCTTTTCGAGTTCCTTCCCGCAGGCTGTCAGCGCCTGTCTTACGTAAATACCGCCCCCCATTGACTGAATGCGCATGACCGTATCAATCAGCTTCTGCGTATTATCAGCTCTGCTTAAGGGGACAAGTATATGTGCCGACGTATCAACCGGGATAACCGAGATCTGATCGAAGGGTGAAAGCAGGTTGATTGATTCGGCGGTGGCGATATTAACCAGATCAATCTTGGACTTGCCATTACCTGCCGGAGCCATCATTGAGCCTGAGCGGTCCATTGCTATTGCCAGGGCGATTGCGCCGCGCTTGGTTACTTCCTGCAGCTCCATGCTGACTGGCAGCAACTTGTCAACCGGGGAATGATGATACCCGCCAAGGGCAAAGCTGTTGGCCCCGCCTGTTATCAGCAAGGAGCATAGGCCATTTCTGATGCTGTCTGCCAACGCAACGGTACTTTTGTACGGGCTTTTAGTGAGGGGGGTATTTTCAAGTATTATCACCTTATATGGCGAGTATTCCGCCGGTGCTGCCGGAAGCTGTTCGGGTGTTATCTGGTCAAATTTTATCGCAGACGCTTTCAGGGCTTTAGCAATAATCCCTGCTTCTTTCGACGGGGTGACAAGCATGACTTTATGGATACCCTTAACCTGCAGCAGCGCGGTTGATGAGTTATTATTTTTCAGGTTTTCATTTTCGGCAGACACTTCAAGGCGGTACTCGATCATCCCTTCTTCCTGCGCGGTGTCTCTAGCAAAGAATACATTCTCTCCGGGAGAGAGCTTGACCTCGGCAGAAGAGATAACGGAATTGTTTCGCATGATTTTATAGGTGGCAGTCTGGGCCGCCTGAGAGTAGATGCTAAAACGTACCGGCCAGGCAGAAAGTGGTGAAACCTGCGCCGGCAGCACAATCTCTCCGGCGGCAATGTCATTACTTATTCCGCTTGATGAATCCTTGATCCATACCGGCATTCCTTTAAGCGATGATAGTACCTCAGGCGAGAGGGGGCTTTTGCCGGTATAGTTGCCGTCACTTATTAAAAGTACGGCGCTTTTTCTTTTAGGATCACGCATCTGTGAGGCAAGTGTCAGGGCTTGTGCAATATTACTTCCGTTGGCGTCGCTGTCTGCGGCGAGAGCCTGGGCTGAGTTGAGATTTTTGCTGATAGATGCTTTGCGGTCAAAGTCAATAACGGCGTAACGGTTCTGCGGGCCGTTATCTGAAATTAAAGGAATCAGCTCAGTGGCATTCTTCTTTGATTGCGCGCTGCATGAAGCAGAATGGTCAACCAGCGTGATTATGTCCACTCCCGGTTCAGGCAGGCCGACATGCAGACCGCTTAGAATCAGTACCGCAATAACAAATATAATGCAGCGTAAAAAACAGCTGGTGCTTCGGCGGTTGCCAGCGATATAGCGGTAAAACAGCGGTGTCAGAAGCAGGGCCAGAAGCACCTGCGGATTATCAAAATTCATCTTTATCCTTGCGCCAGTTATAAGCCAGCAAAATCAGGGCGATTAATAAAGGTAGGTAATACAGATTTGTATATACCTTGCGGGTGTCATTTTGCTCGTTGCCTGGTTTGGTGTTAATGGTTTTAGCGGAAAGCTTGCCGGTGTCTGATTCCTGAGCATATAGAGGTAGTAGCGAAAAAGCTGCTATTGTTTGATTGTTAGAGTAAAGTTCGTACAGTCCGGATATTTCAGGAAGCTCAAGCCCTGAATCAATAAATTGTATCTCGCCCTTTTTCGGCTCAATTTTTCTGAAGGATAATTTTTCGTCACCGTTTTTGCGGTATGAAAAAGAGGAGGTGGGTGCAAGGTTGAGATCATGCAGTCCATGGCGCAGAGACTTGGCATATTCTGTGATGTTACTTATCAGCGCTGGCCAAGCCGGAGTTGAAGGGAGTGAGCTTTTTCCGGCATCAAGATTAAATGTGAACAAGCTCTCAGTCTTCTGTTCCAGCAGCACCGTCCGGTCGCTGGAAATAAGAACCGGTGAAGCAGATTTCAGCTTGCTGTCAGGAGCAGTCCAGTACGCGCTTGCCGGATCGACATCACGGCAGATCGGTGAATTAAGATCGACAATAAAAGGAGCGGCGAATGTGAGCGGAGAGTTATCCGGAGGGATGAGAAGAGTCAGCAATCTTCCGCGCTGCGCCGGAGCTTTTGTAACAAGTATGTCCGGATGTTCAGTGCTCTCAACTGCACCGGCAGCTTTGAAGGAAAGGCTGTAATACTTGCTGCCCGAAATTGACTCGGAGAAAAATGTTATCGGCTTAAGGTTTGACGGAGCAATCCATGCAACAGAGTCTTCACTTATGGAATCTTCTCTGGCTGATATCTTTATCTTTAACGGTCTTGGTGATTTATCAAGGTTGAGGGAGATGTTCTCTGTTGCTTGTGCCTTCATATTCAGTTTTTTTGTAGTGATCTCATTTTCGTCAGAACTGAAAGATATGGATACGGCCTGAGCGGTTGCCGAGTAATTGCATACCTGTAAGGTTATGTCGCGGGTATTGTCTTTGTTCTGCACCCAGATACCGGTGAAGGCGATATTGGGTTTGTTGCCGGCCAGAATATGTTCTGTATGCGATATCTCCTGCGGGATAGTCAGTAACTGTTTCTGGTCGGATATGGTGATGATATCAATGCTTTGCCCGTAGAGGTTCTGGGCCAGTTTGGTGGCAGCGTTGAAATCAGCTTTAAGCGCATATGGGTTGTAGCTTGTAAGCAATTCTGAAAATTCCGCCGGTGAAGTCTCGGGGGTAATGACACTTCTGGCGCCGCTTCCGGCAAGCAGGACAGCATATGACCTGTCACTGTCTGAGATGATATCAAGGACGGCCTTTCTTGCTTTTTCGTGGTTGTTTTCCGCGCGCATGGAAAAGCTGTTGTCAAGTATTATCACCTGCAGGTTTTTTGACGGGTGCAGGATTGCCGGAGCCGCCAGAGCCAAAGCCAGAAAAATAATCGCCAGAAGATCAAAGATAAAACTGCGGTTCATGCGCGGCTTTTGCACCTTGCGCCCGCCTTTAATACTGGTCTGGCTTTTGCCCCAGAGAAATAAACCAGATATCATTTCAGGTTTGTAGCGCTGGTAGAAGAGATAGGCCGCAATTACAATCAGCAGGCAACCGAGCGCCAGAAGGCCGTAAGGGTTGAGCAGGGAAAGATAATTCATGCTATTGCCACGACCTCCTGCATTAATAGTGCGTTTATGATTTCATTGGCGGAGTCAGTTGTAAAAGCCTTGTCTGGTGTAATCAGCTCAGCCAGACGGCCGCCGCAGCGGAATGAGGTCTCGGCGATATGTGCCTGATGTTTATCAAGACGTTGGCGGTATGCCTCAATTAATGAATGATTGATTCTCAGGTCAGAACGTTCTGATGGGTTCTCGCAGTTAGTCAGCCGATAGCCGCCAAAGAGTTCGGGCGATTTTTCGCTTTTGGAGAGAAGCATCAGATTGCACGTTGCGGCAGAACCTGCGCAATGAGTCTGCAGGCAGTGATCGAGTTTTTCTTCAAACAGAAAGTCGCTGATAACAAAACGCAAAGAGTTATTGATGAGTGGCTGATGGGTTGAGAAATCTTCATTGTCATCAAAATTTAAGCGCAGCAGTTCTTCTTCAAAGGCGCCGCCGGTAAAGCGTTTTTTGCCGCAAACCAGAACCGGGCGGCTCTCGGTGTTGCGTAATGTTCCGGCAAGAAAAGCCAACAGGAAAATGGCTCCCTGCTCTTTTGCCGGGTGCAAAGACATGCTGCTGCTGAGATCGACAATTATTTCCACCAGCGGCGATACTTCCTCCCGGTAAAGCTTGAGCATCATTGAACCGTTTCTGGCGTAAGCCCGCCAGTCGATCCGGCGCAGGTCATCACCGGGCTGGTATTCCCTGAAATCATGAAAGTCAATTGAGCTGCCAGAGCCAGAACCGGTATAGACCCCAGCCCGGCCGCGGGCCTGTCTGGCTGGCGGGGGCAGGCAATAGCTTTTGGCAAGGCTGCTGGCCAGATTTATTATCTCAGTTCTCTGCATCGGTCAGCTCTTTGGACTGTTTCTGTGTGAAATTGATTTCGTTATATTCACGGAATATTTCCCGTCCTTCCTGCCATTTGATATAGGCGAAGATCAAACCGAAAATACAGGCCACCCCGGCAATCAGTATGTTGGCAAGCAGAAGCCAGTGTCCTAAATCGCTGACGCCTGCAGACTGGAATACGGAAGTCACAGGGCTGAGGGCGATGATTGTCCAGTACGGAAGATCGAAGTTGGGTTTGTGCCAGCCGGAAATGATAATTGCGCACATGGCTACGATCTCTGTCAGGAGATTGTAGACAATGATCGTTGTGGCCGGGCTGATTTTTGAGTGTTTCTTCGGGAAGAACCACTTGGCCAGTGTTTCATGAGCGACCAGACCGCAACCAGTCAGGTTGAAAAAACTGAGGTTGAGGCAGATGATCTTGTAGAATAAACTGTTGTGTGGGTACAACAAAAGGCAGATTGTGATAGTGGTCGTGAATACGAAGTTTGCCAGAAGGCTCAGAGCCATCAGGCGTTTGACTGACGGGAACATCAGAAGCTGCCACAAGCCATGCCGCGAGATTTTTACTTTGCGTTGTGGCGGTATGCGATCTGAGGTGTTTGAAATAAAGATCAGGCCGATATTAAAGATCCCGGAGGATATAACGGCCATTATCGCCAGAAACTCCCAAGTTGATGCCGATCCTGAAATCCGGCCCATGTAATCCAGAATAAAATGAAGCGGGAGATAGATCAGCAGCGGTAAAGATGAGATCGCAAGAAGGGTGCAGCGTTGAGGCGTGTCTGTGTCTTCAAAGGGAGAGCGCAGGCGATTGGCGGCAACCTGATAGGCGAAAAATGCCAATACCATAAGCCCGAGCATCACCAGCGTGCTTATAAGCCATAGTTCGTCGTTGATGATATTTGAGCGCACCAGTTCACTGGTTATTGCGGTATAGATGATAGTTGGGAAAATAGCCTTGGCCACCAGAACCAGAAGGCTGACAATGCTATTACTCATAAAGCCTTTGAAGGTTGCCAGCGTGAGTTCAACCACAGGCGCGGTTATAAGGTAGCCGATGGTGATGAAAATGGTAAAGAAGGCGAAGTTTATGTCGATACCACCGATCAGATAACAGAAGGTCAGGGTCGGGGCGACGGTACTGATAAATAGCAGCGAGCTGCACCAGCAGCTGAAGAGCTTGCCCCTGATAAGCTTTTTCGCATTGAGGTTGGATAGCAATACCAGCTCGGTTGAATTATTCTTAAGCTCTGATTTGAACTGCCCCAATGCCTGAAAGGGCGAGAGCGCCCCGCAGATGATAATCAGCGCACACATCACCGCCTGCCACATGAACATCGACATCTCGGTGTCTTTTGAATTGGTACGTGAAAGTATGGCTGCAAACATGCCGACAGTAATCACCTGCAAGGCAAGAAATGACATGAAGGCGATAGTCAGCGTTTTGTTTTGGAGTTTGATGCGGAGGTCTTTTATAAATACCGCGTTTATCTTCCAGTCAAGGTATCTGAATGTTTTCTGCAGAGAGGCGCTCATTTGTTCGTCTCCTCGTTATCTTTGGTGAAATTGATGAATGCGTCAACCAGGGAGCTGCCGGCGCTATGGTAGTCGGTAATCATGAAATCCTCTTTTATCAGGTTGCTGAGAATTTTCGCCCTGATCGTGTCATCGCCGTGATAGGTGAAAGACGCGCCGGAGTTTAATTCGGTAACGTTCTTGATCTCGGGGATCTGGCAAAGGTGTATTTGCAGTTTCTTGGTCAACTCACTGTTTGGCCTGTCAAGATGCACCTCCACACGCCGTCCCTGATCCATCTCTTCCTGAAGGCTGGCGAGATTGCCGCTGGCCTTGACCTGACCGCGTTCGATAATTGTCACCGAGTCGCAGATTTCCGATAGCTCATGCAGGATGTGGCTTGATATCAGGATCGCCTTGTTGTTGTCAGCCAGAATGCGCAGCAGCCTGTGGATCTCAATACGCGCCTGCGGGTCAAGCCCGGCTGCCGGCTCGTCAAGAATCAGAACCTTCGGATCATTAATCAGTACCCGTGCAAGGCTGAGCCGCTGCTTCCAGCCCTTGGACAAACCATGTACCGGCCTGTAATACATCTCTTTCATTCCGGTGAATTCAACAATGTCATCAATGCGGCTCTGGCGTTTTTCCGGTGGCAGTTCATAAGCTCGCGCGTAAAAATCAAGATAGTCATCCACCATCATGTTTTTATACGAGTCAAGGTAATCGGGCATGAAGCCAAGAACCGGGCGCACCTTGAGCGGTTCACTGATGCAGGAGATATTGTCTATCAACACGTCACCGCTGTCGGGATGCTCTAGTGTGGAGATGATGCGCATGCTGGTTGTTTTGCCGGCGCCGTTTTTCCCGATAAAACCATGTATCTCACCCGATTCAAATGAGAAGTTCACATCACGCACCGCATGTACGTCTTCGAAGGATTTATTGAGGTTGACAACCTCTACTCTGGTTTTGTCACTCATTATTTTCCTCCGTGTTAAATGGGCATAAATAATAATACTTGCCTGAGTGCTTATTCCCTTCTCCGCCGCCCCGGTTAATGTAAGGCAGTCCTTCAAGCTCGGCAAAGAGGCAGCGCCGTGGCAACTGGCTACTGGTATATTTGTTGGTGAAATGCCTGAATGTATCACGCTGTTGCGACTCAATATCGTTAATGTTTTTGGCAGGCTTGAGTGAGCCGGTCTGACCGGGCTGGATATTTTCTCCGACAAACACCTTGCCCTTGCCATTGCTGTATGTAACCTTGAGTGCGTTATGGTCAAGAGTGTTGATAACGCTGTAATTGTCACCGTCTTTAAGCAGCTCAAGCCCCATGCGGCACTCCAGTGGCCTTGCTGTCTGGATGCACGAGACTGTTCTGGCGTTGACCCATCCTCCCAGAAGTTTCAGCTGATTTCCGGTAGTGTCAGTAAAGAGCATGCTGTTTCTGTTTTCATCCTTATTGTCTGGAGCGGCAAAAGTTTTCTCCGGATATTTCAGGGGGACGGAATTCAGCGGCGAGTAAATGCCGCAGCGGCGGTAAATACAGCCTTCCGTCGACTTGGGCAACTGCACCAGAAGTACTTCTTCCCGGTACTCCGGCGTGACTCCCTGATTGATAATAGACATGACTACAATGATGATACAACCGGTTATGCCGATTATCGGCGTTGTGATAAAGAAGAGCAGTTTTTTCTTTTTGTGCTGCACCACAAACAAGTTAAGCGGCCCCATGATGAGAATCATCACTCCGATAACAATTGCAATAGCAATCAGCGGCAGAGTGTTAAGTCCCTTAATCAGCTCCTTCCAGTTTGAGTAGAGATTCAGCACCTCATCATTAGATGAATGTCTGGAATCTGACCCCAGATTTGTGTTTTTCTGTAATGTTGACAGGCTGAGGTCTTTCAAACCGCCATTTTCCATCAGCCAGACCTTGCCGAAACCTGAACGCCACAGATTAATCTTGTTTTCTATGTTGGTGATTCTGCCTTTATCCGGTTCTTTAAAATTAAAACTGCCTGCCATCTCTTTTGCGTTACTGCCGGCAAAACAGACCGTTCCCCCCCAGAATTTGACCCAGGTTGAAATGGCGTCTTTCTGCTCCTGGGAAAATTTTGTGAAGTATTTATGGTCGATATAGATAAGCCCCGTAAGCCCGGTATAGGCGGCCCAGTTTGCCGGTAGCTGTTCTGGCGCATGGGCTTTTAGTCCGAATGATTTGTTTATCAGGTGGGTAGTGCCGGCGGCAAAATCAGAATCCTGCATAACCGCAAAAATAAGATTTGCCTCATTATCCGGCGAAAAGTATATGGTATTTGTCCGCGCACTTCCCGAACCCTCATACAGCCGTATTGAGTGCATTTTGCTGGTTATGAAAATACTCATCGAGTACGAACAGAGATACTCCATCAGCACCCGGTTATTTCCTTTTTTGAGGAGTACGGTCTTGGTGGTGGTTTTTTTTGCACCCCAGTCATTTGAAACCAGTTGGATTTCCGCCTCAAGATCAGCGTTGCTGGTTATATTGAAAATAGCATATGAATAGGCATTGGAACTGCTTGGAAAAGTGTACCCTTCGGTAGCATTGACAATCAGCTCAACATCCTGCGCCCGGGCGAAATTTGTGCCGAGGACGGCCAGCAGCAGCATTAAAAATTTCAGTCTCATTTTTCCTCCCCTGCAAGGCGGCGCGCCAGTGAATCAGGCTCGCTACGCTCAAGCTCATTGACACTCTTAAGCAGCTCATCAATAACCTGCTTGCTGTCAACCCCTTCAAGCTGCGCGTGGTACTCAAGCAGTATCCGGTGGCGCAGTACCGGCAGGGCAATAGCTTTCACATACTCAAAGCCGACCGTGCTGCGCCCCTCCAGAAACGCCCGGGCCTTTGCCGCAGATGCCATGGAGATCACCGCACGCGGACTTGCCCCGAACTTTAGGTATTTCCGCAGATCAGACGCGTCCTTATCTGGTCTGGTCGCAGCAACCAGCCTTGCAATGTAAGCCGCAACCGGCTGTGAAATTTTCACCTTCGCCGCTTCATTAACCGCCTCGGTAAATTCCTCATGGCTCAAAACTTTCCCAAGCTCCGGCAGTTTCCCGCCATCAAGGTCGGTGATGATTCTTTCAAGAATATGCGCCGGTACGTCCTCAATAACAAGTTTGAAAAGAAACCGGTCAAGCTGCGCTTCAGGCAGCGGATAAGTGCCTTCAAGCTCAATCGGGTTCTGGGTGGCAAGGACGTTAAAGGGATCAGGCAGTTTTCTGGTCTGGCCGAGAATCGTCACCTGCTTTTCCTGCATGGCCTCAAGCAGGGCAGCCTGGGTCTTTGGACTGGCGCGGTTGATCTCATCGGCAATCACGATATTGGTGAATACCGGACCCTGATGAAACTCGAAGTCGGTATTTTTGTTTAAGATATTTGAGCCGGTGATATCAAGCGGCATCAGGTCGGGTGTAAACTGAATGCGGCGGTATTCAAGCCCGCAGAGCATGGTAAAGGCGCGCACCATCTGTGTCTTGCCAAGGCCGGGCAGTCCTTCAAGCAGGATATGTCCGCCCGCCAGAATGCCGGTCAGAAAATTCCTGATAAGTTCCTCCTGCCCCAGGATGACTTTATTTAGCTCTTCTTCAATCCTGATAAATACGCTGCAATTTTGTTCTGTCGCTGACATTATTTATTCTCCGCTCCTGAAAGGTTTTTAAAATAATTCTGCGCCGCTTTGGCTCTTCTTGGCCCGAGAGTGGCGGTGTCGCTTCCGGCAACGATCTTGTCATTGACAACAACGCCGCTACGGTTGATCTGGCGGAATTCATCGGGTGTGAGCTTGCCTGAAGGCGTCAGCCTTTCCTGCCCGACAGTCATCCCCGGCATAAATTCCTGACCCGGCGGAATGATTGTGCTTTTAAACCGTGCAGAACTCGGGTCAGACTTGTCGCCTACAGTTAAGGGTGATTCGCCACCCATATCGTCAGTTCCGGGAGCGCCGGATGGCTGCTGCATACCGCTGACGAGTTTGCCGTCGGCCATTTTCTGCGCTGATAGCTTGGGCAGGGATTTCAGCATCTGCTGCATGGCCAGACGCATCTGCTGCTGTGACATAAGTGACATGGATTTTCCTGCGTTGTTACAGTTCTTGCAGAAAGACTTTTTCATCGCCTGCATCAGTTTTTTCAGCTCTGCCGAAGATAATTTATTGAGGGCGTTAGGCGGTAATTTGCTGAGAGCATTGAGGTCTTTGGCGCCGAGTTTTTTCAGCATGTCCTGCAACGCTTTCTGCATTTCCGGGGACAGTTTACTCCCCTCTTTACCTGCGAGCTTGCTGAGCATCTCTTTCATCTCGCTGGCCTGCCTGTTGTTAAGCTTGCCGTTTTTCTCCTGCTCTTTAGCCATTTCCATAAGTTTGTTGAGCGCGTCGCTTGATGACTTCATCTGCTGAAAAATATTCTTCTCGGCATCCTTGCGTACCGCGTCAAGGCCGGTGGCTGCCGCTTCAGGGCTTTTGCGTCCGATCTGTTTGAGCTTCTCAAGCTGTTTCATCAGATCGTCGACCTTCTCTTTACCCAGGGTGTCGCTCAAGTCCTTGTTTTCCAGTTCACGCTTGAGCGAATTTACCTTTTGATTAACGCCTTCGCCTGAACTGTCTTGCGTGCTGAGAACCGATACCGGCACAGCCAATGACCCGGCAAAAAAAGCCAGCGGAATGACAACCGCCTTTAGAAATGGCATCAAAGAAATTCCTGGTTTTACCGTGAAGTCATCAATCTCACCTGAGATAATCCGCCCCCCCGCCTGATTATGCAGATCAAGCCAGGCCGCGAGATATTCTTTACTGTAGAAATGTTTGAGGCAGAGTAGAAACGTCACGAAAAAGGGCAGGACTAATGACAGAAGAGTGTATTTTTCAGGCAGCTCTGTATAATTTGCTTTGCAGATGATATTGACCAGACCCACCGCGCAAAACCAGACGATAAAAGATATCCGTAGCTTGTCCAGATAGAGAGATAGGTTTAAAGTCCATGTACTCATTATTAATGCCCTGAAAAAATAATATTATTATGATATATAATATGACAGGTAATTGAAAGAAGTTTTTGCCGCGGTGATGCCTGACTTTGGTTAAGCTATTTGATATTATGCGGTTATAAATTGGCAGGTTTTAAAACGAGTGTGTCAGGGATAAAAAATCCCCGGCAGTAATTTGCCGGGGAGTAAATAACTGGTGCTGTATATTTTTTAGAGGCCGCCGACAATCGGGTACCAGTCAGGGCGATAGGGGTCTGCGTGGAAACGTGCGTAGTAATCCCCTTTCTCTTCAAAGTAGCGCTCGTATTTCTCCATCTTCTCTTCGTCAAGTTCAACGCCAAGTCCCGGCCCTTCAGGAACTTTAATGCAGCCATTTTCATATTTCATCAGGCCGCCCTTGATGATGTCATCCTTGAGGTAGTGATAGTGCGCGTCACCGGCAACTGACATTTGCGGAATTGTACTTGCAGTGTGCAGCATTCCGGCAAGCTCAATGCCAAACTCCGCGCCACTGTGCATGGCAACGCCAAGGCCGAAGGTGCTGCAGACAGCTGCGAGGTCTTTAACGCCTTTAGGCCCTTCCCAGTAGTGCAGGTCGGTAAGGACGATATCGACTGAGCCGAGTTTTATAGCCGGGCCGAGGTCGTCGAATTTGTTCGGGTACATGTTTGTGGCAATCGGAATACGCACAGCCTTGCGCACCGCCGCATTACCTTCAAGTCCCCATGACGGGTCTTCAAAATATTCAAGATCAAGATCTTCAAGGCGTTTGCCGATACGGGTGGCAGTCGGAACAGACCAGACACCGTTAGGGTCAATACGCAGGCCGAAGTCAGGGCCAAGACGGTCACGGCAAAGCTCAAGAACGCGCGCTTCTTCACCCGGGTCCATAACACCGGCTTTAAGCTTCATCGCGTTGACGCCGAGTGTTTCATGCAGCTCCTGACACCAGTCGGCCATATCTTCCGCACAGGTGTCATGCCCGCCCTGCGGACGGTCGTAACGCCAGAAGAGGTAGGCAATCATCGGTATTTCCTTACGGACTGAGCCGCCCAGCAGATCACTTACCGAGCGTCCTGTAGCCTTGCCCTGTATATCAAGACAGGCCATCTCAATAGCGCCGTAAAGGCGTGAGTTTGAGAGGTAGTAGATACTGCGCAGGACTTTGAGTTTAATTGTTTCAAGGTGGAACGGATCAAGGCCGACGATTCTTGGCTTTAGTTTGAGAAGCGCGCCGCGCTGATCTCCGCCGCCAACCTCGCCAAGACCGACAATGCCCTCGTCAGTGATAAGTTCAAGAACCGTACGCATCAGGTAGCCAGGATGCACGCCGGTATTGTGGCGCAGCATACAGGTCATTGGGATAGCAACCGTACGAACCCTCATGTCGACAATTTTCATTTTACTAATCCTTTATGTTTTAATAAAAAATAGATCTTGTTATTTTAGATGCATACCGCCGGTGACAGGGATGTCTGAACCGGTGATATAACGACCTGCCTCAGAGCAGAGGACAAGCGACAGCCCCGCGCAGTCTTCAACCCCGCCTAAAATTCCTGATGGTACGAGCGAGACAATATGTTTGCGGTACTCCTCATCGGCGAGCGCGTCTTTATTGCGGTCGGTGCAGATAACTCCGGGTGCGAGGTTGTTGACAGTCACGCCGTCCGGGGCATACTTTTTCGCGCAACCCATAACGATATTAACCATTGCGGATTTAGTCGAGGAATATACCGGCAGACGTGGAGATGGTGTAAACTGATTGACGCTGCCGATAGTCAGGATGCGCCCCCAGTGCTTCTTCTGCATGCCGGGAAGAAAGCCCTTGATAAGCTCAAAGGTAGAGCGGACGTTGACATTATACTGGCGTTCAAATTCCTCAGAAGTGAAATCCTCAAGCTCCTGATATGCTTGCACAGAAGCGTTCAGTACCAGTATGTCGCAGCTTCCGACAGTCTTTATAAGCGCTGCAACCTCCTCCTCAGAGCCAAGGTCAGCCGCAACCCCTTCAGCCTCCCCACCAGCAGCTTTGATTTCATTTACCGTCTCTTCAAGCTGATCGTTTAAGCGTGTTCCGTGAATAAAAACTTTCGCTCCGGCCGAGGCCAGAATATCAGCAATACCTTTACCGATACCACGGCTTGAGCCGGTGACCAGCGCAGTCTTGCCGCTGAGGTCAAACAACTTCATTATATCCATTATAACTCCTTAACCAGTTGCAGGCTGATAGCGGTATTAACCTGCGGGATTATCGCGTTGCAGTCTGCCTTGACAAAATAATCCGTATCAGGCATCTGAGGAATATCATTAAGTGCAAACATTCCGTAGTGGCAGGGCACTAACAGGTCTGCCTTTAATTTGTGATATAATTCAACCGATTCCTCAAGCGTCAGGTTGCCCTTGAAGCCGGTCTCGGCGCGCTTCCGGTCACGGCCGTTAATCGGCAGAACCAGAATTTTAGTATAACCCGCAGGAATATGTTTGCCAATTATTATCTCCTGATCCTGATAAGGCATCGTGTCACCGGCATAGAAAATAGCCGTTTTTGCTGCATCAGCAATGACCAGATAACTAAGACAAAGATACTCGCCTCTTTCATCCTGTTCAAGCTTTTCATGGGCGGCCGGCACCGGTATGAGTCTCAGGTTGTTACCAAGAGCATACTCCTTCTCTGAGCTGACAGTTATAAAACGTGACTTCTGATCGGCGAAGAATTCTTCAACCAATCTTTCGCAGTCAGCAGGAGCATAGAATTTCGCCTTGCTGCTGGCGCTGGCAACCGGGCCGATAGTCTCAGGATCAAAGTGATCGATATGACCGTGGGTGATCAGATAGTGGCTGATTTTTGTCAGAGTTTCCGGCTCTACCGGAATCGGCATCATTCGGGTATGGTCAAGCCGGCTTTTTTTCTGGCAATAATCGGAGAGGTACAGATCGCAGGCAACCTGTACTCCTCCGGCATTAAGTATAAATCCACTCTGACCAAGCCATGTTAATTCTAGTTCAGACATTTTTTCTGGCCTTTTTTCTATTAGGCAGATATTAATAACAGGGGCTAGAAAGTATCTATTACAGCACAACCCCACGCATTAAAATATACATTAATAATTGCGGCGCCGTCAAACAAAGTATTTGTCTTGCTTGCAGAAATGTAATCCAAAATACCATGCTTGTCAAACCAGCGATCAAACGCGCCGCGTTTGTTAGAAGTAGCCGCCCTTGGCGGTGATTTCCTGAATGGTCTCACCACTGCGAACCCACTTGAAAATCTCGTCTTCGTTTCTCTCGATTTCTTCAGCGCGGATCAGAACGTCATAAGCAATTTCACGCGGAACACAGAGAACACCGTCAATGTCACCGAAGATCAGGTCACCCGGACGAACTGTAACCTTGCCGATCTTGACCGGAACCTGATAGTGGGTAATCAGACAGCGGCCAAGTGAGCCGTTACTTGTGCGGTACTTGTAGAATACCGGAAACTCCTGCTCAAGAATCTGCTTGGTGTCGCGGATGCCGCCAGCGATAACCGCGCCGCGCAAGCCCTTCTGAATAGCCGTTGCAGTCATAACGCCGCCCCAGAGTGATGCTTCTGTATCGCCACTTGTATCCCAGACAACCAGCCCCTCAGGCGTCATCTCATCAAGCATCTGAGCGCGGAAGGTCATCTCACCCTGAATCATCACATTAGGAGAACTCTTAACGGTAAAAGCAACACCGCAGACAGTCATCTCATCACGTAGCGGCATAATGTCTGACGGGAGGTTCTGGTCAAGCATGCAACGCTCACGCAGAACGTCATTGATTGCGCCTGTATAGAGTTTTTCATAACGCTCGCAAATTTCCTTTACCGGAACCGGAAACTCATTAGTGGGGATGAACTCACGGGAACGGATAAGGTCATCAAGCTTCATCAGTTCTGCTTCTTTTTGAATTCTTTCTTCTGCCATTTTTCTACTCTTTCCTTTTATTAATTTATGGAATGTAAAACCAACTGATTCTCTAAAAAATTACAAAACACCCCTCTGCAGGCTTGCCTGCTTTTTTTATGCTTTGCTTTCATCTTAGTGTGCTTAAAGACTGATCTGGCTTGCTGCCGGGGCAGCGTTTATATTCTTCAAATAGAATCCTTAATTTATTAAGTATCTGTCAAATATTTTTTAATTTTAAACTATTATGAAGCGCTTGCGAACAAAGCGATCAAACATGCCATGTTTGCCGGGGGGGGCGGGAAGCCCCCGCGAGGTTCATTAATAAGTGTAATTCCTGTAAATTACTTCTCGTTTAATAACCGGCAAGAAGCTTGGCGCAGGCTTGGGCAGCAGCAGTCAATTTCTCCGAGAGATCCTGCATCTTGTCTTCCGGGAAATCCTGGTCAAAGCCTAAAAGTGTCAGTGCCGCTTCGACATTACCTTTTTTATTCATAACCGGCGCAGACATCGCCCGTACATTCCACCGCGTCGAACCTTCATTAAGACAGTAGCCGCATTTATTGATTTTGTTTATGCGTTGTTTTACGAGCTCCGGGTTATTCTTCTCAATAATATCAGCCTTGCAGCCTGTTGCCAGTTTCTCAATCTCTTTATCAGAACAGCCCATAACCAGCGCCGCACCTACCGAACCTTCAACCACCGGGAATTTCACACCAGTCTTGCCTGAAACTGCCAGAGGACGCGGAGACTCAGCCCGTAACACTGTAACCTGGTCATTTCCCAGCCAGATCGAGAGCTTGCAGGAGAGATCGCTAACCTTTGATAACTTATCAAGCTCAGGCTGCAACCGCTCAAACCTTCTGGCAAAATCATTGAGCTTCTCAGTAACCGAAAGCATCTTCGGCGCAAGGTCAAACAAACTCCCTTCGCAGCGCTGTATCCAGCCATGCTCAAGCAGCGTCTGCAGAATCCGGTAACAGGTGCTTTGCGGTATTCCAAGATCCTTGCATAGCTTCGCCTGACTCATGCCGGTATCGGAAACCGAAAGCGCTTCAAGTAATGAAACCGTCTTCTCTACTGCCGGAATAAGATTTGCTTTTTGCTCAGACATTTTCACTCGCCTTGTTCATTTATGGATGAATCTTATTCTTATTTGAATATACACCCGATATTTTCTTTGTCAATATTCAGATAAGAATAAAAATAAAAATATTTTCAAAATATTTGACTGATTTATTCATATATGAACAAATCTTCTTTGAATATAATTTACGGGCCGTAATAAGTCAAGCGAAATGAGTATAATAAGCCGGATTATGGTTTTGTCATTTTTCTGTGGCGGGCAAATATCACGGATATTACAATGATATGACTGGATTATACATGGTTATGTCTTTTTGCTTGCGGTATAATCGGGATATTGCCATATGTTGATGTATGATAGGTTCATTCATTTTATTCGCGTGGCGGTATTGCAGGGAAAATTTAGCGCTGGTTTTTCAAAAAAAATTTATATTTTAGGAAGAGAAAATGACAAAGATAGGTAATACCATGGATAAAGCCGGGATTTTAACGCAGTCTGAGGGGCGTGAACTGCTGAGTAAGGCCCGATGGATCTGGCCAGAAGGATATATGTATTTATATAACCATTTTGCGCAGTTTCGTCATGATTTTGAGCTGCCCAAGGGTCTGAAGGGCATTCCCGCGCAGGCATTGTTTCATATTACTGCTGACAAGGGTTATCGTCTTTATGTAAATGGCAAGCATGTCTGCCGCGGCCCGGCGCGCGGATATCAGTCGCACTGGCCGTTTGATACGGTTGATCTGCGCAGTTACTTGCAGGAGGGGCATAACTGGATTTCAGTTGAAGCGTATAATCCGGGGATCAGTACCTTCGTCTATCTGCACTACACCAAGGCGGGCATGATTTGTGCTGCTGACTGGGGCAAGGTAAAGATCTCCTCAAATCTTAATGACTGGCAGATGCGCCGCAGCCCTGCCCACGAAATCCAGACAGCAAGACTCTCAATGCAGCTTGACTTTCAGGAACATTACAACGCCGCTGCGGATGACCGTAAATGGATAACCTCCGCAAAAGCCCCCAAAGGCTGGGAGCCTAAAATATTTAAATTCGGGCAGTCGATCAATAACTTCCCCTTCGGTCAGCCGCCGTATGATGATGTTGAGGAGCGCCAGATCCCGCTGCTGCGTGAAGACCTGCTTATTCCTGAGGCTGTTACCGGGCAGGGAATCGGCAAAAATGCTTCCGGGTATGAGAGCTGCAAGAATGTTTCATGGTTCTGGCTTGACCATGAGCTTGAGAGCGTGAAGAAGTGGGCGGACGGCTCTGGAATTAAAAGCAGTAAAACTTCCAAGGGTTTACAGGTGATAATTCCTCCGGCTGCAAATGATTCATTTAATGCTGTGACTGTTGACCTTGGTCAGATTATTCCGGGGACGCTTGAGCTTGAGGTTAAGGGCGCATCAGGTTCTGAAATTATTGACCTGCAATATCACCAGTGTCTGCGCAAGGGTTATCCTGAGTATATTCAGCCCGGGCAGGCTTGCCACGCCGCATTTGCCTCGCGTTATCGTCCGGCAAAGGGAAGCTCTTCGCATGAGTTTTTTCACGTGGTTGGTATCCGTCATATTACAGTTGTTGCGCGTGATCTGAAAAAGCCGCTCACAATAAACCTCCGCTGGCGCAGGGCGATTTATCCGTTTACCATGGAAGGTGGCTTTGAGTGTTCAGACGAGGTGCTAAACCAGATTCACGATGCCTGCCGGGTCACACAACAGGCCTGCTCGCTTGATGCGTATGTTGACACTCCATGGCGTGAGCAGGCGCAGTGGTGGGGGGATGCGCGGGTGCAGGCGCGTAATACATTTTATCTTGATGGTGATGCTCGACTATTAGCCCGTGGTATCCGTTCAATTGCCGGGCAGCGCGCGCCGCAGGGGCTGACCTACGGTCACGCACCGACCTGTTCTGGCTGGTGTATCCTGCCGGACTTTGCCCTTACCTGGATAATGACTATCTGGGATTATTACTGGCAGACCGGTGAAATTGATATCTTCCATGAGCAGCGTGCGCGCATTGATGAGATCCTTGAATATTTTGAGTCTCCTGCGGCGATGGGAAAAGACGGTCTGCTGATTTATGACCGCCGCTTCTGGCTCTTTGAGGATTGGGCGACATTACCTAAAGAGCATATTCCTACCTTCCTCAATTTATGGTATATCTATACCGTTGAGTATTACGCGAAGATGCTCAAGGCTGCCGGTGACAATAAAGCTTACCGCAAGTGGTCTGACAAAATCAGCAAGCGTCGCAAGCTGGTTGAGTCAAAGCTTCTTGATAAAAAGGCAGGTCTCTTTTTTGCCGGCTATAATGACAAGGGTAAAAAGCTCAATCCGCCGAGTGTGCATGACCAGGTTCTGGCGGTGATGACAGGACTTAATTCAAAGTCTGAAGAGAAGATGATGAATAAGAAGCTTGTTCCGTTTATTAAAGGGAAGAAAGTTACCGGAGCAGTACCGTCTGCGTTCTGGTCAACCTATTTGTTTGAGTGTCTGGGGCAGAAGGGATACGGTGAGGAGGTTATTGATTACATAAAAAAAATGTGGACACCGATGCTGACTACCGGAACAACCTGGGAAGGTTACGACTGGGGTGAAGGTGCAAACACGACCTGTTCACACGCCTGGAGTGCGCATCCGTGCTACCATATGGTGAATATTATTGCCGGTATAAATCAGACTGCGCCTGCCTGGAAGGAAATAAGCTGGTCGCCGGTATTTATAAAAGGCATGAGCCATGCTAGCGCCATTATCCCGACGCCGCAGGGCAAAATTATCGCCGGTTGGAAGATTGAGGACGGTAAAAAGGTACTTAATATCACCATTCCAAAGGGTGTCAAGGTGAGTTGCGAGCTTGCAGGACTTCCCAAAACGATCAACAAAACCGGCAAGCACGAGTTCATTATTAAGGGCTGAAAAACACCTGTACAGAATACTGTAAATTTCCGGTCACGGTTGCATGAAAATGCGGCCGTGATTTTTTATTGTCGTGAAATATACGGTAAAAATAAGGGCGAAATGAGAAGTTGAAAAAAGATTTCAGAAAAAACTTGAATACTGTACAGATTTACAGTATAGTTGCCGATGTAAGGAATAAGGGATTGATGATGAAGCCACTGACCAGTAAACAGCAAGAGATATTTGATTTCATTCTCGATTGTATCAAGAATGAAAACTATACCCCGACCATGCGGGAGATCGCCGAGCAGTTCGGGTTCAAGTCGGTTAATTCTGTCAATGACCATTTGACAGCAATTGAGCGGAAAGGGTATGTCTCCAGGAGGCACGGTGCCTCACGCGGGATTGTCGTCAGTGATGAGTTTTTTGACGGTACTGATTCTGAAGATGAGCCGGGGATTCCGATTTTAGGCAAGACCGCCGCCGGCGCGCCGATTACGGCGATTGAGAATGTTGAGGGGCGGCTTGAGCTGTCTGAGTTGTATGGTGAGGAGCATTTCGCTTTACGCGTTGAGGGGCAGAGTATGATTGACGCCGGTATCTGGGATGGTGATTATGTGATTGTGCGTCAGCAGCCGAGGGTAGAGAACGGTCAGATAGCGGTAGCAGTGGTTGATGGTGAGGCGACGGTCAAGCGGATTAACCTTAAGGGCGGCGAAGTGGAGCTGATACCTGAGAATGAAAATTACCGGCCTATTCTGGTTGATCTTTCAGTGAGTGAGTTTTATATAGCCGGCAAGGTTGTCGGAGTACACAGGGTTATCAGATCCTGATATATATTTTGGTTGACGGCCTGAGTGTTGGGCGCACTGGGTTGTTGATTTTTTAAAGAGGGAAAACAATGGCAAAGAAAAGAGTATCAAAAGAAGTCGGAATTGATCTTGATGAGAGCGGACGCGAGAAAGCGCTGGGGCGTACTCTTGAGGAGATCAGCAGGAAATTTGGTAACGAAGCTATCCGCAAGCTTGGTGATGATGTGGTTATTGACTGCGACGCCATCAGCACCGGCAGCCTCTCTTTGGATGCGGCGGTTGGAGTAGGTGGCGTTCCGCGCGGCAGAATAGTCGAATTTTATGGTCCTGAAAGTTCAGGTAAAACTACACTTGCGCTCCATGTTCTGGCTAACGCCCAGCGTGATGGCGGGGTTGCCGCTTTTATTGACGCCGAGCATGCGCTTGATCCGGTTTATGCGCGTAAACTTGGGGTTAACCTTGATGAAATGCTGTTGAGTCAGCCAGACAGCGGAGAGCAGGCGTTGGAGATTGCGGAGTTGCTGACCCGCTCAGGTGCGGTTGATATTATCGTTATCGACTCTGTTGCGGCGCTGACCCCTCAGGCGGAGCTTGATGGTGAAATGGGCGACTCCCACGTTGGTCTGCAGGCTCGTCTGATGAGTCAGGGACTGCGAAAACTTACTGGTATTGTTAAAAAGACCAATACAACAATTATTTTCATTAACCAGATCCGTATGAAGATCGGAGTGATGTTCGGCTCTCCTGAAACGACTACCGGTGGTAATGCGCTGAAATTTTATTCTTCACTGCGTCTTGATATCCGCCGTACCGGTACTATTAAAAAAGGCGAAGAACCAGTTGGTAATCAGGTCAAGGTCAAGGTTGTAAAGAATAAAGTCGCACCTCCTTTCAGAATTGCAAATTTTGATATCATGTTCAATCAGGGCATTAACTATAATGGTGAACTTATCGATCTTGGGGTTGAAAATAAATTGGTGCAAAAAAGTGGTACCTGGTTTAGTTATGGCGAAACCCGCCTCGGGCAGGGGCGGGATAACGCCGTACAATTCTTGTTGGAAAATGCGGATATTCGAGAGGAACTTAATACTGCTTTGCGCGATATTTATTTTGGTGAATTTGCTCCTGCAGGGAATTTTGAATCTGAGTCTGAGACTGAAACCGAGGATGAAGAAAGTCCTGAAGTGGTCGCCTAGGGAGTAATTCAGTAATAATAATTACAAACAAATAATGTAGCCTGCATCTCCCCCCATATCTTGGCAGGATATATTTTGCCGGCTTGCCGGTTGTTTTCCCCCGAAGTACCCGGACGCCCCTAAGTTTTCGGGTACTTCTTTTTTTAAAAGGGAAGACTGGGCAGGCCGTGTTTGCAATTTGTAATAGTGAAAAAAAGAAATTGCGGGAGAGGTGTTTGATTAAAGCGTGTTAAGCCAGAGGCTAACAAGACCATATTGCAGATTGCTTACCTGAGCTGGAATGGCTAACTGTTACTGACAAGTTCGAGGAATTGCTGTCCGTAGCGTTTGGCTTTTGTATCTCCGACACCATTTATTTCCAAGAGTTGTCTGTTGTTGCCTGGGCGTTTGATTGACATCTCACGCAGCGTTGAGTCGTGAAAGATCATATAAGGTGCAATATTGTGCTCTTCTGAAAGGCTTTTTCGCAATGCGCGAAGTTTTTGGAAAAGCCGGCTATCTTCAGGGTTAAGTTGTTCTGTTCCTTCAGTGGCGTTCGATGATTTATTTGTATTTTTTCGCGTAAGTTTTCGAAGACGTCTGGTATGAAACGTTGTTTCGTTGCGTAGAATTTTATATGATTTCTGGTTAAGGCGAACTGCGTTAAAGCGTTCTGCATCGATATAGCAAAAACCTGCCGCAGCCAGTTGGCGGTATAGCGTTTTCCATTGCTGCTCGTCAAGTTCTGTGCCAATGCCATAGGTACTGACTTTTTCGTGGCGGAATTTTCGTATTTTGTCATTGTCGCGGCCAAGCAAAACATCGACAAGGTGGCTTACGCCAAAGGATTCACCGGTGCGGTAAATATTTGATAAAGCTTTTTGAGCATGAATTGTTCCGTCAAATGTTTCAGGCGGCGTAATGCAGGTGTCACAGTTATTGCATTTGGTGTCTGTGTTCTGGGCAAAATAGCGCAGCAGCACTTGCCGTCTGCAGGTTGCTGTTTCGCAAAACGCCAGAAGCGCGGATAATTTTTCCCGTGATACACGTTTAAAATCCTCGCTGCCGTCGCTGGCATCGATAAATTTTTGCTGCAAAATAAGGTCTTTAAGCCCGTAAATCATCCAAGCTTCAGCCGGGTTGCCGTCACGACCGGCGCGCCCGGTCTCCTGGTAGTACGCCTCAATACTTCTGGGCAGGTTCATGTGCGCCACAAAGCGGACATCAGGTTTATCCACACCCATGCCAAAGGCGATTGTTGCCACAACAATCATTGCTTCGGAAGCCTGAAATCTGGCGAGTATTTCTGAACGCAGATCATTTTTAAGACCGGCGTGATAGGCTGCGCAGTTGTAACCTTTGCTGTGCAAGAATGATGCAAGTTCTTCAGTCTCTTTTCTGGTCGAACAGTAAATGATGCCACATTCACAGATATGGTTATTCAGGAAGGATAAAATCTGTTTGCGCGGGTTATCCCGCTCCTCAATGAGGTAGCGGATGTTGGGGCGGTCAAAGCCGCAGATAAAGATTTCCGGCTGCGACAGATCAAGCCGCTGGCAGATATCACGCTGGGTTAACGGGTCGGCGGTTGCGGTGAGGGCAATTCTCGGTATGCCGGGAAATAACCGGGAAAGCTCGTTTAACTGTAAATATTCTGGGCGAAAATCATGCCCCCATTGGCTTACGCAGTGCGCCTCATCTATCGCGATAAGTGAAACGGACAGATTGCTTAACAGGTTAATCGTCCCCTCCTGCATCAGCCGCTCTGGTGCGAGGTAAAGCAGGTCAAGTTCACCGGCAAGCAGGTCTTTGATAACTTTCTGGAACTGGTTGGAGGACAGCGTTGAATTGAGAAAGGCGGCGCGGACACCGTTTTCCTGTAATGCTGTTACCTGATCTTGCATAAGCGCTATCAACGGACTGATGACAAGTGCCGTAGAGCCAAGAGCCAGTGCCGGAATCTGAAAACACAGGGATTTGCCGCCGCCGGTAGGCATAACGACCAGACTGTCAGCACCACGGATGACAGTTTCGATAATTTCCTGCTGGCGTCCACGGAAACCGGTATAACCAAAGACGGAGTGAAGGATTTGCTCTGGGTTTTTAGCAGTCAGCTGAGTCATAATTTTATCCGGTTAAAATTGTAGCGATCAGGATGATAAAGGCAAGGCTGATTCTTTTTTGCCCGATGAGGGTATTGCGTGTTTGGAAGTTGTTAGCGGGTACGGAATATTGCAAATAGCAACTATGTGAAAAAAACAAAAATTTAATTTGCATTATTGTCATAAAAGGTTAAATTATCCGCCAATCAGATAAGCAATATTATCACGCATTTGTATGTGGGCAAAGACGTGACAATTTCGTTTATAAGGGATTATATCCCGTAAAATGAGGGTAAAAAGATGGTTGCAGCTAAAATTCTGAAGGAACTGGCGAAAGAGCACGGTACTCCATTATTTGTGGTGGATCACTCTGAATTGCGCAAAAACCTGATGCAGTTTAATAAGTATTTACCACGGGTCCAGCCGTATTACGCAGTGAAATCAAATCCTGATCCAGAGATAATCCGTACACTTTTTAATGCGGGAGCGGCTTTTGACGTTGCTTCAATCCGCGAATTCAAAGAGGTGTACAGTAATCTAAAAGGCAAAAGTAATAAGGAAAAAAGCGACTATGTCTGGAATAAGATTATTTATGCTCACCCGATCAAAAGTGAAGAAACTCTGCGTGAGTTGAACAAATATGAGCCTCTGGTGACTTATGATAATTCGGAAGAGGTTAAGAAGATAAAGAAATTTGCGCCTGATGCGGGGCTTGTTCTGCGGGTTAAGGTGCCTAATACCGGTTCGGTGGTTGAGCTTTCATCAAAATTCGGGGCGGATTCCGGCGAGGCGGTTGAGCTGATTAAGCAGTCTTTTGATGCAGGCATGAAGGTTGAAGGACTTAGTTTTCATGTTGGTAGCCAGTGTACCAATTTTGAGAACTACGTGCAGGCACTTAATTTATGCGCGGGTATTTTCGAGGAAGCGGAACTTGCCGGTTACGAGTTGACACTGCTTGATATCGGCGGTGGCTTTCCTGCGCCTTATAATGAAGACGTTGAGCCTTTCAAGCTTCTGGCGCGCAAACTTAATGCCGAGCTTAAGCGGTTATTCCCCAAGAAAGTCGAAATTATCGCAGAGCCCGGACGCTTTATGGTTGCGACTTCCGGAACGATTGTCAGCAAGATTATCGGTAAGGCCGAGCGTGATGGCAAGAAGTGTTATTACATTAATGATGGGGTTTACCACACATATAATGGCATTATTTATGACCACTGCACATACCCTGTGAAGTCATTTAAAAAGGGCGAGAAAGAAGTCTGCGCGGTCTTCGGGCAGACCTGTGACGCGCTTGATACGATTGGCCTTTCAGAGTTTTTACCTGACCTGAATATCAATGATTTTGTTTACAGCGAGAATATCGGTGCCTACAGCGCAGCGGCATCGACTTGGTTCAACGGTTTTCCACCAGCCAAGATCGTTCATATAAATCAGAAATAATAACGCAGAGCGTTTTTTGAGGATTAAAAATATAAGCCGGCCCAGCAGGACCGGCTTATTTCTTATTCAGTTGGATTAAACCACAATGCCTGCCTGAATAAGCTCCCCCTTCTTGCGGCCTGACCCGTGCAGGGCGGGACGGCGCCTATTATATAATTACTCTTTTGTGGCGGTTTCTTTCAGGATATCTGAGTTTTTACCGAGTGCGGAAATAAAATCCAGAGCCGGTTTGGCTGAGGCGCTGAATTTGAATTCACGCTCATTTGAGGATAGCGAACTGATATAAACGTGGATACATCCCATGGGCAGGATTTTTTCAAGCATCTGCGGCCACTCGATCACGGTTACGCAATTGTTGTCAGCAAAAAACTCGTCAAAGCCAAGAGCCTCGACATGGGTGTCATCCTCAAGGCGGTAGGCATCAATATGGTTAAGCTCAAGTCGTCCCTGATACTGGCAGTGCAAAACAAAGGTCGGGCTGGTTATGTCTTCCCCAACCCCAAGTCCTGCTCCGAGTCCCTGAGTAAAACAGGTCTTTCCTGCACCAAGGTCGCCATCAAGAAGGAATACTTCCCCGCCACTGCAGAACGCGGCAATAGCTCTGGCGAGATCTCTGGTATTCTCCGGTGAGGTTGATATGAATGAAATATCAGATGTTTCTGGCATAAATATTCCTGAGGTATTCTCGACGGCAAAGGTTATTTGATCGAAAGTTTGAAAAAATTAAAACGAATGGTCATAACCGGTTGGCGGAAGCTGGCGGACAGTCCCTTCGCGGCTGGCCATACGCAGCCCTTGCGCGTTTTCAATCCGGCCGATGCAGGACAGTTTGGTCTTGATGCCTGACTCTTTCCAGACTTTCATTATCTCAGAGAGAGTGCCGTGGGGAACGGTTGCCAGCAGCTCAAAATCCTCGCCGTCACTGAGGGCATGAAGCATCGGTGATTTGCCTGATTTGAGTGACAATTCCCGTGCGGCATCAGAGACCGGGATTTCAGTCTCTTCAATTGTCGCGCCGAGGTTGCTGGCTGCCAGCAGGCGCGTCAGATCAAGCGCCAGACCGTCAGTTATATCCATGGCTGAGTTTACCGGAACGACCGAAAGAAGCGTCTCCATCTCCCTGAAGCGTGGGTCAAAGCGCATATGTTTTCCGAGAATTGAACCGCCTAACTCACCGGTAACAAGAATCAGATCGCCTGATTTTGCCTGATCCCTGCGGACCGCTTCTTCTCGGTAGGGAGAGCCCATTACTGTGACGTTGACATTGGTCGGGCCGTAGGCGCTGGTTGTGTCACCGCCGACAATACTCATGCCATACCGTTTAGCACCGCCGGCAATCCCTTCCATCAGTCGCATCGCCCAACGGTCACCAAGCCCTTTACGCATGGTTAGTGCTACCAGTCCCCATTTGGGTTGGCAGCCGCTTGCAGCCAGATCGGAGAGTGCCGCCATGACAGCTTTTGTGCCGATCATCAGCGGGTCGTCTTCAGCGTTGAAGTGGGTACCTTCGACTATGGTGTCAGTGCTTACTGCCAGACGTGTGATAGCTGAAGTATCCATGATTGCGCAGTCATCAGATCCCGCGCCGGCGATAACATCCGGTGCAGTCGAGGTCAGACGTCTGCTCAACCAGTCATGAAACTCCCGCTCACTCATTATTATTCCTGCAAAAACTCAAACCTGAAAAATTCAAATTAAATAAATGGTAACGCTAAGCCTGTTTTCCCGCGCCCCGGGGGTTGGGTGTTTTCCAGCGTCGGTGCGTCCAGAGCCACTGCTCAGGCGCATCAAGTATTATGCTGGAGAGGGCGTTATTCATTTCTCTGAGGATGCGCAAGCGCTCTTCGTTCTTATCTGCGGTCTTGTCCGGAAAGATAAGGCTGCGCAGATTGGCCTTAAACTTCATCGGTTTATTGTCTATGCGCTGGATTGCTGCCGGGAAAATCGCCCCGCCGCTGCGGATAGACAAATCGGCAAGAGCAGTCACCGTACTTGCCGGCCTGCCGAGAAACGGCACCTGCAGTCCCTCATCACCGCCGTCCTGATCGACAAGAATGCCGATAGAGTCTCCGCGTTTTATGGCGCGCAGCATATTGGTGATCGCGCCCTGCTTGGTCCAGATCTTCTGTCCGGAATGCTCGCGGTAGCTGTTGACAATCCGGTTTAGCAGCGGGTTGTCGAGCGGCCTGGCAATTGACGCTGTCAGATAACCTTTGAGCGCACTTGCTGCTCCGGTAAATTCCCAGTTGCCGATATGCCCGGTAGTCATGAAGGTTCCGAGGCCGCTTTCTTTCTGCGCGGCAAGTATCGGCTCAAGTTCCGGTAGATTCCAGTCAATGTAATTATCAACGTTCTCCCGGTTGAGGGATTTGAGGCGGACTCCTTCAGCCAATAGGCAGCCGATGTGGCGGAAAAAACCGGCGCGCAATTTCTTGTATTCTCTGTCAGAGAATTTATTACCGAAAGTGGTGCGCATCTGCGCTTCCACAAAACTGCCAGGCCGGTTAGCGAGGCGTCCGAGTACCATGGCGATAACCTCGCCAAACCGTGCCGCAAGCGGCAGGGGTAAGGCCTTGAGCAGTCCGCCAAAGGTGACCATCGCGCCTGCTTCAATATAGGTTGAGGGCATCTGTAATGTCTTTTGTGACATACCCGGAAAATCTCCAACACATAACAAAGGGACAATTTACAACAGTACGGGTTCAAATCAGAATTAGTATTCCCACTTGCTGCCGGTAATTATTTCATATGCTTCAATATATTTGGCGCGGGTCTTCTCGACAACTTCAGAAGGCAGAACAGGTGCCGGAGGATTCTTGTCCCAGCCTGTTGACTCCAGCCAGTCACGGACAAACTGCTTGTCAAATGACGGCGGGTTTGAACCGGTCTTGTATTCGCTTACCGGCCAGAAACGTGAGCTGTCTGGGGTTAGTGCCTCGTCAATAAGAATCAATTCGCCTTCGCATTCACCGAATTCAAATTTAGTGTCGGCAATGATAATGCCTTTTTCGCGGGCAAAGTCAGCGGCTTTGGTATAAAGTTTTAGGGTGATGTCGCGAACCTTCTGGGCCATATCGCTGCCGAGGATTTCAACCATCTTTTCAAATGAGATATTCTCGTCGTGATCGCCGATTTCTGCCTTTGTTGAAGGTGTGAAAATCGGCTCAGGAAGCTTGTCGGCAAGATCAAGTCCTTCAGGAAGCTTGATGCCGCAGACTGTGCCTGATTTCTGGTATTCCTTCCAGCCGCTGCCGACAAGGTAGCCGCGGGCGATACATTCAACCGGCAGAGGCTTGGCCTTTTTGACGATCATTGTCCGCCCCTCAAGGTGGCGGCGCAGACCGTCCTGCAGATCAATACCCTCAAGCGAACCGGTGATGAGGTGGTTCTTGATGGTGTCTTTGAAGAGGTCAAACCAGAAGAAACTGATCTGGGTCAGCGCACGTCCCTTATCGGCAATCGGCGGAGCCAGAACCACGTCAAAAGCACTGATACGGTCGGTGGTAATAATCATTAATCTGTCGCCAAGGTCGTAGATATCACGAACCTTGCCGCGGTTGAGCATTTTCAATCCGGGGATGTCAGTCTCGGCCAATGCCGCCGAGAGTCTTTCGCCATTGTCTTCAAGCGTGTATTCTGCCAATTTATTCTCCGTTATTCTGTATAAAAAAAATCAGTAAAATATAATATGTCAGATCAAATTTTATCGCTAAATCACTTCAAGGCAATGGTAAAACGGTAATAGTTGAAATTATAAATAATCTCGCGCAAGGCGCTTTATCCGATAAAAGTTGACAATACATCGTAAAAAAAACTTGCATTTATCCCTTTAATACGACATTTATATAAATACAATGCTCGTTTGGCACGCTTTTTGTATTAGCCCGATATCCGGGCTGATTAATTTACAGTTTCAGGAGTGCATCTATGCCGCCGGAAATGTTCCAGTCAATGGGTCTGCAGATGGCCCAGCGTCAGGAAATGGTGATGACCCCGCAGATGATCCAGTCGATGGAACTTCTGCAGATGCCGCTATTGGAGCTTGAGCAGCGAATTCAGACCGAGCTTATTGAAAACCCCGCCCTTGAGCTTGCTGATCTTAAGACAGATCTTTTTCAGGATGGTGATCCTGATGGCGGCAGTGAGAATCAGAATGACGCGCAGGGGGATGATTTTTCGCCTGAGGCGGATGAGGGTTATGAGTTTGAGGACTTGCGCCACGCCGAATCGGTCGATTGTGACTGGAACGAGCTTTATGACGATTGTGCGCCCAAGCGCGGTTATGATGATGACGAGGAGCGGTTTGACATCATTGCCAATGCCAAGGGGCGCAGCGAGTCTTATCCTGACCATCTTATCAACCAGCTTCATGTGGTTGATTGTGATGAAAAGATAAGGGTACTTGCCGAGAAGATTATTTATCAGCTTGATGACAAGGGGTATCTTAATGTCAGTCTGGCTGAACTGGCGGCGAATCCTCCGCAGAATAAGGATGGCGAGGGGCTTAGTGATGAGGATCTGGAGCTGAGCCGTTTGCCGCTTGAGATGTGGGAGGACGCGCTGGAGGTGGTGCAGGGCTTGCACCCGGCCGGCAGCGGCGCGCGGGATTTGCGTGAGTGTTTGTTATTGCAGCTTGATTACTGTGATGATCCGGCGGCGTATCTGGCGTTCGGGATTGTCGATACCCAGCTTGAGGACCTTGCCGCCAACCGTCTGCCGCAGATAGCCAAGACCTGCAAGGTATCGCTTGAGGAGGTCAAGGATGCCGTCAGCCTTATTCATTCATTAGACCCGCATCCTGGCTGGGGGTACTCTGGTGAGGAGACGATACCGGTTCGCCCTGATGTTATTGTTGAGCTGGTTGAGTCCAAGAGTGAAGACGCTGAGAATATCAAGGAGCGGATCTTCAAGGCCCAGCAGGAGCTGCGCCGGGTTCAGGCACAGATAACCGATGAGAAGGGCGAGTATCAGGAGCGTGCGGCCAAGGCGCGCCTGCATGAGTCCGAACTTGATATGGAGATGTTTGACCTTGAGGGGATGAAGTGGGAGATTACCCTGCCCAACGGTCCGGCGCCTGAAATTTCGGATATTTTCCTTGCCCTTTATGACAGTAGCGGCCGTGGCGAGATGGTGCGTCAGGCGATGATGAGCGATCCAGAGAAGGCTGAAGAGTTCAGGCAGATGAAAGCGTCGCTGAAGTCTTCGGGGCAGAACCGGCAGTTCCGTGAGAGGTTTATGGCCGCCAGTGATATTGTCCGGGCTGTCAAGCAGCGCGAGATTACTATTTACCGGGTAACGCGTGAGATTGTCTCGCGGCAGAAGGATTATCTTTCAGGGCGTATCCCCGCGCCGGCTCCTCTGATGATGAAAGAGGTCGCAGAGATTCTTGATATTGATATCGGTACAGTCAGCCGTACTGCGCGCGATAAATATATGGAGACTCCGCTTGGTCTCAAGCCGATGCGGGAGTTTTTCACCAGAGCCGTAGCCCCTGCTCCGACCGATGACAATAACAACGCCGTCGGCGCATCACCTGATGGCAGCATGAGTAATATCCAGATCAGAAACCGTATCAAGGAGATGATCGATAACGAGGACAGGAAGTCACCGCTCAAGGACGACCAGATTCAGGTCATGCTGGAGAAAGAGGGAATTGTCATCAAACGGCGCACCGTTGCCAAGCACCGTCTGAAGCTTGGTTATAATAATTATTCGCAGCGCCGCGAATATTAAGTTAAAATGATTTTTCGGATTTGACCGGGGTTGGCAGAGATGCCTGCCCCTTAATATTTAAGTTTTATTCAGGCAGAGGATTTTGTTATGGCCTCAGGAAACAGAAGAGATAAGGAACGTCTGGAGCAGGACCGGCGCGAGCGTATGGCTTATGTCGGGGCGCTGGCGGCGGGTCTGGTGCATGAAGTGCGTACGCCACTGCATGCCATCCAGCTTAACGCGCAGCTTCTGGCGGAGGATGTGGTGAATTTGCCGCCTGAACACCGCAAGCGTTACGAACGGCGCAGCAAGCGGATATACACCGAGGTCAAGGCGTTGTCAAAAACTCTTGAGATGTTTCTCACCTTTGCCCGTCCGCCGCGGATGGAGCCTGAGCCGCTTGACATGAACCGCTTTATGCGGGAGTTGCTGGAGTTTGTACAGCCGGAGATGGATGAGGCTGATGTCAAGCTTGAGAGTAATCTTGCCAGGGATATGTATCCGGTTATCCTTGACCAGAATCAGTTTACACATGTGATGCTTAATCTTCTGCGCAACGCCCGTGAGGCTATTGACCAGCGTCGCGAGAAAGAGAGTGATTTTGTCGAGGGCAGGATTATTGTCTCGACATTCGAGGAAGAAAAAATAATCCGCCTTGAGATAGAGGATAATGGTATCGGTATCGAGCCTGATAATGAAGAAAAGATTTTTGAGGTCTTTTATACGACCAAGGAAAAGGGGACAGGGCTTGGGCTTGGGATTGTAAAACGTATTATTGAGGACCACCGCGGTTCGATTCGGCTGATGCCACGCGATACGTGCGGTGCGGTCTTTGAAATTATTCTGCCGCGGGGGCATTTTCTTGAGTTTAAGGAAAATAATCAAGGGTAGAATATTTGCCAAAAACATAATGAAATTCAGACACCCGGCCATATTCAGCCGGGTGTCTTCGTGTTTGTGTTGTGGGAGCAACTGTGATTATTTCTTGAAGATAAAGTCAAGTCCGCCGCTGCCGATACTGATGCCAAAACCCTTTGAACGGCTGCCCCAGTAGTAAGTATTTGACGGAGGGCGCTTGTGCGGGTCGTAATAATAACGGCGATCCGGGCTGTAACGCCTGTAAGGTGTGCGGTTGCCCCAGAGATCGACGTATACCGGATATGATTCGCGGATAACTGTTGTTGATGTTGGCTCTACCGGTTGCGGGACAACTACGACCTCGGTCTTTTTTACTTCATTCTGCTTGGCTTCAAGTTCGGCAATCTGCTGTAAAAGCTCATCTTGTTTGGCGGCAGAGGTCTTTGCCTGAGCATCCATCTGAAGGAGTTGCAGATCAAGGCGCTTTTGCAGCAGGGCAAGCTGCTCTTCATATTTATGAAGTTTCTGTTGCTGTAATTTCAGTTCGGTCTTGCGCTCTTCAAGGTCTTTCTCACGCTCAAGGACTATATTGGCTGCTGCTTCCTTGTCGGCCAGAACACGCTGGCGATTATTGATATCAGTTTCAAGTTCTGACAATCTGCTCTGGGATTCACGGATTGTCTGTACCAGTTGGTTGACACTCTGTTCGCGTTTTTCCAGTGACACGTCATTATAGGTGGCAGACGTGTTGAGAGATTTGATAAGCTCTTCGGTGACCAGATCCTCCGTTTCAAGCCCGGAGCCCAAGAGCTGATTACGCAGGGCCATCAATTTTTCACTGCGCACGGAAGCATCTTTTTCCTCAAGAATTTTCAGCAGTATTTGCTTTGCCTGCTGGTCTTTAAGGTTTGAATCCTCTGCTGTCCTCACTGCTTTAAGCTCTTGTATCTGAGTATAAAAATACGTCGATCCACCGATACCTAAAGCGGCGATTAGAACTAGCAGAAAGGTCAGGCCTTTGTGTGGTGTGGTTATAGGAGTATCCATTTTACGCCCCTTTCCGGATGAAAAAAAAGTGCAAATAATGGTCTAAGTCTCTAATATCTATTATCTCAGATATTTAGAATATTGCCAGAGAATTAGCCAAAACACGTTTAATATCTTTTTCAGGCCGTAGCCCCGCTATTGACTTTGCGGGTTTGCGGCATATGCTTAATCAGTGAGCATTTTTTCTTTCTCTGCAATATTAGTGTCAGCCTTTTTTGAAAAGTGACAAAAAAAATGAGATTATCTCGTTACCTCAAACCGGAGAATGTAAAACTTGGACTTGTACACGGGCATGTCGATGAGATTGACCCGGAGAAGGATCCCGCTCAGGAGCGTGCGCGCCTTAAAGATGAAGTCGTCAGCGAGTTGTGTGATCTGTTTATGACCACCGGGCAGATCCGCAACCAGTCGAAATTCCTGACTGACCTGAAGAACCGTGAGAGCGCGTCATCAACTGCGGTTGGAATGGGGATTGCCGTTCCGCATGTGCGCAGCCTTCAGCCAAGGGCGCTTGGTATTGTCTTTGCCCGCAGTTGTGAAGGTGTCTGGTATGACGCGCCTGACGGGGAGTTGGTGCATATCTTTTTCGGCATTGCCAGCCCCTCCTACGATGATAAAAAGGCGCTGCAGTTTTATAAATGGATTGCGCAGAGTTTTCTGCAGGAAGACTGGTTGTCGGCGGCGCTTCTGGCTGCTGAGGACGAACATGAAATAATCGGCATTCTCACCGGCTTGCACTGAAACGAAAATGATATATAAAATAGCTTGACATTTTTAATGGGCTTGAAAAATTCTCTGACTTAAATTTATGAATAACGACACTATAGCCGCTATCTGTACCCCGCCGGGAAACTCGGCAAATGGTATTATCCGCATTTCCGGCAGCGGGGCGTTTTCGGTTATTAATAAAATATTCACTTCAGATGACGTCGCTTCCTTGAAAAATAAAAAACGTTCTTGCTTGATTGGCAAGATGTCTCTTGCTTTCAAACTTGAGGGTAGAGAGCTCACTATGCTGTCTCCTGCGATGGTTTATTTCATGCCTGCTCCGGCGAGTTACACCTGCGAGGATGTTGCTGAAATTATTCTGCCCGGTTCGCAGGCGCTGTTAAGTGCGGCGCTTAAGATGGTATGTTCTCACGGTGCGCGGATTGCCGGTGCAGGTGAGTTTACCCTGCGGGCATTTTTAAATGGCCGGATTGATCTGACCCAAGCGGAAGCGGTTGAGCGGATCATTGATGCGGAGACTGAAGCGGGCAGGCGTGAGGCGATCAAAAGAGTAGGCGGGCAGAGTGCCAGGCAACTTGCCGAGTGGCGCAGGCGTTTGCTTGAAATATCCGGGACTGTGGAGGCGGCGCTGGATTTTGCCGAGGAGGATATTGACGAGGATATCGAATTTGATCTTGCCGAAAAACTGGCGTTGCTTGCTTCTGAATGCAGCGAACTGACTGAGAAATGCGCGCGGCATCAGCCTGAGGAGAACGGTATACGTGTAACCTTTGCCGGGCTTACCAACGCCGGCAAGAGTTCACTTCTTAATGCGCTTCTGGGTGAGGAGAAGGTGCTGGTTTCTGCCGAACGTTCAACGACCAGAGACCGGATCTCCTTCCCGCTCGAAATTGAACGCTTCCAGTTTTCGCTTGAGGATTGCCCAGGAATTGACAGCGCGGTCAATACAATTGCCGCCGCCGCAAGCGAGCATGCGCGCAACCAGTATGCCGCCAGCCCGCTGTTGTTGCTTGTCCTTGATTCAGCGCAGGCGGTTAACGCTGAACTTAATGATTTTATCCGGCGTCTGCCAGTTTGCCGGGTGATACTGGTTTATAATAAATCTGATCTCTCTGGCGGAAAATATAATAATGCACTTCGTGACGCTCTCAGCAGCAACGCGTCACTTGTGATAACCTCGGAGGTTTCTGTAAGTGCGCTGACTGGTGATGGCGTGGAGCAGTTACGGCGGCTTTTGTTTGATGAAGCGATGGGGGATATGAGTATTGGCGGCGGTCTTCTTACCCGGCGTGAGGCGATGGAGATTGACGCGGCAGCAGGACATTGTCTGGCGGCGTGTTCGCTGATTGGTGAGGGGCTGGAACTGGCGGCGGTTGAATTACGCCTTGCTTATGAAGCTTTCTCGCGCGCCGGTGGTGAGGGGTATGCTGAAGACATACTTGAGAATGTTTTCTCCCGCTTCTGTATCGGAAAATAAGCTGGAATTATGCTTCCGTGTTTTAGATTATTTAGAAGCTCTTAGACTGAAAAAAAGGGAACGGCGCAGAGCCGTTCCCTTGAATAATTTCTGGAGTGTTGATTTCCGCTTTAAACTTTGGCTGTTTCAGGCTGCGGGCGATTGATAAGCAGGGCGGCCGCGTAGCAGAAGGCGAAGGTGATGGCGACGCCGATAATACCAGCGCTGCCTGTTGACAGTGCTTCAGAAGCAAGTCCTGGCACGCTGTAATCCGGGAGGATACCGGAAAGAAGCGGAGCGCCTTCATTGAGGAAATTATGCCTGGTTGCGACCCACTCAAGGCCGTCAGGGCTTGAACTTGCAAAGGGGCTGCAGATAAGACCGATAAGGCCGGCAGCACCAAGAGGAGCGGCTACACGCATTGCCGGGCTGTTCTTGCTCTTGTCTGAGGCAAAGAGGAAACAGGCTACAGTTGTGATGAAGCCTTCACCGATACCGATAATCGCGTGTGTCAGAACCATTGCGCCGAATACTGTTGAGAATTCCGCGGAGTTGTCAGCCGCAAGCTCGATACTTACCGCAACGCTTGCCAGCACCACTGAAAGCCAGGCAACCAGACCTGCTGTGATATGGCGGGTTGCTGTGTGCCTGATGTGTGACTTTAAGTATGAGTAGATGATGCCACCGAGTCCGGCACCGATAACAGACATATTAAGCAGGTTTGCACCAAGAACGCTGACCCCGCCGTCAGCAAAGACCAGGCTCTGGATCGCCACAACCGCAGCAATCGCCAGCACGCCAAAAGGGGTACCCAGAAGTGCCGCTGCAAGAACACCGCCAAGGAGGTGTCCCGAGGTTCCCTCAGCAATCGGGAAGTTCATCATCTGGCCTGCAAAGATCAATGCCGCTACAGCGCCAAAACGTGCAGCAGTAGGCTTCTTTTCAGACTTAACAGCAAAATAAGCTGCTCCGGCTATACCCGCTACACTGATAGCCGCAGTAACCGGGCAGACATTTCCCTGGAGCATTGAATCAGGAATGTGCATGATTTCTCCTTTTCCTAAGTAAAAGATTATTGATAGTCGTTAATTATAATTGTAATAATAAAGCCTACAATAGAAATTGCGGGCTTTATTAGAGTTTTTTTTGTCAGGCTGTTTATTAGCGCGCCCAGTCCGGAAGTTTCCCCCTTGCCTTGGGAGCGGCCTGAATATCGGGCAGCTTGGGGATGTTTATTGAATCGGTTGTCGTTACCGGTTTTTGAGCCATACTGTCTTTTACCGGTTCGATAGATAACGATTTTACTTGCGGAGCTGTAGTGTTGAGGGCAACTGCCTGACTATCCTTCACCTGATCTTCAGCGCTGCTCTTGAGATCATTTTTCATCTCGTTCATCGTCGCAAAGACGTCATCAAAATTAGTCTCAACGCTCTGCGGGATGTCATTGTTCTTCTCTTTTTCAATCGTCTCACTGGCGCGTGGCTCAACTGGTATGATTGATTTTTCCTTTACCGCTTCAGCCTTGACTTCAGCTTTAACGATGCTCTTCTGGGCCGTAAGCAGGAGTGATTTTGCTTCATCAACTTTGCCCTGCGCCAGCAGTGCTGAAGCAAGAAGTGAAGCTGCCTGTTCATTGTTGTCGTTTATTGCGAGACGCAACTGCGCTTCAGCGTTTACAAAATCTCCGTTATTGAGAAAATTCCTGCCGCTGGCCAGATGCGGATTGTCAATGGCTGGTTGGGCTGACTGGCTGGCCTGTTTCTCTTCATTGGCGAGTTTGTCTGAGGTAATCTGCGCGAGGCGCTTTTGAGCCTGCGAATTATCCTTGTCGTTACTCAGGGCGAGGCGGATATATTTTTCGGCTTCATCAAGATTGTCGCGCTGCATCTCGATATCGGCAAGCTGGTTGAGAATCCGTGCGTCGCTGCTGCTCTTGATGCTGTTGGCTATAATAAGCTTCTCGCGTGCAAGCTCCAGCCGGTCTGTCAGCTCTGAACGCAGATAGTACTCAGCCATTTCCTGATTGAACCAGGCTGTCTTATCAAGATCCTGCCTGAATTTTCTGGCTTCCTTCATCATGGCTATTGCTGCAGCAAAATCACCGCTGCCGGCAGATCTTCTGGCTGAACTCACAAGCGCCAGTGACGGGTCAGATTTTTTCTTCACCGGTGTGGCCAGCGCGATTGCGGTATTAAGCTCGCAGCGGATATAGTCTGGGGTAGTTTCGTTATTGATGGTCGAGAACAGGTTTGATGCCAGTGATACTTTTTTATCCTTGAGCAGTTCATGGATTTTGGCAACCTGCTGCAGGAGCTGGTCGTTCATGCGGTCATCTTCAAGCACCCGGATAGCAGTAACCTCTATCCAGGGAAGGTTGGCATAATTACTGATAACACGTCCGCGGACAGCAATCCGGCGGTAACGGGGGAGATTGGATACAACCTGACAGAGCTGGCTGTTTTCCTTGTTAATGTACAGGCTTGGCATGACATTCAGACGGTCCTGACGGCTCCAGAGCCTGGCCTCAGGCTGCCAGACGGCGATATTGATATGCTCTTCTGCATTAAATTCGGTATTATTCTTGCGAAAAAGCTTCCCGACAGTCGCAAACCGGCATTCAAACTCGACTGTACCCTTCATATAAGTCTTCGGCTCTGAAAGAAGCTCATTTATATCAAGATTAATGATGTTGGCACTACCTTCGCTGCTGGCCCAGGTTCTGGCCTTGGCGCCGATTCCGGCAGCCAGAAAACCGAATAATGCGAGAATCAGGATGAATTTTTTAGTCTTGCCCATTTAACTTTCCTGTTTATACTTTCGTTTATAGAGTTTGTTTATTACTGTAAATACAGGCTTTTTGTGCTGATTAAGCCTTTGATTACACCGTTTATCGACCATATGGCGGGATAATCTTTAGCTTTTTCAACTTTTATCGGAGAAATTTTTGTGAATATTTCCATATTCCTTAAAAGCAAACAGGTTTCAGCCTGGAGTATGAGTGAAAGTCAGGCTGACATTATTCGCGAAGGTATACCGGGATCGGTTGTAACCCTTTATGGGGATAAGCAGTTATTTGTTGATTCACTTTCAGGTGCGGATGTGGTAATTGGCTGGTATCTGACGCAGGAGTGGGCAGACAGGGCGATCAAGCTTAAGATTTTAGCCACGCCGGCTGCCGGCAGGGATTATTTCTCGGTCAATCTCCCTGAGGAGGTTATTTGCATTAACGGGCGTTTTCATGGTGCGATCATGGCCGAGACGGCGCTTGGGATGATGTTAAGTCGTTGCCGCAGAATATGTTCGGTGTCTGAGCTTATGAAGTCTGGCAGAACGGCCGGGGTCTGGCCGCGTGAAATTTATGACTCTCGGGCCAGAACCTTACGTGGCTCAAGGGTGGTTATTCTCGGTTTTGGCGCTATCGGTAAAGAAGCAGGGCTCCTCGCCAAGGCTCTGGGGGCGAATATTACCGGAGTTAACCGCAGCAATTTCAATAGGCCGGATTATTTTGATAATGATGATAAGGTTATATCTGTCAGTGAGTTAGATATGTGTCTGCCTGAGGCTGACCATTTACTTATGGTAATGCCGGCAAGTGCCGGGAGCGATCACATCCTTGACCGTGCAAGGCTGGCGCTGCTGAAAAAAGATGCCGGGATTTATAATATCGGCAGGGGAAACGCGATTGACGAGGCGGCGCTTGTTGAGTTCCTTCAGGATAATCCGAGCGCGGAAGCGTATCTTGATGTATTTGCGACTGAGCCGCTGGAAGAAGACTCGGTATTGCGCAGTATCAGTAACCTTTATCTGCTGCCGCACGCTTCGGCTATTGCGCCGGAGTATCTTGATCTGTTTGCCCGTGATTTCTGCGCGCAGGTCAGAGAATTGCCGCAGTATCAGCAATTTTTCAAAGATTAATGGCGGGGCGAAAGTTTATAGAGCGGTTAATTGAGATTTTTCAGGTTCCTGTTTTCTTCACGGCGCATCCTGAAGAAATCCTTGAGTATCTGTGAGCATTCCTCCTGCATTACTCCGGTAGTTATTTCGACTTTATGGTTGAGGGCCGTGCAGCCGGTAATATCAAGAATTGAGCCGCAGGCACCAGCCTTCGGGTCGTCCGCCCCGTAGACAAGACGGCCTATCCTTGCCTGCATTATCGCCCCGGCACACATCGGGCAAGGCTCAAGGGTTACGTATAATTCGCATTCATTGAGCCGCCAGCTCTCAAGTGCGGCAGCGGCTTGGGTTATGGCCAGAATTTCTGCGTGGGCGGTAGGGTCGTTAAGGCCTTCGCGCTGATTCCAGGCTTTGGCGATGAGTTTGTCCTGGTGAAATATGACGGCTCCCACCGGTGTCTCGCCCTCATCCCAGGCCTGACGGGCTGCATTCAGCGCTATTGACATTCGCAGATTATCAGTATCAAAAGCATCATTCATAATATTTTCCGTTTTGTTTGTCGTGCCAGCCAGTATTTACTGTTTCCGATTGCGCAAAAGTTCGATAAATTTATAATGTATTATAGGGTTTTGAGTTTTTAAGCAAAGACGATATTCATGCCATATCTGATAAAAGTTAGATTTATCGCAATTCTTCTTCTCCTCTTTTTGCTAGAGAGCCTGGGGATCGGTTGCCTGCGTATGGCTGGTATTGACGGGGTTTGCAGCAGATGCCTGATGGCCGCGGAGGCGGATTTAACAGATTCTCCGCAGAAAAGAAGCATCAATCTCAATCCTGTACTTGAACAAAAAATCGGTATTGACGCCCCTGACGGCACCGAGAAAAGCCTGATAGAGTATTTACACCGTACGCTTTTTGGCTGTCCGTATTATTCGTTTATTCTTGTCCTCGTGGTGGTTTTGCTCTTTGTCACCGTGGCTTTACTGGTAATTATCCGCAATAAAAATATTGAACGTGACCGGCTGGCGAACGAGAATGAGATTTTTTTCAAGACGCTGGTTGATGACGCGCCTGTATTTATTGTGAAAGCTTTGCCGGATGGGACAATTACTAATTTTAATCCGGCGTTTGCGCGGTTTTTGTCTGTCAATGAGGGCGTTGAATTTAATCTTCGCGATCATCTTGAAAAAAATAATTATGAAAAATTCATCCTGCTCTTTAATACCATGACAACAACTAATCCGGTTGCGACCATTGAAATCAGTGATTCTTCGGCTGATGGCGACCAGTGTGACCTGCGTTGGGTTTTACGCGGGGTCTTTGATGATAATGGCCTGGTCTGTTATTGTCTGGGTATTGGTGAGGATATTTCAGGTATCCGCCGTGCTTACCGCGCTCTTGAAACAAATGAAAACAAATTCAGAACGGTTGCGGATTTTACTTATGACTGGGAGAGCTGGCTCTCGCCTGAGGGGGAGATACTCTATATCAGTCCGTCTTGTGAAAGAATCTCGGGGTATACCATTGAGGATTTTCAGGCAAACCCGGATCTGTTCTCGTTACGGGTAATCCCGGCGGACAGAAATATTTATGACCGCTATATGAGAAGTCCCGAAGAATTTCATCATATGCAGTACCGCTTCAAGCGTAAAGACCAGTCCTTTGTCTGGATTGAGCATATCAGCCGTCCTGTGCGAAGCCGCAAGAATATTCCTCTTGGCGTCAGGGTCAGTCGGCGTGATATTACCGCCAGAAAAAAAGCGGAAGATGCCCTGCGTGATAATGAAGAGATACTGCGCACGACCATGCAGTCCATCAGCGAAGGGGTTATTACCCTAAATCTCAAACGCGAAGTCATCAACATGAACTCCGCAGCGGAGAGCCTTGTTGGCTTGCATTTGTCGGAAGCCATCGGCAAGACTGTGCAGGGGGTTTTGCAGCTCTGCAAAAATTATTCCGACAAGCAGTTTCTCGAGGTCGGAACAATAATCAAAAAACTTGTAACAACCAAGGGCGTCACCTCGGATTCTCTTAACAGTTATATCCTCAAAAGCGTTGACGGCAATAAGGTCTTTGATATCAGCATGACCTGTTCATACCTGCAGAACTCTTATGGCGAGACTGTTGGTCTGGTTCTGGTACTTTCTGATATTACTCACAAAAATGCTCTGGAGAGCCAGCTTCGGCATACGCAGAAGATGGAGGCCATCGGTCAGCTTGCCGGCGGGATTGCCCATGATTTCAATAATATGGTAAGCGGTATTATTGGCGCGGCTGAACTGATCCAGATGAAAAATGACGAGGACAGCGCCAGTTATCGCCACGCCGAGACAATAATCCGGGTCGGTGAAAACGCGGCCAAGATGACCAAGCAGCTCCTGACCTTTGCCCGCAAGGATAATATAAATGCTGTTGCTGTTGAGGCAAACGGGGTTATCAATGACGCAATTGAAATGCTCTCAAGGAGTATAAGCCGTGATATAGTCCTTACCACAGATTACTGCAGTGAAAAATGCAATGTTATTGCTGACAAATCGCAGCTTGAGAATGTGGTTATAAACTTAGTCCTTAACGCACGTGATGCCATGCCTGAAGGCGGAAAGATTACTGTCACTACACGGCGCATAAAAATTGATTCGGCTTTTTGCGCGAAGGTTAAGGAAACACTCGCTGATGGTGAGTACGTTCGTATTGATGTGACGGATAATGGCATTGGTATTGAGAAGGGAATTCTTGAAAAGGTCTTTGATCCCTTCTTTACAACCAAGGATGTGGATAAAGGTACGGGCCTTGGGCTTTCTGTAACTTATGGCATTATCCGGAGTTTCTCCGGGGCTATTATCGTTGAGAGTACTGTCGGAGAGGGGACAACCTTTTCGGTCTTCATACCATGTTGTGAACAGGAAGCGGTCAAGGAAAACATAACCTTCAAGTCTGTTTCGTTTAACAATGTAACAGTTCTGCTTGTGGATGATGAGGGATCGGTGCTCTCTACCAGTTCACAGATACTTGCCTCGCATGGTTTTAATGTGTTAAAAGCTTCTGACGGTGCTGAAGCGGTTGAAATTTTCCGCGATCACCATGAGGATATCGATGTGGTTGTAATGGATGTTATTATGCCTGTTCTTGACGGGCAGAAGGCTTTCTATAAAATGAAAAAAATTGACCCGGGGCTGAAGGTTATACTCTCCTCAGGTTATACCAAGGAGAATAATCTGCAGGAGCTTTATGATGCTGGTGTGCTGAGCTTCCTGCGAAAACCCTATCGTCAGCAGGAGCTGCTTAATATTTTGTCTCAGGTTCTGGGACAGGAGTAATCTTTAGAAAAGGTGGATAATGGCGTTAATAACCTGTAATTATTTTTCAGATGTTCTTGGCTACATGAGCAAGATGGTCGTTGTTCTGCCTCAGGCGGCTAAAAACCGTATCGGCATGGACTGTTCAGCTGGAGCAAGCAACGGGAAATTTCCGGTTTTGTATCTTCTGCATGGTCTATCGGATGACGAGACGGTCTGGACGCGGCGCACCTCAATTGAGCGCTATGCAACAGAGATGAATCTGGCCGTTGTCATGCCGACAACCCATAGAAGTTGGTATACCAATGCCAAATGCGGTTATAACTATTATACGCATATTGCCGAGGAAGTTCCGGAAATTGCGCGTTCTTTCTTTCCGCTCTCAGAAAAACGCGAGGATAATTTTATTGCTGGCCTTTCCATGGGCGGTTATGGAGCCTTTAAGATTGGTCTGCGCAACCCGGAGAAGTTTGCAGCAGCAGCCAGCCTGTCAGGCGCATTGGATGTGACGTCCCTGCTTGAGTCTCTTGGTGCTGGCATTCGTGAAGAGTATGAGAGGGTCTTTGGGCCGGCAGATGGGGTTAAGGGCAGTGATAATGACCTTTTTGCGGTAACCAGGAAAGCCGCTGAAAGCGGTTTGCCCAAGCCGGCACTTTACCAGATTTGCGGCACTGAAGATTTTCTTTATAATATGAATACCGAATACCGTGAGATGGTTGTGGATTTGGGTTTTGATTATACCTATGATGAAGCTCCCGGTAATCACAGCTGGGGATTTTGGGATGAGCATATTAAGAAAGTCCTTTCCTGGCTTCCACTTAAAAAGAATTGATAAAAAATTATTAATCCTATTGCATATAGGTAAACGAGGGATATAATCACATTCTCAAAATTAATAAAACAACGTGCGCCCGTGGCCTAATTGGATATGGCATCTGACTACGGATCAGAAGATTAGGGGTTCGAATCCTCTCGGGCGTGCCAAATATTTAAACCCGCAAGTGTCTGTCAATTCAGGACTTGCGGGTTTTTGTTTAGTGAAATTCTGGATTTTTTGTAGTAATAAAAGTTTACTCGAAATGGCATTAAATGGTACTGCGTTGCATAGAGATGTGAGTAGTTTTGACCTACGCAGTAAAGAGTAACATGGTAAACTTCGGCTTTAGGCAGCCGTTTTGAAAAATAATTAGTTGTCCCACGGGTGAACTTGCCCGTGCAAAAGCGTCACAAAAATATCCTACGTTGATATATTCGCTGTTTGATAATCTGACTATACGAAAACCAACCTGCACTATGGCAGGTGGAATTGGCGAACACAATATTGGTCTGCATTTACGCAGCCTGATTATCTTGATCATCTTCAAGGTAATAATGCTTGAGTAGTCCTCCGAGGAACTTCCGGCACTTTACCTTGCTTGCATCAAACTTCTCGGGGTATGAAAAGTCAGGCGAGATGACTCTGTTATCCAACGATTGATGTGGCCGACAGTTGTTGTAATACTCAAGATGCTGTGCGACAATCCTATTGAGCTGCCCGAGACTAAAGCAGACAAAGCTGTTTAAACACTCACGTTTGAAGTGCGAGAAATAGCTCTCGATGTATCCGTTCTGGGCAGGGCAGCGGATGGCAGTCCTAATTACCTTGCCGTCCTTCCCCGGTGGAGAAGAAGTGTCAATGATTCTTTGGAAGAAGTCGTCAAAGCGCGGTGTATATTTACCGTCATTGTCGCGTATTAAAAAGCGCAGCTTGATCCCTTCGTCATCAAGCCAGCCAGCGACGTTGCGAGCCTGCTGCAGCAGCCATTCTTCGTCTGGATTGTACGTCGGTGGTGAAACATAAACACGACGCGAAGCGTAATGGATGAAGGCTATGCAGTATGCATCAAATCTACCACGAAGGGTATAAATCGACTTTGATACCAGATCGCAGGAGACCATGGTTGACATGTTGCATTTAACAAAGTTTGCCCAGTTGCTGACCGGCGCGTTCTTTGTCCTGTTGGGTGGCGGTGTGATACCGTTCTCCCGACAAACCTTGAGTATGGTAGTACCGGATAGTTTTATGTTGAGCTTCATTAATTCACCAACGATTCGCAATAGTCCCCAACCAGGATTCTCCTTGACGAACCGGATGATCAGGGCTACAATCTGGTCACTAAGTTTGCGCTTGCGACCGGGTCTCTTAATCGGTTTATGGTTACGTCTGCGCCGCAGCCAGTTTTCATAGGTTCGGGGTTTGACGATCAGGATGCAGTCATCAACCTCGTGGTTCATGGTCTGTCCGATATCAAGCAGCTTCTCAATTTCTGCAGCGGTGGCGATGATGCGGGTCTTATCCAGACTTTCGAGCACGCGTAACAGGATGAAAACTTGAGCCCTGTAGAACGCTGCTCGTTTCTGTTCGACGGCTGGCAGTGAACCGATGATTTTCGTATAGATCAGGTGTTGAAGTTTTGACATTTTGCTCAGTTTCTATGTTTGAGTGATTTTTAAAGAAGTGCCGAGTAGAGAAGAAGTTAGGTATGTTGTTCTTTACTGCGTAGGCACGAAAGAAGTGATTATAGGCGCTGCCTTAGTGAGCTCAATATTTATGGTTAAGTTTCTGGTAGATGTTGTGGCTAAGCGAGCGACTGATAGAGTTGTCTAGCTATGACTCGTACCTAAAAAAAGATGTACGCCTTGAGTGCCTCTAAATTGCATTACCTTGCATTGTTATGCATCCTTACTGTGCAAGCAAATGACAAAGCGAGCTTTCTAAAAACCTATAATTCCTTGGTGTTAAATGACTTGTGGTTTTGTGGTGATTGACTACGGATCAGAAGATTAGGGGTTCGAATCCTCTCGGGCGTGCCAAATATTTAAACCCGCAAGTGTCTGTCAATTCAGGACTTGTGGGTTTTTCTTTGGTAGGATTTTGGATTTTGCGTAGTAATAAAAAATTACTCTAAATGGCAGAGAAGCAGAACAACGATGCGGCCAGACCAACTTTGGTCGGATAGCCCCCATGGGGGCTATAACCCTGGACTTTCTTTTTCTTTGTTAAATGAATTTGCGAAACTTTCTTGACACTACCCGCCAAGGGGAACCGATACGGTTGATCCATAATACAGCTTCAATAAAGAGTCGATTATTATTTGCAGTAACGCCACAATCAGATTTTTTTCATGGCAACAAAGGCTATAATTTCATCAATCTGTATCTCTCGGAGTTCGTAGCCCTTAAGATGCTTTACCTGAAAATCATGACAAGCCTTGCACGTTCTTTCCAGCCAGCTATTAATCGTTTTCCAAGAATGACCGAGTATTCTACTAATTGCCGAAATATTAACGCCTTAGGCACACATATGACAAGCATAATTGATCTTTTCTTTTGATGCCCTGAGTCTGTGATAAGCTGATCCCTGATTGGAGTTAAAAGATTTGCCTCAGGCCTTATATATGTATTTGCGGCGTCTTGGAGTTGTAGTTTATACCACCGTGAGTACGGATGTTCCCTTCGTTGGCTTTATTACGAAGTAAACATTCCGGATTCATGCAATTTATTCTTGATATTCTTTGCCAGGACTGCCCTTCCCGACCCAAATAATCAAGCTTAACAGTTTATCATCATTAAGTTTAAGATCAATGGCACTACACAGAACGACAGAAGTACCCGATCATAAGTATTATAGGATGAATTACTGGTTCACCAACAATTCTTAATAAGCCACACGCCGGATTCTCCTTGATGAATCGAGCTATCAACTGTATAATCTTTTCAGGTATCCTAATCGGGTTGGGAAAGCGTATCTTGCGGCTCGGACGTTTGATGGACTCGCCTTCGTTTCAACGACACAGCCAGGTCTTATCTTGTAGACGGTTTGGCCAGCAGCATCAGTTCTGTGGCATTATGATCTAGTAGCCGCCCTGCGCCAACAGCTGGTCGATCTCTTTCTGTGTTGCGTAGACTCGCTCGATACCTGTATCCTTGCGGTTGTATTTCAAAACCGTCTGTGAATAAAGAAGTTGCATTGGCAGTTGTTGGGAGGATAGAACGATACCTGAACAGGGCTGGTTAAGTTTCCGTTCAGGACTTTAATCTAATATTTCAATTATCAAGAGGGGGATAACTTGGATTACCAAAGTCAATTAAGCCAGATAGATGAACTTATCTGTAGTAAGGATTTGGGGAAAGCAATTTCTGCTTTGCTTAACATTATATCACAAGCACCGGAATTGTCTGCAGCGTATGAAAAACTTGTCGAACTGTCTCTCACTACAGGACAGTTTGAGCAAGCTATTACTTATTTTGAATTAGCACATGCTAAACTACCTTATATAAATCTAACAACTTATATTTCTATCATAAAATTTTTGATCCATTCAAAACGCATTGTTGAAGCCAAAAGGGTTTTAGTTATCGGTCTGGAACGTTATCCTCAAGATCAGCAACTTCTTAAATTGCAGGAAGAAGTTTTATTCCCAAATAAGTTCGATGTTCAATCAAATGCTCAGAAGAATGTGAAACACACTATTCAACAAGCTGCGCAGTTTTTTGAACTTGATGCAAAATTTACTCGTCTTCCTTCAAATGCCAAAATTGCTTATCTGGGAAATCTAAACGGTATTCCACTAATTGCAGAAGCGATCAAAGCATTCCGGCCTGATATTATTAATGAAATATGCATTGATATTTCTCCTAAATCGCCCTATATTGGCAAGCCTTTTGAGCATAGTTTATTCAACATCATCGGATTGAATGCTGTCAAAAGCCAAAACAATAAAGTTGATACATATATTTCGGTTGGGAGCACTTCTGAGCATGCCAAGGGAATGGCTGATTTTATGATACAGAATTGTGGTCTTGAAAATGAAAACATTTCAATCTTTTTGCTTCCTTCGTCAAATATCCCTGATCCTGTTACAAGCATTGATTATGATATTCTTTCGAAAACTCAATTGGGCGGTTCTGACCTCTATTTTCATTCAGTTCAGAAATTATACCCTGAGAGCAGCCCAAACTTCAATAACTATCAGGATTTTTTGCGTGATTTCTATCCACATGTTGCGTCCTCGACTTATTTTCATGCTTTCAGTAGAATCTATCAGAGCAGGGCACTTCTCGTGTTGATTCATTATGATTCTGAAAAAATATATAATAGTAATTCATCTGCGCTTAATCTTTGCAAGGATAGATGGGAGGTGCTTGATGAAGAGCATATTCAAAACATGTGGGGGGATATTGATTATTGCACCTCAGATTACGTAAAATCAATTGCAACCCTGCCAACGGCCATTAAGACCCGCAATGGAATTGTTTTAAACGATATGGAAAATACATGGGTTACAATAAAGAATGGATACCGCACGACAACTGGCGTTCCAGAGGAACACGATAATTCAATATATTTACTGGGTAATTGCCTGGCTTATTCTCCAGGAACTGAAGATCGGCATACAATGGCCAGTTTTCTTCAGGCAAGAATAAATGAAGATCACATTCTTAGTTGCAAATATGGGGTATATAATCGAGGGATACCTGGTATCTCTTATGATCAGGCATTATATCAGTTATACACGACAGAACTTGAAGAAAAAGATGTTGTGGTTATGCGTGTTGATAAAAATAATTTTGAAGTAATCAAAAAAGCTGCGATGAACTTTGATAATATCTTCCTGCTTGATATTGGAGATGACCTTCGGCTCATTCCTGAAAAAATGTTTTGGGATGGCTGGCACTGGACGTACCGACTGTGTTCGCAGCAGGCAGATATTCTTTATGGTTGTTTGCAATATATCTACAGGCGGATTGTTGATGGTAGCGTTTGGTTTCGTCAACCTCAACAACTCAACGATTATTGCTATAATTCACAATTGGCTGAATATTGGTTTGATTTACAGAAAAAAAATTACGAAAAAACCGATGAAGAATTACTGCAATATCTCGAAGAACTCAAAACTATTTCGCTCAAGCCTGGTATTACAGGAAGTATTGTAATGAACTGTAATCCATTTACTAAAGGCCATCGTTATCTGATAGAATATGCCTCAGGTAGGGTGGATAACCTGATTATTTTTGTGGTTGAAGAAGATAAATCATTTTTCAAATTTACGGATCGAATTGAACTTGTTAAGGACGGGACATCTGATCTTGCTAATGTCACAGTAATACCGAGCGGCAAATTTATTATTTCTTCAATAACATTTCCTGGATATTTCAATAAGGAAGCTCCTGATAGTTTTACAATCAATGCTGCAAGTGATTTGGAAACCTTTGGGAAATTTATTGCTCCCACTGTCAATATTACACAGCGCTTTGTTGGAGAAGAGCCCAACTGCCATATTACACGGCAGTACAATGAACAAATGCATAAATATCTTAAGCCTTTAGGCATTAATGTTATTGAAATACCTAGAGTTGAAACCGAGGGGAAAGCAATCAGCGCAACATTAGTTAGGAATTATATTCTTTATTACTATTGTTTTTGTCACTTTCTTTGCGACCAAACGCCACAACAGCATAAAAAAACAGAATCGCTTATTTCTGAGGGTGATTTCAATGAGTTGCTAAAAATAATTCCACATCACCTATACGAGAAAGCTAAAAATGAATTAATGCATATAGACGAAAAGTTATCAGAAAGTACGGATTCCCCGGAACTATCCCAAGAAATCCTCAAACATCTCAAAGAAATAGTACCTGACTCAACGTTACGTTTTCTCGCGGATCGTTTTTTTTCTAGTTTCTAATACCTGAATCCGTGAGCTTTTGCTCTAATATTGTTTGGTACTTCCGTAATTAAGCGGTAGTGTCAAGAAAGTTTCGCAAATTCATTTAACAAAGAAAAAGAAAGTCCAGGGTTATAGCCCCCATGGGGGCTATCCGGCCAAAGTTGGTCTGGCCGCATCGTTGTTCTGCTTCTCCTCCTTTCCGTCCTCTTCTGTATCAAATTTCAAATACCGTTTCAATCCCCACTTCGTTCCGGCAACATGCCGCAATCTTGCCGCTACAAGCATCAGAGCACTTTTATCGTCAGGGAAGTTGCCGACCACCCGTGTCATTCTTATAACCTCACGGATCACCCGCTCCAACGGATTGTTCGTTCGGATCTTCCTCCAGTGGCTGCGGGGATATTTCATGTACGTCAACGTCTCAGCCGCACTCTCCCTGACATGTTCTGCTGCCTTACCAAGTTTCATCGTTTGAGTTTGGCGACTACAGCAATTACTTTCTCATCCGCTGCCGCACGGTCTTCCTGCGCATGGATCGCCTTAAGCATTGCTGCAACTTCTTTAGTTTTACTCTTTGGTACATTCTTAAGAATGTTGCGATACCAATGAACAGTGCAGCGCCGCCAGTCGGTTTCGGGGAACACTTCCGCCAGCGCCTCAACCAAGCCTAAACACTTATCACTGGTCACCAGTTGAGGTGGCTTGAGTCCACGCTCCTTAAGGTGCTTGAGGAAATCCAGCCAGCCTTCCTTGTCTTCCTTGCAGCCTTCGACCGTACCAAGAACTTCACGGTAGCCATCCTGATCTACCCCAACAGCAATCAGTACGGCGACATTTTTCACCTCACCGCCCCAGCTGCTTTTGAACCACATCCCGTCGAGCGCAACGTATTTATATTTGCCTGTAAGTGCCCGGTTGCGCCACTGTTCAATTCGTTCATACGCCTTCTGATTGAGCTTGCTGACCGTGCTAGGGCTGACCTTCTCGCCCCACAACGCTTCGGTGATATCTTCCACTCTCCTTACCGAAACACCGGCAAGGTACATTTCAATCAACGCCTCCTCAACACTGCACTCACGGCGACGATAACGCTCAATGATGGCGCTCTCAAAAGGCAATGACCTGAGCTTGGGAACCTGCAGCGTCACCGTGCCTGCTTTCGTCTGCAATTTCCTGTCTCGCTTGCCGCAACGGTAATCTTTGCGTTCAGCATTGCGCTCATACCGTTTTGCTCCACATAGACGGTCAGCTTCTTCAACAAGCAAGGTGTTGAGTGTTTCCTCCACCGTTCCCTTGTGGCAGTACCAGGGAATGCAACCTCTTTAAGTAAAAACAAGTGATCTGAAGCCATGTAATGAGTAAAACATTTCTTCACGTATATTTGGAAATATCATACCTCCTCGATCTGACAACAGCAAGGGTTGGTTTTCGTTTAATTGCAAGTCATGTATTAATGGAAACTGGCATTCACGAAGGATTATAACCTCGCATTTTTTACCATATCTGCTTACATGTTACTGTGAATTTTGTCAAATGTTCACAACTTTGTTCACGTAATAATATGTATTACTACAGCACAATGTCTATTATTTTTACTCAAGCATAATCTTGTACAATATTATATGCTATTTGAATAATATTAAATTCTTTAAGACTTATTAAAATGCTATATTGTTGAAAATATCACAACAAGAATCCACTAATTGTGACATCAAGGTGTGAAATTTATTCCAATTATCTTTTATGAGAGGAGAACAAATGAAATTTATTGCAAAATTTATTGTTACGGTATTGCTGCTTTTTCTTCCTTGGGGAATTGCCAATGCGAGTGAAAACCTATTAGGTAGTAAAGATTTTTCTTCTGAGAATGGCTGGGTTGCCTGGATGCCCAAAGCTGCTAGCGAAGCTGGTTGTACATTTAAATTTGAAAATGGAAGAGTAATATTTAAATCTGTGGCAACTACAGAACAAAAGCCTTCTTTCCTTCAACTGTCAAAAGTGGTTCAGCTCGAAGCTGGAAAAAGATACAAAATTAAGTTAAGGATTAAATCTAATAAATCGGGATTAGTCCCGGTATATTACAACATTTCAAAGCCTCCTTTTACCATTTACGCTGGTGCTAAGATTACTCTTAATGTTGGTGAGAATGATTACGATTGTGCTTTTATTGTCAAGAAAGCAAAAGTTGGTGAGGAGGGGCAAATGTGTCGTTTGATGTTTTTCTGGGGGGGCTTGAAAGATGCGGATATTGAGGTTTCAAATATTACTCTTACAGAGATAAAATAGGTATTGACCAGCATACTAACTGGGTATCCATATATCGTAATAAATTTCTACCACCCGTTAGCATGGCTAGGGGGTGTTTTTGTTGGCACTAACTTATATCTATAAATTTAACTTTGCATCCCTATATGCTTTCGGAGATTGCCCATAGTATTTTTTAAATCTCATTGAAAAGTAAAATGGGTTGTCAAAGCCTATTTTCCAGGCTATTTCAGAGACCGTATAATCTGTACATACTAACATTTGCTCTGCTTCTCGCATAATTTTCATTTCCCGGTATGTTCTTGGCGAGTATCCTGTGGCTTTTCTGAATTCGTTAAAAAAAGCTGTTCGCGATAAGCCACAATTATGGGCAATCGTATTCATGTCTAATTTTTGATTGGTATCAGCAAGAACTTGCATAGCGTCAGAAATCCATTCGGGATTACTAAAGCCATCAGTGGTAATTTCATTGTCAATTCGCAAAAGAGTTGTTGTTAGCAGTGCCATTACATAGCGATACCAATTGTGTTTTCGGGTAATGCTGGCAGAGTAAATATCCATAAGATCAAGTTTAATTTTAGAGAAAATGATTGGCGAAAGCTGTAAATACCTAATACCAGGTGCTGTTTCAGGCCATAAAAGATTTTTAATAATTTCCGGAGACATTAAGAAATGCACCCAAATTAGCCCCCAATCATTTATTCCTGAATATTTATGAGCAAGATTTGGTTCAAGCAGAAGAATGCTGGATTTGTTTAAATGATATTCCGATTCTGATGTGTAGACAATACCATCTCCCTGAAATGCAAGGAGTAAGGTCCAATTGTGGGTGTCGTGAGGCTCCCAAGACTTTAACCGATCACCATATTTCCACGTTTCGGAAATACCAGCCCAGAAATCATTTTCCTTTTTTACTAAGCGAGGCATCACCCCCTCCAAATGTACAATGTTATATTGTTTGTGTATTTATTCATATTCTTTAATATGTATGCAGCTAGTATATTATAGCTATAATACCGCTAAAAATAAAGGGAAACAACTATGAATGATAACTTGTTTAGGGAAAAAGTAATTTCTTGCTGGCTGGGCAAAAATATAGGTGGGATTCTTGGGACACCAACAGAAGGATATCCAGGAACGTTGAATTTCACATTTTATGATCCGGTTCCTACTGAAGCCATTCCAAATGATGATTTAGAGCTTCAGGTTATGAACGCGGTTGCAATTGCTGCAATGGAAAAACCTGAGGTAAACCGTGAAATAATTGCGGATATATGGTTGAAGCATATGGATTTCCATTGTGATGAATATGCTGTAGCCCTTAAAAACTTAAAATGTGGAATTCGCCCGCCTTGGTCTGGTAGCTATGATAATTACTTTTGCCATGGCATGGGGGCTGCCATAAGAAGCGAGCTATGGGCTTGTCTTGCTCCGGGCAATCCGGAGCTTGCCGCAAAATTTGCTTACGAGGACGCTTGTGTTGACCATAGCGGTGATGGAATAGATGCAGAGGTATTTCTTGCAGCGCTGCAAAGTAAGGCTTTTATCTGTGAAAATATTGATGAATTGATTGATTGTGGCCTAAGCTTTCTTCCTGAAAATTCTTTGCTAAGAGAATGTATTAATGAAACTTGCAAACTTTGGAACGAACTTAAGGATTGGAAAACTGTTCGTAACAAAATTCAGGGAAAATATGCTACAGAATTCCGGACTGCAGTCATACCCAATGTACCATATACTGTTCTTGCTTTGTTGGCTGGCGGGGGGGATTTTGGTGAAACTATCTGCACTGCTGTAAATTGTGGAATGGATACTGATTGCAGTGCAGCTTCTGCAGGGGCCGTTTTGGGAATTATTGCACCTGATTGCATTGATGATAAATGGCTTGCTCCTGTTGGCAATAGCTTGGTTGTCAGGGATACCTGTATTGCCAATATGCAGTTTCCGGCAACTATTGAAGAATTCTCGGATTTGGTAATTGATCTGGAAAAACGTATCTCAAAATCAGTTACCAATAATTTTTCAGGAAGTGAACCTGATTTTGAGAAGTATAAAATATCGGCTGAATATGCTGTTCTTGATAACCTTTCATGGTATTTTGTTCCAACCAAAGGCATTCAATGGAATAAGATTAAATGTAATCCCGTTTTCTCTTCGCTTGAACTTCCTGACTATAAATACGGAATTCAGATTATACTTCGTTTTCGCTTTGAAATTGATAAAAGTGGTGAATATAGTGTAATGTTTAATAGTCCAACATCAAATCAAGTCTATCTTGATCCTGATTGCAATCTTGAAGTACTCAAAGACTCAGAACATATGTTGTTTGGTCGCATGAGGACTTTTTGCCAACAAGCAAAAGAACGAATGTTTCCTGCCGCAGAAACCCCGATAATTTTTTCACCAACTTTAAATGGTGCTCCCCTGAATCAGATAAAAAGAAAATTATCCTTAGAATGCGGTGAACATGAATTATTAGTTGCACTAGAGCCGGTTCCATCAGAACGAGAGATATACTGGGGAATAGGAATTGGTGACGATCATCAGAGAATATTGTGTTGCCTAAAATAATAATTATGAATAAAATTTTATATGGGAGATGATATGTTCAAAAGACTAATAACACCTTTATTGCTTTTAGGATTACTAAGGTTTACCCCGGCGATTGCGGAAACCACGTTCACCGATGGTTTTGTCAGGGAATTTCAAGTTACCAAGCGTATGACTACTTCTGAAGCGGATCAAATGGAGTCTGAGGTTTTAGTTGATAAAGCTCTTCCAAATATATGGGATACAAAAAATTTTATTAAACCAGAAATAATCTTGGGGTATTTGGCTGGTTGGCGTAACGGCAACAATGACTCCGTTTTCATTAAAATTCCAGTTAACATGCAGACAAATACAACTGGGGTTCTTACCATTGGTTATAATGCTGGATTTGAATTATTCATAAATGGCAAATTAATTAAATCAGATGCCCCGCAAAAACCACATTTTTTTGAGAGAGATGCTTTTAAAACTAAAGCCCAATTAAATAAAGGCAATAATCTAATAGTTTTACGTCTTAATAATGTAAAAAGCCATTACTCATTAGCATTCCGGGTTGCCTTAACACCGAAACAAATATACAGCACGGAGAACTGGTTTCAGCCAGAATCTCGAACAGAATTTAGTGCCACTGAAAAAGTAGCCCCAAATCAACGTTTGAATAACAACAGTTTCCTGTATTTCTGCAAACCTCCTTTCGTTAAAAGGATGAGTGACCACAAAATACGTCACGCTATTATGGGGACTCCTTTCAGAGAGTATCATGGTCGTTATTCCCGTTATTTCAATAACAGCGGAATGCCTGCCCCTGATATACTTGAGATACGTACACCACTATATTCGCTTTATGATATAAGAAACTTAAAACCGTCAAATTATATAGAAATGGGTTTGGACAAAGCAATTGATTCGTCAGTACCAGAAATTGAACTTTCTCCCATAGGGTCGCGCTCTCAACACTCAGACACTAACCTTGAAGTGGCTCTTGATGTTCCCACATTTTATGATAAATGGTTTAATGGTAACCCGCCAGAACGAATGCTCGACTATGAAGGCGTTCCTGTTAAGCACGAAGCATGGGATGGCGGCGATGTCAATATATCATGCTACAGTTTTCATGATCCACGCCATAGAGAATTTGTAATTAAAACAACCGCATCTATTGCAAAGATGATTAACCAGCGCAATGATAAAAAAGTTGGCGGGCTTCATGTACGTTTCCCTGCCAACAATGACTGGTATTACCCAATTCGCGATAAATTTTACGATTATTCATCTTCGGCAGTAAAAGCTTTTCAGAAATTTTTAGAGAAAAAATATATTAGTATTGATAAATTAAACATGAAGTATGCCACTGAACATACCACATTTTCAAATGTAAATGCCCCCAAACCAAAAATCGGCGAAATGGATATATCGCAGGCATGGCAGGACTGGCAGGCATTCCGCACTGATACCGTTTATCAGATAAACCGAGATATTTTTTCAGAACTCAGAAAATTTGAACCGAATCGTGAACTTGTTGCTTGGATGACAACTTCACTTAGAGCATCGTCCAGAGATGGCATAGTCCTTGACGATGCAATGCTTCTAGAAAAAGAATTTCCTAATACCCTTATGACCTTGACTTGTTTTGATTTTATGGGTAACGGGTTGCCTCTTTCTGGTGAACTTTGGGGCCAACTTGCATTAGCCTATAATCTTCCTATCGCGATTGAACCATTGCATAATGCTCCAGACTCTTATCAAAAAACATTTTATAATATATTGCGATTCCCAGTAAAAAAAGTTAACTGGCTTTACTTTATTCACTTAAACCCTGCGGCAACTCCGTGGATTATATGGGTTATGAACCAGCGCGGACTTGCAGACGAATTGGCCGATGCACAACTTCTTCAAGAATCAACAGTAAACCTTTTTTCATACTCAGATGTTCGTTTGCAAACACCAAAGAGACTTACTGGGGATAAATTTGTTAAAGGGCAATTCGATCTATATAACGCTCTGCAATCCCATAGTATAAGTCTTCCAATGATTACTGATTATTCCCTTTCAATAGATCTGAAAAAATATCAAAACGTACTTCTTGCTGACACCAAATTATTAAGACCTAAAATGATAAGCAAAATTGTTGAATTTGTTAAGGATGGTGGTAAGGCAATTATCTTGGGAAATTCAGGTCAATATAACCTCGATACAGGAAAAGCAGACTACCCATTATTGACGGCATTGGGAGTTCATACCGAAGCCGTACGCAGAACAGATGATGGCATACGGCTGGCAAGTATTCCAGAAAATGGCGTGGTAGTTAAATCGTCTGGATCGCTTATTGAAATAGCATCATGGCCAGTTGGCACTGGCAAGGTCGTGTTTCACGGAAAAGGGATCACTTCGCTACTCAACAAGGATGGCTTTTTCAACACGGATGCGGTCTCTTGGCTAGAATCACAAGGGATCAAGCCTTCAGTTAAATTCGAATATGACGGTTTGGCCTCATCATTTGTAAAAACGAAAGGCAATGTGCGTTATATTGGAATTATTAATATTAGCGGTGGAGGGTACACAACTAAGGTTCAATTTTTGCCCGCAGCAACTATCTCCTCGCTTGAAGGCGTAGAGCTTGTATCAGGCGAAAAAGTCCAGATAAAAAACGGAGTATTTGAAATAAACTTTGATTTTCCCTGGCAGATTAAGGTCGTAAAGCTGGAGTTAAAATAATGAAAATAAAACCCTCTTATGGCGCCTTATTATCACAAATCATATGGTTTAATAACGCTTCTGGTGGCTTAACGAGGATGAAGAATTGTATTGTATTATCTAAATATACAACCAAACTTAATAAAAATTTTACTCTGATTGAAATGTTGGTCGTGATTTCTATTATCGCCATTCTTGCGTCTATGCTTGCCCCTTCAATGATTGCAGCAACTAATGCGGCTAAAAGTATAAACTGCTCAAATAATCTCAAGCAACAGGGTCTTGGTGTCAGTATGTACGCTGGGGACAATAATGGGGCTCTTTTGACAGTGCAAAATCCTGCAATTTCGGCAACTCTTTTCTTGGGATGGAAAACATATTTGGCTCCATATTTGATTGATAATTATGATAATAGTTATTCTAAGCCTTGGGTTTATACTGGCCTGTTTGCTTGTCCTTCATGGGATCATGACCTTAAGGAACTTTATCCTTCTAATCCATGGGCATATGTATATGGTGGCGGATATGGCTGGACATGGCAACTTGGTTTTTCTGATTCAGACTACTTTTATAGACGAAAGCTGCAAGGGCTTACCAGACTTTCAGAGACAATTTTGATTGGTGATTCATTCGCAGCAGTTAACAGTTCAATGGACTGTGTATATTATGTCGTTAACCGATATCCAGCCTTCAGCAGTGAATGGATGCTTAATTTCCCATTACATGGTGATGGGTATAATAATCTGTGGGCTGATTTTCATGTTGACCGTAAAGATGCTGGTTTCCTCATCACAGGCAAACAGGGCGGGATTTGCGACGGGAATCCTCTCGACTCTGCTCGCTATTACTACTACCCCAAAACTAGATAAGATGCTTGAATTTGGTGTACCTCAAACACATCCATTTAACACATGAATAACTTTATTGAAATAAAAAAACTACATGCTTGTTGTTATGCAGGAATACTAAAACCTTATGGAGAATATCATATGGAACGTCCAAATGTATTAATTATATTTACTGACCAGCAGCGTTATGACACTCTTGGAGCAGCAGGTTTTGATTATATCAAGACACCGAATCTTGATCGTCTAGCAAAAATGGGGACGGTCTATACCTGCGCACATTCCT
>QKCJ01000032.1 GCA_003245715.1 bacterium
TTATTTTGCGATTTGAAAAGTTAGGAGAGAAAAAATGAAATCAGTAGAAGCTATTAAAATGTTCGCTTTTGGAATTGTGATTGCTCTTTTGGCTGTTATCGCCATGAAGAATTCAAGTGTTGTTGCTGAGGATCACGCAACATCCGGAGATATAATTGCTCTGACCAGCCGTGCCGCAACTAACGGCAAGATGTCAATGCTTACCATTATTGATACCAAAAGCAAGCACATGGCTGTATATCAGATGGACGACAACAGCTTTGCGTTCTGCGCTTCCCGTTACTATGGCTGGGATCTGGGTATTGATGACCTCAAGTATCTGCGCCGTGGTTATACGGTGAAGGAATCTGAAAAAGAATACACTAAAAACCAAGCTACGAAGGCAAAAATGAAGTAAAGAGTACAGACCAATGCCTGATTTGATCTGATTTTTTGAAAGGGACTGCAAGTGGCCGAAGAATATTTGACTTTTGATGAGACTGTTGCCAAACTCGGCGTATCCGAGGATGAACTGCTGAACATGGTTTCAGGCAACACACTCAGGGCGTTTCGCATAGACCGTGAGACAAAATTCAAACTTGAAGATGTTGAGGCCGTTGCCCTGGGCGGCGGTGCTGCTTCTGCCCCTGCTGAAGATATTGTCGCGCTTGATTCTTCAGACATGTTTGATATTGAAGAAGAACCTGAGATTGCAGCAGCTCCCGATTCCGGCGACTCTGGTGAAATCTTCGAGATTGACGATCTTCCTGATGATATTGTAATGGTCGATGAGGGTGACAGTTCCGAGCTTGAGGTTACTGCTGACCTGACTGACGCGTCATCTGATATCATTGAACCTGATGAAAGTATTTCTATGGTTGAGCTTGAACAGGAATCAAGCATGGTTGACTTCGGCGATGATTCGCTGGAGATTCTTGAGCCTGATGCTGACAGCGACATTGACAGTAATTCAGAGCTTGAAGAGACTGTTATGACCGATTCTTCCTCAATCAACAATACTGAAGAGCTTTCTGTTGATGAAGATGATTTTGATTTCAGCACTCAGGAAGTTACTGTTCAGGAAGACGCCATTACCGAGGATGAAATCGGCGGTGATCCTACAGTTGTCGGTTATGATGACGACGAAGGGGAGGTGGCTGAGGAGGAAGAGGAGTTTGAAGATGAAGGATATTCTCCGGCATCAGCCCGCCGCTCCCGCCGCAGCCGCACCTTTGATAAGGAACCGAAGATTCAGACAGATGTGGTTTGGACAGGGGCTATGGCAGTCCTGCTGGTTTTGATGATTTATCCGACCCTGATGTTTGGCTACCTGCTTTTCCATGGCTACACGACGGGCATGTCAGCTATTCCGGTTGGCGAGCAGCGTTATGATGGGGAAGTCCAGAATATCAGCCCTATTTTTGTGCCGAGTATGTTCAAGTGGATTCCTGAGTCTGTTCATGGCTTTTTAGGTGAGCGCACTTATGGCAAGGGGCAGACAGGTTATGTTCCTTTTCAGCAGCGTATCGATTCAGGCCAGCTCAAGCTTGATGAGCCTAATGCTGGTGGTGCCGCAACTTCCGAGAGTGCCGCACCCGCCAATGAGTAGTTTTTAAACCGATAAACTCCAGCCAGCGCAGGTTTTGTACTTGCGCTGGCTTTTTTTTAAAAAAAAGTATATAATTTTTGAAAGGAAAGTTTATCGGAAGGTAAATTAACAATAGTAAACTGTACTTTCATAAAATTCAAAACCAACTTCTACTGGAGGGGATATTAATGAAACTGATCGGACGTTTGGTATGCGGGGCGCTCTCGTTTGCGGCTGTTACCATGCTTGGAGGGTGTGATTCAATCACACAGGTTAAGGAAGAGAATCAGCAGCTGCGTGAGATTATTCTCAAGCAGGAGAAGGCTAACCAGCAGCTTCAGGCGCAGATTGAAGCGCTGCGTGCCAAGCCTGAAGGTGTTGATCCTGTTGAGCTGCGCCGTCTGGAGCTTGAGCTGCAGAAGCGCGAGAAGCAGCTGGCGGTATACCGTCGCGGACTGCACCAGATGCGCGGCCGGGTTGCCCTTTCCGAGCGTATTGAGGTCAAGCTCCAGGCACTGGCTGATGAGCTTGGCGGCGAGATGGTTGGCAATAAGCTGATGCTGCCTTGTGACTATTTCTTTGCTTCGGGGCGTTATGATCTGATGCCAGAGGGTAAGAAAAAACTGCAGAAATTTGCGGAGGTTCTTAAAGATGAAAACCTGATGCTGATGATTGTCGGTCACACAGACAATGTGCCTATCAAGAATCTTAAGAAGCGCAATATCACAACAAACCGCCAGCTTTCACTGATGCGTGCGACCGCGGTTCTTGAAGCACTTAACACTGCCGGCTACCCGAAGAACCTGATGTATCCGACCGGCTGGGGCGAGCTTAAGCCGTTTGTGCCAAACACCAGCGCCAAGAACCGTCAACTTAACCGCCGTGTTGAAATTTACGTTGACCCGGCAGGCAGCGGCCTGATGAATGCCTCTGCAATTACTGACGTATCTCCGGTTGTCACAGAGGAAGTCATATCAACTCCAGCAACAACCGTTGAGATCGTTAATGACGGCGGCCCGGTTGTCGTTGAATAGTACTTATTGCTGTCACATATTATCAATTAAAGCCGCCGGATTTTTTTCGGCGGTTTTTGTTTTAGTGTATTGCAAGCTGAACAATATTAGTTGGAGTGTTTTGTGAAAAAAATACATTTGCTATTGTTAATATTTTCGATGCTGTTGATTGTTTGTAGCATTTTTGTGTTAACGCCTGAACCATTGCCTAAATGGAATATGAAAATTACAGGTCCGTTTTGGGTGAGACATTGTTATCTTGATGCGGCTGTATCGTTTGATATTTGGAGAGCAAATAAAATTTATGTCCTTGAAGATGAAAAAGGGCGAATACTGACTTATGGCACGGCTGAAACTTATAATAAGGATGATAAGCTTGAGTTTATTGTTGGGTGTAAAATAAACGAGGGTATTGTTGTTGATTTGAACGTGAAATTAATAGAAGTCATTATTGACGAGGCCGAAGTAAATAAATGGAAATCGCAGTGGAATGAGAAATATAGGCTGCATTGGTTAGGTGATTGATAAAAAATCCCCGGGACTTTGCTTGTTTGCCGGGGATTTTTTATTGGTTGTTTATAGCAGGTATTACTCTTCTGATTTTTTTATTGATGCTGTGATGAACGCCTTGAAGAGTGGGTGCGCCTTGATCGGGCGGCTCTTGAACTCGGGGTGAGCCTGAGTTGCGATAAAGAACGGGTGGTCTGGAAGTTCGATAATCTCAACCAGGTTGCGGTCAGGATTAACACCGGAAATGCAGAGGCCATTTTTCTTGAGAATTTCCACTTTCTCAGGGTTGACTTCATAACGGTGGCGGTGGCGCTCGTTGACTGATTCGCGTCCGTAGCATTCACGCGCCTTGCTACCTTCAAGCAGGTCACAGGCATAAGCACCAAGGCGCATGGTGCCGCCTTTAGCGGTAACTTTCTGCTGGCTGTCCATCAGCGCGACAAAGGCCTTTGCGAGATCTCCCTCGCCTTCCTCGTCAAACCATTCAGCGCTGATCGCTTCCGGTTCGCCGCAGACATTACGCGCGTACTCAATAACCGCGCATTGCAGGCCGTAACAAAGACCGAGGAATGGAATATTATTTTCCCGCGCCCATTTGATTGCGGCCATTTTTCCTTCAGTACCACGGCGGCCAAAACCACCCGGAATCAGCACGCCGGAAACACCGTGAAGCAGTTCAGCCGCGCCATTATTTTCAATATCTTCAGCCTCGACCTTGCGGAATTTCACATCAGCCTTGTTGGCGATACCGCCGTGAGCCAGTGCTTCGTAAACAGATTTATAGCTGTCTGTCAATGAGGTGTATTTTCCGACAACCGCAACTTCAACAGTTTTCTCCGGATTGATAACCGTTTCAACCATCGCTTTCCATTCAGTCAGATCAGGCTCGGCGGTGTTGAATTTGAAGAACTGGCAGATTTTGTTGGCTACGCCTTCTTTTTCAAGCATCAGCGGCACTTCATAAATGCTGTTATCAACGTCCTTCTCGATAATAACCTCGTCGGTGTGGACATTACAGAAGAGGGCGATTTTCTTGCACTGCTCGCGGCCGACCTCAACTTCTGTACGGCAGACAAGCATATCCGGCTGGATACCGTACTCGCGTAGCTTCTGGACTGAGTGCTGGGTTGGCTTGGTCTTGATTTCCCCTGACGCACGCAAAAACGGGATGAGTGTCAGATGGATAAACATGACATCGTCGCGGCAGCGCTCAAGTGAGAACTGGCGAAAAGCTTCGATGTAAGGCAGACCTTCGATATCACCGACTGTACCGCCAAGCTCGACCATGATCACATCAACGCCCGGCTCTTCAAGGCTGGTGAACGCGGCTTTGATGGCGTTTGTAATATGCGGAACGACCTGAACGGTGCCGCCAAGAAATTCGCCGCGGCGCTCGCGTTCGATTACGTCACTGTAAATGCGGCCGGTGGTGTAGTTGGATTCCTGACTCATCTTGCGCATGGTAAAGCGTTCATAGTGACCAAGGTCAAGATCGGTCTCGGCACCGTCATCAGTGACGAAGACTTCACCGTGCTGGAAAGGGTTCATCGTGCCGGGGTCGACATTGATATATGGGTCAAGTTTCTGCATGCGAATATTGAGCCCACGGCTGCGCAGAAGCTGTCCGATTGATGCGGCCGTCAGACCTTTGCCAAGAGATGATACCACCCCGCCAGTAATGAAGATGTATTTGCTCACAATAGCCCCCATGTTCTTCTTCAGATTTAGTTATCAATTTCCCTCGTATTATCCTGATATGGATGGATTTCTCAAGGGGATAAAATGCCGGAGCGAAAAAAAAATATCAATAATGAAAAAGACGCACAGACCAGGGTATGGTTTATGCGTCTTGGCAATACATTTGTCAGCAAAATTAAGCTGTACTCAGACAGGCTTCTTTTCCTTGCGGATCTTGCTGTTGGTGGTGCGGCCTTTTTTGCGTGGCTTGACTGAACGAGCCTTCTTGGCCTCAACCTTTTTGTCAGCTGCGCCATCCTTGCTCTTGCGTTTCTTGTTAGGCTTGCTGCTCCACAGTGATGTGGTCAGACCTCCCTGCTTGAGCAAAGTTGCAACTGTTTCTGACGGTTTGGCACCCTGTTCAAGCCAGTACTTGACGCGATCAACATCAAGACGGAGCTTTTCTTCAGAGTTTGTTACGGGGTCGTAGAAGCCAACCTGTTCGATAGGACGGCCATCACGACGTGTGCGGCTGTTAAAAATGCCGATGTGGTAAAACGGCAAATGTTTGCGCCCGGAGCGCTTCAAACGGATACATACTGCCAAGGTACTACCTCCTCTTTTTACGGTTTTTCTTTTCTTTTTTACGTTCTTTTTTTACGTCTCTCTGGGCTTTTGTCGCTGACTTCTTGGATCCGCCGAACATTCCTCCCATCCCGGGCATCTGGGGCAGCCGTGGCATTTCCGGCAGGGCTGAATCACCCCCTACGCCGTCCATGCCTCCCATTTCTCCGTTGAAGGCGTCTTTGGAAAAGAGGCCAAGCTTACCCAGCTTGCCTATCATCTTGCGCATCTCGCCAAATTGCTTAAGAAGATCCTTGACCGGTTTGACCGCCGGTTGTCCGCCGATATCAAAATGACCGGAACCCGCCGCGATACGTTTAATGCGGGGCAGCCCGATGATTTCGGGGTTCTTGCGCTCTTCAGGGGTCATACTCTGAATGATGCACTCGATCTTCTTGAACTTTGACTCGTCTATGTCAAGCCCCTTGAGCTTGCTGCCAATTCCCGGCAACAGCCCCAAGAGATCCTTAATACTACCCATTTTCTTGATCTGCGCAAGCTGTTTTTGAAAATCTTCAAGCGTAAAGCTGTTTTTTTCCAGCTTCTTGCGCATCGCTTCAGCTTCTTTTTCGTCAACGACTTGCTGAGCTTTTTCAACCAGCGAGACCACGTCACCCATACCGAGGATTCGCCCAGCCATTCGCTCAGGGTGGAACTCCTCGATAGCGTCCATTTTCTCGCCGACAGTTACATACTTGATGCAGACGCCGGTAGTCTCACGGAGTGACAGAGCTGCACCGCCGCGCGCGTCCGAGTCGAGCTTGGTCATTACCGCACCCGTCAGCGGCAGACGTTTCTTGAATTCCTGCGCGGTATCAACCGCACTCTGACCGATCATTGAGTCGCAGGTAAAGATAATTTCCGCAGGCTTGGTTTTCTTGACAATCCGCTCAAGCTCATCCATCAGTGCGTCATCGACGTGCAGACGGCCGGCGGTATCAAGAATTATTGTATCTGCGCCCTGAAGTTTGGCAATCTCAAGAGCCTGTTTACAGATTTCAACCGGATCGCCGCCGTGCTGGTGATGCACCGGCACGCCGATCTGCTGACCTAAAATTTTAAGCTGTTCAATAGCTGCCGGGCGCTGAACGTCAGCCGCTACAAGCAGAGGTTTCTTTCCTTCATTTTTCCAGCGGTTAGCGAGTTTTCCGGCTGTAGTTGTCTTACCCGCTCCCTGCAGACCGCAGAGCATGATTACCGTCGGTTCACCCGGCAGGGTACTCCAGCGGATGTCCTCGCGTTCACCGCCAAGGAGGTCAACAATCGCGTCATGCACGATCTTGACAAACATCTCGCTCGGGTCAACAGCGGTCAGGACTTTTTCGCCCAGCGCTTCTTCCTTGACCCGGTTAACAAAGTCGCGCGCGATACCGACGCTGACGTCCGCTTCAAGCAGAGCCACGCGAACTTCGCGCACCGCATCATTGATGTTGCCCTCAGAGATGCTGCCCTTACCAACCAGCGTCCTGAAGACGCCATTCATTTTATCTGTCAGTGAATCAAACATATTTTATTTCGTTTCTCGTTTCTTAAACTTTAATCATTCAAATTAATTTCAGTTGCCGGTGGATCGGTCTCGGTTTCCCCAGTCTCAAATTTCAGGTTGTTCTGATTTTGCCGATTACCTTCATTATCACGTTCATTCATTATCGCAAAGCAAAGGCCAAACCAGGCCAGGCCAATTACCGACAAAACAAAAGAAGTAATGACCGTTGCTTTTCTCGTAGACCTCAAGCTTGCAACCGCAAGTATCAAGGCGAAAACACAGAGGTACAGTGTCAGCAGCGGTTCAAAAAAGAAGAATAAACCAATAACCGCAAGACCTAAAGAAAAAGCCGGTAAGCGGTCGATACTTTTCTGCCCGCCTGTTTTGTTGCAATTCTCTGGCATTATAAGCCTTTATCTTTGCTATTAGATTCATAATTGCAGTGCTGCCAAGCCAATATGCAAAGTGCAAAATTATAGTTAAATCCATGTCAGATAAAAGACTTCTGCCTGTATTTTTGTGAGAAATCAGTAAATTTGCAATATTTCCGGTAGAAGTTGAAAAGGTTGGACGGGACTCAGTCATCACCGCCATCTCCGCTGTCATCAAAATCACTATCGCTACTGTCACCATCCCCGCAGTCGGTTATTTCCAGTTCAATATCAAAATACTGCAGGAAACTTGTCCAAGGATATTTTGCATAATAATCGGTATCTTTGAATACTTTTGACAGTATGATTAGCCCTGAGACTATAAACCCCAGTGCAATTACAGTAAGGAATAGCGGAATCATGGCGTCTTCTACATAAAAAGGTTAAACAATAGAGGAATACCTCAAATTAATCGTTATCATCACAATCGTCATTATCAGTAAGAGTATTTTCGATGAAATTTTTATTATCCAGAATATCGCCAATCCCGTCATCGTTTTTATAGAGAATAGCTTTGATAATGTCAAATCTAGTGATTTCGTAGCCGAGTCCCCAGGATATTACAACCCGGTAAAACAGATAAACTATCGCAATTGATAATACCGTGAGAGTGAGTATGGGCATTATTCTTGAGTACCTATAACCCGGTTGCAACAATCACCCGTGGAATGCCGGCGTGGTCGGCGACTGTCTCTATCTCGGCCAGTGGTGAGGCTGCCAGGATTATATCTTTTACTGCCTTGTCCTGATGGATACCGATCTCCAGCAGCAGGTATCCTTCAGGATTGAGGAAATTTTTGGCTTGCGGGATGATCTGCTCGTAACAGGCCAGACCTTTGTTGTCGGCGTACAATGCCAGCGCCGGATCATACATTGAGACCTCCGGCCAGATATCCTTGTCGCCCTCGATAACGTATGGCGGGTTGGAGGTTATGATATCGAATTTTTCGCCGGGCGTGCAGGCAGAGAAGAAATTCCCCTCGCGCCACTCGATATCCGCGCCGAGTTCTTCCGCATTACGGTTGGCGACCGCGAGTGCTTCCGGGCTGATATCAACGCCGACTGCTTCGATGTCTCGCGCCATAATTTTTATGGATATCGGGATGCAGCCGGTTCCCGTGCCGAGATCAAGTACGCGGCGGATGGTTTTTACTCCTCCCGCTTCTGCACATTTGGCGGTTTCGGTATTCTGCGCGTCGATATCCTTGACTTCCTGCGCCTCAATCATCTCTGCAAGCTCTGAGGGGATCATATCTTCAGGCATATTGCTGCGCTGTTCGGTGATGAATTCACGCATTTTTTTATCCATCGCTTCAAAGACCGCGTCAGATTTTTTCTTCTTTGGTGCCGGATCAAGAATTTTCAGCGCCTGCTCGACGAGGATTTCAGTCTCGGGACGCGGCGAGAGGACTGCGGGGGTAACGATAAATTCAAGCCCCATAAATTCACGTTTGCCGAGGATGCGGCTGACGGGTTCGCGTTTACTGCGGCGGCGGATCATCTCGCGGTAGGTGTTAAGCTCCGACTCGCTGAGTGCTCGGTCGAATGAGGAATAAAGCTTGATACGGGAGCAGTCAAGCACCTCGCAGAGCAGTACCTCCGCATCAAGGCGTGGGGTGGGGATATTTTTCTCAGCCAGAAATTTAGCCGTAGTCTTTATCAGCTCCAGCGGCTGCCATTCTTTATCCATTGGCGGTTCTCTCCGGTCTGTTAAATCCGGCGGGAGCCGCGTAAATGGTTTCCGGCCGGTACTATTCGATGACGATATTCTCAAGGCCCTGTTCAGGCTCTGGGTATTTACAGTTTAGCTTTTCCAGGCTCCGGCGCAAGATCTTTGCAATAATCAAATTCCGCTGCCACTTGCAGTTTGCCGGAATGACATACCATGGCGCGTGGGGGCTGGAGCATTTGTTGAGGGCTTTTTCATAGGTCTGCATATAGTCGTCCCAATAGTTGCGTTCCTTCATATCAGAGGAGCTGAACTTCCAGTTTTTCTCCGGGATATCAAGGCGCTCCTGCAAGCGTTTTTTCTGCTCGTCAAAGGTAATATTAAGGAAAAATTTCAGGATAAGTGTACCTGAATCCGCCAGCAGTTCTTCGAAATTGTTGATATGCGTGTAACGTTTTTCGATGGTCTTGCTGTCTGCAAGTTTATGGACGCGGGCAATCAATACGTCCTCGTAATGTGAACGGTTAAAGACATGGATCATGCCGTGTTTGGGGGTGCAGTCATGGATGCGCCAGAGAAAATCATGCCCCATCTCCTTGGGGTTTGGCTGCTTGAAGGAGTGCACTCGCACACCCTGTGGGTTGAGCGGCCCCAGAACTTTACGGATTGTTCCGTCCTTGCCGCCGGTATCCATGGCCTGAAAGACAATCAGCACAGAGCGGGAGTTGTCGGCATAGAGGAGATTCTGCAGCGCTTTTAATTTTTCGTGTTCTTTTGCCAGCAGGTCAACTGCGTCATTTTTGTCAAAACCGATTTTGAGATCAGGGTCAATTGAGGACAACTTGAACTTGCCGGTGCGGGGTACGCGGAATTTCTTTTCAATATCGTCGGCTTTGGTAATTACTTTTTTGACCATGGTGATCCCCTTGATTATATAGTGTTGATGCGTCTCTGGAGGCTCTGAATAATAAAAAAAACTGCGCCATACCGATTGAGTATAACGCAGCGGATAAATTTTTTGTATCAAAAAAAAGCGCAATTAAGCATCTTCAAGTTCCAGTTGCTTGCCGTACTCGATAAGCGCTTCAATCATTTTCTGCATCTTGCCACTGACAATATCGTTGAGCGGGAAGTTCTTGCCAAGACGATGGTCGGTGCAACGGTCCTGCGGGTAATTATAGGTACGGATTCTTTCAGAACGGTCGCCACTGCCAACTTGCCCCTTGCGTTCGGCTGCCCGGGCCGCCTCTTCCTCGCGTTTTTTAAGTTCATACAGACGCGAACGCAAAACACGCATCGCTTTGTGTTTGTTCTTGAGCTGCGATTTTTCATCAGCTACGTGTACAATAAGACCGGTCTCAAGGTGGGTGATACGTACGGCACTGTCAGTAGTATTAACCGACTGGCCACCCGGACCTGTTGCGCGGACGGTCTCAACACGGATGTCCTGAGCCTTGATATCAACTTCATACTCTTCAGCTTCCGGCAGGATCGCCACCGTTGCCGCCGAGGTGTGGATACGCCCCTGGCTCTCAGTAGCAGGAACACGCTGGACGCGGTGGCCGCCACCTTCAAACTTGAGAGCAGTGTACGCGCCTTCGCCCTGAAGGGAAATGATGACTTCCTTGAAGCCACCCTGTTCAGCCGGGCTTGATGAAACTTCCTCTATCTTCCATCCCATTGCTTCCGCGTAATTTGAGTACATGCGCAGCAGGTCGCCGGCGAAAATCGCCGCCTCGTCACCACCGGTTCCGGCGCGGATTTCGATCATCAGGTTACGGTTGTCATCAGCCGCTTTACCATAAAGAAGATCAAGCAGTTCCTGTGAGAGAGCTTCGAGTTTCTTTTCTATTTCAGGGATCTCTTCTTCCGCCAGTTCAGCGAGGTCAGCGTCATCCCCGGCAGCCAGTTCTCTGTTCTCGGCAAGCTCCCCGGTAAGGCTGACATAATTCTGGTACTTTTCCATTGAGGTGCGAAGGCTGCCATACTCGCGGAGAATATCCGGGTAGTGCGGATCAGCCGGGCCTTCTGGTGAATTAAGTTTTTCTTCGAGCTCATTGAAACGCACAAGGCGTTCATTGAGTTTGCCGGTTGCTTTTTCTTCTAGCATTTTTCCTTCGCCTGATATTTTTATAATATAGTGGTATTAAAGAATTAATGATGATTAGACTGGTATACAAACACACCACGGCTGAGGTTAATCAGCCGTGGTGTAGTAGAAGATTCAACAGTAGCTAAGCGTCAGCTTTTTTAGCCTTGGCTTTCTTTGGCTTGCGTGCGTATGGGTTTTCACCTTCAGCAACGTTAAAGCGGCGCTGGAACTTCTCGATACGACCTGCAGTGTCAACGAACTTCTCTTTACCGGTGAAGAATGGGTGGCAGTGGCTGCAGATAGTAACCTGGATTTCAGGGCGGGTTGAGCGTGTGTCGAACTCGAAGCCGCAGGCACAGTGTACCTTGCATTCCTGATAATTAGGATGTATTCCTTCTTTCATGGCTCTTTTCCTTATATTCAAATAATTAAAAAGTTATCAAAAAAATATAGTTAAGGGATACATTTATATCAGAAAAATATTGGCCATGCAAGGGGTTATCACTCATTTTCTTTGGTAAAATTATCAATAATCTGCTTGGTCATATGCCCGGGAACCTTGTCGTAATGCGAAAGATGCATGGTGTAATCGCCAGAGCCCTGGGTTATCGCCTTTAAAGTAGCTCCGTAGTCCATCACTTCCGAGAGTGGAACAAGGACTTTCATGACCTGCAGGCTGCCGATCTGGTCCATTCCGGTCGGGCGGCCCCGGCGGGTGGAAATATCACCGTTGATGTCCCCCGCATACTCCATCGGGAAGGTGATCTCCATCTCTACAACCGGTTCCAGCAGAACAGGTTTGCACTTCTGGGCGATTTCCTTGAAGGCGTGTTCACCGGCGAGCTGGAAAGCGATATCCTTGGAATCAACGGGGTGTTCTTTGCCATCAAACAGCTCACAGATAATGTCTACTACCGGAAAACCGGCAAGTATCCCCTGGCTCATCCCTTTGTTGACACCCTTCTCAACAGACGGGATAAATGACCCAGAGATTGCTCCGCCGACGATGCTGTTGACGAATTTAAAGCCGGCACTGCGTTCATTTGGCTTGAGGCGGATATGGACCTCGGCAAACTGCCCCGCGCCGCCAGACTGTTTTTTGTGGCGGTAGCTGCCTTCGGCGGTGGTTGAAATTGTCTCAAGGTACGGGATTTTCGGCTGCTTGGTATTGACTTCAAGGTTAAAGCGGTTCTTGAGCCTGGCCAGCATCACGTCAAGGTGCAGATGTCCTACGCCGCGGATAACCTGCTCGCCAGTCAGTTCGTTACGCTCGAAGATAAAGGTCGGATCCTCATCGCAGAGCTTGTGGAGATTGGTCGCGATTTTCTGCTCATCATTACGTGAATGCGGGGTGATCGCCAGGCCGCACATCGGTTCTGGGAAGGGCAGGCTGTGGAAGACCGCGGCGAAATCATCGTCGCAGATAGTGTCGCCGACATTGAGAGTTTCAATTTTGGGGGTTGCAACAATGTCTCCGGCAACGGCGTCTGAAATATCTTCCATCGCGCTTCCCTGCGGGCGCAGGAGCTTGTTGAATTTTTCTTTTTTGCCGGTAGCGCTTACCAGCATTGAATCGCCGGATTTGATCGCGCCTGAAAACACCCGGAAGTAACTGAGCTTGCCCACATGCGGGTCAGCGACAACTTTGAAGACCTGTGCCTTGAAGCTTCCCTCTGTTGATGGTTTGTACTCTTCTTCAGTGCCATCTTCTTTGACGATATCGCGGTGGGTGTGGAACGGATCAGGCCCCCACTCGCCGATGCCGTGCATAAGCTGCTCGACGCCGATATCTTTCAGGGCGGAAAGGCAGAATACCGGGACAACGTTTCTCCTGCAGATTGCTTCACGCAGAACGCCGATAATTTCATCATGGCTGATCTTGTCGCCATTGAGGTAGCGTTCCATCAGCGCTTCGTCGCACTCAACAGCGGACTCGGTGATTTCAAGGCGCTTATGCTCCAACCAGTCGCCGGAGTTTTCTTCATTGAGTACGCGTTTGACGTCCTTGAAGTCCGGGCCTTCGCCGTCGTGCATGGTAAAGGCAACGCACTGCTTGCCGAAGGTCTGTTTGATGTTGGCCAGAAGCTCGGTGTAATTTACCTTCTCGCCGTCCATTCTGGTGACGACAATCATCCGTGCGACACCTTCCTTCTCGGCAAGGTCCCAGGCTTTACGGGTCATCAGTTCAATCCCTCGGCTGGCGCTGATGCAGATTACCGCAAGGTCAGCCGCGTCAATCCCGCGGACGGTTGCGCCGATAAAATCAGGCGCTCCGGGGGTGTCGATAATATGGAACTGGCGGTTATCATATTCGCAGTGCATAACTGAAGTTGAGAGGCTGTGCTTGCGGGCTTTTTCATCGGGGTCAAAATCGCTGGCCGTGTTGCCTTCATCAATTGAGCCAAGGCGGTTGATCTTGCCGGCCTTAAAAAGCATCGCCTCAGCCAGCATGGTCTTGCCTGACTGTGTATGGCCGCAGAGAACAATATTACGTACATCTTCAGGTTTGTAGTTTGCCATTTCCTGTTTCCTTTGACTACATTGTTAATGGGCGTCTGAGCCCGGATATTATTTTTTGGTGGGATTACCACTGCACACAATTCAAGGTTATAGGATGCAGTTTTTTTTACAAGCAATAACTCAGCATGCTGACATTTTTTTAACACCGTTTGCAGTTAATAAGGTATAAACGCAAAAATAGATACAAAAAAAAAGCCCCTGCAGGAGCAGAGGCTTGGTGTGCTTATTGGTCAGAGTGGTTATTTTTCGCAGAGACCAAGTGAGTAGAGGGCGTAAGCTGTGCAGAGTACCGGGTCGTTTTCCGAGAAGCGCGCTTCTTTATTCACCCAGTAGCCTTCTTTGGTTTGGGTTTTGACAAGCTCGCCGGCGAGATCTTTTTTCCAATCATGGCCATAGAAGTTTTCTGCGCCGTACTGGCTGAGAGCGGTTGAGAGGGCGCGGTAATAATAAAAGAGCGCCTGCTGGCCTTCTTTCTGGTGGCCGGGGTTGGCGGTGACCGAGAAATTGTTGCCAAGCCATTTTGAGGCGAGCTGAACCGGTTTTGCGTCTTTCTTCAGACCGCAGTACAGGTAGCTTGAAAGCATGGCGGAGGTCATTGAGCCATAGCTTTTGTGGATGGTTTTGCCGTCACGGGCTTTTTCCTTTCCGGCGGCGGAGTTGCCCGGCAGATACATCGACCCGCCATCGGTTCCGGCGTAGGGCTGGTCGTTTACTTCGGTGGAATTCTGACAGCGTTTGACAAAGATGATTGCGTTCTGGAAGACGGCATCACTTGAGGGTACGCCGGCAGCGCTCAGGGCGCTCAGGGCGAACCAGGTATTGGAAAGGTCGGGGCGCAGGGTTGAACCGTAGCCAAAGCCGCCGAAGGTAATGTGTTTGTTGGGATCGAACTTGCGTGAAGAATTTGCCTGCAGCTGCTTGAGGTAGACTACAGCTTTTTTAATAAGCTCGGAGTATTTTTTTGCATCAAACTGGGCGAGGGCTTTGACGGCAAGGGCGGTGGAGTAATTATGGTACTCAGGGCCGTCAGCGATGTAGCCATATTCCGGATTCTGCTGCGAGGCAATATAATTGGCGGTCTTGCTCATCAGTGCGGCAAATTCCGGGTTGGCTTTTTTTACATCCGTTGGGGCGTTGTTCCAGGCTTGCAGGACAAGGCAACTGAAGCCGACGCGCGCACCTTTTTTCTGGAGAAATGACGCATCTGGATTGCTCTGGGTTGCCAGCCATTTGAGTGCGCTGTTCCAGTTCTGTTCATACTCGGCGGCATTGGCGCCGATGCAGAACAAAGATATAAAGAGAAATGCTGCAAATATTTTTTTCAGGTTCATTCTCGGGTCCTTTTGTTATTGAGAGGTTGATGAAGTTATTTGAAAGACTTTGCGTTCTCACTGAAGCGGTCTGCTGCTATGACATAGACTGCTGTTGTAAACGCCGGGCCTCTGTTTATGGTGCTGCCTTTTGGCGCAATTTTACCGAACATCTTTGGTGACATGTCGGTGCGGTCCTGCATATTGAGGATGATACTTATGACGTCTGCAGCCTTTTTTTCGTTCTTTTCATTGAAGGCGGTTATTATGTCATTGCAAAAGGGGAATTCTGTATAGCCGTAAATCTTGAGTCCGAAGTATGATTCCGCTTTGATTTTGGCGGCGTGTTTATTGAGCCATTCTTCGGCTTTGGTGATCTTGGGAAGAAATTGTGGGGGGATGTTGGCGGCCTTGAGAGCTGCTACTGCATTATAGGTTGTAAGGCTGGTGCCGAAGCTGCCATCTTCTTTTTGTTGTGAAAGAAGATAATCAACAGCGCGTGAAACAAACGGGCCGTGATTATAAAGGTACTTGCGACCGCTTGCTGCCATGGCGTAGATGACTACTGTGGTGATGTCAACCTTGTCTGTCTCGCCGTAGCTGCCATCATCGTTCTGGTTGTTGGCCAGATATTTAAGCCCGGCTGAACGTATATTCTTGCCGTCGCCAGAGAGACTGCCGGCAAAAACCAGTGCTGGCATGAGTAAAAACATGGCAATAACAGTAAATACTCTTTTCATTTCAATTCTTCCTTCCAATAAAAATAAGCTCTGAATTCCCACAATGGTTAAGTAAACGTTTATGAAACTATAATAGTTCATATTTTTAAGCATTTTTCAAGAAAAAAGCGCGCAGGTTTGAGCCTGCACGCCTTAACGACACACAATTATTATTACTTAACTCTTGCGAAAGATGATAACCCCTTCGTGACTGTCGGCTACAATGGTGTCGCCCTCGGTGAAATCACCCTCAAGCAGTTTCAGCGCCAGCGGGTTCTGCAGCCGCTGCTGGATTACCCGCGAGAGCGGGCGCGCTCCGAATGCCGGGTCGTAGCCTTCCTCGGCAAGTTGTCCTTTAGCCGCCGGGGTGAGTTCAAGTTCCATTCCCTTGGCTTCAAGCAGACGACGCAGATTTTGAACCTGCAGCTCAAGGATATGCTTGATCTCTTCCTTCTGCAGGCGGTGGAACATGATGACCTCGTCGATACGGTTTAAAAACTCCGGACTGAAGAAACCATGCAGGGCGTTCATGGTGTTCTCGATTACTTCCGGGTCATCAAGATCCTCTGCTTCTTGAATGTAACGTGCGCCGAGGTTTGAGGTCATGATGACAATGGTGTTTCTGAAGTTGACTGTTCGTCCCTGGCCGTCGGTCAGTCTGCCATCCTCAAGCAGTTGCAGCAGAACGTTAAACACCTCCGGATGCGCTTTCTCAATTTCATCAAAGAGAATAACGCTGTAGGGACGGCGGCGAACCGCTTCAGTCAGATAACCGCCCTCTTCATAACCGACATATCCGGGAGGTGCGCCGATAAGCCGTGCAACAGCGTGCTTCTCCTGAAACTCACTCATGTCGATACGAACCATGTTCTGCTCGTCATCAAAGAGAAATTCAGCAAGTGAACGTGCTACTTCAGTTTTACCGACACCGGTTGGTCCCATGAAGATGAATTTGCCGATCGGACGGTTAGGGTCCTGAAGACCGGCTCGGGCGCGGCGAACGGCGTTGCATACCGCAACCAGCGCTTTGTCCTGCCCAATCACCCTCTGGCGGAGCTTTTCTTCCATGTGAGTCAATTTGCCTTTCTCACTTTCAAGCATCTTGCTTACCGGTATGCCTGTCCAGCGGCTGACAATCGACGCGATATCCTGTTCGTCAACTTCTTCCTTGAGCATCGCGCCTGATTCTTCCTGCAGGTCACGCAGGCGGATATTCTCAACTTCAAGTTTTCTCTCAAGGTCAGGGAGCGTGCCGTGACGGATTTCCGCAACTCGGCCAAGGTCACCCTGGCGCTCGGCAAGTTCTGCTTTGTTCTTGGCGTCTTCGATCTCTTCCTTGTGTTTCTGGATAGCGGAAATTGCTTCCTTCTCTGCCTGCCAGCGGACGCTGAGGGTTTTGATATTCTCCTCAAGGTTGGCGAGTTTTTCCTTAAGCTCGTTAACCTTTACCGTTGCGGATTTATCATTCTCAAGCGCCTTAAGCTCGACCTCTATCTGCATCTTCTGGCGCGTCAAGACATCAAGTTCATGCGGCATGGAGTCAATCTCGATACGCAGGCATGAACATGCTTCATCAACCAGGTCAATAGCTTTGTCTGGGAGAAAGCGGTCGGCGATGTAACGGTCAGAGAGCTGCGCCGCGGCGATCAGGGCAGAGTCCTTGATACGTACTCCATGATGAACCTCATAACGTTCTTTAAGTCCGCGCAGAATCGCTATCGCATTATCAACTGACGGCTCGCCGATATAAACCGGCTGGAAGCGCCGTTCAAGAGCTGCGTCTTTTTCGACATACTTGCGGTACTCGTCAAGGGTTGTCGCACCGATACAGCGCAGCTCACCACGGGCAAGGGCTGGCTTTAGCATATTCGCCGCGTCCGCCGCACCCTCTGCTGCACCAGCACCAACAATCGTATGCAGCTCGTCAATGAACAAAACAATTTCGCCAGATGACTTTTCAATCTCGGTAAGCACAGCCTTGAGACGCTCTTCAAATTCTCCGCGGAACTTGCTGCCGGCAATCAGCGAACCCATATCAAGGGCAAGAAGCTGGCGGTTCTTCAGAGACTCAGGAACATCGCCAGAAACAATACGCCGGGCTAGTCCTTCAGCAATCGCCGTCTTACCAGTACCCGGCTCACCAATCAGCACAGGGTTATTCTTGGTTCGTCTTGAGAGCACCTGCATAACGCGGCGGATTTCGTCATCGCGGCCAATCACCGGGTCAAGCTTGCCCTTGCGTGCGGCGGCTGTCAGGTCACGGGTAAATTTCTTGAGTGCCTGATACTTGTCCTCCGGGTTCTCATCAGTAACGCGCTGGTCGCCGCGGACATCTTTAAGTGCGCCAAGGATTGCTTCCTTGGTGATTCCCTGAACGCTCAGAAGCTTGCCGACTTCACCTTTGCTAGTTGCCATTGCCACAAGAATGTGTTCGACGGAGATATATTCGTCGCCCATCTTCTCAGCCTGCTTAAAAGCAGCTTCAAGAGTATCAGCCAGCTCGCGGTTGATATTCTCACCACTGCGTACGCCTTCAACTTTTGGTATACGCGTGATGATGTCATTCTGCAAAGACGCCGCAAGAACCGTCGGCTCAATACCGATCTTTTTCAGAATAGGCGTAACAATCCCGCCCTCCTGCTCAAGCAAAGCCTTAAGCAGGTGCGCAACAGCAATTTCCTGATTCTGATTCTCCTCAGCAATCTTCTGCGAACGCTCAAGCGCTTCGCGTGATTTGACGGTTAATTTGTCCAATCTCATAATCGGAATCCTCTCTAAAACGTGGACTGTTTTACTGTCATTATTGTTGGGTAGGATACAAGCTGCGCTGCCGGTATTTTCCAGAGGCAGACATAATTCAATCCCGCCAAAACAAATTGGCAACAGACCAAATCCTCAAATAAATTGTTGCTGAAATATAATATGCAATAGGTGTTCCAGAACGGTTTAAACGCTTAAATGTAGGTTTTTGATTGGAAAATTAAAAGATAAATAAAAAAAGCCTGTCATTATGACAAGCTTTTCTGTTTAAGTTATGATTCACAATCGCTATATTTTATTGCAACCACTGCAATGCCTGGTCGATATTGCTTACCTGCTGACATATGAGTTTTGTCTTTGGTGCTTTGCTGCCTGAGGGGATTAATGCCTGCTTAAAGCCAAGGCGTTCAGCCTCCTGTAATCTCGCGGCAATTTGTGCGACCGGTCTGATCTCGCCGCCCAGCCCCAGCTCACCGATTGCAATAGTGTCTTCAGGGAAAATCTTCTCGGAAAAACTTGAGGCAACAGAAAGAGCCAGAGCCAAGTCTCCACCTGGTTCATTGATGCACGCGCCGCCAACGACATTGAGAAAAACATCCTGATCGAAGAGTGTCAGTTCCGCGCGTTTTTCAAGCACCGCCATCAGCATCTGTGCGCGGTTACGGTCAGCGCCTGAGACTTGCCGTTTGGCGTTACCGGCAAAACCGGTTGTGACCAGTGCCTGCACCTCGACCATGAACGGGCGCGTTCCTTCAAGGGCGGCGGTGACTACAGTACCGGCGGTCTGGCTGCGGCAGGAGAGAAATAGTTTTGAGGGGTCTGATACGGGGGTTAGTCCATTTCCGGCCATCTCAAAGACGCCGATTTCATTGACCGCGCCATAACGGTTTTTCACTGCCCGCAGGATGCGCGCCGAGTGAAAACGGTCACCCTCAAACTGCAGCACCACATCAACCATATGCTCAAGGACTTTGGGGCCGGCAATAGCTCCGTCTTTAGTGACATGGCCAACCAGAAAGAGCGGGATGTTTTCGCGTTTGGCCTGCGCAATAAGAGCGGCCGCGCACTCGCGAACCTGCCCGACCGATCCTGGAGCGGAGCCGATTTTTTCCCAGAAGACCATCTGGATGGAGTCGAGAATAATTACGCCGGGCTTACTTGCATCAATCGCTTTCATTATTTCATCGAGATTGTTCTCGGCAAGGACCAGTAATTTATCTGAGGTCGTACTGAGGCGCTCGGCCCTGAGCTTGAGCTGCACGGCAGATTCTTCGGCAGTAGCGTAGAGGATTGAATGGTTCTGCGTTGTCAGCCAGTGGGCGACCTGCATAAGGAGGGTTGACTTGCCTACTCCAGGCTCGCCGCCGATAAGAACCGCTCCGCCTTTGACCAGACCTCCGCCCAATATCCGGTCAAGTTCCTCCACACCGGTTGAGAGCCGTGCTTCAGACTCGCCGGTGACTTCTGTAATCGGGATAATGCCAATACCGCCGCGGCTTGAACGGCTGCCGGCGGCCTTGGCTTCCATGGTTACTTCTTCGATAAACGTATCCCACCCCTTGCAGGAAGGGCAGCGTCCTACCCAGTTATTTGAACTCTGTCCGCACTCCTTGCAGACAAAGACGGATTTTCGTTTGGCCATTTTTTATTCTTTCATCGGTTTTTATATGTCGTCTGGTTAATTGCGAGATGAGATAATTATATAAAAGCCCCGGGGCAGATTCTACCCCGGGTTTTGAATTAAAGAAAAATTAAATGCGGCATGGTTATTTTCGCACCAGTTCAACGGCATCTTTTTTTACCCAGCTTGTACGTCCGTCCTGTAAGCGGATTTCATACCACTCGGGACGTTTTTCAATCAGGGTGAATTCTGTACCTGCGTGCAGTGGTTGTGTGAAAGCTGGCTGGTAATTATCGCCGTCACCCTTTCTGGCGGTGGTTTCATAAGCGGTGATAACGCCTTCGCGATTAGCTTCAATCTGCAGTGGCTGGATAATCAGAGAACTCAGCAGGCAGACCCAAATAATTGCGCAGACATACAAAATCCAGCTTGGCGGGATCTTTTTCCCTTTAAGCAGCAGACGTGCTATCAGCCCGAGCCAGAAGGCAATGAAGAACGCGCTGAAAATAATCTGACGGGTTGAGAATGAAATATCGTAGTGCCAGAAGAGTAACGTTTTGAGAATTCGGGTTTTCTCGGCCTGCTTGAATTTGTCCTCACGGATTGCCTGTGCCCTGGCAAGGTTATTTAGAAGGTTCTGGTCATACGGCATAAAAAGCTTGGCACGTTTATACTGCAGAATTGCTTTGCCGATGTCGCCGAGGCGGAAGTAGGTGTTGCCCAGATTGTAATACAGCCCGCCGTTATCCACGCCCATGTCAATAAGCTTCTCATAGCGGATTGCGGCTTTCTTGTATAGCTCGCGTGATTTTTCCGGCTCGGATTCTTCAACCTTTCCCGCCTCTGAGAATGCAGCGCACGCCTGGGCAAAGAGTGTTTTCCGGTTGTCGGAATCCTGCGCGGCATATCCGGCAACGGTGAAGTGCAGCACAAATATCAGCGGTATAATTATTTTCTTTAGCCTGTTCATTTTATGACCTCCGATAATTGCCTGTCCGTTTCTTCGATGATATTAACAATACCTTTGACGAATTTGTCTGACACAGCCTGTCCTACAGCCCCGCCGGCATAACGTGACGCTTCGCAATGATCGACCGCTTTCTTTAAATTCGCAATCAGATTTTTATCAACATCATTACTGTTTAGCACACCCTCAATTTCGTTGAAGGTTATTGTTACTGACTCAATATGCAGGCGGTCACTGAAGTAACGGTAGAGCGCGTCGAGCAGTTTCTGACAGGCTGCGGGGTCGGTGGTGACAACCTTGGTTGCCGCTTTGAATTTCTTCAGTGCCTGTCCTGAGCGGCGTGAGCCGGAGTTTTCCTCGCGTTTGCGGATTATCGTGGTCAGAATCAGTAAGGCAATATAAGCTGCTGGCGGAAGTAGCAGTATTGTCAGCCAGCCCGGTGAATGAAGCCAGCTTTTTATGCCGGTGTCACTGCTTATCAGGCAGCTCTCGCCGGTGTAGTTATGCATGATACCGCTGTCGGTGCTTTTAAGCACTGTACCGGGAGTTGAGATCGGGCCGGACCCTTCAATATCGTTGAGAGTGACAATCTTTGCAGCCTTGATATGCACCGGCATTGGCTGGCTGCTGACGATCTGATAGTTTCCCGTTTGCGGATTAAAGAAGCTGAGCCTGATCGGCGGCACTTCTTTGATGTCTGCGTGTTTTGCCCTGATCTGTTGCTTGAAGATTTTAATTGCGTCTACAACTTTTGTCTCGGGCTTGTCATTGGATAACTTGAAATCACGGGCGAAGTCTGCCTGACTTTCAATGTCGGGCATCGTTATGTTTCCGGTATATCCAATGCCGCTTATCATGGTGGTCAGCGTTATCGGTTCGCCGACTGATGCGTTGGCCGGCTCGACCTTTGACGCAATTATATATTCTCCGACAAGACCGCTGAAGTTTGCGGGTTTTCCTTTTTCAGGCAGCGCCAGTACATTTAACGTCTGTGCCTCAGAGCTGTTGAAGAAGTTTTTGACTATAGCCTGTCGCCCGGAAAAGAACGGGTCGTTGCCAAAAAAGTCATCATTGAACATATCTGAGAACGGACTGCGCCGCGCACTTTTTTTGTAACCGGTAACCGCTGAGCAGCTGACTGTTGCAGGTTCAATTTTAAATTCTCCCGGCCGGGTGGGGATTATATAACGCGTCACCGATACAGTCTGAAAGTCTTTGCCGTTAACCGTATCCTGTCCGAGTTCACCCAAGACCATTTGGCCATTCAAGGGCAGTTTTGCGTAGTTGCCCGAATCTGTTTTTTCAGGCTCCGGGGGTGTGCCGATTTCAAATTCCGGTGAGTTTAAGACTGGCAGGTTGAGGTTGCACTGTTCGGGCTTTTTGCTCAGATACCAAGTTAAGGTAAGTGGGATTGGTTGTCCGACGTAGGCGGTGTTTTTGCCGATTTTCATGCGGATAAGAAAATCAGTGGTGGACTCTGCCGGCTTACTTGCAGACACTGTTATCGGCTGGGTATAATAAGCCTTGCCATTGATTTGTACCGCCAGAGCCGGGATCTTCAGCTCACCAGGTGTAAGTGCGGTTAGCTGGTAGTCCATTATAAAGCCGGTGAATACTCTGGTCTGGGTCTGCCCGTTGACGGTATGCTGGTAGCTCCGGTTTTGGGCGGAGCCGCCCTGATACTGGAAGTTGAAACCGGCAATGCCTGCTGTGTCTGGCGGGGTGGCGTTGGGGACTCCCTGAACCTGCACCTGAAAACGGATCGGTATGCCAACTTCGAGAGTTCTTTTCTCAATTGCCGCCCGGACAACAATATCATCCTGAGCCTGCAGGGGCAGGGCGGTAAGCAGTGCAGTAATAATAATGGCTGCCGCATATTTAATCTTCACTTTACTTCTCCTGAGAGTTTGCGCGATTATAATTTTTCATGTCCTCACTTACCAGTCGCGCTCAACCGGAAACGCGATACCTTCCTGAAGTTTCCGGCGTTCTTTCTTTTCATTGTTCTCACGGTCAATAATTGCTGCCGCCAGATCATCCTTTGCTTTCTCTACCGGAGACTTTTCCGGTTTCATGTCCTGCTTGCTGGCGGATGATCCCTGCTGTGGTTTTTGCGGCTGGGGCTTATTCTGTTTTTTATTCTCGCTGTCTTTATTCTTATCGTCTTTTTTCTGTTCGTTCTTGTTCTCTGGTTCTTTTTTATCATTCTGGTCTTTAAGACTGTCGAGCGCATTTTTTAGTTCGTCTTCTGCTTTCTTTTGCTCTTGGGCTGCTTGCTGGGGCTGTTGCTGCTTTAATTTGTCCTCTGCTTTTTTCTGATGCGCCATTGCTTTGTTCAGATGCTCAGCGGCTTTTTCCTTCTTCTGTTCTTCTTTTTTATCATCTTGATTTTGCGCTTGTTGCTTCTGCTTGTCAAGTTGCTCTTTGGCTTTCTCTGTCTGATCGCGGAGGTCTTTCTGCTGATTCTGCAGCTTCTGGTTCTGTTGCTGTTTTTGCTGTTCATCCTGTTTCTGCTGATCGTGCGACTGTTGCTGCGATTGCTGTTTCTGTTGCTGCTGTTGTTTTTTTAGATCATCAAGCTGTTTTTGCATCTGCTGGTTCTGTTGCTGTTTCTTTTGATCCTGCTGATTGTTCTGTTTATCCTGTTGGTTGTTCTGTTGGTCTTTATTGTCTTTGTTTTTGTTGTCCTGCTGGTCATTTTTCTGCTGTTGTTTTTGTTGCTGCTGCTGTTGCTTGAGTTCCTCTTCGAGCTGTTTTCTAATGCGTCTTGAAAGTTCAAGGTTATAGCCGCTGTCTTCAAGATTCTGAGACTGCATCAGGGATTGGCGGTAAAATTCATCGGCATCCTTTAACAGATCAATAGCGCGTTTTTTGTTGGTCTGCATGGAATCCTTGCCCTGCACAAAAGAGCAGTTACCCTGATTGTACAGCGCTTGCGCTCTTATGGTCGGGTCTTTAGCCAGAAGCGCAGCATTGTTATAAGCCGCGCTGGCTTCAGTGATTTTCTTAAGACGGTATAAAGCGTTTCCCCGGTTAAGTTCTACTCTGGCATCTTCGGGAGCCGTTTTTTTTGCCTCATCATAGCTTTTAAGCGCTTCATCAAAATTGCCCTGGTTGTAGAGGATATTTCCTTTTTCAACCAGAGACTTCGGTGAATCAGCAAAAGCCGGCGCAGTTAAAATCACTAGCACAATCAGATAGATAAGTTGTTTACGCATTAATTTACTCCATCAGCTTTCACGTTTTTTTCATTAATCAGGTATTGCACAAAAAGCAGTACAAATGCGCAGGCAAGAAACAGCTGGAACTTCTCCTCGTAGCGGCGGACTGTCTTTTCCTCAAGGTCACGCTTCTTTGCACTGTCAATCAGCGCCTTATAAATACTGTCAAGTTCAAAGCTGCCTGTGCCTACCGGTACATACTTGCCATCAGGTGTCGCGTCCTTGATTTTGCGCAGCATGTCCGCGTTTAGCCGGCTCACAACATCCTTGCCGTTATACTTCATGAAATACCGGTTGCCATTCTCATCAGTCAGCGGAATCCGCGAGCCGTTCTTTTCATCACCGATACCGATGGCGATAATCCGGATATTCTTCTCGCCTGCTTCCTGCGCGGCGGTTGTTGCAAATTTGGTCAGCGTTTTGTCCTTGTCCTCTTCATCTCCGCCGTCAGTTATAAGGATAATGTCCTTGAATGAATTGTCTGTCTGGTTGAGCAGGTCTTCAGTTGTCTTGCGGATAGCGTCTGCTACCATAGTGCCGCCGCGGTCAACACTGTCAGGTCCGGCGTTATCGAGTGCTTCCCGGAAGAAACCATAATCAAGCGTCAGCGGGCAGGCAACCTTGGCGTTTCCGGCAAACACCACAAGCCCAACCCGATCTCCGCGAATTTTTTCGATACAGTCTTTTATTGCCAGCTTTGCCCTCTCCAGTCTGCTTGGGCGCAGATCCTGGGCGAGCATACTCTTTGAAACATCAAGAAGAAATACCACGTCACGCCCCTTTTGCATCCGTACTTGCGGTTGCGGATTCCAGGCCGGGCGGCTGATGGCAATTATCAGGATAATTGACGCGGTGATGACAATTACCGCTTTCCAGACGCGGTTAGCTCCAAGATGGCTGTCATTGAAATTCTCAATCTTGCCTGAACCGGCCAGTGCCTGCAGGCATGATTTGCGCCTTCCTGCCGCATAGATATATACCCCCACCAGTAGCGGGATAATCCAGAGCAGGTGCATGAGAAAATCAACATTCTGCAAGGTGTAAAATTCTTCATTCATATTTCAACCCTTCGGTTTAATGGCAAATATTTTTTTTACAACCAATCCTTATGTCCGGCTATGGTGCAGTTCGTAGCACCGTTGCCGAGAGAATAATTTCAAGTACCAGTAGGACAAGCCCGGCAATGGCAAACGGCATGAACTTCTCGGCGTAGTCAACATAACGGTTTGAGGTTATTTCGGTTTTTTCCAGCTTGTCGATATCCTCGTATACTTCCTTGAGACTCTCGGCGCTGTTAGCCAGATAAAACTTGCCGCCGGTTGCTTTTGCCATCTCTGTCAGGCGGTTAATATCAACTCCGCCCCTCTGGTTGAGCATTGACATTATCGAGAACGGATCAGATGGAGCGGCCTGCTGGTTGTCGCCGATACCGATGGTGTAAACCTTGATCCCCCATTGTGCACATAGATTTGTTGCCTGTTCCACGGAGAAGCGGCTGGCGTTATCCATGCCGTCGGTAAGCAGGATGATAACCTTGCTCTTGATATCATATTTTGAATCCCTGCCGGCTTTACGGTTTCTGGATTTTATTTCCTCACCGGCGTTATGCAGGCGTGCGGCTGCGAGTGCTACAGCGTCTCCGATTGCGGTGCCGTTCTCATTCTGCAGCTTGGTCAGATGAACCTGCTTGAGAAACTGAGGCAGTACTTCGTGACCCAGAGTTAACGGGCAGACGGTATCAGCGTAACGGGCAAAGGCAATCAGTCCGACCAGATCATTGGGTCTGCCTTCCAGTCCGCCGCTACCCATGACAAAATCCTTGAAGACTTCTTTGGCTACATATAAACGGTCGGCGCTCTGCCCTTTATAGTTCATCGGATCAGACATGCTGCCAGAGCGGTCAAGCACCATTTCAATGGCAATACCCTTGCTGTGATCCTCGATACGTTCGGTACCTTTCTGCGGGCGCGCGAGTGCTATGGTTAAGGCAACCAGAGCCAGAAGACGCAGATAGAACGGGAGGTTGATGAATTTCTGTCTGGTGGATACTCCTGCTGCTTTAAGGCTTTGGGCGTTGGACATGCGCAGGCTGCCGCGCCTGCCCAGACGTCTGCGCAGTAAAAAGAGCAGGGGTATGGCAAGTAAAAGTAAAAATGCCCAGGGGGTTGCAAAGGTCATGGCTATATCCTTTTAAACTCAAATATCAAATTTTACGCGCGTTGAATTCAGTCAGCTTGGGTCGTGTTTAGTTCCGGTTCAGGTTGCGGCTTGGTTTCTTCAATAAAGTCTCTGCAGCTATTTACTGAATTTTTGATGTCATCGTTTGCCGGCTGGTGTCTGGCGAACTTTACTAGGTCACAGTGGCGCAGGAAATTTTTAAGCAGTGATTTCTGTTCACTGTTAAGCGCGGGGTCGAGCTTTAGTTCTTCAAGAAATTCCTCCGTTGTTCGCTCGGGGGCTGCCAGTGAAAAACGTGCTTCAATGTAATGCCGCAGAATATCAGACATCGTCAGGTAGAACTCTTTTATGTGCCCGGTCTTTAGCAGATTGCTGTGCAGGAGATTTTCAAGTTCGTTAAGGGCGATCTCATGCGGCAGAAGAATATGCTCTTCCTCAATAATTTCCTTGCGCCGCTTAACAAGGATAATGACAACGGCTATAATGATAACCAGTATAGCTGCCGCAAGAATTATCATCCATGTTTCAAGCTTGAACGGGATCTCAACCACTGAGGAAATATCACGCAGCGCCGGTTTCTTGTCATCTGGCGGAATAACCGCCGTAACCAGTATTGCCGCTTCTTCGGTGCTGACATCATAGCTGCTTCCAGAGGCGTTTGTGAATTTCACGGTTAATGGCAGAAGCTTGTATTCGCCAGCCAGATACGGATCAAGAACGGCTTTAAGCGTTACTGATTTTTCCTTGCCGTCATCGGATAATTTGGTCGGCAGGGCTTTGGTTGTACGGATAGTGAAGTCGCCAAGCTTGTCCTTAAGTTCAGGCATCTGCACCTTCCACTCCTCGGCACAGACGGCAGTAAGCTCAAGAGCCAGCGGCTGTGCAACAGTAAGCTCCTTGCGGTCAGTCTTGAGAATTAGTTTACCGGCCGAGCCTTTGAATTCTTTCATGATGCCCACGGGCTTGTCGTTTTTTTTCTCTTTCTCGCCGCAACCGCTCAGGAGACTCAGGCAAAGCGTGAGCGCCGTTAGGCAGGTTAATATCAAGTATGTTTTTTTTCTCATTTTATTGCCCTGTAATCTGCAAGCATTATTTTCAATGTCGTGTTTCTCAGATAATTTGCCTCTGTGCAAATTATCAACCCGCCGCTTTGCGCCGCTCACGCATACGAAAGAAGCGAACCAGTCCTTTGTTGTAATCCTCGCCGGTGCAGAGGGGGATATGGTCAACCTTCAGAGAGCGCAGTTTATCGCGCAGTTCAAGTTCACGAAGTTTGGCCTGCTTTGCATAATTATCGCGCACCTTTTTACTTGAGCTGTCGATCCATACTTCCTCACCGCTCTCAGCATCGCGCGCCAGAAACATACCGGCCTTTGTTAATTCCCGCTCGCGCTGATCGGTCAGGGAAATCGCGATAACATCATGCTTCTTGCCCAGAATCCGCAGTTGCTTGTCATAGCCTGAATCAATAAAGTCCGAGATCAGAAAGATTACGCAACGCTTGCTGGTAACTTTCGCCATATACTCCAGAGCGCCTTTGATATTGGTCTTTCGCCCTTTAGGTTTGAAACTCAGTATTTCACGCACAAGACGCAGTACATGCGGTGTGCCTTTCTTGGGTGGGATATAATGCTCGACCTCGTCAGTAAACGCAACAAGCCCGACGCGGTCATTATTCTTGATGGCCGAGAACGAGAGAAGCGAGGTCAGTTCAGCCGCCAGTTCATTCTTGGTCTGACTTGTCGTGCCAAACGCACCAGAGGCAGACAGGTCAACGAGGAACATCACCCGCATATCTCGTTCTTCGACAAAACGTTTGATATACGGCTCACCCGCACGCGCAGTCACGTTCCAGTCGATAGAGCGGATCTCATCACCGGGCGCATACTGGCGCACCTCTTCAAACTCCATACCCGAGCCCTTGAAGACCGAGTGGTACTCACCGGCGAGGATATCATTGACGGCCTTGCTGGTATAAATCTGGATATAACGGATTTTCTTTGCCAGTTCCTTATCAATCATTTTATTTTTTGCACTCCGTTATCAGTTAATATTGTCTCAAGCTTTTCAAAATCTTCATTACTTTCAAAACAACGTTTAGGGAGAATCAGGTCAGGAACAAATTTGTTGACTTCATATAGAATATAGTGGTCTTTAACTAGCCTAAACATTCCTTTGATTTTTACTGGTGGAGTTGTTGCTCCGACAATCTCAAACTCTCCGGACTTGTGGAATATTAAATTAAGTTTATTATCAAGGATACCTATAAGCCGAATATGTATTGTGGTCGAATTATATATCCCAATTATTGCCGCAAATATGACCGCTGGCAATGTCACTGTAATAATTCCGAGAATTTTTATTGCCAACTCAAGCGTATTGTTTGGCGTTACACACCAGAATTTATATATTAAATAAAGGACAGAATAAGCAAGCGCTATAAGAACATTTCCATAAAGTAGAATTATAATGGTTCTATAGTTGCTGATCATTCCTGCTTTTAAACAATCCCACCTTGTAAGCTCCAACTCGATTTTTATCTCATCCGACACGTTTTCCCCAATCATGTCTTACACGTTGCTATCACGCTTGCGAACATAGCCTGAAGGTGCAACCTTCCCGGCCTACGGGACGTCAACGTTATCAAGAATCTGCTTGACGATGTCTTCAGGCGTCTTCTCTTCAGCTTCTGCTTCATAGGTCAGGATTACGCGATGGCGCAGTACGTCCATACCAATTGACTTGACATCCTGAGGGGTGACATAACCACGTCCTGAAATCATCGCATGTGCGCGCGCTGCCATAGTCAGGAAGATTGTCGCACGCGGAGACGCGCCGTAACGCAAGAACTGGCGAATATCGAGATTATACTTTTCGGGCTCACGGGTTGCCTCGACAATATTAAGGATGTACTCCTCGATCTTCTCATCCATATAAATGTCATCAGCCAACTCGCGCAGACGGATGATGTCCTCAGGCCTGACAACTGCGTTGACCTCAAGATTCTTCTTGGTTTTGGCCATCTTGCGCAGAACCTGCTGCTCTTCGGCCTTGGTCGGGTAGGTCACCTCAAGCTTGAGCATGAAACGGTCAACCTGCGCCTCAGGCAGTGGGTAAGTTCCTTCCTGCTCGATCGGGTTCTGAGTCGCCAGCACCATAAACGGATCATCAAGCTTGAAGGTCTCATCGCCGATTGTCACCTGGCGCTCCTGCATCGCTTCAAGGAGAGCCGACTGCACCTTGGCTGGTGCGCGGTTAATCTCATCGGCAAGAATAATGTTGGCAAATACCGGCCCCTTCTTGGTTGAAAAATCACCAGTCTTCGGGTTATAGATCAAGGTTCCGATTACGTCAGCCGGCAGAAGGTCTGGAGTGAACTGGATGCGGCTGAAGGTGGAGGCCAGAGTCTTGGCCATTGTTGTCACCGCCAGAGTCTTGGCAAGACCGGGTACGCCCTCAATAAGCACATGGTTGTTACATAAAAGCGCAAGTATAAGCCTGTCTACAAGATACTGCTGCCCGACCAGAACCTTGCCGATCTCCGCGCGGATCTGATGCAGAAGACCGCTCTCTTTTTCAACCCTCTCGCCAATTTGTTTTACGTCAATGACCATTTTTATCCTCCGTAAACAGCCTTTAAATTATATCCATAACTTTATATGTCATAGTCAGTGATAGTTCCTGCTACCTTATGTTAATTTTTTAAAGTTTTTTAACTTATTGTTATTTAACGTCTTAATCTGCAACTGGCCAGCATTTTAGCAAAAAAAGTTAAAAAATAGCAGCAAATAGATTATAAAAAGTCGTATTATTCAGTTAAGGGCAGAAATGGCAAGTTTTTTTTATGGTGATTAATTGTATCTTGTCAGGGGCTTACCCATTGGTGTGTATGCGAAACATTACTATTGCATGAATGCCATAAAATCTGTATTGTTAAGGGTAAGGATAAGGAGTAGTAATGGCCGCACATAAAATATTACTGGTTGATGATGAAAAGAGTCTGAGGTTTCTGGTTGGGAACTCTCTGAAGCACGCTGGTTATGAGGTTGAGACGGCATGTTCGGGTGCTGAAGGGCTGCAGATGGCTCTCAAGAATCCGCCGGAGCTGATTCTCAGTGACATCATGATGCCGGAGATGGACGGTTATGAGTTTATCAAGCGCCTCAGGATGCAGGGCGGTGATTCTTATGTTATTTTTCTTACTGCAAAGAGTGCCAATGCCGACCTGATCCGGGGTTTTGAGGTTGAGGCGGATGATTATATCGTCAAGCCTTTTCAGATGCCGGAGCTGCTTGCCCGTATCAAGGCCGGTCTTCGTCTGCGCAAAGCTCAGAGTGACCTTGAGGACAGTAATGAAAAGCTCCGCGCTGCACTTTCACAGCGTGATGACCTTATCAATCTTATTGCGCATGATCTGCGTAACCCGCTGCACGTTATCAATTCATATGCACAGATTATCGGTTCAGATACCCTGCCGCCGCAGACTATCCGTGATGTCTGTATCCGCCGCTCGGAAGATATGCTGCGATTGATTAATAATGTAACTGACATGAACCATATGGAGAACAAGCGTCTGCGTTTTCTGGTTTCCAAGATCAATCTGGCGATGGTGGCGGTTGAGAAGTTTTATCTCTTTGAGCCTATTATCGAACAGAAATCAATCAAGGTTAAAAAGACTATTCCTGCGATGTTGCCGGTATTCTGTGATTCCCGCCGGATATCGGAGGTTCTTGATTCGTTCTTTCTGGCGGCTTTCCAGCTTGCTGAGGATGACAGTGAGCTTTCTGTCTCGCTTGAGCATAAAAATGGTTGCGCGGTCTTTAATCTGGATGTGGTGACGATTGTCAGTGGAGCCTTTATTGAGCGTATCATGCGTCTTTCTGATGGTGGCAAGAGCTGGAATGACGGTCTTGACACCAGTGTCCATCTTGGCCTGATTGTTGCGCGTCGGGTTGTTCATCTGGTTGGCGGTGAGTTTTATATCAACAAGAGTGATAATGAAAATGAAGTCAACCTTGGTTTTTCTATTCCCTGCCCGGATGAAGATTCTATTGAAAAAGCCAGAGAGCGCATCATTGAAGCCGGTGGGATACTGGCTGAAAATTCCTGAAGTATTTTTTTGCCATATGCGGGTATTATTTTTACATAAAAAAACACCGGGGATATCCGGTGTTTTTTTTTGGGTTTTTTTTCGGTTTTTGCAGCTTACATCGTGCTGGTATCAGGTTTGGCATTAAGTTCTTTTTCCCATTTTCCCAGATAGCTCTTGCATTTCTTGAGTTCGGCCTTGGCAAGGTAATTGTCAGGGCTGATCTGCAGGATTGATTCGTAAGCCTTGATTGCCTGCTCCATATCCTCAACTGCGCTAGATAGGCGGTTGAAGGTCTTCTGTAGGATTGCCCGGCGCTGGAAGAGGCCACCGGCGATGCTGCGCGGGCCGACTTCATCAGGGTTTTTGTACATCCGCTGGCGGGCAGATTCGATGCCTTCGTCGATAACTTCCATACAGTTTCTGGCTTCGGATTCGGCCATTTCTTTATTCTCGCGGCGCAGTTGGCTTACGGCGTTTTGGTAGAGCTTGCGGCTTGCGCCTTCTGCGGCGAGACTGCGGCCGTACATTGCTTCAAGGTCACCGGGGTAGATTCTCAGACAGTCCTGCAGGATCTTGAGTGACTGGCGGAATTCTTCATGTGCTTCACGCCTGCGGCCTGAGCGCCAGAGGTCAAAGCCAAGGTGCAGACGGGCAAAACCCTCGCCGCGCATGGCAAAATAATTCTCGGGATAAAGTGTCAGAGCCTTGCGATAGGCCTGAATTGCCTGTTCGAGTTCAAGGAGGTTGTAGTGGCTGTCACCAAGCCAGCTCCAGGCTTTGGTTGAGTCCGGGTGGCGCTTTACGACATTTAACAGAAGGTGCTTGGCCTCAGAATAATTCCCCTGACGTACAGCCTTTTTGGCGTATTCATAATCCGGATCCTGCAGCTCTGCATCAGAAGGGTTCCAGCGTTCAGTGACAGTGACTTCCTTTTCTTCGACAAACTCGGCGCCTTTGTCGGTTTTACTGAAGCTGATGCTGTCATCGGTGGTGGTAGTGGTTACTTCATTTTTAGCATCATTGTCATTGTCATCGCTGTGGAAAAGATTGCGTACGTGGCGAACTCCCCACATGCCCTGATCTTTCTTCTCCGTTGAAGGCTTATTGTCAGGAGTATCGGCGACGGTCTCAGTCTCTACGGTCTGATCGTCAATAACAATTGTGCTTTCGTCACCGCAGCCGCTTAAAAGAATGGCCGCGCCCAGACAGACAACAGATAATTTAATTGGAGTGAACATTACTTCATATTCTCCTTGATAAGATGGAATATTCTATTATTAAACAGTTTATGGATTTATTGCTTCTGGTGCAAGGGTTTAACTTTTTTATGATATTATTTCCAAAAGCAGACAATCTATGGATTTATCGGCATAATTTTTGAAATAATTCTTCTAAATATGGAAAATGTATGTTGGAAAGTAGACGAAATTTGCTTTTCTCCTGCTCCCGGTGTGTCTTGACTTGGGGCGTTGTTTTCTGTAATATCATGTTTATTAGAGATTTATGCCGTTTTGGCTTAGGGAGTTATTTGATGCTTGTTCATCTGACGCGCGCTGCATTTTCAGTCTTGCTTCTTGTAAGTATCCTTCTTGCGACAGGTTGTGTTGAACGCAAACTCATGATTACCAGTGAGCCTGCGGGTGCTGATGTCTGGGTCAATGAGCAGTGGCACGGCAAGACTCCGTATGAGCTTCCCTTCAAACATTATGGGACATTCGGCGTAAGGGTTGAGAAGGCGGGGTATTATCCCATATATGTGGAAGAGCCGATTACCGCTCCGCTTTATCAGCGCATTGGGCCGGATCTGATCTCTGAAGCTGTTTTACCCAATAAAATTGAAGACGACCGCAGACTGCATTATGTCATGCGCAAGATTGAGGCGCCGGATGATATTGAAAGTGTTATCAGCCGCGCTGATGACATGATCTCAAAGTCTGACCCGGTTCTTGCCCGTCGCCTGCGTTATGACCTGATGCGTGAGGAGGTTCACCTTCCCTTGCCTGTCAAGAACCCCAACCGGACAGTGGCCAAGGAAGCGGAGCGTAACAAGAAAGCGCTTGAACTGCTCAAACCTGAAGACCCCAAGAGCGGAAAATCTCTGGACTCACTTGATCCGATTGAACCGATCAAATAGTATTTTTTCGGTTTATCCTGCTTGATGGTTGGGAGTTGGTGGTGGCAGGTGGGGGAGCTTGCTGCCGGCGGGACGAGGATAATGAAGAAATACATAAATGCTGAATAAATCGTATATATTGCTTTTCCTGCTCTTTATACTTTCGCCATTTTCATATCCGGCGGAAGATCTTGATTATCAGCAGAAACTCCGCCTGAAAAATGCCGAGAACTTTACCCACTTCAATTTTGAACCCGGCGGCTCAAAACTCGAGAGCCGTGACTTGGACGGTAATGAATGGCCGGATTTCTGGCAATCAATTGTCGATGACCGCAACAAGCTTTATCTGGCAGATGCAATAAGGATTGTCCGCGATCCCGGGCGTCCGGGTTTATATCAGGGCGAGGTGGGGAATGTCCTGCGGATTCCCTTTGACGGTACAGGCGTAGCCCTGCGCACGCGCGTTCCTGTAAAAATAAACGCAAATATGGCTTATGAAATATCGGTATGGGGCAGGAGTGTGCGCCTTGAGAAGAGTGTGGCCCGTCTGACCATGCGCTGGATCGAGCTTACCCAGGACGGCGAGGAAAAGCCGCTTACCGAGAATAATATTATCTTTCCCCCCGGGCAGATTGACTGGACTGAAAGTCCGCTTAGACTGCGTGTCAATAACATTGAAAGCCGGGCTACCCATCTGGTTCTGATCCTCAATATTTATGATAACCCGGATTATCCCGGTGCTGACCGTGACGGTTATTTGTGGGTTGATGACATTGTCGTCTCATCACGTCCCAAGATTTACATGTTCCCTACTTTTATGGATTACACTCCCGGTACTCCGGATGCACCTCCTCCGCCAAAGCTTGACTTTGATATCAATTATAAGGGGCTGATTGACAACATTCCGGTGGCTGAGCAGAGCGGGGGGACGGCCAAAAAGTATTACCGAACCGCAGAGGTTTATGATATTTCCGGTAACGCCCCGATTGACCGTAACGGCAAGCAGCTGAAATTGTCCTTTGAGGCGCAGAAGGGGATTTTCCCGGGTAAGCTCAGTAATTATTCTGAGAAGATCAGCATCAATCTTGAGCGTCTTGGGGTCTACTACATTACGGTACGTCTTTATGGTTATAGAGGTATAAAGCTTGCAGAGCGTACGCAAGTTCTTGGGTTATGGCTGCCGCCGCTGAGGCGCAAGATGGGGGTGGATGAAGCGGCGACTTCTGGCGGGTTTGGCGTGGTGATCCCGAGTGTGCCGGTGTCGGTTCTCAATAAAAAAGGTGTTCTGGCCAGTATCGTCGAGCGTACCGGAGCGCGGTATGTCAAATCTATTGTCTGGCCTTCAAAGGCCGGTAAATCTGATATTGATTTCTTTATGAATGCTCTGTCGCATGAGTTTAACCTGATGCGGCGCTCGGGGGTGCGTATTACTGCGATGTTATCACCGCCAGAAACGATGCTTGGCTCGCAGGAGTTGTATGACCTGATGAAGACCCGTCCGCAGAATATGCAGCAGTATACAGATAAGGTTACTTCAAAGTTTGACACGCAGATTGAAAACTGGCAGTGGGGCATGGAGAAGGAGCGTTCATTCTCCTTCGGGCTTAACTCTGATGAGCTTGACGGCGCGAGAAAACTGCTGGCGGGAAAAACTAGCAGCCCTTCACAGTCATACTCAATTGCCCTTGATGCTGACGGGGTAAAAATGCCGCCGGTTGATGTGGCGTTTTCAGCAACGATGTACGTGCCGGAATCTTTTTCCCTGCAGAAAATGCTGAAGATGTTCATGGAGTTGACGCCTTCAAATTTCTGGCGTTTGCGTGAGCCTGATAAGCGGCTGTATCCGCCAAAGTGGCTTTATGATATGTCGCCGGTACCCGAGATTGTTGATGAAACCAGACAACCAACCCGCAAGGTTGAGGAGTGGGTCACAATCGGCTTGCGTGATACGGTCGAGAACATCCACAACCCGCTGCTTGAGCGGCGGATGCTTGATGATATGGCTAAAAAGGCGGTTCTGGCGAGGATGTCGGATATGCCGCGAATCTATATTGATTCGTTGATTGATCCGGTTGCCGGGCTGACCAGAATTGACGAGGACGGCAGCCCTGTACCGATGCCGGCGCTGCTTGGTCTGCGGGTGCTGGATGAGTATCTCAGCCGCACGACCTATCTTGGCAGCTTTATACTGCGCAATGAGTATGGCGATTTTCCGAATTTTGTCTTCGCTCTTCCTGACAAGAAAAAGGCTGTCTGCGTTGTCTGGCTGGAAGGCTCACGTGAAGAGTCGGCGTTTCTTGACTTTGGCGGGGGATATCGTCTGAGTTCGGTTGACCTGCAGGGGAATATCAGGCAACTGCCTTCTGATACAACCTTTGTTGCCACAAGGACACCACAGATCATTACCGGCATGAGTATCGCCTTTGCCCGTACCCGCATGAGTATAAGGATTTTGCCAAATCCCGAGCTGCGGATGCTGTCGCTTGAACAGAATCAGATTCTGAAGATGACCAATTTCTACGAGCAGTCAATTTCCGGTACGGTGTCGCTTAACTACGCGGCACGAGACAATTTTGATTATGAACCCAACTGGGCGGTTGAGCCTAACAGTATCCGTTATGATATCGGCCGTCCGCTGAGAGGCGAGCCTAAAGAGTATTACCTTACTTTCCAGGTGCGCCCTCCTGACAGCAGTCCGGTTGACCTTGGTAAAGAGTATGGCGAGAAACTCGTCAGTCTGCGTGTTACCATGATGAGTGACCGCCCGCAGGTTCTGCGCCTTATTCGCAAGACCGATATGAATGGTGATATCCGCATGATAATGCGCCGCCTGACAAGTCCTGACGAGCGGGGGCTTGATATTATTCAGATGAAGCTGCGCTGGATTCCACCAAAGGGCGAACTGCATAAGCCCGAGATCCTGCTGCGGCCATATTTCCGCAAGCGTGATGAGCTTGAGACACTCCTGCCGACAGTTGCTGTTCCTGCTTATAAGCCAAATGATACCGATACCCCCCCTGTTTCCATCGAGTACAGGATACCGCGTTTCCCGCAGAGTGATGAGACGTGGATTGGTTACCGGCAGGAAGACGGGGCGAGATTCTTTAACTATAATGCAACCAAGCTGGTCGGGCCGGCGGTGGAGTAAGTATTGTTTTACTGCATTAGGTGCGTGGTTCTGAAATAAACTGTTTAGGGGAAGATTACGTGACAAGATTTTGTGAGAATTTAGTGGTCAGTCTGCTGAGTGCGGCGATAAAAGGGCGTAAGAAGCGCTTTTTAGGCGCTTTGGCTGATCCGTTTGTGGCGCAACGGGATAAGCTTTTTGAGATTATTCAGGCTAATGCGTCTACCTCCTTTGGGCGTGAATTTGGTTTCGGTAAAATTTTCAATATTGATGACTACCGCAGGCAGGTTTCGATCATGCCTTACAGCGGTTTTGAGCCGTATATCCAGCGCATGAAGCGTGGCGAGGATAATGTGCTGGTTGCGCAGAAACTTAAAATGTTCGGGGTTACCAGCGGCAGCAGTGCTAATCCCAAGTTCATCCCTGTAACTTCATCCTTTACGCGTGACAATCATTTTGCACACCTGATCTGGATGCATGACATGCTCTCAAATCATCCGGGGTCGGTCGGCAAATCTTTCAGTATGGTAAGTCCAGCCGAGGAGGGTAAGACTGCGGGGGGAATTCCTTACGGCTCGTGCAGTGGGAAAAACTATCAGGAACAGTCGATTCCTGTGCGCTGTATGCACCCCGTTCCTTATGAGGTTTTTCTGATCGGCAACTGCGCGTCCAAGTATCATTGCGCGCTAGTCTTTGCTCTTGGTTCGAACCTGCGCGTTGTAAACAGTGTCAATCCTTCTTCGCTGGTACTGCTTGCGGGGGTACTTGGTGATACTATTGAAGGGTTGCTTGATGATCTTTCTGCTGGAGAGTTCAACAATGCGCCCGGGTTGTCGCAGGTCGAGCGTCTGCGCCTTTCAAAGCTACTCAAACCCCAGCCAAAACGCGCGCGCCAGCTCCGCGAAATATTCCATAACCAGGGGGCGATACGTCCGCTTGATATCTGGCCGGAAATTTCGGTAATAAATACCTGGCAGGGGGGGAACGCTCCGTTTTATCTCTCCAAGCTGCGTGAATTGTGGGGCGAGGTGCCGATGCGCTGTCTTGGTCTGCGTGCCACTGAGGGGATGTTCAGTATTCCGCTTGAGGATAATTCTTCCTCTGGTGTGCTTGCTGTCTGTAGCCATTTCCTCGAATTTATTGAGGGTGAAGAAGAGCCTGCGCCAAATGCCAAAACACTGCTCGCCCATCAACTGGAAATCGGTAAGCGTTATCGCCTGATTATTACAACTTCAAATGGCTTGTACCGCTACGATCTTGCCGACATTGTCGAGGTTACAGGTTATAACGGACGTACGCCGGAAGTAGCCTTTCTGCATAAAGCCGGCGGGGTTCTTTCCCTGACTGGCGAGAAGGTCTGTGAGGATCAGGTTGTTGAAGTAATGGCGCGGATTGATAAATATAATTTTGCCGGCTTTACGGTTACCCTTGAGATGACAGAAAACCCGAGATATGTACTTGCGCTTGAATCAGGAGATGATATCACTGAAGATGAACTTGTGGAAACCGGGTTGCGTTTTGACCGTGAATTGGCTAAAGTTAATGTTGAGTATGCGGCAAAACGTGAGAGCGGACGCCTTGACGAGCCGGTGGTGCTGCTGCTGGCGAAAGGAAGTTACCGCAAGTACCGGACGCACCTGATTAATCTGGGACGGCCGGATGGACAGGTTAAACCGCCGCATATGCTACGGCCGCCGGGGGTTGGGCTTTCTCCGGTTAAGGGGTGTCCGTTTTTTGATGTGGTAGAGGTTGTGGACAGAATCCGCTGCCGCGATAATAACTTTAAGGAAGTGATTAACTGAAATGACGCGCATTTATCTTGTCCGGCACGGGCAGACAGAGTGGAACAGCCAGCACCGTATGCAGGGACGCCAGGATTCTCCTCTGACTGAACTTGGTCGCTCTCAGGCTGAAGGGGCCGCCAGCGAACTTGCCGGAATCAGTTTTGCTGCTGCCTACTGCAGTCCGGCGCAACGGGCGGTAAAAACCGCAGCAATCATTCTTGAAAATCATAAACAGCGTGCGGAAATTTTTGATGCTTTTGCCGAGATTGCCCTGGGCAGCTGGGAAGGGGCAAGCTATGACAATGACAATACAACCAAAGATGTGCAACGCCATAATTTCTGGTTCAGCCCTGATAAATATGATCCTGCCGGGAACGGCGGCGAGAGCTTTCATGAAGTTCTTGACCGGGCCTTGAACGGAATTAAAAATATTCTCAACCTCAACAAGGACGCTGACAATATTCTGGTCGTCGCCCATACCGTTACTATCCGTTCAATTCTCAATTATCTTATCGAACGGCCGCTCAGCAACTTCTGGCATGATCCTAAAATGGCTCCCTGCAGTATCAGCATTGTTGACGCTGAGCTGGTTGCAGGAAAGTTCTCAGCCGAAGTCATCTCTTACGCCGGTACAGACTGTGACTGCGCAACTCTCTGAGAATACCGCTGACTTTTCCAAGGCCGGTTTCTGAAATAAGCAGAGTTCTTATGCTGGCGCGACTTGTTTTTATCATCCGAATTTATTCTGGTGATGATTTTGTAGTATTAAAAAATGGAAAAACCAACCTGTTTCCGTATTATATTATGCCAAAAGTCAAATTTCCGTCAATCAGGGCTTATAAATGGACAATAAACAAATAAAAATATTTTTCAAAATTATAGGTGTCTTTCTGGCGCTGGTAATAATGCTGCTGATTCCCCTTAAAATACGGGATTTATATTACCGCTCCGAGACCGAGAAACTCTTTGCCGGGTTACGAGAAAAAGGTATCCCGACAAATGCCAAAGAGTTGTCAACGTGGAACGTACCGCCAACTAATGGTTATGAAGAATTTAAAGTCGCAATTGAGCTTATAAAAAAGCTTCAAGAGGATTATAGCGCTTGCCACAAGGAAGAGGATAGCTTTTTGTCCGATCCGGCTGACTCACTGAATGATAACAAAGAATATGACAAGTATAAATCGGATTATGAAAAGAGGGTGATGTACTACCGGAATAATCCTGCGTTTTACAAGGAATGGTACGTCGATAAGCCCAAACCTATTTTTGCTGCGCTTGATAAAGCTTTGGAGAAGGAATATTTACTCCCTGATTATAATTATGAAAATTTTGGCGATCAGAAACACGATCTAATGGAGTGGCGAAATATTGCACTGCTGATTGGGATTTCTAACCGAACCGATTTGCTTATCAGTAAAAATCCTGATGCGGCATTAAAGAGAATTGAAAAACAACTGCAGTTGTCTTCGGCTTTGCGTTGCACCCGTACATGTATTGATTATTTAGTTGTTGACAGTATGTTTATGTTGGCTGTGAGAAGTATGCAGGACGTTGTTTTTGTTGATGGTGTAAGCCCGGACTTGCTTCGGCGACTTGCGTTGAGCTTTGAGCATTGTAACATCGGGATTGATTCTCATTTAAGAAGTGCCTTCTTTTCAGAGATGATAATTTATGAAAATACAGCAGAGAGTATTTTTGATTTGCCATTTATAAGTCGGCCGTTTGATTTTAAAAATAATGCCGTAAGAGAAAGTATTGTTTTCATTTATAAGACTTTTTTCAAAGAGTACGATCATTATCTCTGTATTAAGTCAACTATTGAGTTGGCTGAATTGTCTGATAAGTCTTGGCGTTATTTCCAGAAGTATCAGGACGGGTTACGCGATAATGAATTTACGGACAATGAAGTACTTGTTGGCTTTATTAATTGTACAACGCCAATGTATGGTTTTTTTTCTGAGCCGTTGCAGTCTATTATTACTAAAAAGTTTGAAGTAACTGACAGGCTGCGCATCGCTGCCATTGCCTGTCAGTTGCTGGCTGACAAGCTTGAAGGGAAGGCATATCCTGATGATCTTGGTGGGTACCCGAAAAATGTCTTCGATGGAAAAGATTATAAGATTGTCAAAGAGAGGGACTGGGTGTATATTATCTCTGATTTTAAGCCTGAGAATGGAGATTTTCGGTTATACAACAGCCCGGTAACGGACGCATATTTTGACGGCAAGCTGTTTTTCGCCTTGCCGGCTAACCCGAAATAATTGTTGCGTGATGAAAGAAATCTAATGGATAATAAAACGTTAAAAGCATTTTTCAAGATTATCGCTCTGGTTCTGGTTTTGGGGACTATGGCGCTTATGCCGCTTAAGGTGCGTGATCTGCATTACCAGTCCCTCCTTGCCGAGCGTGACGAGCAGTTGATAAACAACGGCCTGCCATTAACTGAGGAGGATTTCATAAAATGGAACGAACCGCCGTCAAATGGCTTCAAGTATATTTCCGATCTTCAGGACGCACTCGATAAGTTTGAAAATGATTTTCTGGTTGCCAACAAAGAAGACACAACTGATTATATGCCGGTAATCGGTGATGATTACCTCGGCTCGAAGTATGCCAAATACACCAGTGACCGCCAGAAGCGGGTTGCGTTTATGGAGAGTCATAAGGATCTGTACCTGAAATGGTTTGACAGGGAGGCTGCGCCTATCTATTCTCTGGTTGATAAAATACTGGTCGAAAAATATATTTATCAGAAAGAAAAAATTTTTGCTGATCTTATCTACATGACGCCTATTCGGGGAGCGTCTTTACTGCTTGCACAGGCCAGTTATAACTCCCTGTACCTTCATGATAACCCCGAGCAGGCGTTACAAGTTGTTGACAAGATCTGTGATTTGTCAGTTGCCTTAAAATGTAACAAGACAATGCTTGATATGATTATTAGTGTCGGAATAGGGCTGACTGCAATTGAGCCACTGCAGGATGTCTTGCTGTATGAAAAAACGTCAAAGCTTAGCCCTGAGCTTTTGCGGCAGATGGCCAGCAAGCTTGATACAATTAGAGATAATTTGAACCCCATGGCTGAAAACGCTTTTCTCGGTGAACTGATTTATGCGCGCCAGCTTTATGATAAAATCGTTGCAAATGACGATACGGAAAATCTTTCTGATTCGTTTTACCCGGAACCGGTCTTGCTTGATAATTTATTTACCCTCCAGTTCTATATCTTCTTTATCCTGCATGAAGATTTCTATTGCTTGAGCAGCGCACTTCTGGATTACCGGGAGTTAGTGAAGAAAGACGGGGTCAGCGTTGTTAATGTCATCCTCGGCCCAAAGGAGCAGGAGAGCGAGTACATCGTAATGGCAAAAGAAATAATTTTCCCTTTCAGCGATGATACTGTTTATACCAGGGAAGGATTCATACTGCAAAAGCTGCGTGTTCAGAATAAATTATCCATCGCCGCGATTGCCTGCCGGATAAGGGCGAATAAAATTGAGGGTAAGCCTTATCCGGAAGACCTTTCCGCATTTGCTGCTGATCCTTTAACAGGTAAGCCATATTTACTGCAAAAAGAAATAGACAAGATACTGATTTATTCCGACTCTCCGGTCATGAATAATGAAAATCGCGATATAACCGTAAAATCATCTCCTGAGGACTTTGCAATTTCACTGCCTATCATAAAATAATTATGTTTTAAGTTTGGCCCTAAAATTTGCTTAAGATATTTTTTATCCGAATGTTGCGATGTTTTTTTGCGCAGATTAATTAAGATAATTCGAGAAAAAAGTTAGTTTTGGCTAACATTTGTGTTGACAAAGTGCCAGTGTCGTGTATACTCACAATTGTTGGGTTTGGCAAGACGAACTTTTGCCCTGAAAGGTATAAAGAATATGATCCAGACAATTTTGGTTATTGCTGCGGTTGTTGTGAGTGCGGTGATAGTCGTCAGATATTTTTATGGATTGACTACTGGGCATAATAGTGCCTGCAGTATGTGTCCGGGTACTAAAAAGGGCGGCGGGTGCAGTTGTTCATCGGTATCGGATGAGACGTGCGAGGGTTCGTGCGCTGATCATAAATAGCAACGTGTTAACCGGCCCGGTTAGGGTACTGTAATACTTTGGTTTTCCTCTGACGGTTTGGCCTGGCTGGATGATTTGGGATCATTCAATCAGGCCAGATTTTTTATGCAGGCGATAAAATTTATTTTGACGCAATTCAGGATTAGTTCCTTCAAAGGATTTCAAGCGAGTTTTCAATCAGGTCAAAGCCGGGACGGGCGATTTTTTCATCAACTTTTTCACAGCGCTCAACAATTGTCACTCTGAATTTATCTGTAACCTTGCACATAATGCGGTAGGTGTTTAACGGATCAAAAAATCCTTCTGAAATTTTATGAAGTATAAGCCCGTTACCTTCAATGCAGCCATATTTTCTTAATGGTGTGGATTTATACAGTTCGTCTGAGCCACGTAAATTCATCTCAGGATATGATCCTATGATATTTTCATTTATGGCATCTTTTAAGACGAATTTTTCAATTGTTTTTTGAGGGCAGATAAATTCAAAATAAAAGGTAACAGCGTTATAAGCTGGTGAATGAATTAGGAAGTAGTGCAATGGAACATTTTCATCTGTTAAAATTTCATTGCTTTCTTGGAAATTGTCAAACTCCTCAACAATTGTCCAATTGCCAGGAAACTTCAGTTTAAAATTTAATGTGGTTTTTGTTTGGGGATTATCAAGATCCGGTTTGCACTCATTTTTACTTTCTTTGAGCCGTTTTCTTATTTCAAAAACCGAATACCAGCCAATATAATAACCGACAATACCGCTGGCTATTATAATTGTTATTAATGAAATTATTATAATAGGTATACTAAGTGTCATCTGTAATAACCTTTTTCGAGTCGACAAAAATCATGTTAATCTATTACATCATAAATCTTAAGAAAAAAGGTTTGCTAGCTAAGCGTATAAATGGCAATTGCGAGGCACATCAGCACTGCGGCGCTGAGATATTTGATGGCGTCGGAGCGGATTAGTCTGGTTTCCAGTGCGTGATGGCCGAGCTTGGCAACAATCAGTCCAAGACCAATTGATAACGGCCCGCGGGTAGACTGGACGATAACCGCCGGTACGACCCCGAGAAAAGCGATCGCTGAAAATAGAAAGATCATCGCCGAGTACCAGCTTAGTGAGAAAGCAAATGCGTCTTTGAGCGCCGGCATGTCGTTCTCTGATTTTAAGAAGAAAATTCCGATAACGGCTGGTATCGCGCAGACGATATAAGTCAGTGCCATGGCAAAGCATGAAGACTCGAAACTCGGCTCGCTTGCGATTGCCCGTACGAGTTTCTGGATATTTGTGTCTGAACCGGAATAAAGGCAGCAGGTCAGCATCACCCCGAGTATTACCCTCAGTTCAAGTTTTTCCCCGCCGCCGCGTGCCAGGATAAGCGCCGCCAGCAGACATACCCCGACCGCCACCCATTGCAGGATGCTGAGATTGGCCCCCGCAAAGATACTCGCGATAATCGCCAAAAAGACGATCTTGATGCCCAGCAGCGGTGATATCCGCGAGGCTGGCGCCCAGGTGGCAATCCTGAAAAAACTTGCCTGCGCCAGAAAATAAAACCCGGCTGCCCCCGCAAGCGGCAGAATTATCGCCTCCCAGCCGGCTTCTGGTGTCTGCCAGAAAAGGGCGAGGGCAATAACTGAGAATATTCCCATGTAAATGTGGCCGATGCAGATAAGCTGAAATGAGCTGCGACCGTCCTTGATAAGAAAGCGGCGGGTGAAGAGGTAGCATAAACTATGGGAGAGGGCACATAGAAAACCGCAGATTAGCCCGATGGTCTGATCCATTTTTAACCAATACAGATTATTGAAAAGTCAATAGAGGCAATGATAATCTATTTGTCGAGGTATGCAAGAAGATTGCTGAAATAGCTGGCATGGCTGCCGGTGTTTTGTGCCGGTTAAAAAACAAAACCCCGGAGCGAGTCCGGGGCTTTGCCGCCTTAGGAACGGGTTTTCGGGCGGAAATACTACACTGCGGCATTAAGCAGTGATGATATTGATGACGAGCTTGACTCGCTTGATGATGAAGACAGACCATAGGCAGAATAGATCTGGTTCTTTATCATGCTCAGAAGTTCTGAGTTGTCACTGTCTTCGTCGCTGCTCAGAGAACTGAGCAAGTCATTGAAGTTGATACCGCTGGCAGTTTCAGAACTTTGTGATCCCTCAGGTGGAGGAGGTGGCATTCCGCCGCCACCGCCGGGGCCACCAGGACCACCTTTTGGCATCATTGCTTCAAATTCTTCTGCAGAAAGAACGCCGTCGCCGTCACTGTCGGCTTCGTCGAACTTTGCCTGCATTTCTTCTTCAGAAGGTTCTTCCATTTCCGGAGCGCCTTCTGGTGGAGCAGGGCGGTTGGCCATCATTTCCTGCATTTCAGCAAATGTCACACCGCCGTCGCCGTTAGCATCTGTCTTTGAAAACATCTCTTCAGCACTTGGCGGCTCAGGTCTTGAGGACTGTGAGCTTGAGGTTTTGGCGCTGTAGAGACTGCTTATGGCTGAGTTTAATCCTGATAGTTCCATAAATTTCTCCTTTTTCCAGAATGATTTTTTTTGTAAAAATCAAATTGGACACACAAACACGATTTTATATGTTATCCCACCCAGGTGGTTTTTCCTGTCACAGAGGGAAAGTAAGCTCTGTCGGGGGTCGGTAACACATATTTTTTCGCGTCAAAAAGAGAGAAAAAAAGCTGCAAAAAAAAGCTAAAGTATCTCGTGTAAGCTGTCGATAATGGACTTTTTCCGCAGAAAGCTCATTTTCTGTAAACTATCATTACTTCAATAAGCATAGTTGTCGATTTCCGATAAAAGTAACGAATAAAGTTGAGAAAAATAAAATAATTAAA
>QKCJ01000063.1 GCA_003245715.1 bacterium
GAGAGCTAAAAAAAGGGAATTATTACAGAGACTAATAAGTAGAAAAAAACAGCCTCATATATTTTTATATGAATTGCCTGACATTATTTTTTAGGGATAATTATTTTTTTCAGAAAAAAAAAAATGTGATAGGCTGGAATGTTGTCGCTGACGCGACAACAGCAGCATTAGGAGCGTTAAATAAAAAAACGGAGCAGAATATGCTCCGGTCATACTTAATGCAAATTTCTGAAATATTTTATTCAAATTTGTCTTTTTTATACTCAGCCCACGCATACTCGGCTTCTTCTCTAAAATCAGGAACATACGCATCATCCTGAATCCCATACTCTATGACATCAGCCTGCTTGTCTTCTTCTTCTTTTACCCAATCTTCAAAATCTTCATCACTGGCAAAATCATCAAAAACGTTAAGATGTCCATATGCGTCAGCAAAAGACATGACCATAACGCCAGATTCAGGATTAAAGTCTTCATCCTCGCTAAAAACCAAAAGACTTTTCAGCTTCGCCAAAATTTCATCTTTGTTTGTGTCTGTAAGATCTTCCATGATCTCTAAAGTTTCATCCATCAAATCATTACACTGCCAGCCTGTGAGGCAAGGATTTATTTTAAAATTCTGTATATCTACTCCCAGCTTATGACCTTTGTATGCTTGGCACACGTAAATTTTTCGCTTTGTAAAATCGACCTCCAAAAAAGCTTCACGTCCAGCACTAAATACCGGAAGGTCAGCGTCCTCATACTCAACTACAAAATTTTCGGTACTCATAAAAATCCTCCTAAACATAAAAGAGCCCCTCCGGTTGCGGTCGGAGGGGATTTTATGCAACTGGCAATTTTTGCCAGAAATAAAAATCATTCTCTTGCATCCGCAACAAATGCATTGAAATATATCTATATTCTATATCACAAAACAGCCCAAACAATACCAATAACCACCATAAACACCAAGGATTTACACCAAATCCCTATAAGTTTTTAGCGGTCAATAGCGGGGAAATTTTAGGGCTGTTTTGTGCTATGTTTTACAACATAAAAAATGGTGTCAGTGCCGTCTAGTGCCGTCCATTTACAGTTATATGAAATTGTTTTTTAAGATTTTTTCAAATTTTTTCGATATGAATATAATTGTTAAATGAGTTAATAATTCTAATGATCTTGGCGTGAAATTTAAGCGTCATAAACGCTCTTAGAGCGATTTTGAGGGTCGGGCTATAGTGATTATAGCTCAGAGTATATAGGCTTCTTAAAATCGCTTTAAAATGCTGATTTGACTAACTATTTATGTTTTTCATACAATAGTTTAAACTTATGAAGATTAAACACAATGACTAATAATAAAATAACTCAAGGCAACATCTATAAAACGCTTCTGGTACTGATGCTCCCACAAATTGGCGGATTTTTTGCGATTACGGCCTTCAATTTCGCAGACACCTGGTTTGTCAGCCAGCTTGACAAGAACCTCCCGGCAGGCGCCGAAAGCCTTTACCTTTCATCAATATCCCTGACCTTCCCGATTGTTTTTGGGGTAGGCTGTATCGCAATCGGCATTGGCATTGCCATAACTACGCTTGTGTCACGGGCAATCGGAAATGACGACCGCGATCTGGCGCAGCGGATTGTGCGTGACGGGTTTATTCTGGTTATTGCGCTGACTTTGGCGATAACGGTTCTCGGGCTTTGCACAATAGATCCGCTGTTCAAAATGCTTGGCGCAAAGCCAGAGCAGATGCCGGTACTCCGTGACTATATGACAATCTGGTATTACGGTGCGATTTTCATGCTTCTGCCGATGACCGGCAATAACGCGCTCAGAGGCGCCGGTAATACCTTCTGGCCTGGAATCGTGATGGTGACTGGTTCGGTCCTCAATATCATCCTTGATCCGATCCTGATTTACGGATACCTTGGATTTCCCGCGATGGGTGTCAAGGGCGCGGCTCTGGCGACAGTAATCTCGCGCTCGATAACAGCGGTTATATGTCTTTATTTTATCTTCAAGAGCAAACTTATCGCTATCTATTTGCCCAGACTCAGTGAAATGCTCCATGAGTACAAGACGATCTTCACCTACGCCTTTCCGGCGATGGGTACTAAAATGATTATGCCGCTGACAATCTGCATCTATAATATCATGGCATTCAAATTCGGCAAGGACGCGGTTGCCGCGCTCAATATGGGCGCACGGGTCGAGCAGTTTGCCCTGCTGATAATTGTCTCAATGGCAATAGTCCTGATGATCTTTTTATCGCAGAATCTGGCCGCGGGCAATGCACAAAGAGCGCGCAAAGCCATTAACTTCTGCTACTACTGCGCAGTATCCTACTCGGTGGTCTGTTACATTATTCTGTATTATTCAGCCGTACCGCTGGCCGAGTGGTTCAATAATATCAAGCAAGTGCAGGATTACTCGGTGACATTTATCTATATCAGGCCGCTTTGTTACCCGCTGGTCTTTATCGCCTTCCTCTGCCAGCACGGATATTTTGCACTCGGCAAGCCCTTTCTGGCAATCCTTATGGAGGTCTTCAGGCTGCTGATTTTCAGTGTTACACTTGCCTGGATTGGCGGATATTACTTCGGTTATAACGGGATGATTACCGGTATTGCAATCGGCACCGCCCTTGGCTCAATTGTCAGCATCATCGCTTTTGAGCGCGCCTTCCGCAACCACCCGACCATTATAAATATTGATGAACACATTACAGAAAGCATCTGATTTTACAGTAAAGAGAGTGGTACAATATTTCTTTTCCCAAACACATTTGTATAATCGCCCTTGTTTACACCAATCATTTTATAAGGATAAATAAATGATACTGAATAAGCTTGAAGACATTAAACGCATCATCGGCATTCATCCGGGTTTTGACAAAGCAGCAGAATTTCTGAATAATAACGATTTGCCAGAACTTGAAAAAGGCCGCTATGAAATTGACGGCGATAATGTTTATGCGTTGGTACAGGAATACCAGAGCAAGGGAACAGAACAGGCCAGACTTGAAGCGCACCAAAGATATATCGACATCCAGTTCTGCATCAGTGGTGACGAAGTGATCGGTTATAAAAATACAGAAGAATGCAATCTTGCCCCTGAAGGCTATAACAGTGAGAAAGATATTGCTTTCTATACAGACAAGCCCGATTTCTGGCTTCCAGTTGCTGCAGACAATTTCGCAGTATTCTTCCCGGAAGACGCACACGCACCAATGGCCGGAACAGGCACGATCAGAAAAATTGTTCTTAAAATCAAAGCCTGAACTAACGGTTGCGAATATTAAATTAAACTCCGCCTGACCAGGGCGGAGTTTTTTAAATGAACTAATCATAACAGAAAATTTTTACTGCCGCGTATCATTGTCGCGTTTTTGGTAATACTGCAAAAGAAAAATTTAGCACCTGTCTAGGAATAAACAAACAAATCAGGCATTAATAGCTTCTATCTGCTCACAGCATTGCTGGTAGAAGAGGCCGATATCAACTGAGTAGGAAATATACCGTACGCCAAACTCTTTCCATTTTTTAGCTTGAGTTGGAGTCTCAACAAAAATTCCGGTTGCGATATTTTTATTCGCGCAACTTTCAATTATTTTACCGGCGGCCTCTAATACTTTTGGATTTTCAACATCACCCGGCACACCAAGTGACTGTGACAAGTCATACGGGCCGATGAAAATCACATCAATACCCTTAACTGAAATAATTTCTTCAAGATTATTCAGCGCCTTGACTCCTTCAAGCTGAATTACAAGTATACTGTCATTTGATTTTTTGAAATACTCTGTTTTATCCATCGACGAGTAATCCGCCGCCCGCACAAACCTGCACACTCCGCGGTTGCCAATTGGTGCGAACTTGCAGATGTCTATGACCTTGCGTACACTTTCAGCAGAGTCAACTTGCGGAACCTGAACCCCTCCTGCCCCAAGATCTAACGCCGCCGAGACGCTCTGCAATGAATTTTCAGGAACCCGGACAATCGGCAGCACGCCGGAAATATCAGCCGCCCTGATAAGATTCTGCAACAATGATTTATCAACCGGCCCATGCTCCATATCAAGAATAACATAGTCAAACCCTGCATACCCCATAACCTCAATAAAGGCCGGATCAAGACTCTTGGCAAACGGCCCGACAACTGCCCTTTGCGCGATTTTATCCTTGAAGTTTTTTATTGATGAGAAAGACATTTTTGCCCCTTTTCAGTCAGCAAACACAGATAATAATGAAAAATAACATTTAACAATACGCCTGGTAAACTAACCGGTATTTGCCAACCAGATATCCCGATTATATCTCAAAGTTTTTTTATATTCTTCTCTTGCAGGAAATATTTTTTACTCTATATTGATATTATGAAATACATTACCTGGAGTAAATTCACCAACCTCGGTGAGACCACCCACCACGCCATCCTGCACCGGCTAGAACCCGGAAGCAGGCAAGAGATGCACGGTCATAAGTTTACAGAGATTTTTTGGGGGATTGACGGGGAATGCATTCACACAGTAAACGGCCAGGAACAGATCTTCAGCGAAAACGATCTGATCCTTTTGCGCTCAAATGATATTCACGAATTAACCTGCAACAGCCGGAAACCATTTTCCTATTACCTTATCTGCTTTCAGACCTCTATTCTAAACCGCTTGCTCAAACGCTATTTTTCCGCAGAAGAGGATATCTGGGGAATGCACGGAGAACTGCCGCTCAAATATCATATTCCGCCACTTTTACGGCAGTGGCTTAATGCGGCGATAAGTGAACTCATCGGCAACCCAGATGACCTGATGGCAGTTGAGAGATTCCTGCTTAATCTGTTATTTGAAATCAGGAAGCTTGAGGCACAGGCGACCTATCAATGTCCGCCATGGCTGCAGGAAACTCTGCGTCAGGCCCTCAAGCCGGAAAACTTCCAGCACGGCTCGACAATACTGGCCGATCTTTCGCAGCGCAGTTATGAACATGTTTCGCGTGTACTCAAACAACATACCGGACTTACCCCCAGCGAATACATTAATAACACAAGGATTGAGTACGCCGCCGCGCAACTTGCGCTTACCGACCGTCCGATTATCGACATTTCAGATGAATGCGGCTTTGCCTCTCTTGGAAGGTTTTACAACCTATTCAAAAAAAGATATAAAATGCCTCCACGAAAATACCGACTGCAGCACCGCAGAATCATCCCTGCCCAATAACTCAAAATACCCATCAAAAAAAAAGGACCCCATGCGGAGTCCTTAATTCCAATAATAGCAACGAAAAAAACTATTCGGCGGAAACAAGCTTTTCTTTAACGGCATCATCATAGGTTAGATATAGAATATCGTCTATTGATGTTCTGCGGGAATTTATTTTAAGAACACCAAAATCATACGTTTCTGCCTGCAAATTGGAAACTGCGGTAAAACTCCATTTATTGCCATCAAAATTATCTACCTTGTCAGTAGCCTGAGCAATCACTTTATCACCTTTAAAAAGATCAAACTCTATCTGCAGCTTATCCTTTTGGGTGTTTTCCGGAAACATAACCGTTCCCGTGATTTCAACACCATGGTTATCAGCAACTTCCTTAGTAATATACACCATACAGGTCTTGCCATTTAGACGCTGCGCAATAGATTTATTCTTAGCCTCATCCGCCTTCTTTTGAGCCAAATATTTAGCTTTGGCGTCATAAAATTCCGGTGAAAAAATAATAATTTCAGAGTAATTCTCACGCTCAGGTCCCCTAATATATGCAGCCTTAGCCGTTATTCCCTGCAACTTACCAGTTATCTGGCTGTAACGTTCAAGAGGTTTCGCAAGCCATGACTTATCAAGAGTATAATATGTCACCATGATTGAGTATTTTGGTGCCATAAACTTTTTCACACTCTGATTGAATTTTTTGATCTCCCCCTTAACAACCACACATTTAACCGCATCGTCTTCCGTTTCTTCGCATGACTTAAGCCTTACATTCAAGCCAATTTCACCGAACTGTTTGACAATATCAGTCAACTTGCCATGCGTACGATAGCCATTAGCCAACGCTTCAACAAAGGCTTTTTCATCGTCAGCCCTTATACCTCCTGAGAGAAAAACAAAACATACAAAAAACAGAAACATATTTTTTACATAACTGCCACGAAAATCCATTTTAACACACCTCATTCCTACAAATTATGAATAAACAATACAACATTTATTTTTATCTTAGCCACAAGGAATATCTTTGAAAGTTTTTTTATTGTTAGAATAATAGAATAACAGGCGTGCAGACCTATAACAACTTTAAAGACAAATTGTTATAAAACATAAAATACACAAAAAAAACACAGCAAACAGTAGCATAACCGGCTAGAAATTTGAAATAATGGATTTTATGAGGATCGGGATTTTTTCCAGAAGTACTGGCTCAAAGCAAAACAAAACAATGCAAGTATTGCAACCAGATTCCATTGGGAGCGATTGAAAAAAGCAAAATTACGCATTACATAATCAGGCCAGGCAAAAACCACGCAGCCGATAATCAGCAGTGGGAACTCATAGGGGATCTGATACCACTTAATACTAGTGATAAAGTAGCGTTGGGTTATTATCGCAAAAATCATCATGGCCAGAAGCGCGGCGATAAAAATGTAAAACATGTACCAGCCAATTGAAATATTAATCCATTCACCGTCGACCGAACGCATCAGGAGGAACTCGGTATTGAAAACAAACATGAATGGCAGAACCGCGGTTCTAAGGTCATACGTAAACCCCTGAACCCCGGTTTTAAGCGGATTACTCTTGGCAATAGCTGAAGCAGCATAGGCAGCAAGCCCCACAGGCGGCGTATCATCAGCCAGAATTCCAAAATAAAAGACAAACAGATGCGCGGCAAGAACCGGAATCAGCACACCACTGTCATCGGCAAGCTGGATAATTATACCGGCGGTCAAGGACGCCATGACAATATAAGTCGCAGTTGTGGGAAGCCCCATACCTAGGATTAATGACGCTACCCCGGCAAAAAGAAGAATCAGAAAGATACTGTTACCGGCAAAGGTGTCTACCGCCTCAACAATAAGCTGCCCTCCTCCCATGGTAACAGAACCGACAATTATCCCTGCCGCAGCTACGGCAACACCGATAGTAATCATGTTTCTGGCACCGGCAATCAGGCTCGCCAGCAGTTCGTGAAAACTCTTTATAAGCCCGCCCCCAATTCCTTCAGACTCGTTTTTTGCGGCAAGATAAAGATTACGAACAATAATGAGGGCAACCAGAAATATTATCGCCCTGAAGGCAGCTTTCTCCGGTGAATGACGCGCAATTATCAGCTCATACAGCATCATGCCAATTGGAAACAGGAAATGCAGACCGCCCCTTAATGTCTCAAAAAAATCCGGCAGCTCATAAACCGGCAACCCCTTTAAACCAAGCTTGCATGCCTCAAGGTGGGTGATATAAATAAGCGCAAGGTATGAGACAATCGCCGGAATAAACGCTGCACGCAAAACTTCAAAATAGGACAACCCGCAATACTCGGCAATAATGAACGCCGCCGCCCCCATAATTGGTGGCATGAGCTGACCGTTGGTACTGGCAGCCACCTCAACAGCAGCGGCTTTCTCGGCCGGGTAACCGGACTTTTTCATTAAAGGGATTGTAAACATACCGGTTGTCACGGTGTTGGCGATACTTGAGCCTGAGACCATGCCAGTCAGCCCGCTGGCGAGAACCGCCGCCTTGGCCGGACCACCGCGGTAACGCCCCAGCAAGCTGTACGCGACATTCACAAAAAACTCTCCGCCTCCGGATTTTTCAAGGATGGAGCCGAAAAGAACAAAGAGGAAAACCATATTCGCAGAAACATCCAGCGGAACACCGAAAATCCCCTGCGTACCAATGGCAAGCTTGGTGATTATGTATTCAAAGCTGCGCGCGCGAAACTGCATTACAGCCGGTATAAAATCAGACTGGGCAAAATGGCAATACAAGATGAAGAGCAGCGCCAGAACCGCCAAAGGCCAGCCAAGAGTGCGTCTGGTCCCTTCAAGAAGCAGGATAACAATTGCCGTACTCATAACCATATCAAGCGTACTGGCATTCCCCATCCGCGCAGCAATCTCTTCATAATTGACAACCATATACATTACGCTGACAGCAGAGAGCAGAGCAAGTATAATGTCAATTACCGGCAGTTTGTCCGTGTCCCAGAGCGCTCTTAATTTACCAGGCTTCAGCTTTTTAAGCATCGGAAAAGAGAGATAGGCCAGGCTTAAGGCAAAAGCCAGATGAATTGCCCTGACGTAACTGCTGTTAAGAAGAATAAACTCGGGCAAGGCAAGCTGAAATAACGACCAGCATACGGCAACAATACCAGTAAGCCATTTGGTTAACCCAATATGCTTGCGTGCGACAGACTCATGCTCCTCGATTATACTCTGGGCATTCTCCTGAAAATCTTCATCAGCTTCTAAATAATGTTTATTCGGTCGTTTATTCTTCATTACCATTGTTTCATCACGGGTGTCTGAAAAAAAAGGCGGACTGCGCAAGTCCGCCAAAAGAAACATTCATCAGATATACTACTGAACTAGTCCGGCCTCTTTAAAGTACTTCAGGGCGCCCGGATGATACGGTGCGCTTTTACCGTCTCTGGCCATTTCAGTTGCATTAAGATTACTTAGCGCAGGGTGAAGTTTCTTAAGCTTGCCGAGGTTTGTGAAAACAGCTTTGACAATTTCATAAATAACATTGTCCTTTTCCTTGGCTGAACAGACAATTGTTGTCAGCATGCCGATACTATCAACATTCGGGGACTCATTAGTCATATTCGGATATAAGCTTTTCACCGGCAGTACGGTCTTGGCAAAGTAAGGTTTTTCTTTAAGAAGCTTATCAATACCGGGGCCGGTTATCGGGATTATGCGAACCTTACGCTTGCCGGCAGAAGCTTCCTTGAATGATCCGGCGGGATGCCCTACTGTATAAAAATACGCATCAATCCGGCCGTCCTGCAACATTTTGGCGCACTCGGAAGCCTTCAACTGCTCTGCGGTAATATCCTTTTCAGGGTCAATTCCGGCTGCTTTGAGAATTTCTATAGCATTGAAGCGGTTTCCTGAACCGGGATTACCGATATTGACAACCTTTCCCTTAAGATCAGCCAGAGTTTTGATGCCCTTGTCGTCAGCCGCAACAATCGTCACAACCTCAGGATGAAGAGAAAAGACAAAACGCAGATCCTTCTGAGGGTGTCCCTGCCACTCTGCCAGTCCCATAACGGCCTGATACTGACGGTCAGACTGGGCAAAACCAAGGTTCAGATCACCAGACAAAACATTATTGATGTTAAATACTGAAGCCGCGGTAGACTCAACAGAGGCCCGAACCTTGCCACTGGTTGCTTCCTTGACAATCCGAGCAACAGCCCCGCCGGCCGGATAATAGACACCAGTTACCCCTCCTGTGCCGATTGTTATAAAGTCTGCCGCTGACGCGCTTAACGCCAGAGATGCAAAGATTGCAGAAAGGATGATCCGTAAGGATAATGACATTGTTTCTCTCCCCGATATGTGACCGATTTAAAACTGTAAAGTCTATCAAATATTATACATATGTAAAAATATAACTACTGACCGGATTTATTCAATAATTTTTTGCATATAATGACATTTACATAGATCTTACCGCTATGAATATGCAAATTCCGGTGGTAAAACCACAATCCATTATTCAGAAACAAGAATATTATCATTCATACCGACAATTGACGGCTCTGGAGAAGTTCTTATGCTTTTGACACCGAGAATCCTCGCATAATAACGGTTAACGAAATTATCTGAATTGGTTGAGAGAAGATCCGTTTTAAACATTGGGTTATATCTGGAAGAGCCGATTATTGCCCTGACGACAAAATCAGCATTCTCTGTGTCTTTGTGATTTAAAATATATTCCAAACGTTAATTATGCAGGGAAGATGTAAAGGAGATATCACGATAAGCATACAGATAAGAACCAAGAGCAACAACGCATATAGCCATTGAAAATGGTACTTTAAACCGGTATGTGCCGAGTATAAGAGAGTACTTTTCAAATAAAATTCCCGCTGTTATAAGCAGAAAAACAAAAGGGCCGAACATTGTTCTGGAAGGAGAATATGGTGACAGAACCATAATATAGCACGAAGAAAATGCAGCCAGAAGATAGAAGACACTTGAATTATCGACAAAGTGTTTAAGGCTTCTTCTACTGAACCAGACAAACCAGGCCATAAAAAATATCGCGGCCAGTAAAACAGGAACCGTGTCAATTATATATGCAGACTGAACTGAAAATTTGTAAAAGAAACCATGATAAGGATGGTTTTCATTAACGATGCGCACCGCAATACCGGGCGAACAAAGCATTAAAGCATAACCGCAGACCGAGCCTAATATACCGCATACAGCCCATAGCGGAAGCTTATTATGCCTTTTATAAATCATCCACAAAAAAATAAGCTCAAGCATTATTACCGCCGCTGCAGTATTTGCATTCGTATTACAGGCAACGCCCCCCAAAATAAAAATAGCAATTGACAACAAATGCTTATTGCCACTATAACCGTTTGATAAAGAAAATATCCGATAAGGAAGCAACAACAGAAGAAGAATTACCGAAAACCAGAGATACGTCGTGGAAATTGCGGCGATAAAAAAAGTTTGCCCAGCAGCCGGAGCGCATAACCATGTTGCAGTAGCCACTATAACTGTCAGAAGAAGATTGAAACGCTTTGCTGGTGAAATATGTTTTACCAATAAAACTATCAGTAAGACAAACATAACAGAATTCAAAACATCATACAGTGATTTGTCAAATATCAGTAAACTCTGGATAAGGATAGTCCAGAAAAACCGCCCTCCCCAATTATTATAGATATTTAATGCCGAAGTTATCAGATCATCAAAACCTGAAACCCTGACCGCCTCATCAAAATTAACGCTAAATAAACCTGCGCCCTTATTAACATACATTAAATAATAATCATCAAGCATATAAGGGGATTTACGGCAAAGCAGATAAAAAACAGTGAATGCCGTAACAAAAACGACAGACAAGGCTAAATAATTGACATAAGTTTTTTTACTTAGATATCTTGCCATAGTAAAAATACGGTGACTTACATTTTTCATTAGAAATGACCCTGAACATATTTAGACATTATTTTATGCAATCATATTATATTGGTCCAGTCTCAGGCAACAAACAAAAAAACCGTAACTTCTGATTCCCGGAAGATTACGGTTTAATTATTTTGGTATCCTTAACGCGACAAGCGGCGAAACTTATAGCCCTGTTTTTGCTATCAAAGATAGTCGATTGCAAGAGTTAAGTGCTGCATAATTATTCAACAGACTCCGCGCACCCCAGCGCCCTCTGCACAGCCGTTTCCAGCGTTGTCGGCAAAAACGGCTTATTAATAAACTCAAGCGCTCCCGAATCAAGCATCATCTGCGCATTCTCATTAAAGCTGTAACCTGAAGCAACCAGGACTTTTACCTCCGGCTCAATCGCCATAAGAACCTTCAATAACTCACCGCCACTCATCCCGGGCATGATGATATCGATAAGGACAAGGTCTATTTCACTGTGTTTGTCCCTGAAAATCTCAACCGCCTTATTCGGGTCTGCTTCGGCTATGACGGTATAACCGACTTCAGTAAGAATGTCTTTAGCCAGATCGCGGACAATCCTCTCATCATCAACAACCATAATGGTAGCAGTGAGCTTCCTCTCCACCTTTTTAATGGTATTCTTGTCAACATTCAGACTCTGCCCCGTGAGCGGAAGATAAATATTAAACCGCGCACCACAACCTTCTTCACTGTACAGGCTCACAGAACCGTTATGCTGCTTGATTGTGCCAAAGACAGCCGCCAGCCCCATGCCTGTCCCCTTGCCTTCCTCCTTGGTCGTGAAAAACGGATCAAAAATCCTATCCTGAATATCCTTAGGGATGCCCGCGCCTGTATCAGAGACACTTAGTAGAATATGCGGCCCCGGCTGCAATTCCTGCAGTACATGCTTTATCGTATATTCATTGATCTGCAAGTTCTCACTGCTGATTGTTATCGTCCCCCCCTCAGGCATGGCATCACGGGCATTGATACAGAGATTGAGCAAAGCATTCTGCAAAAATGACGGATCTCCCTCAATCGTGGAAACTTCAGCATTCAGGACGCGTTCAATCTTGATACGCTTGTCAATGCTGCGCATTAGAATTGCAATGGTCTCATCAACGAGCTTATGAATATCGAGCGGGACGCATTTTTGCTGTCCCTTGCGGCTGAAAGCCAGAAGCTGCTTGGTAAGGTCAGCGGCGCTCTTGCCGGAAGTTACGATATATTCGCAGTATTTTTTAAGCGGTCCTTCATCAAGCTTGTTATATACCATCTCACCGTAACCAATGATTGCCGCAAGCTGGTTATTAAAATCATGGGCTATGCCGCCGGCAAGCTGACCGACGGACTTAAGTTTTTCAGATTGCCGCAACTGCTCAGATAGCAGATGTTTTTCTGTTATATCCTGAATTATGCCATCAACACGAACAATATTGTTCGCATCATTTTCAATAAACTCTCCCTGAACGCTCAACACCTTCTCAATTCCGGCATTGGTTACAATCCTGAAGTTAAAGTTCTGCATAATATTATCAGAAACCATCATCTGCCAACGTTTGGTTACATCCTTGATATCATCCTTATGAACAAACTTTATTAGCCCCTCAAAGGTGTCGCCAAGAATGTCAGGATTAGTATCAAAAATTGCGCAGACCTCCTCAGAATAACAGATCTTCTTTTCTGCAAAATCCACACTCCAACTTCCGATTTTACCAATACTCTGTGACCTTCTGAGGAAACTCTCCTTGTCCGCCAACTCCTGCTGACTAAGTTTTTTCATGGTTATGTCGCGGAATGAATGAATAACCTCCCTCACACTGCCATCATCATTAATCACCGGTGTTGCGATAAAGTCATACCAGCGCTTATCAATTTGCGAAAATATTTCACGCCGCATTATCTTCTTGTCATTGAAAATATTACAGGTATTACAGACCTCAGCCATATTCGCAAAACACCTGAAAATATCCCTGCATAGCGAGGACTCCAAAGGCTTAAAGCATTGCGTGAAGGCTCGGTTTGCCTGCTTGATATGCCCTGTCTTTTCAAAGATTACAATCATATCCTCAACAGAATTAAAAGTATCAAGCCACTCCTGTGCAGCATCACGTAAAAACGCGTCCTTTTCCTTTTCTTTCTGATAGGACTGATACTTGTAGAATATAATAAAAACAAGGGCAAGACCACCAAAAATAAATATAAAGGATATAAGTGATGAGTGATAAATATGCTCATTTCTCGCATCAACCATATCCTGCGAGATATGAGAGATAATAAACCAGCCGCTTTCATCTGCTTTGCTTTTCTCAAAATCTTCACCCAGAACCCGTGAAGAAAGAATGTTCAGTCTGGCATAGGTAAAAATTCCGTCATCAGTAACTAAGCTGCCATTTTTCTCGGTGGTTACAGTTTTCCACAATTGCGGGAATTTATTGATAAAAGTCGAGTTTTTCTTGCCGGGGAACATAAAACCCCATTCATCTTCATTTTTGAACCCATGCAGGAAATAACCGTTTTCATTGACCAGAGAAATTGCACCGAGGGAATTTGATTCGACAAGTTCAAAATAGTTCAGCATATTCCCGGCCAGATAATTCAGCAGCAGTACCCCTTTTTTATTTCCCCGGGAATCAAAGACCGGTGTACCGTAGCGGATCATCGGCTTGAAGGGGAGCTCAATAGCCTTATTCTCAATATTAAGGTCAAGTGGCGAGATATAAATTCCACCTTTTGGTAATTCCAGACTCTTGGTGAAATAATACCGGTGTTTCTTGTCCTGCAGGTCTTTTTCGTTGACAATATTGGGAAGGCCGCTGTTATAATTAACCCGGATAACCTCCATGCCGTCAGTAGCAACAAGCCGAATCTGGTCATATTCACCGCGATTTTGACAGATATCGAAAAAATCTTTTTCAAAACGGATTTTGTTGCTGCTCTGCGGATCATTGAGATAGTCAACCATGGTTTGCATCTTGGCGATTGTCTTAAGATCAGAGGAAACAATCCGTAATTGCTGCTGAGTGTTATTTTTCAGGAGATTAACCACTGTCTGGTCATTCTCCTGCATACTTTCTCTGGAAAGGCCTAGCTCATGCTCTACATCAAAAAACATGGCAACAGCAATAATTGCCAGAATTAACACCAGAATAAAGGGTACGCCAAACCATATACCGGCCTTGCCGGATTTCCTAAAAATACCCATCAGAATTTTCCCTCATTGATTAATTAATGTGAAACTGCCATTCCACATCTCTGCCAAACCAATTTTAATGCTACAAAACAAATCCTTCAAGTATAAAACTATGATAAAATGTTTTTTTTATAATCACTGACGCCTGCCCAATATTTTGAGCAGGCGTCACAAATAATTGCCATATGAGTTGTCAATCATTTAACTAGAAACGCTTGGTATAAAAATGACAGTAAGCGGTTTTACCGTTTCGCGCATAATAGTCCTGATGATAATCCTCAGCCGGATAGAATTCGCCGGCCTTGCTTACCTTGGTCTTTACGTCATAGCCTTTCTTGCGCAGAATATCAAGCAACTCCTCTGCGACCTTTTTCTGCTGTTCATCCGTATAAAAAATCTCCGACCTGTACTGATTACCGATATCCGGCCCCTGACGGTTGAGTTGCGTGGGGTCATGTATCTCAAGAAAATACTTTGCCAGTTCACGGTAGCTGATTACCGCCGGATCAAAAGTAACCCTGACTGACTCAGCATGACCGGTTGAGCCTGAGCTTACCTGCTGGTACGTCGGATTTTTCACCTCTCCTCCCGAGTAACCACTGACAACGGAGATAACCCCCTCCTTTTGCTGCAGAAGCTGCTCAACACCCCAGAAACAGCCACCGGCAAAAATCGCAACTGCCGGATTTGCCGGTACAAAATCAAGCGACACGGAATTTACACAGTACCGCTTGTTCTTCGGAGTGAATCCTTCGCCGGTAAAGACATGCCCCAGATGCGCCTCACATCGAGCGCAGACAATTTCAGTGCGCACACCATCCTTGTCCGTGACCATCTTTACAGCGCCAGGGATAAACTCGTCAAAACTTGGCCAACCGGTCTTTGAGTCAAACTTGGCTGTAGATTTAAACAACTCCAGACCACACCGACGGCAGGTATAAGTGCCATCTTCATGCTTGTCCCACAAATCACCGGAAAACGCCCTCTCGGTTCCTTTGTCAACAATAACACTTTCCTCCTCATGATTGAGGATCGGCTTGCCCCATTTATTCAATTTGTTCTCTCCTGCTCTGGCCTGCTGCATGCGCTCGGTATTAACCAGAAACAATACCGCAACAAACGCAAGAAGCGCCGCCACAAATATATATTTTAACATTTTATGCCCTAACCTTGTTAATTGAACTATCTCTCCCAAACAACGTATTTGACACTAATATTCTGTCATTTCTAAGAGAAAAGCCTTTTATGGTCATTTGCACGCAATTTTAAACGGCTTAATCTCCAGATTTGTCTTTCCGCGAGTTAGATTTCTGTTATAATGAAAATAATAAAACTATCTGAAATTGGAGAAAATTTATGAAACGCCTTATATGCTCAGCAGTTATAATGTTATTTGCCTTAAGCGCAGTACTCAGCGCCAATGAAGGTACATTAATGTTCGGTAATATCAAGTCTTTGTCCGGGATCATCCCGCAGGACACGAAATTCTATAAAATTGATAACAACGTCGCAATTGAAGGTCCTTACTATGTTTTTACCATAAGCTGTGACCATGACCAGAACTATCAGGTCCGGGGCATTACCGATCTGCTCAAGGCCTGCCATGAAATTGCCATTATTGAATGGTACCGCTCAACGCCTCAGGGCAATCAGGTCTGGACTGGTACAAAAGATTCACTCAAGGGTATTGGCAAAGGCGCAAAGCAGGTTGTGCTGCACCCGGGAGATTCAAGCGCCGCCCTTGGCCGCAAGGTTGCCAAAACCGGTCGGACTATTGGCCGTTTCTTCAAGGGACTGGTAAAAAAGACGCCAAAAAGCAGCACCGGAGAAGACCTTTCATCAGGCGCGGGTAATTTCCTGACCAGTGAAAACGCCCGTATCGCCGCATATGAGCTGCATCTTGATGCTTACTCAAGCAATCCTTACGTTACGGCCCTGCTCAATGAAATTGCCAAAAAACGTCTGGTCGGCTCACTGGGAGTCTCGGCAGCGACCTTCCTGATACCCGGTTCAAGTCTGGTACAGACGATCACCACCGGAGCTCTTACACCTGGGGCATTTGTTGACGAGACTGAAAAAATGATCCGCGACAATGATCCTGCTGAACTTAACCGTGAACTTGAGCGTGAGTTCCGCGTAAGTTTTTCACAGGTAAAAGGTTCACAATTGATGACCCTATTCAACCAGTTTCTGCAGAACCCGAACTATGACCCACGCCAGAAGGCTTATATTACCCTTTATTTCGAGCAACTTGGTGAGCTTAATAACCTTGAGAACGCCCTCTATACCCTGGCAAACGCCCCGACAGTCGAGGATGCGGAAATTCTCGAGTCACAGATGCAGATGCTGAGCGCCGCCCATAATTTCGGCAACCGCTTTTCCAGCTTCGCCACCAAGAACTCACGCATCGCCGGTCGTTACGGCCGCGGGGATATTATCATGATCCTGCCCTACGACTATGCAGATGATACCAAACTAATGCTTCAGGAAATACAGAACGTTCCTGACTCAAAAGCCAGCCGCAACATCTGGCTGATTGGCGACGCGACCGCTGATTTTGTGAGCATGGCTGAGAAAAACGGTATTACCTCAGTAAAAACCGGAATTCTTCATTACAAGGCCTTCCAGAATAACACAAGAATTATCCCGAAGATCAAGCAGAAATAATACTTCATAGTCCATGAAAGAGCAGCAGTATTCTTTATCTGCAAGTTCTCGCAGCCAAAAGCAGCTGCTGCAGGGGTAAAATATGTTTTCCCTTGACATAACGGGTAAATCTATTAAATTTTACAGACTATTAAAAACAATACATGCCGCGCTAATTGGGCAATTTTTTCCGATAGTCGGGAAACTGCGGCATCTTATTTACGGAGCAAGAAAACATATGCGCGGTTTTACAAAATTCATCAATGTGATTTTTACTCTCGTTGCCTGCGTAGGCTTTATCTGGCTGAGCGTTGCTCTTGAGGAACATCTTGAACTTCTCAGGACATTTGCGTCCGGTAACGGCGGCAAGATCATGTTTGTTGTCGCTGTCGGCGCGATCCTGCTTAACCTTTACAATATCTACCGCTCAATCCGCATCATGCGCTCACGTCAGCGCGCCATTGAGGTTGACGGCAAGAATGGCAAAAGCTCAATCTCAATTGACGCTGTGCAGCGCCGCATTCATGAGATTCTGGCTAAGGCTGATGACGTCTCAAGCCCGCGCGTCAACCTTGAAATAACCGGAAAAGGCAAACCAATCAAGTGTGGCCTTGAATTCTGCCTTCAGAGTACCAGCAATATCACCGGACGCGCTGATGAGCTGAAACAGACTGTCCGCGAAGCATTTGTGCGTCTGATTCCGGGTGGCCCCGGCATTGAGATTTCAGCCAGCGTGCTTGATCTTGCCAATGTCAAGAGTACTCAGACTCAGTCCTCAAGTTCGGACTTCAGCGGCCCTGTTTATCCAACCAGCGGCGATTCTTCAAACCACGAATCCTGAGACGGGAGAGCAAGTGAGCGATACCGCACTTGATGCTTTTGACTTCCTGCTTCCCCAGGAGAATATTGCGCAATTTCCAGCCGACAGACGTGAGAATTCACGTCTGATGGTTTTATCTGGCAGCACCAATGAGCCCGAAGACCGGATTTTTCATGAACTTCCCGAGATCCTCAGAGCTGGCGACCTGCTTGTGCGCAATAATACCAAGGTAATACCAGCACGACTTCCCGGCAAGCTCCCCGGTGGCGGCAAGGCTGAAGCCCTGCTGATGCACCCGGCTGCCAGCCATCCCGGCCTTGAGACCCAACTGCCGGAGAACACAATCTGCTGGGTATGCCTGGCCAAACCAGGAAACAAGCTAAAACCCGGAAAAATACTGACATTTGCCGACGGTAAACTTCAGGGCGAGGTTATCAGCAAACTTGGCGAAGGTCAGGTCATAATGGCCTTTGATGTCGTCAGTGAGCATGATTTTATGCAGATAGTCGAGGAGAATGGAGAACTTCCCCTACCTCCATACATCCAGCGTGATGAAGTTTCAACTGATGACAAACAGCGTTACCAGACAACCTTCGCCAGACACACCGGCGCTGTCGCCGCGCCAACCGCCGGGCTGCACTTCACCCCGGAAGTTGACCTGAAACTTGTCGAAAATGGCATCGAAATCACCCATCTGACCCTGCATGTCGGGCCAGGAACATTCCGCCCCATCAAAGTCGATGACATCACCGAGCATCAGATGGACGGCGAGTATTATGAAGTTCCCGAGGATTGCGCAAAGACGATCAATGCAGCAAGGAAAGAAGGCCGCAGAATAATTACCGTTGGCAGCACCAGTACCAGAACCATCGAAACCGTCACCGATGAAAACGGCGTCACCCACTCTTCAAGCGGTTGGTCAAAACTCTTTATCCGCCCCGGTTATAAGTGGAAAGCCATCGACGGCATGCTGACAAACTTCCACCTACCCAAATCAAGCCTTATTGTAATGGTCAGCGCACTCATGGGACGCGAACGTATCATGCATGCCTACAACCATGCCATAAAAACCGGTTACCGCTTCTACTCCTACGGTGACGCGATGCTGCTGCTTCCCTGATTTTTAAAAACCTCCAGACAATAATCAGTTGCGCATTTTTCTGGCATTTTCCCGGCCGGCGCGGCTAATGGCTTCGGCAATCTGTTCATTGATTTCCGCGATAGTACCATTTAAAAGCGCAAGAATTCCGTCTATCTCGTCGCCTCCGCCACCAGTGTCAAGCTCACAGCTCAAACTCTGTCTCAACTCGCCAAGACGTGATACTCCAATCAACGCCTTATGCATCTCATTCAGCTCAAAATCAACTGAAAAACCCGGCTTCATGCTCATTTCCCCACTCCTTGAATACTAAACAGAAGAAAAAATCTTCCCTATCAAAAATGCCGACGCCCCTGCCAGCATACAACCACATAATGTATCATATTGCATCTAATGTATTTGTCAATCAAAAAATGTATAATTACTCGTAAATTGCATCATCCGGATTTAAAGTTCGCGCAGAATTAACCACACCCCATCTGGCCTTAACCCTTGCAAAATCTCATCAAATCCATAAAGTTTATAACATAATTAATCTTAACTTAACCCGACAGGTCTGATATGGCTTTACTCTCGCTAAAAGAATACTATCATGCAAAATATCCCGACGCCAAGGCGGAGCTATCCGGCCAGACCAATGAAGGAATAATTCATGTTATCTGCGACTACGATAACTGGCGCAACATCAACCTGACGAATCTGCTCAACGCCCGGGTTTTCAATGTCGATGAAAGTCTGAATATGTTTTTTCGCGGCAGCCGGAAAAAGGCTGAAGATGAAGCTACATATTTTGCGGCTGAGGTGCATAACTATGTACCAGAGCTTAGTTTCGGTGAAAATCTAAATCTTGGTCTGAGTAAAGTTATCCCGCTAAAAGAACAGTGCGCACAGGCAGACCGGATTGCCAAAGACAGTCTTAATTGGGAGCTTCCTGATTTTGGCCACTATCCCAGCCAGGCCGGTAGTGGCATGCCGGACGCGGTACTTTGCCAGAAACTTGAAATCCTGCGCGCGCTGACAGTCCCCTGCAAGACGATATTTTTCGGTAACACCTTCTCGGCGTTGACAACGGCGGATATCAACCGGATTGGCGTGCTGCTCAGGCAAAAAGCCGCAGACAGGAAATGTTTGGTCATTCTCAGCCAGGAACCGGAGAAATTCACTAAAATTGCGACCAAGACCGATATCTACCGTAACGGCAAGAGATATACCGATCTACAGTCAGCAAAAAACGCGGCGGCTGATGACAATAAAGATATTTTTCCTGAGTTTAATAACAAACCGACGGGGAATATTCTTGAGGTTCTGGGGCTACAGCTTGAAGGATTCAGCAAGGAAATTTCTTTTACGCTCCGCAAGGGCGAAATTCTTGGCATAACCGGACTGACCGGCAGCGGCAAATCGGAGTTGCTTAAAGCCTTGTTCGGGCTTGAAAAATGCTCGCGCGGAATTATCACGATAAACGGCAAACACCTTAAAGCCAGAGAAAATACGACAACGAACGCTCTAAAACGCGGAATAAGCTACTTTGGCTCTGAGCCGTTCTGCTTTGAAGCATTATCAGCAGTGACCGCAGCAGCCCTGCCAACACCGGATAAATTCGCAACACTCGGAATTTTCAAAGTTGATGTCGCCAAATCAAACTTTATTGATTGCCACAAAAAGCTTAAAGAAATTACTGGTGCATCAGATGAGCTGGTTGCTGATAATGACCTCAGAGCCATGCTGGTTATGACTGCGGATAATCCGGTTGTTATCTTTGACGCGCCGACGAAAAATATCAGCGCTGAAAAATGCAGAGACATTTATAAATTGATTGCAGTTCTTGCCGCGGAGGGTAAGGGAATAGTCCTGACTGCCGCAAATAAGGAAGAGCTAATTAATATCTGCGACACGATTGCCGTAATTCACAATGGAGAACTTTGTCCGCCCCGCCCTGCAGGCAAGTGGACAACCGAGGAGATAGAACTTTATGAAAACAGCGGAAAACTTGGCGCCGTCTCAATCCTTTAGGGCCGGCAAGGAATATATAGGTTATATCATCAGAGTACTGCTGCTTGTGGCGGCATATGTGATTATATACAAGAAATTCAGCGTAGGCTCACCAGATGATTTATACTTTATGGGCCTGAAATTCCTTATCGTAAAAGGATGTATTTATGCACTGGCTGGTTGCGGGCTGGCACTGGTGGTTATCGGCAGAGGCTTTGACTTCAGCCTTCCGGCAATTGCCCTGCTGAGTGGCTCAATCTCGGCAACCATGCTGGTTAATGGCGAACCGTTCTTTATATCTCTGGCTACCGGTTGCGGAGCCGGTGTTGCCTGTGGGGTGTTAAACGGCCTGCTCTGCGCCTATATGCGACTTTCGCCTTACATTGCAACAATCTGCACATGGCTCTGTTTTAATTTTATTGACAAGGAAGTCGTTAAAAACGAAGCCCTGTTCATAACAAAAGCAAGCGGAAAAGAAACCGGCTTTGAATGGTTTATGAGCTACAGCAAGCACGATTCAGCCCTTATTAATATACCTGTTGCGCTGATTGTTGCGGCGGTAATCCTGGTTTTGGTTGTCATCCTCTTTAAGTTCAGCCTGTGGGGAAGAAATCTGAGGGCGTGCGGCTCAAATCCACAGGCAGCGCGGGAGTGCGGAATTAACGTCAGGGGTGTGCGCTTTTCGACCTATGTTATCGCCGGATTTCTGGCTGGCGCGGCGGGGGTTCTTGGCTGCACCTACACTCCGGATTTTTTCGCCGGCAGCATGGCCTACCCATTCCTCTTTGATCTTCTTCCAGTGGTGCTGATTGGCGGTTGCGCGCTCTCTGGCGGCAGAGGGTCAATAATCGGAACCATAATCTCGGCATTCATCGTAGCTTCCATCTTGGGAATTTTGGCTGTAAACCAACAAGTAGGATCGTTGTTTAATATCACCCTGGCAATCATGATATTGCTGCCGATGATTATTCTCAAACTTACCGGCCCTAAAAAAGCGCTCTGATAAAGAGTTATTTTGTGAGACAATTTATACGCGCACCCAGAAAAATATCCGGGTGCGCTTTTTATTTTATCATTTAATTTTATGTAACTCTCTGAGGAAACTTCTCAGCTGCTCTCGCGCTCGATAAGTTTTGGGGCCAGTATCCGGCTCTCAATACGGCCATGCTTATGCTCGTCTGCGCCGTCACCATCTTCAACACCATCGCCCTGGGCTGAATCAACACCCAAAAGACTCATAAACATTTCAGCCGCTGCAGCCCCGACCGCACGGTTTGGCTGGGCTATTGTTGTCAGCGGCGGCGATGAATAAACAGACGCACTACGGTTGTCAAAGCCGACAATAGCGATATCCTGCGGAATTTTAATGCCGGCTTTATGGAATCCGTCAAGCAAGCCAAGCGCCATTACATCGGTAAAAGCCTGCACAGCGTCAGGGAGTTTATCCATTTTCAGGATTTCTTCAGCCGCACACCGCCCAGCCACAAACTGCCCCGCCGCAATCTCGCCATCAAGGCAGAATTTATCCTGCGTGGCAAAATAATAACCGATCATCTCGGTCAGGCCAAGCTCCTTGATTGCGCGCTTATACCCCTTAAGACGGGTCTGGTCGATCTCACGCCCCGCCCCTTCAAGACCGGCATACATTATCCGGCGGTGGCCTTTTTTAAAGAGGTAATGCACAGAGTCATAAACACCGCTCTGACGGTCAACATAAACCCCGGCAACAGAGGTATTCTTCTTTTTGACGTCCGCATACGGAGTATCGAGAATTATGCAGTTAAAGCCGCGATCAGTAAGTTTATCGACAATTTTATACTGCCAGGGGAAACTCGCACCGATTATGACAATGCCTGCCGGAGAGCGTGAGATGACCTCATCAATCAACGCGTCGGCAGCTTTCTGTGAACTGTCGTCAGACTGGGTCAGAAGACTGAGCCAGTAGTTATTCCGGCGTAGCGCTACCTCAAGGCCGCGGATCTTCTCGGCATGAAGTTCGTCAATTGACCAGGCAAGCGCGAGTATCTCATAACTGCGGTTGGTCTTCAGACTCTGCGCGAGGCGGTTGGGGCGGTAATTAAGCTTGGTAGCCACCTCAAGAACAGCCTTGCGCACATCATCACGCACGTAGCCGTTGCCCTTCAAAGCCCGGCTTACCGTCCGTACCGAAACCCCGGTAGCTTCTGCAATGTCTTTTAATCCCGCCATTGTTTACCTGATATTAATAATTTGAACAAAACAGCACTGCCAACGATGGCAGTGCTAATATTTTAAATGATGCAGCGGCCTTGTTCAAGTGGAATATCCGCAAAATCCGCGAACAGCCTAAAGATTGCCGCAAAAAGGACAGTTCTCGAACTTTTTGCGCCGCAACTCAATAAAACGACAGGAATTGGCATTGTAGGAGATAATTCTCTCGCTGAGGTCGCGGCCAGTTTGGGCTAGTATTTTTAGCCCTTCTGTAGCCTGAAGCGAGCCGATAACTCCAACCGCCGGTCCGAATACGCCAAACTCTGCTGCCCGGCGTGGATTCTCCGGAGCCTGCGGCATCAGACAACGCAGGCAGGGTTTATCAACCTCAGGGAAAAATGCCATAACCTGTCCATCCCAGCCAACAATCGCCCCACTCATCAGCCGCAGACCATTCTTCCAGCAATGGTCAGCGATAAGGTAGCGCGTCGGGAAATTATCGGTACAGTCAAAGACCAGATCAAAATTATCATCAATAACCGCCGCAATATTTTCAGAGGTTAGCTTGATATTTAACGCGGTGATTTTGCAGTCACTGTTTAACGACCGCAGACTCTCAAGCGCTATATCGGATTTTAATTTGCCGGCACCGGATTCGCGGTAAAGTATCTGGCGCTGGAGATTTGACACCTCAATGATATCAAATTCACAGAAGACCACCTCACCAACCCCGCCAGCGACAAGCAGTGGCAGTACCGAAGACCCCAGTCCACCAGCCCCGGCAACAAAAACCCGGCTTGAGCGCAAAAGCTCCTGCTGCTTCCCGCCAAAATCCTCAAGAAGAAGATGGCGGCTGTAACGCTCGGTATAATCAGACATTATAAGTTCCTGCTTGTTTTTTGACGACTTCTACAATCGCAATTATCCAGCTGAAAGATAAAAAGTCCATAACCTTTTTCGCTTTCATTTCCGGAAAGTGTTGACTTCCAATACTGAGGAATATAAAATCTGAAGCAAATATTGATTGATTCCACAAATTAAATTCAAGGAGAAAGATATGGCAGAATTCACAGCAACACTTCCAAGCCTTGGCGATGACGCCGGTGATGAGGCGAAGGTATCTTTTACATATGTTGACGAAGGCGACAGCGTTGAAGAAGGTGACGACCTGATCGAGATGGTCACTGACAAGGCTACGTTCAATGTCCCAAGCCCCAAAAGCGGCACAATAACCAAGCTGCTGGTTGCTGAAGATGATACGGTGAAGGTTGGCGAAGCAATTTGCATTATGGATATATAATCATTTTCATACGGCACGCGAAATATTTCACAGCCACCTACGGGTGGCTTTTTATTTTTACGGACAAAATATATCTTTCCCAAATGCAACAAAACACCTTGAATAAAAAAAATTTATGCTATAATCAGGGTATAGATTAAACCGAACCGAGATTTGCCCGGGATTTAAGAATGATTAACAAGCAGCCGGTTATTCCTTATGAAAAAGATCACAACGCCCGTGAGGCGGTACGGCTTCTGCTTCTGTCATCAACACCTGAGAAAATCCGTAATGAAATTGTACAGCGGATGCAAATATCCGGTAAATTCATAGTTCCGTTACTGCCGCTTATTTTTAATAACCTGCATAACAAATCAAGCATCCTTCAGGATGTGGCTTTCGGACTGGCCAAAAATTTCGAGGATCAGGGCTATAACCTGTCACACATTGCCGCAGATATCGCCAGTCATCTTTCCTCCCCCAGCACCGATCTCAGGGAAACGGCGAAAAATATTCTTATCAACATGAAAGAAGCGGCAAAACCGGCTGAAGACTTTGCCCTTGGCTGTCTGCGAAATGGTGACAAAAATATTATTATTACCGGCCTTGAGATTCTGCTGGCAATAAATACCGCCATAAGCCGCAGCATTTCGCCACGAATAAGCGCAACCCTTGAAGCTCATCCGCACGACAAGCAGATCGCTGATCTGGCTCAAAAACTGATAAACCTTATCTCAAACACCGGCAGCACCTCCATTGCCAATTCACTCAGCGGGGTTGATATCTCGGTATTTAAAGGGCGGGAAGCCTTGATTATTGACGATAATTTCGCTTTCCGGCAGACGATCGGCACAGCCCTGAAAAATCTGGGCATGAAGGTTATGGAGACAGATTCAGGCCAGACAGGCATTAAACTGGTTAAGGAAAAATCGGCATCACTGTCGCGTTATGACCTTATTGTTATCGAGGTAAAACTCCCCGATATCAACGGTGTTCAGGTTATCAGAAACGCCAGGGCGCTGCCGATGTTTTCAGAGACGGCAATTGCCGTTATCAGCAATGTTAACAATGACCGGATTATAATGGCCGCACGCGGGTCTGGCGCCAATGAATATATCCTGAAAAGTACGGGGCTGGGCATTACACTCAAACTTCTGGCGAACCTCCTTGCCGGGCTCAAGGGTTAAATAATATTATGCACGACATTGGTGGCTATATTGTTTTTGCGTGCTTTGTCGGCGGGATTTTTCTGTTGGCACTGTCGCTTAACTATATCAAAGAATACATGAAAAGTGAAGAATTCGCTAAATGGCACGGGCAGCGCAAAAAGCTTTTTTTCACCTTGGGTCTGGCATTACTGATTTACGGGGCATATTGTCTGTGGGCTTTACTTACAGGATAAAATCATGCTGAAGAGGAAGGCGGAGAAAGCTGGCAGCTGGTACACAGCTAACAGGCTCGAACTTGAACGGGAAATCGATGAGTATACCTCAGATTCCAGTTCAGACATTCCGGGTAAGGTAATTGCAGCGGTAGTGCCGCATGCGGGATATGTATTCAGTGGTGCAATTGCGGGTTTGTCTTTTTCTGCGCTCAGAAAATCCAGAGCGCAAAATCTTAAAACGATTATCATACTCGGGGCTGTCCATACCATGCCCCTTGATCTTCCGGCGGTCTGGCCTGACGGGGTGTGGGAGTCACCGGTTGGGGATGTTGAGGTTGACGCACATCTGGCGCAGAAAATTACCGAAACAACCTGCGCGGTTGACCTGCCCCAGCCACATTTTGGTGACAACGCAATTGAATTGCAGATCCCGTTTGTTGCGCAGTGCTTTGATAATGTGAAAATTGTCCCGATTGCTGTCGCACCGTCAGCGAATGCGGTGAATTTCGGAAGAGAACTCTATGATTGCTGCAAAAATCGTCTTGATGAAATCGCAGTTGTTGCCAGTAGCGACCTGACACATTACGGCGCGGCGTATGGTTTTGCACCGGCAGGCGGGGGCGTGGCCGGGCATGAGTGGGGCAAGGAGAATGACCGGAAACTCCTGAAAATGCTATGTGAACTTGAGTCAGCCAAAATCATTCCGGAAACCAAGTTAAATCATAATGCCTGTGGTGCGGGTGCGCTTGCGGCTACTGCCGAATTTGCCAGACTCGCAGGATGTAAAGAAGGCAAGGTGCTCTCCCACCGCACAAGCCTTGAGGTTATGCCAAGGGATGACGGGGATATGTTTGTCGGCTATGCTTCGGTTATTTTCACGGTTTGATAAATAGTTTTTTCTTTTGAATAACGGGTAATCACATGAAAAAAATCATACTGATTTTACTTGCGGCGCATATTATTCCAAGTCTTATTGCCGGTGAAGTAAGCGGTAAAAAGACACTGGTGAAATATCCGGGCGTAGAAATCGACCTGGCAAAAAAAGAAATCAGGGTTCAGGCTACGGTCTCAAACGCCCTTGGCTGGAGAAATGCGCCTATCGAATTCATACTTTTCCGCGGTAAGGAAAAAGACTATGAAACGCTCTTCACAACCATTGCAAATCCGACACATATTCAGGTCGGACTGATTCTGCTTGGCCTGCGACCTGGACCGCTGCCGAAACTGCTGCTGGAAAAAATCGGTAAACCTGAAAGTTATCCGGCGGATATGCCGGCGATGGTGAATATTTCAGTCATCTGGAAAGACAAAGCCGGAAACGAAAAATCCGCCCCTCTGGCAAGCCTGCTCAGATCGCGTAAAGACAATAAACAACCGGAAATTATCGACTTCGCCTTTACCGGCTCACGTTTCACAAAAAATGCCCAAGGGAAAAATGTTTTGGTATCCGACCTGACAGGTGAAATAGCAACGCTTATCTATAACCCTGAATCACTGCTTAACCTCGCCTATTTCGAACCTAGCCCCTACACCAGCGAGTCAGGCGGCTTTAAGATTATACCGGATCAATTACCTGCAGAGTTCATAACTGAAGTAGAAATGGATGACTACGAAAAAGGCAAGATCAAACGTATTACACCGGTTTCTTATGATGTTACGTTAATTCTTAAGGCTAAGGAATAACCAGAAATCAATAATCCTATTCTCTAACCGCGCCCGGCACGGGTATCGGCTGCCTGCCAGGTAGCCTTTTTTTATTATATACCTAAAAAACATTCTCAGAAAGCAACAAAACAAGCACCACAACCAATAACAAAAGACCCGCTTTACCCGTCCACCTACGTCCGATAATATTAAATTTTATATCGGACAATGACTTTAACAGAAAATTTTGTGAAAGTTTTTCTATAAAATAAAGCCTTTGCCGGCAACTATTTAAAACAGAAAAATCGTATTTTTTTTATTTTTTATTAAAGTCAGTGAAGCAACGTCCGTAAATAACGATGTACGGTTAATTCTTGCCTGGAATGGCCGTACTTGTTTTACGCCTTGTAAAGTGTCAAAAATTCGCAGTCGGATGGTCCGATAAGAAAGGAGGTTGCAGCTTTATGAGCAGGGGTTAATCTGCCCCCCTGCGCGCCAGGTAAAAAAAGCAGAACGGTAATCCGGGGCACCGTGCATGGAAGCTAAGCCTCGCGGCGGAAAGGAATCCGCCAAAGCCTAATTAATTCGAATTTCATGGAGGAAATTCACTATGCCTATGATCGTTGCTAACAATCTAAACGCCTTGAGTACTCAGCGCAACCTTAACACCAACAACCGTGCCCTGAGTGGTTCACTTGAAAAACTTTCCAGCGGATACAAGATCAACACCGGTAAAGACGACCCGTCAGGTCTTGTCATCAGCGAACAGCTCCGTGCTCAGAACGCCGGCCTTCAGCGCGCAGTTCAGAACACACAGGAAGCTAACAATGTCCTTGGTATTGCCGAAGGCTCTCTCAATGAGATGAACAGTATTCTCAAGAAGATGCGCCAGCTTGCCATCCACTCCGCTAACAGCGGCGTTACCTCGCCGGAACAGGTCGCAGCCGACCAGGCTGAAGTAGACAGTTCAGTCCAGACTCTCGACCGTATCGCCCGTACCTCAAAATATTCTGACCAGTTTCTGCTCAACGGCAACAAACAGCTGACCTACTCTTCATCTGTTGAAATTACCGATGCCCGCGACCACAAACTTCTAGATGAAGGACTTTCAGATATCCGTCAGATCTTCAAGAAGGACGGTTTCTCACTCAATATCAACTTCTCAGGCGAAACCACCTCAGGCGGCAGCCAGGTTGATAACGGCAATGAAGCACAGAAAGCCTACTTTGAGATTACCAAATCAGGTTCTGCCGCAACTCAGGTCAACACCGGCTATACCGGTACTGAAGCAAGCAAGAACTATACCCTAAGCAAGGATCAGACCTTTACCATCACCGGTAATGAGGGTAGCCGTACAATGAGTTTTGCCAATGGTACCCACCTTGGGGAAATGGTAAGCTCAATTAACAGTGTCACAGATTCCACCGGTGTAAAAGCAACCCTGATTTTCGACAGCGATACGACCGTTTCAGGTACAAATGGCGTTGCCAATGCTGCAGTAACTTCTATTGCATTAACCAGCCAGCACGCAACAGGAACAGCTGACGCCTACAACCGTGACTCACTTGGTGAAATTTCAACCTTGGGTGTTACCTCAGTCCAGGTCAGTGATGCAAGCAAAATCAAACTTGGCCAGAACGTTGACGGTTACGGTCGTGTTTACCTTAAGATGATTGATGCCGATTCCTATGAAATCTTCAAGGATGAAGCAATGACCATGAAGGTGGCAGAAGGTGACATTACTTCAGCCTCTGGTGCGACTACTGTTATTGCAGCCAATAACTCTGGACTTAGCGGCCTCGGTCTCACCTTCAGTTCAAACACACTGACTGCCGGAGCAACAACAACCATCCAGCTCGGTGTCATGCATGAAGATACCGCAACATCAGGTAGCGGACAGTTTGGTGATGGTATCAACATGACCAACCTCGTTACCGACGCAAAGGTAGGAACCTCTTCTTCATACTTCACAATCGGCGGATCATTCCTCAGTGGCGTAAAGCTTGGTGAAAACACCAGTGACACAGGCAAGGTATTTATCAAAGCCAGCCTCAGCTCAAGCGGAACAAGTAACGTTTATGTCTACAAAGATTCGCGCATGCGTGATGAAGACCTTGTTGCTGAAAGTGGCGACCTTACTCTGGGAACAAATGCCAGCGCTGTCCGTCTCTACGGAACACAGCTAGGCGAAAACGGTCCTACTTCAGGGCTTTATGGCACCCTTAATTTTGAAAGTATTACTCAGAATCTTGAAATCAGCAGTTCTACAATAGAATTTACAAATCTTGGTGTACGTATCTCTGCTGATGAATACGGCTCAGACCAGTATGTAAGTTTACAGGCATCGGAAGGTGCGCTCTGGAGCCATTATACTGAGCAGGATGGTGCTCAGCTATTGGATGCCGGTCTGACTGGAACGAGTTGGACTGAGTACGGAAGGGATGCCACCATATCACTGAACGGGCAGGAAGTAACACTGGATGGAATAACTGGTGAAGTAGCAAATCTTGATACCAAAGCAACTTTAGTCTTCAATGAAGGAAGCCTTGGCTGTACTACCATTGCCGCTGTAGGTTATGACGAGGGTGCTTGGGGTTCTCGTGCCGGGCGCATGAATGATGACGATGACAACTACATTGTTCACGCTCTCAAGAGTACAACAGAAACACTCAGTGACTGGGCTGGGGGCATGCAGTTCCAGCTTGGTGAAGGTGCTGGCGACCAGGAACGTACGGTCTTCTCACTGCAGAACATGACAGCTACTGAGCTTGGTGTAACAAAGTTCTATGACAGATTTGATGATGACAGCTCGCTCAAGAGCGAGAAGTACCTTTCAATCAATGACCTGCTTTCAGGTGGTGTTGCCAGCCTCGGCAGCGATCCTGTGAAGGCGCTGGATATTATTGATAATGCAATTAAGGACGTCTCTGAGCTGCGGGCGCAGATTGGTGCATTCCAGTCAAATATGCTCCAGACCAACGCCAACAGCCTCAACGTTGCCATTGAAAACATCACCAAGACTGAAAGTTACATCCGTGATGCCGATATGGCTGCCGAGACTACCGAGTTCTCAAAGAACCAGATCATGGTTCAGGCCGGTACTTCAATGCTGGCGCAAGCAAACGCCCAGCAGCAGTCAGTTCTCTCACTGATCGGATAATTTTTCCTGAAAATTTTCTAAATCACGAGAATTGACGACCGATAATAAAAGTGTAACGTCTACCGGCGGGTCTTGTTCCCCCTTGCCCGCCGGCAGAGTTACCAAATGTTTAACGCAGATTTTCTGCACTTCAAGGAGGAAGTAGATGTTTTCACGGAGGAATTGTTATGGATACTCAAAATTTGGCAATGCCCCTTAACGGGCCACATTTAGTACAGGAAAGCAACAAGAAAGAAGCATCAGTCAAACACCAGCAGGAAGTAACCGCCGCTCAGGCCGACAAACCCAGTGCCGCTCAGTTATTTAAAGAGAATGAGGCACAACGGAGGGCTGAAAAAATTGCCAGGATTCTGGAAGAACAGACACCGGCAAGTAAGGGAGTACGTTTTAATGTCTCTCTTAACAGCGAACATACTCAGGTGCAGATTGTTGACCAGGAAACCAATGAAATCCTAAGGTCATTCCCCTCTGAGGAAATGATAAAGGTCATGGATCGTATTGAAGATTTCCTTGGTATTACTCTGGATATGCAGGCGTAAATATTGCCTTTATCCTGTTTTTCTTGTTAATCTTGATATATCATGGACTTTTTCCTCCGAAAGAAGTTGATTCCGCCTCCTTGAATATGTATTATACATCTGCCTGTAATATTTACAGGCAGATTTTTTTATTACCGGGCTGATTACGGGACATGGTATGGCTAAGAAGAAAAAACAGAAGAAACGCGTCACTAAAAAATATACAGGCGGACACTCTAAACCTTTTGCGGGTATGGATTTTGCCGCCGCCTTTAAAATACATCAGGAAGGGCAGATTGCCCAGGCGGAAGCGGCGTACCGGAAGATCGTAGAGAAAGCCCCCAAGCACGCTCAGGCCTGGTTATATCTTGGCGCAATCCAGCATACCAAAAAAGATTTTCACCGCGCTCTTGAATACATGAATAAGGCCAGAGATCTCGGTCTTAATGATGAGAGCTACCTGATTAATGCGGGAATGAGCCTTTATTTTCTCAAACGTTTTGATGAAGCTTATGCTCTTTTCAGCAAGGCTGTGGAGTTTGTACCGAATATTTATGAACCTCATTTTTATATGGGTAATTCCTGTTATCAGCTCAAGAAATATAAAGAAGCAATAACACATCTTACCCGCGCTCTTGAGCTTGCGCCGGATAATGACCTAATACGCTTTCAGCTTGCCTGCTCTTATCAGGACAACAAGCAGTACACTGAAGCCAAGGGTTACTTTGAAAAGATTCTTGAGAGAAACCCGAACGATCCACGCTCCAATTGCGGGTATGGAATGTGTCTGGTACGGCTTTACCAGTATGATGAAGGTCTCGCATACGCACAGAAGGCAATTGATGCCGACCCGAACAACCCGTCTATTCTCTATAACTACGCAAACGTTCTCAAAGACGCTGGAAGAATTAATGATGCAGAGGCATATTACAAAAAAGCAATTGACATCAAGCCAGACTGTATAGAGGCACTGCTTGGTATGGGGCGGATGCTCACCGATTGTGGCAGATTTGAAGAGAGTAAAGATTACTTCGAGAAAGTAATGAAGATTGATCCACAGTATTACAGCGCTTACTCTTCACGAGGGATCAGCTGTCTCAAGAATAATGCACTGGGGGCGGTCGAATGGTTTGACAAAGCGCTTGATATCAAACCTGATGCAGATGATGTCTGGATGCTTAAGGGCTACGCGCTTAATATTCTGGGACGCTCACAAGAAGCCGAACAGTGCCTGCGAAAAGCAATTGAGCTAAACCCAAATTCCGCAGAGCATTTCCAGAATCTCTCAAATATTCTCGTAACCCAGGGCAAAGTTGCAGACTCGCTTGAAGCAGCAAGGCAGTCTCTAGCCCTCAACCCAACCAACCACCTTGTCTACAGTAACATACTTCTGTATATGCACTACCTTGCTCAGGCCTCGCGAGAAGAGCTCTGGCAGATGCACAGTAACTATGACAAAATGTACAGGGAGAAATTCTATCCGAAAATACCACCGCAGTACGCAAACCCCAGAGACCCGGAAAAGAGAATCAGGGTCGGGTTGGTATCGGCCGATTTCCGGCGGCATTCATGCGCATATTTTCTTGACCCGCTCATACGCAACTATGACCGCCAGAAACTTGAGATTATCGCATACGCCAGTGTCAAAACGCCTGACATTTTCACAGAGACAATCAAGGGCATGTGTACTGAATGGCGTGATATTTTGCGTTTTTCCAATGACCAGGCCGCAGAAATAATCAAACGCGACCGGATTGATATTCTGATAGACCTTGGCGGACATACCGCAGATAACCGCCTGCCGATATTCTGCAAAAAACCCGCGCCTGTTCAGATTGCCTGGCTTGGTTACCCTGACACCACAGGTCTGCAATGCATGGATTACCGCATAACCGATGAGGTCTGCGACCCTCCGGGAACCGAAAAATTCTCTTCAGAGCGGCTCATACGTTTTCAGGGCGGTTTCCACTGTTATGGTGCGTTTCCAGACTCACCGGATGTAGAGGAGTCACCGGTACTCAAAAACGGCTATATAACCTTCGGGTCATTTAATAATTTTGCCAAAGCAAGCGAAGAGACTATCTTCCTCTGGAGTGAGATACTTAAAAATGCGCCCGAGAGCCGGCTTCTTCTTAAAGCTCTCGGTCTCAATGACGACTGGCTCAGAGGAGAAATTTTCAAGAAATTCGCCAATCACGGCATCAGTGAAGACCGGCTGGAAATCCTCGGCAAAACTTCGAAAATATCCGACCACCTCAGGACCTATAACAGAGTTGATATCGGCCTTGATACCTACCCTTACAACGGTACAACGACTACTGTTGAAGCGTTATGGATGGGAGTCCCGGTTATTTCAATGAGCGGCTGCACTCATGCTTCGCTTGTCGGTGAAAGTCTTCTCAAGAATGTTGGGCTTGCGGATCTGGCCAAACACACCCCGAAAGATTTTGTCAATACAGCGGTGGCATTGTCGCAAAACATTGAATTACTGCAGCAGTTGCGCTCAACGATGCGCGAGCGACTGCAGTCAAGCCCGCTGCGTAATGAGAAATTTTTTGCCTACAAGTTTGAAATGGCGATGCGTGAGACGTGGCGCAACTTCTGTAAAGAGTCGCCAGTTGCCGCAAAAATCTTTGAACCTGCGCCAACCGTACCGGGAGCCGGTTCGGCAATTTCACTTAACTTCAATAGCACAACAGAGCAAAACGGTTCTGACGGGTTGAAGCTTAATTTCATGAACCTCGGTAACGAGCAGCCTGCAGTAGTAACTGCTCCTTCTGGTAATCAAGTGTCTACCTCTCCTGCCCCGGTTCAAGCACAGGCGCCAGCAGCAGTACAGGAAAAGGAAACATCAGATAGCAGCGGTCTGAACCTTAATTTCGGCACAACGCAAAGTAAACCGAAAACAAACGCACCTCAAAATGATGAAAGCAACAACTCCGGTGAGGGTTTGAAACTAAAGTTCTGATTATTGCGATATTTTTTTTGACAGGATAAAATGCAGAACGAAAAAACGATATTTCAACAAGCCATGACAGCACACCAGAACGGCAATCTGGTTGATGCGTACAGCTTATATCAGCTGGCTTTGAGTGAAAATCCGTCTTTGTCTGAAGCATTAATGTATCTGGGCGTAATTGAATGCCAGCGGCAAAATCATTCTGAAGCGGTCACTTTTTTTGCACAAGCTGAGCAGCGGGGTGTCCGTTCCCCAATATTACATATTAACTACGGCCTTTCCCTAATGGAGACAGGCGACCTTAACGCGGCTGAGGTTCAATTTACGCTTGGGGCTGAACTTGCGCCAGAGGCTGGAGATGCTTTTTATAATCTCGGGCGCTGCCGGCTAAAACTGAAAAAATATAATGATGCAGCAACTGCATTTGAAAAATCTTTGCAGCTAAACCCGAATGATGGTCAGGGCTGGCTGTACCTTTCAATGGCACTGATCGGAATGAACCGCCCTGAACTTGCGCTGCCTGCACTTGAAAAAGTTAAAATGATTAAGGGGGATTCGGCAGAAATTCATCTATATGCTGCACAATCATATGAGAACCTGAAACAATATGAGATGGCCATTGAGCATTTACTCAATGCCAAGCAAATGAGCCCAGATGATGACAGCCTGCTCTATCCCCTCGCCCGCTGTTATGCTTACACCGGCTCTTATCAAAAGGCTGAAGATATCTCTTCAAAACTTTTAAGTATCCACTCAGGCGAAGAATCATCTTACATCACCGCAGCGACGGTTTACAGCCTGCAGGGAAAGTGGAACGAGGCCAAAAACGCTGTGCAAAAAGCACTTGAGTTAAATCAGGATTCCGCGGACGGGCATGGCCTTTATGGTTATATCCTTGCTAAAACCGGCGCCACCTCAAAAGCGCAAGAGCATTACGAACAGTCAGCGAAAATTATTCCGCAAAACCCGACAACATATCTTAATATGGCTAATAACCTGATAGCTCAGGGGCGGGTAGTGGATGCACTTGAATGTTCTGAAAAGTGTCTAAAGCTGCAACCTGAAAATGAAAGCGCCTTCAGTAATATCCTGCTACATATGCACTACCTGTCAGGGATTGAGCAGAGAGAAATTTTTGGACTTACAAAGAAATGGGCTCAAATGTTTATTCCTGCCAAACAAACACCAGATAATTTCAGGATTATTGATACCGCCAGTCAGATAAAAATTGGGATTCTCTCGGGTGATCTGCGCAGACACTCAGTAGCTTTTTTTATTGAACCACTGCTTGATAAATTGCCACAGCATAACTTCAAAATTTTTGTCTATTCAAATAACCCTTACGACGATCAAATTTCAGATCACCTCAAATCTTTTGACAATACATGGCATAACATCCGCACCCTTGATGATTTTAACGCAAAAATGTTAATCGCGCAGGATAATATTGATGTTATGATTGACCTCTCTGGGCATACCGATAATAACCGTCTCAGACTTTTTGCGCAGACCAACTGTCCGATCAAAATCAATTGGCTTGGCTATCCCGATACAACCGGCCTAAGCGGGAACGTCTACAGGCTGGTCGATAATGTAACCGATACTCAGCAGTCGCAGCAGTTCTGCAGTGAGTGTCTGGTTTATATGCCTGGACCTTTTATCTGTTATACCCCGCCACCGCACTATCCTGATATCTCAAAAAAAACTGGTGAAGAAACAGTATTTGGCTCTTTCAACGCTCTGGCTAAAATCAGTGACCTGACCTTACAGCTTTGGGGCGAAATTCTCAGGCGCGTTAATAACAGTAAAATCCTGCTTAAATCCAGAGGACTTGAAGACAGCGCGACGGTTGATATTTTACTGCGCAGGGCTAAAAATTTCTCGATTGATCCTGAGCGCTTAATCCTCAGGCCGATGACCGTAAACTTCCGGGAGCACCTTTATACTTATAACGAAATTGACATTGCACTTGACACCTTCCCTTATAATGGGACAACTACAACCTGCGAAGCCCTGCTGATGGGAAGACAGGCTATGACACTTGCCGGTGAATCACACCACTCAAGAGTCGGCGCCAGTATCCTCCTTGCCTGCGGTCTGGAGAGCAATATTGCGATGACACCGGAAGAATATATACAAAAAGCTGTTGAGCTTGCAAATAATAACAATTTTGATAATTCCGCGATACGACGCAAATTATTGGCTTCAGCCCTATGCAAAAGTGATGATTTTTGTCTGAGATTCATTGATGCCATAAAAAATATCATAACGCATCATAACTCCAAATACGCGATTAAATGACTTGACACAGAGTAATAATCCTGCAAAATATCATATATCTTCTTTGAAAATAATACAGTTATCCTGACAGGAGCAGACATTGGCTAAAAATTTACCTGAAATCCCCAAATGTAAAATATGCGGCAATCAGGTCATTGGAATCAGTGGCAATATATGTCGTGTATGCCAACTGAAAAAGACCCAGGAAAACTACATGAAGGCAATTAAAGCAGAGCAGGAAATTTCCGGAAGCAACAACTGGCTCAAAGGCTACAGCCCCTGGAAGAACATTGTAGCCATACCACTGGTAATTACACTCCTCATACTCTTTGTTATCGCCATCTTTTTTATCGCCCGTTAAACAAGGATCACCTGAGAATGTATGGCCCGCAAGGATATTACCTGATATGTGTGGAAGGTCAGGAACCTGGAGGATTAATCGCAATTCCCCCCAAAGGTCTTACGCTGGGGATTCTTGACTGCAATATTAATATCCCTGATGCAACGGGCAAATGTAAAATTAATTGTCGGGGAGATTCTGTTTCACTGAATGTCATTTCAGGGACGGTTATTGTAAATGACATCCATGTCTCAAGCCAGAAAATAATTTCTGTAAAAAATATAATCAAGCTTGGCTCATCAGTGTTCATACTTGATAAAAATGACGAATTATACAGCCCGGATGAGGAAGAAAAATATATAGAGGCAACTACCGACAAGTTGACCGGGGCTTTTAACCTCAGGGCTTTTGAAGACCATACGTCTATTGAGATTGCCTATGCCTTAAGGCATAATTATCCAATCAGTCTGATAATGATTGAAATAGATTACTATCAGACAATCCTGCACTCATATGGAGAAGGTCATGGTTTGGCTCTTGTAAAGGGAGTCGCTGAAATAATCACCAAATCAAAACGAGAAGAAGATCTTCTGGCCAGATTTGGCGGTTCTCAAATGCTCTTATTCATGCGTGATTCGGACTCTGAAATGTCGGTCGCTTTCGCCGAAAGACTACGCCAGAAAATCCAGAATCTTGCGATTATTGATGACCAAAACAAAAGTACAACGATAACTGTTTCGGCTGGAGTAAGTACTTTTGCCGAATCAAAATCACTCTCACTTGCCAGTTTTATCTGCCGCGCCAAAGAAGCATTGGTTGTAGCGCAGTATCACGGAGGCAACCGCACACACCATAACGATTACGAAAGTATAATTTAAATATCCATCAATAAGGAACTTTTATGAAATTCGATATAGACCCATGGCAGCAGATTGACCAACTAATTGCGCTTGCACTCGCTGAAGATGTCGGCCCGGGCGACGCGACAACTCTGGCGCTTGCACCCCAGGAATCAACCCTCAGTGCAAACTTTACGGCACGCGAAGACGGCGTTGTTTCAGGCACTAAAGTTCTGGAACACCTGTTCAGGCAAATTGATCCGCAGGTTAAACTGACAACGCTTAAAAACGACGGCGAAACTTTTACCAAAGGCAATAAACTTGTTCACATAAGCGGTCCGGCCCGTTCGGTACTAACCGGAGAACGTCTGGCGCTGAATATTTTCCAGCATATGTGCGGAGTTGCCAGGGAGACGCGCAAATATGTAGAACTGACCAAACATACAAACGCCGGAATTTACGATACCAGAAAGACCAAACCCGGTCACCGCGCAATTGAGAAGATGGCTGTGGTTGACGGCGGAGGAAACAATCACCGTCAGGGACTTTATGATATGGTACTGATTAAAGACAACCATCTGGCCCTAGCTCACATTCCAGACACTGCTGCTGCTGTACGAATTGCCCGTGAAAACTGTGACCTTGAAATTATGGTTGAAGTAGACACGCTAAAACAGCTTGAAGAAGTCCTGCCGGAAGAACCGGATTACGTTCTGCTTGATAATATGGGACCGGATATGCTCAGACAGGCGGTTGAGATGTGCGACTCATTTTCAGCAAAAGAAAATAAAAAACGTCCCAAACTTGAAGCCTCGGGCGGAATTAATCTTAATACAGTCAAAGCGATTGCTGAAAGCGGAATTGACAGAATTTCCGTTGGTGCAATCACCCATAGCGCCCCTGCCCTTGATATTGGCCTTGATTACGCTGGCTGATTGTAAAACCTGATAATAATTAAAATGGCAAGGCGGGAACAATCTTGTCTTGTCATTTATTTAAAAGCTTCAGGTTCTGGCTATAACGGTAAATACTTTAAGGTTCTGCCGGATAACATTTAAAATCTCGGCAGGTATTGAAGAATTATTTAAAAGCTTATTTATATTTTTCATTGAACCGGCAATCCCATGGCGCAAGCCAGCGAAAATGACATCAACAATTCTCAGCCAAAGCCTCTCAACGCTGCCACTCTTAACCTCCAGCCGCCCCCGCATGGCTGCCTGAACCAGAATTCGCAGATAAAACTCATGATCCTCAACAGACAATTCCGCACCGGAATTAAGAAGTTCCATAATCTTAAGAACAATAGCCGCAGCCAAACGGTCAAACTGCGGCAGGCGGTTAGGAACCGCGACTATTTTTGATAACGCGTCAAGTACAGAAACCTGTGAAGCGCGGCGACGCAGCATTGAAGCGATTTCAACACGTTTACGGTCAGTGATAAACTCACATGATCCGATATGGCCTAAAGAATCAGTCAGGCGTGTGACATTGACCAGCCCCCAGGAAACCTGCAACTCTTTAAAGCGCGCCCATAGGGAAAGCAGGAAATTAATCATCTCCTCGCGCATATCATCAGGGGTAACCCGCGCACAGACAATATAGTCAAGTGCTGAAACAGCCGCCGGAATAAGCTCGGAATAGATCCCAACCTCATCGCCCATATTAAAGACTTCTTCACCATCAACAATATCGACAGTCAGTGACGGTTCAGACTGTTCAGTTTCAAGATGGTTGCGGCAGATGCCAAAGATTGTCTTCAGTAAATTCATATCAGAAACAGAACCGGCCGCAGCATAACCAAGAGCTGTAATAATTGGCGCGTCCTTGGAAGAACCGCATAACCGAGAAAGCAAGGTGCGGATTACCATTTCATTAACCGGCACAGCAACACCACCCCTAGAGGCAAGCATGCCAATTGAAATATGCAGGGAGTCCATTATTTTATTATCGGAGTAGGTCAGCTGTGAAAGCTCGCGCAAAATTTTCTCGCCAAGCTCATTATCATACTCACCCGAATACTGCACACCTATGCGGCCGAGCGCTTTTGTCAGGAGTGCGGACTCAGGATTATTCTTCTGCTCAATGACAGCCTGTAAAAGTGGTTTGATCGCGGGAGCACCGAGAGAAACAAAAGAATTCTCGAGGTAATCAGAAAGTGGCCAATGTGCATAATCATGCAAATTATGAAGCAGCAGGATACTTGCCTCGCGACGGATATCCTCAGATATATCATCACGGCACAACACATGGGTCTCAATAATATCAGCGCGCAGCTGCAACGGTGAAGAGCGCAAAAGCTCGAGACATGAAGAGGAAATACTTTCAACTGTCAGGGCTTTCAATTTCGCACTATGGAGCAAATTGTCAAAATAGCGAATAAACGAACGCTGATGCGAAACATCGCATTCTTTTATTTTACCGGCCATAGCCTGAAGGCCGTAGTCAGGGTTCTCTGTAATGAAGTTAAGAAGAATTCGGTACGAACGATCCTCAACATTGAGACTGCAAACGGTTTCAAGAGTTATCGCCTGAAGTTGTGGGGTCAGGTTTTCAGGGATTGGCAGGCCGCTTAAAATATCAAGAAGCAATGACCGGTAAGAGACAGAATTTGTTGACAATATTTCCATAGACAGTTTTTTAACAACAGCGCCTGAATACAATTTATCAAAGACCGAAAATGCTTCGCGGAAAATTTCAAGATACTTTCCTTTAAGGGCAAAGAGTTTTTCCTGAAGAAGGGCAATAAAATCTGTCAGAAGAGCAGGATCATCCCCCCCAATAAACGGCACTACTCCACTGATAGTTTTAAGGACAGACTTGTGTGATGAAAATTCCGGATCACGAAAACATCCGGCAAGCATCAGTAACGCAGACCTCGCCGCCAGATTATCAAGGCCGGGCAGTATTTCAACCAGTCGCACACCAGCAACATCAGTCTCTGTCTCCTGCGAAAAAAGCCTGAGGGTATCAGTAAACTCTGCAGGCAGCCCGCTCTGTCGTAGTGCGTTAATTGCGGCGGTACGAAGTTGCGAATCCTCATCGGCAAGCGCTTTCATAAAAACATCAAGCTTGATCTGGGTTGGAGCGTCAGAATAGGCAAACTGCCGCAGTGCAGAAACTTTTTCCACACTGGAAGCCCCGGCAAAAATATTAACTTTAATTCTGGCAAGTTCAGACGCACTGAATGCGGCACTAACAGAAAAAGACGGGTCGGAATCTGCAACCGGGCTATTATGCGAAGGTATGTATGATTTTTCGCTAACCCTCTCAAGGCCTGTCTGCGACTGTGCTTTTTGCCGAGAAGAGTCTTCAGTACCGGAATCAAGCAACAAGGTTTCTTCTTCTGCGGCGATAACAAAAAAGCCTGCCTGTGCAACGACAACCGGAGCAATATCATCGGAAAGTTCAGAATACTCGTCACCAGCAAGAAGATTATTTAACACTTCAAGTGGGGCTTCAGTTTTAAGAAGTTCTTTTTCCATCAGAAACGAGAGCAGTAAATCTGAAGACATCGCTTCTTCAAGTATCAGATGGGTCACGCCAATTTTCCGAGTATATAATGTAGAAATACGCGTTGCCAGACGGCGGCTGCAACTAAAGGCCGCAACAATACTCTCAGGCTTTCCCTCGACAATATCAATCATTACTTCTTATTCCTTGCCTTCTCAACATAACGGCGCAGAGCCTTTTCAACATCCGACTGAACATCCGCTCCCGCCACAACAATCAGATTATTACTTACCTGATGATATACTACCGAAGCCAACGGATCAAGCCAAGACTGCGGAGAAACCTTCATCTTGATTTGATAAGCAAGATAGTTGCCTTCAATTAATTGCGGTGACACACCATTAAGACTGTAGCAACGAACCTCGGTATTGCCCCCCCATAAAAATTCACGCCCCGTCATATGCCCCCACTTACCCGGGTATGTACTCAGCCAGACAGAATTAGGAAGGGATATTGAAATACCTTTAAAATGCGTTATTAAAACGATCTGTTCAAGGGCGGCACGTAATGTCATCTTTCCTTTATCAAGAGAGATAACCGGATATTTTCCTCCGCGGAATAAATTCTGATCGAAGCAAATATTCACCCCACTCTGCAATGATAAATCAGACAAGACCTCAGGCAATGGCCGCTTCTTGTACGCGGCAATAACCGGAGAGTATAACTTGGCAATTAATTCACGCTCATCAGCAGGCAGAGTCAAAGGCTTATTCAGGCCGATTGCTTCACCGCTAACCTCAAAGTCACCGAGAACAGTTTCAAATATCTTCTTCAGCGCAGCAGGCATATTGATAACCAGCTTTATTTGCTCCCCCTGCTCTTCAATTCTAGTATAAAAAGCGGAATCAAATAAAGTAAGAATTTTAGTAATTTCATCAATTATACGTTCAAAGGCCTGGACATCCCGATCCTTGCCAACCGCATTTTCGACATTACGCAACATCATGTCAAAGTCCCGGCGATCAACCCAGCCATAGCCATAATCAAAATGAATCTTGCGGTCTGATGAGATATGATAACGGCAACCCATAATCGCCGCCAGCCAGTCAACCGCCTGACGTAATGAAATCTTCTTTCCCTGAAGGTATATCTTCTCATTCCAGACATCGCCACTTTTGCCGTTAACCTGTTTTGAGGGAAGGATTATTATACCGGTTTGCTGAGTAATCTGGCTGATAGCCTCGCCAATAGTGCCTCCGGCGACATCAATATCAATACGCTTATTCCAGTCAATGCCACTGTTGTCAGCTGAAAACCCCAAGCCGCCCCAAAAGATTGCCAATATGAAAAAAAGTGCAATGCGCATAAATATTCCGCCAAATCTCCATAGCCATCCAATAAGTTTATTATACAGAGACGGAGGGAAAAAATAAGCAGAATTTTATTTATGTTTGAGACAACAAAAGGCTGAAACTGTAAAAAATATTATTATTAATGAAACAAAATAATGAACGTTGTTATATGATCACATATATAGCGCCAAATATTCAGCTAAAGCATAAATCAATAACATACACATACAGAATCAATCCATGATAACCAAATAGAAAAACAGAGAAAAACCATGCAATCTGGATAATTATATTTGTGCAACAGGATATGAATATGTAGGTTATAGGATAGGATGTCAAATTTTATTATATTTTTTAAATATCATATTGACACTAACAACGATTCCCCTAGAATAAACACCTCATTAGCCCGCTTAGCTCAGTTGGTAGAGCAACTGACTCTTAATCAGTAGGTCGTAGGTTCGAATCCTACAGCGGGTACCAGAAATCAAAGGTCTTAATCCATAACGGGTTAAGACCTTTTTTCTTAACCTACAAGGACTTACAGTGTCAATGCCAGTCAATTTTTATAGTTGCTACCAATGGTTATAAAGTGTTACTATGTGCTACTAATTGTTATGGCTTTATACGTCCCTTGCGATAAATTTTCGATAAAAAATACTATCCAGAGCAACTGACTCGTAAACGGGTTCCTAAGTAATCTAGAGATCAGGCTGCTTAATCTCACACAGCTTTACCAGAGATAAAGGCCTCAGCAATTTTGGGGCGTATTAACGTCCCTGCCTCAAAAGCCATTGTTGCATCACTGTGCACATAAATTTCTGAGGTGTGCCTACAGGAGTGTCCTAGACTTGCTGCGATCATGTCGGACCCAAAATTGAGCTGACCGGCGATCGTGCCATAACCATGCCTTAACTCGTGAAGTATATGTGGTCTCCCTGCCTCTTTAATGATTAGGCCTCGTTTTTCCCAAGCTTTTTTCACATTATGCCCAAGGGCTGTGTTCTTCCAGGGGTTACCACGGGCGTTGACAAAAACAAACTTCGAGGTTAATCCTTTGCTTTTTTTCATGTTCCGCGCGCAGAGAAGCACTTCATTCAAATAGCTATCGATGATAACTATTCGCTCTTTCTTTTTACCGTGCATGCCTTTTTCGAAAAGCTTGAGCTGTTGCCCGTTTACATCATCCTCTGTTAATGAACAAGCAGCGTTAACCCGGCAGCCGCTTAAAGCCAAAAACATAAATATAGGCCTAGCATATTCGCTGAGAGCATCGTAGTGACGATTATACTCTTCAACGGTGAATGGATACCTCTTCTGCGGATAGTTCTCGATTTTTGGTACACTTTCAAACGGAACAGACTTAATCAAGAGCTTCTTTTTGAAATATCTGCTAACCGACAGCAACATTGAACGATGCAAATTTGCTTGCCGTGGTGTATTAGACATACTGTTTAAGTAAGAGGCCATCACACCTGCTGGTGTTTCTTCAATCGGAAGGTCACCTTTCTTAGCAACAAAAAGACTTACAGCTTTCCTGACGTCATCAAGATATCTGTCTGTTCGCATTACCGCATGGTCTTTGCAGAACTTCTCAACAGCAGCAGACCAATGCGTATCACCGGTGATGTCGCCTGTAACCAGATCATGCTCTATCAGCGCAGCTTCCCGGTCATTCATTGCCAGTACATGCCGGTTGATCTCACGACCACCAGCAGAGTAGCAGCGGATCTTATACTTGTATTTCAAATTCCCGTCCTTGCGATCCTCCTTCCTGACTGGCTTACCATCCTTATATATTTTCTTATATGACATGAATGTCACCTCCTTAATAACCATGCCATACCCACAAATAGATTATAACTGTTTCTGCACATATGACATGGTTATCTTAAAGTTTAAAAAGAAATTTTGTTCCGCCTGTAGGGACGGAACAAAGTAAAATCAACAAAATGGCTTAAATCTAACAGACTTATAACCACGAACCGTGCCGGTATGTGTTTCAATATCGTTCCGACGTGACACACCATAATGTTTTGCCATCAATGCAGGCAACTCATGCCCCACCTGCACCTCAGTCTTTGGGCACCAGTCTTTCTCAAGACAATATTGGTTATAGCGTGTAATGATTAAACTGGTTGGGAGATAGTCCGGGTAGACATCTGTTTTTTCAATCTGCGTCCGGACAAACCCGGCCAAGCTATCAGACTCATCAATCAGTTCATCGACCAGATCTGCCTGGCTGTCTGACAGGACAATCCGACCTTTTTCCGCAATCTCTACAAGTAACATTTTCGCCCCTTCAACTGCCCATGCCAAGATACCTTCACCTTCTTCTGTCATCAAAACCTGATCAAAATTCGGAATCGGCTTAGAAGTACAGGGGCGGTTGAAGTTTACAATCAACAGCCGCCTCTTCCATGCATCTCGGTCAGACTCCAGGTTAACTCTTAAGCGATCATTTGAGCTAACGATAAGGTTGAATTCCCCCTTTATGTTTATCGCATCACTCACATACTTCTTCTCTGCGCTTAGGAGGTCTCCCCCAGTCAACGATTTTATAGAACTGGCTGATTTCAGGTTCAAAAAATCCTTCTGTACATCTTTACCCGTAAGGAGGGTCTTGCCAATAAAACGCGTTAACTCAAACTGGTGATCCAACTGCTTGGTACGCAACTGGGCACAATTAGATTGCCCAACGAGGTTCTCAATTATATTGAGGAAAGTACTCTTACCGCCACCTGTTGTTCCATATATTAGAAGAAAGGTCTGCGTCAGGTTGATACCCAGGAGGCACTGACCGACATACTTCTGAATAAGCTTCTGATCTTCTATTGCAAGCGCGTGATCAAGAAAATCCATGAAGCGTGGTGACCTTTCCCCCTAGGAATAGTCCAAATTTCGAGTTAGAATTGGACTCATTTAATGGAGGAAAAGATTATGGCAGCAAAACGCTAAACAGCAGAACAGATTTTAAACAAGCTTCGTGAGGTCGAGGTATTAATCTCGCAAGGC